>JAADGL010000065.1 GCA_013152385.1 Acidobacteriota bacterium
AGTCGCCAAAATATTCATTCCATGCCTCCATTATCAATTCATAATTTTTTTCAACCAGTTTCTGAATCTTCAATATCTCAAATCGGCCATAGCCTCTGCTCCAGGCTAATCTCACCGGTTCTATCCAGAATTTAGCAATTTCTCCATTTTTTTCATAAAAAATCCAACCACATTGAGCAAAAAATTTCTTGAACCTCAGCTTTGATATACTGATTTTATTCTTTATCTGTCCGTAGTCAAGAAATATCAATTTTCGTAAGCAGGAAATTGTTTTCGGTAAATCACCCCCATTCTGACGTTCAATGTTGTGTGAGGGCAAGGCGGAACGGGAAAAGGAAGCGCAGCGTACCGATAGGTACGTGAGCATTGCTGTTCCCGTGACAACGCAGCCATCGCGCAACAGTGGACGTCAGACGTTGAAGCGGAAGTTTATGATGTCTCCGTCACCCCATACTCCTTCCCTTCCAGCCTCAGTTTCCCCTCTTCTTTGCATTTTGCCATTGTGCCCAGGGCAATGAAGTCGTCGTAATGAACCACTTCGGCCCGGATGAATCCCCGCTCGATGTCCGAGTGAATTTCGCCCGCGGCTTTCCGGGCAACTGTGCCGTTTCGGATGGTCCATGCCCGGCACTCGTCTTCACCGGCGGTGAAGAAGGAGATGTAGCCCAGAAGGCTGTATGAGGCCTGAATGACCCGGTCTTTCGCCAGCGCTTCCAGCCCCAGGTCTTCCATGAACATGGGCTGTTCATCCGGTGAAAGCTGACTGACTTCCATTTCAATTTCGCCGGAAACGGCAATGGCATCAATGTGTTTCATCCCTGCCGATGCTTCCCGGAAACGGGAAAGGAGGCCGGATGCTTCGTCTCCTTCTCCGGTATTGAAGACAACGAGAACCGGTTTCTGCGTCAGGAATTGAAAACCGCGAATGAGTTTTCTTTCTTCTTCTTTCAGTTCCATTTCCCGGAGAGGTTTCATTTCTTCAAGGTGGGCAATGACCCGCTGCAAGAGGTCATATTCTTTTTTTTCCGGGGCGTTTTTATTGGATTTGACAACTTTCTCAATCCGTGAGATGCGGGTTTCCGCGATTGCCTGGTCAGACAGAAGAAATTCGTCCATCAGGGACTGAAAGTCCCGGATTGCATCCACCGAACCAAAGGGATGAACCACCGCGTCACTCTCGAAGGCGCGGATGACCACCAGAAGGGCATCGGTGACTTTGATCTGGTTCAAAAGTGCCGGGTCCACCGCTTTTTCCCCTTCCACACCGGCAACGTCCACGTATTCTACGGTGGCATTGACCTGTCGTTTGGGGTTGAATATTTCGGTAAGGCGATCCAGACGTTCATCCGGCACCGCTACCGTTCCCATGTTCACTTCCAGTTTGTTGGCTCCGTAGCCGGTTTGCGCCGCCTGGCCGGTAAGGGCGTTAAATATGGTTGTTTTCCCGCTTTGTTTCAGTCCGATAATACCGATTTTCATCCGCTACCCCCTGTTTTCCGGTGCCAGCTGCCGCACTACGTCAATGACGGTTCCGTCCCGCCATTCAATGGCTGCAACTATTTTGTCGGTTGTTTCCGGTTTCGGGGCACGTTTCCCGCCAATGAGTTCCGTTGCCTTATCGTACAGTTCTTCCATTGTCACGAGAGGCAGATCCGTATTTTTCAGCCGATCCAGTATGTCCTGCCTGCGGGGGTTAATGGCAATTCCGTGCTCGGTGACCAGTGCGTCAATGGCTTCTCCCGGCGCCGTAACCGTTACCACGTCTTTCACCACGATGGGATGGGTTTTCCGTGTCAACGGTGCGGTAATCACGGTCATGCAGGCATCTGTCGTGTCCTGAAACCCGCCGATGCCGTGAAGAAGCCAGCCGTCGGAGTGGGTATTGACGTTGACGTTAAAATTCACGTCTATTTCAGTGGCACCCAATACCGAGACTTTCACTTTCGGAGCGAAACATCCTTTTGTGTGGTAGCAGTAGGAGGTAAACGGGTTGGTGTCAATGTGCCGGGGATTTTCCGCCAGGGACTTGATGCCTGCCATGTCAAAACACTGGCCATCCAGGATGTATTTGACAATTCCCTCGTTGAGCAAATCCACCAGCAGCTGGGTGGAACCGCCTCTGGCAAAGGCCGCGGACACGCCTTTTTCCCGCATGAATTCACCAAGATATTTGACAAATGCCAGCGACATCCCCCCTGCCCCGGCCTGAAAGCTGAATTCCGGCTCTTCCACCAGTCCGGTGTCCCGGACCAGTTCCGCCGCAAAACGGGCAATTTTCAGCCGCGTAGGGTCGGTGGTTATTTTTGTGGTACCGGAAACAATTTTCTCCGGGTCACCGAGGGAATCCACCTGGACTACGAAATCCACGTTCCCACCCTGAATCGCCCAGGGATAACAGGGAAAGGGGACAAGGTTGTCGGTCACCACTGCCACCTGGTCGGCATACAGAGAGTCCGCAAGGGCAAAGCCGATGGAACCGAAAGCCGACGGCCCGTGAACGCCGTTGGCGTTTCCGTGTGAATCGGCGGAAGGAGCGGCGATAAACGCAAGGTCTATGTGTAAATCTCCATCCTGTATGGCACGGTAGCGCCCGCCGTGGGACCGGAGAATGGCGGTTTTCCGGAATCCGCCGGTTGTGCACAGACGTCCGATGGGGCCGTTCATGGAGCCTTCAATATTGGCAATCACCCCGGATTGGATGTGGTTCAAAAGAGGTTCGTGCACCGGAAACAGCGCAGACGGCGCCAGTGTTATCCCTTTCACTCCCCGTTTTGCCAGCTTATCCACAACAAGATTGACAAGTTTGTCGCCGTTGCGGAGATGATGATGGAAAGAAATGGTCATTCCGTCTTTCAACTCGGCACTGTCCAGGACTTCATCAATGGAATTTTTCAGTTTGCTGCCCACAAAATCCGCGCCGCTGGGGATGGGCGGCCCGGCTTTACGGCCTTCGGGCCGATGCTGCCCAATTCCCCGGAACGGTGTAACCTGTTTTCCATTTATCTCCGTCGGAACCATGCGTCCCACTGCGTTTTTTACAAGCGTCATGCCCCCACCTCTTTCAATTTATTAAAAAAATGTTTACGAAAATGCGTTTTTTATATGTCGAAGACGAAACCGGTCAATTGCCACCACATCAAAACGGTAATTCTGATGCTCCGGGTTCAGCCGTTTTTCCGCCATATAAAACTTTGCCGCCAGTTTCAGCTTTTTTTGTTTGCGCTCATCCACAAACTCATCCGCTTTTCCGAAACGGGCGGTTTTCCGATATTTTACTTCCACAAAAATCAGTGTGTTTCCCTTCCCGGCCACGATGTCCAGCTCACCGCCGCGGACACGGTAATTCCGTGCCAGAATCCGGTACCCTTTCATTCGAAGCCAGATTGCCGACACTTTTTCGGCAAAAGCTCCGGAAAAATGCTTTTTTACAGACGAATCAGCTGCCACACTATTGCCAGTGCCGCCCCGATGGACAGAATAATTCCAATGGGCCGGGTTACGGCAGCCGGCAATGCCAGCTCATCGGGAAAAAAACTTTTGTCGGTGAATGATTCCGCCATAAAGTCAAATCCCAGAAAAAGAACCAGCACCATCAGAACAAACTTAAACACCAAACTGATCAGTTCCACCATCTTTAAATTCCTCCCCGTCATCTTTAATTGCGTCCACCGGGCAGCTTAACATTGCCTCACGAACGCCCTGTTCAGCAGCCTTTCCGGACGGCTGACTGGTCACGTAAGCGGTTTCTTCATCCCAGTCCATTTCAAAATATCCGTCCCCCATTGCCACGCAAACCTGACACATAATGCATTCCTTCTGAACTACATAATATTTTCCGGCAGCGTTCCGTTTGGGCCGTACATCCGGTTTTTTCATGACCTCCTCCGGTTTGCCTCAAACCTTATTTCTTAAACATTGTACCCTGAAATCAATTTGAATGAAAGAGTTGAAAAGAACATTCATAATCGGTAACGAGTCTGCACATCCGAAATTTCCCTCCCAAGAGGAATCGTTTAAGAAATTGGCGACAGTTAATTAAAAATATCATTTACTAATGATTGTCTTTAGCATTTCCAGTTATTTAATATTGAGAAACTTTTCTATAATTATGAAAAAAAATTCCACATAACTCCTTGACAGTATCTATAAATCGGACTACTTTTTTATATAGAGCGTTTTATTATTTTATTTAGCCTGTAAATTTATACCATGTTCTTTGAAATAATTCATAATTTTAAGGGGGTTATTTGTGAAAGTACTCATTTTGTTAATTATATTCTGTACCGCTGCTTTGCCGGTGTCTGCCGGCAGCCAGATGGATACACAGACAGATGTATCATTCGGTTACAGCTTCCTTTCATCAGAAGGAGACAGCCCGTGGTTCCGAAATCATTATGATTCCTCGGATGGGTTTCTGCTACAAAATCTCAAACTGAATGTACGAAATCCGGATACCGGAAGTTGGTTTGAAACAATGTCACTGGAAGCACGGGCCGGTGATCGCCTGGGGACAGGCCGGGTCGTCCGTTTTTCGTTAAAAAAAACCGGGCGATACAGTTTTACACTTAAACAGAGCTGGAACCGGGATTATTTTAACGATGACGTTTACAACTATGGTGCAAATAACCGGAATTTGACACGAAATTACGTTTCGGCAGAATTCCGATGGACCGGATTCCGAAATTTCGCACTGATTGCAGGATATGGCCTTGTACAAACAAAAGGCGCAATGAATCAACCATTTACAGAGTGGAATGATATTTACGCACTTCGACTGAACAGGGACACTGACCGACAACGTTACACCGCAGGGCTGGACTATCACAAAGGGGCCTTAAAACTGATTTTTCGCCAATCCTGGGTCACGGTTGATGAAAAAAGCCGTTACCAGGACGGAACAGTTACAGGCGAAGGGTTTTCCACATTTGGGACTGTGCTAACGCCGCTGCGTTCAGGAAGAGTAAAATCTACAATCCCGATTTCCAGCACAAAACTGGAATACTCGGGGAGAAAATGGTGGGCTTCCGTACGTTTTTCACACAGTGATGCCACAATAGACAATGATGTGGTGGATTTAAAGCAATATGTGTTTTCCGATTACGGGTCCAGAACTGATTTTCTAATGACATTTGCCGGAAACTCGGATGCTCCGACAAATGAAGCCGGATTAAATATGTCGGTCCAGGCTTTTGACTCCCTGGTTGTTTCATATGATTTGTCCTGGCGTGAATTAAAAACAGATACGACATTGAATGTGGACCGGACAATGCTGCTTTACGGAACATCGGATTCTCCGCTGGTAACAACATCCGATTCCGTTGCCAGTGGTTTTTATTACCGTAACCGACGATTGAATCATGGCCTTTCATTCAAATATTCTCCAAAACAGGAATGGGATATCACGCTGTCTCTCCGGCAGCTTGACGGCCATCTCCGCCATTTCACATCTGAAAACGGAGAGTCGGATGAAATCATTGATGAAGACTATACAACGAATCACGTGGAGTTGAGCAGCCGATATCGGCTTTCGGCCGGAAATGTGAAGGCTTCGGTATTTCATGAAAGTATTGATAATCCTGTATACCGCACCGCAGGAGACAAACGGAACGGATATTCTCTTTCCGGAGATTGGATGATTTCGGACTCTGTATCATGGAATATGATGGTTCAAAACGCCAAGCTGAAAAACAATAACCCTGGAATACAACTCGACAGAAACAGCACACTGCTGGATACTTCTTTGCAGTTTTCGTTGGCAAAGGGCTTCGCGCTGGGCATCGGATACACAATGATGAAGCTTGATTTCTCAAACAACCTCCTGTTCAACGAGAATGAAGTTCCGGCTTCTTCCATTGAAGCATATAACACAAATCAGAAAGGCGTTTACGCTTTCGGAACATTTTCAGCCGAACGCTTATCAGGCCGTGTGTCATTTTTTTATCTTGATGATACAGGGAGTTCATTCCCCTTATCCCATTGGAACGGGATAGCTTCCTGCCAGTATAAACTTACAAAAACACTCTATGGGCTGCTTTCTTTGCGATATTACGATTACAATGAGAACGCTTCCAATATCCATGACTATAACGTAAATCAATTTGTTGTCGGCATTCGCTGGCTGTTTCAATAGGAGGGGGAAATGAGAGCAAGGTTCTATTTCAGTTTTTTATTTGCTGTGATGGTATGCGTTGCCCTTTCAATTCCCGTTCTGGGGGATGAGGGCAACAACAGCTGTCTGGAATGTCACGACAGTGTTCAAGCTTCAATTGCGCGCACCCCGCACACATTCGCAAACCACGTCAGCTGCGAAGCCTGCCACGGCCCGGGGAATGCCCATGCAAAGGATCCATCGGCAAACAATATTCGTTCATTTAAGAACAGTTCGGCGAAAGAGATTGTGGCCACATGTACAAAATGCCATTCAGACAAACATCCGCTGCTGTCTTCCCATCTGTCAAACGGACAAGCCTGCCTGGAATGTCATTCGCTTGGCCATTCTCCCGTTTTCACTGACAATGGGAAACGGCCTGAGAGAAGATTGTTGAAAAACATATCCGCTAAGCTCTGCACCCGCTGCCATGCCGGAGAAAAGGCAAAAATGAACCGGCCATACCATCATCCGTCAGATCCTTTCGGAAATGTGTGTTTATCCTGCCATAACCCTCACAAAACGAAAATTGAACTGCGGCAGAATAAAGTAGATAAGAAATGTAGCACATGTCATCCGGAAACCGGTGGGCCGTTTATGTATGTCCACCTTGGAACACAAAACCGGGGTTGTTCGGAATGCCATGATCCGCACGGTTCAACGAATCCAAACCTTCTGAACCGAAACACCACACGTTTCCTGTGTTTGTCCTGTCACAGTGACACACCGGATTTCCATAATCTCGCGGATCCGAAATTCCGTCAGTGCACAAGTTGCCATAGTGCAATCCACGGCTCCAATACCAGTGCGGTATTTCTTGAATAATTTAATATGGATCTAATTTTCTCTTCAAAGGAGAAGTAATATGAGGTTTAAACTTATTCTGACAATTGCCCTGCTTTTCGGGGCAGCTGTTCCATCTGTTTTGGCGGGAACGGCAGGAAATTACCGGGAACCGGCTGATTCTTTCAGACAGCCTGTCGAGCCTGTGAAAACACTGACCCGTTTCCTGCCTGTTCTGAAAAGGGAAAAAGGGAAAGAAAAAACCGGGAATCAGGCATTGTATGTGGGATCGGAATACTGCATCGCATGCCACCCGACCAAGTCCGGCTGGCGCGGCACACGTCATGCTCTGGACGTCCGGGAACCCCGAACCGAATATTCCCTGGTTTCCGGAAAAGGCGTTGTGGCGGATTATGACAGAAACGGAATAGATGATTTCGTTCAGGGACTTGACTTCAATCTGATCTCTTCCGCTTTTGACAATTTAAAACCCTATGCGCCTGTTCTTTCAGCGGACAATGGAAAATACTTTATTTCCATCGGGGAACTGAAAATGGAAGTGACCGCCACAATCGGTGGAACCGGGAAATGGGGCCAACTCTATGTGGTTCGGGTCCCGGTCAGTGACAAGGCTGGAAAATACTCTATGGGCAATTATGTTTCCCCAGTAAAATACAATGAAAAAACCGGGCAATATGAGCTCTATCATAAAGAAGCCTGGTACGACGATGAAAACCGGCCCAAATTTAATTCGACAACAACTACCACTATTCTTGCAGCCGACAATTCGAGTTCATTTGCCCGGAATTGCAGCCAATGCCACAGCATGGCAAGCCGGGGGCTCCAGCAGGATGAATCCGGGGAATGGATATTCACCCCCTTTATTGCAACTCTCTACTCACCGGATGATCCATCCTACACCGATATTGATTACAACGGATTCAAAGACCTATTGAACACCGGGTGTGAAGGATGCCACGGGCCCGGCTCGGCTCATATTTTGGGCGGAGGAGACATTAGCAGAATCATAAATCCCGCAGATCTGGATCCGGAACAAATGATTTCCGACTGCTCCACCTGTCACATCAGCAATACTTTTTCAGATACAAATCATCCTCTTTTGAACTCCATTGCCGCCGCAAGCAAACATAACGACACACAAAATGACGTGGCGGACGAGCTGGGCGAGGAACGGGCAGGACAGACACCGGATGAAGTCGTCAATGTGGCGATGATCCGGAGAACTGTATCGCATGCCACAGCCCCACCGCAGTACTGGCAAACGGCGGTATGAGCGAAACGGAGGCGCTGAATTATTTCTTCACCACCACAGACGGACAGTTTACAGCGGATACCACCATCGCCCATCAGGATGAATGGCCGAACGTCTCCTGTATCGCATGCCATGATCAACATAACCCCGGAAAACCGGCTTATTTTAATTCCTCCACCGGAGAACATCAGGTCATGGAAAACAACAGCCAGCTTTGCGGGCAGTGCCACGGGAATCTCCGGTTCCCGGATACAGACCATGTAACCTACAACACATGGGCCGCAAGCAAACATAACGACACACAAAATGACGTGGCGGACGAGCTGGGCGAGGAACGGGCAGGACAGACACCGGATGAAGTCGTCAATG
>JAADGL010000006.1 GCA_013152385.1 Acidobacteriota bacterium
AAACTTTTTATACCTTATCCTGCCTCTTTTTTTATCTTTTTCCTTTGTTTTTTGCAGTTGCCGGATGCGGCGGTTTTTCATGAACAGCCGGTTTCGGCCTGTTTTTTGCGGGCGGGGGTGAAAAAAAGGAGGGGGAGCCGTACTCCCCCTCCGGTTCAGCGTTTTTGTTTTCGAATCAGTTTTCGCTGTCCAGTGCCACCATGAAGGTGCGCCCGGTATCACCGCCGGCTTCAACGCCGATCAGCCCGTATTGGGAATGGAAACGGAGATAGTCGGTTTCCCTCAGGTTGTACCGGCTGAAGTAATCGGCCGCTACAAATGAGAACCGTCCGTTTGCCGGTATGGAGGCTGTTTTAGTTGCCACGAGGGTGCCATCCGCCTGTACAAGGTCAATGGTTACTTCCGCTTCCTGTCCATTCGGGTTGGCAAGGGCAATGCCTGTCCAGTTGTTTTCCCCGGTTACCATCAGCGGGAAGATGCCGTCGGTGGCGCTTTCCCCTTTCAATGAGAATCCGCAGATGCCGGATGCGGTACCGTAGAGTTCCAATCCGACAAGTTTTTTTGCGGCGGTGACAATTCCCCAGGCGGCGCCGCTGCCTGCATCGGGAAACAGGTCGCTCATCAACCCTTTGACTTTTGAGTGTGCCGGTACTGTAATCTGACTTGTGCCGGTTACTTCCCCTGAATCCGAGTAAAAGGTTGCCGTGGCGGTTACATCTTCTTCTCCGGAATTTACAAATGCGAAACCGGTCCAGAAAATGTCGGTTTCCGAGGGAATGTGGGGGATATACAGTTTTGTGGAGCCTGTACCCTCCAGTTCCGTCGCAGCGCCGTCTCCGCCGTGTTTGATAAACATTTCAAATCCGGTCATCAGGCTGGTATCGGAAAAGGGATTGTCGGTGTAGCTGATGAATTTGTCCCACATGGCGGATTCGCTGTTTTCTCCCATGCTGTCCGCCAATGTTCCCAGGTTGAACATGTTGGTGAATTCAGGTGTCAATGCCAGGGTTTTTGTCCCCATTTTCAAATTAAGTTTTGCCGGTTTTTCATCGGAAATAAACGCGTATGTGTCCCAGTATGCCATTTCTTCAGCAACGTGGGGGGCGATCAGGACGGCTTTCAGCGGGGTCCGGATGTAGGAGGCCATTCTGGCATTGTTTCCGGTTATGTCGCTGAAGTAGATGAGATAACGGTCCGGGTGCGCTTTAACCGTGGTGTAGTCCAGGCCGTCGAAGGCGCTGAGGGACAGTTTTGTTTTTCCGTGGCCGGGAATGATTTCCGTTGTCTGGGCCACCGGTTCATTATTGCTGTTTAAAGCGGTCAGTACAACAGTGGCGTTTTCATCAAAAGTATTCACAACCCACGTGTCGCTGTGAAGATCCGGATCCGCAGCACCTTTTTTCAATGCCGAGTCCGTCAGCATGGGAAGGTTGATACTTTCCGATTTTGCGACAGCGACACTTAGTTCGGAAGATACGGTTTCTCCCTCGTCGTCCACCGCTGTGACGGTTACGGCAAAATTTCCGGGCACAACAAAACGGTGATCCGCCGAACCCGATGTGCTGATCTGGTCTGTTACCCCGTCTCCGTTGAAGTCCCAGTTGTAGCGGACGATGTTCCCGCCGTCCGGATCGTGGGCTGAAACGTTAAAATGCACCGTGAGTGGCGCCAGGCCCGACATTTTGTCTGCTGTAAAAGAGGTGATAACCGGGGGCTGGTTTTTGATGAATTCTGCCTGAATTGTATGATTTTCCGTGACACGATCGAATGTATATGTTTCTTGAGGGCCGATTCCGGTACCGTCCACAATCACATCTCCGATGTGGTAGCCGGTGTCCGGGTGAATTGTAAAGCGCTGGGAACCAAAAACCGGCACTTCAATTTCCCCTGCGGGGTCAATGGTCCCGCCTGAATCTGCTGTGGCGGTGATTGTCATCTGGTCAGGGCCCACAAGGAAATGTGCGTTTCCATACAATGTTAATGCAAACAAGCTCAGCCTATCATCATAGCTGTCGTATTCGGTGACGACCAGTTTATACAGGGTGTAGGGGTGAATGACATATTCGTCGGATGCAGTAAAAGCACTGGAATATTCCGAACCTCCAACATCTTCACCGTCATCGTCATCCCCCGCGATAAGGTTCTGGGTCGGATTTGCAGGGTCAAATCCGTCACAATACAAAAGCAGGTAGCTGTCGTCACCCTCGGCACAGGCAAGAAAGGCCTGCAGGGGTTCTTCTTCGGTTGTGTAAATGGTGAATACCATATATCGGACATTGTTATACTGGGAGCTCCAGGTCGCATCGCAATTGATGCTGTATATGATATGTCCCGGCCGGTTAAATGTTGTGGATTGATTATCAAGATTGCCGCTTCGTATCTCCTGAGCCGACAGCGGGATTGCACAGACAAAGAACAATAATAAAAGACCATGAAAAAAGTTTTTCATATTTGCCTCCAGTGCAGAAATGTGATGTGGGTCACAAAAAATGTAACGATACCTTATTGTATTATAAATTTGGAATTTTGCAAATTTTTTGTCATGCATATATTGTTCCCGGGACAGTTCTATTTGTTCCGCCCGTGGGCCTGAGCCGGCGGGGTTTTCGTTTGAGTGCGGAACTGCTGTGAAGGCATTTTTCTCCGCTTCAAAAAGGATTTTGAAGAACGGGGCGGTTTGGCGTAATGGAGGCTGGGGTTCCCCCATTACGCTTCTTAAAGAGGGTATTGGATATTGTGTTGCCGCCACATTTCAATGCATTACGATGTGAATGAGATTTTCACGTCCTCTCTGTCTTCTTCTTCCGCTTTAAAGAGCGGGAATTTTTCCAGGTGCATCATGCCGGCAAGGATGGTTTCCGGGAATTGCTGGATGATGGTGTTGAAGTTGGTGACGGTGAAGTTGTACATTTCCCGGCGGTCGGCGATGCTGTTTTCAATTTCGGAAATCCGTCTCTGGAGCATTAAAAAGTTTTCGTTGGCTTTCAGGTCGGGATATTTTTCCGACAGTGCGAACAGTTGTTTCAGGGCGCCGGTTATCATGTTGTTGGCTTCCAGTTTTTCGTCAATGGTGTTGGCGGCGAGGTAGCGGTTTCTCGCCTGAATGACCCGTTCCAGTGTGTCTTTTTCGTGGGCGGCGTAGCCTTTGACCACTTCCACCAGTTTCGGCAGTTCGTCGTGGCGCTGTTTCAATAACACGTCAATGTTGGCAAATGACTGCGGTACCTGGTTTTTCAGGTAAATCAACCGGTTGTACATTTTTACCAGCATTGCGATGACGATGAAGATGATAAACAGGAAAATTCCGAGTACAATCAATCCACTCATTTTACCCTCCAATTATACTGACCAGTAAGATCAGAAAGATTACAAATGTAAGAAATCCCAGCGCAAGTGTGGCCGGGACTTTCCATTTCAGTTTTTTCAGCAGTTTTTCTTCCGGCTGGTCGGAGATTAGAAAAACGGGGAAGTCTTTGTTGTAGTCTATCATGAGGCTGAAACTCTGGCCTTTGTCCATGTAGCGGCTTAAGAATTCCTGCCGGAGTTTCGGGAGCGCCGCCTGCCATTCCGATTCGTCAATGATGCCGTTTCCGTCAAGGTCAAATCGAAGAAGCCTGTTTTTGTCTTTTTTGATTTCACGGAGGTATTCTCCAAAGCGCCGGAGGGGGTTTACCGGTGTGGCGGTTCCCATGACGTAAACGGTGCGCCCGTCCTGAATGTATTCTTCCCGATAGCGGGTTTGATGTATGCCGGGAACCGGTACCAGCCCGGAGTTTAGCTCATCGTAACTGCGGTAAACGGTTTCTTTTGAGCTGATTGAGAAGTTTGCGTTTTTCAAATTCAGGGAGATGATACCGGTGCCGTCATCGAGGTAGCAGTCTTCGGAGAATGCTTCTCCGATTTCGACTGTTTTCCAGTGGTTTCCGTCCCGGCTGTTAATCAGCTGTTCTCTGGTGTAGCGGAAGTATACGCATTCGGCTCCTGAAACCGGTGAAATGAAGCGGTTTCTGCCGTGGATGCGCCCCATGACTTCCACAAATCCGGCACTGACGGAGCGGAGTTTGGAAAGGGGGATGTCCTGAACCAGATTTTTCAGCCGGTAAAGCTGAAAAAAACGGATGTTCAGGCTCAATGACAGGATGCCGAAGGCGGCGGCAACAAGAGGCGTGGAATACAGGCGGATGCCGGAGTATGCCAGAATGAGGAAAAGCAGCCAGGCTATGGATGTGTGTTTCAGCTCAATTGTCCGGAAATTTTGAAGGTAGCGATGACGATAGAGGTCCAGCCCCCGGTAGATCCGGTGGTTGTAGGAGGGAAGGGCCCGCTTTTCCGGTTTGTGTTCGGTTAAGAGTTCTTCCGGGAAATCCGCTTTCAGGAAACCGGAGTGAATGGCTTTGGACAGAAATTGTGCGTAACGGGGAAATCCACCCCGGAGAACGCTTTGCAGGCGCTGAAAGGAGCTGTCCACGTAGAGTTCTTCGCCGTTTTTGAAGAGATTTTCCAGAAAGAGCGCGGTGTTGTGGGTGCGGGAGTAGTTGGAAAGCCCCGGTACGTTTTCAACAGTTACGGTTTTTGCCTGAAAGGTGAAGGCATAATCGGCGGATGCAATGACAAATTGTTCAGCTTTCATGACGCTGCGCTGAATGGAGTCTCTGCTCCATTTAATGTTGGACGCGATGGCCATGGGCTGATTGTATCCAATGGAAAATTGGCCTTTGTCTGTGACAATTTCAATTCCGTTTACCTGCGCAATCAGCTTTTTTGCTTTCAGCACCGGAATGCCGGTGAAGTCTTCCATCCGGGTAAACAGGTTCGGAATATTATGATAACTCAGGGCTTCCGCGAGTTTTTCCACCGGTTCGCGGTTGGAATGTGCGCGGATGCAGGCAATTCCGCTGCCGTAGAATGTATTTTTGAGGGTGGCGGTGTCCAGGCCGGTGTCTTTTGACAGCCGGGACAGTTGTTCATCCGGAATTTTAAGGTTTCCGGGGTCAATTGTCGGTACGAAAAGAAAAAAGCCCATGTGTTTCTACCTGCTTATATTTCCGGTTCAGTATAACATAGCGGATATTTTTCCGGAGAATCCAATTTCCGCCGCGTGTTCCTGTTTTCTTTACCCGGCGGCAAGGCGGTTTATTCAAGCGCCTGTAAACATTCGTACCAGTGCCACGAGGTTCCATGCGATGAATGTGGCGATGGCGTAGCCGAAAATTCCCACCAGTACGGCAGGGGCGATGAGTTTGTCCCAGCGTTTTGCCATTGCCATTCCGCAGGCGGTTGTGGGGCCGCCGAGGTTGGCGTTGGACGCGATGAGGATTTCGGGAAGGGGAATTTTAAACAGCCTGCCCCCGAGAAGAATCACGGTGAGGTGAATGGAGATGGTTCCTGCCGCGAAGAGAAAGAGGTAGATGCCGTTTTTCAGGATTACCCCGAAGTCGGCGGAAGCGCCCACAACGGCAAAGAAGAGGTACATCAGAAAGATGCCGATTTCTTCCGAGCCCCGGATGTTGGTGAAGAAACGGGGAAAGGCGGTGGCAAGGGCAACGGTGGCCACGGTGGAGATGAGTATGGACGGAATATGGCCGATAAACCCGGCGGCATACATGGAAAGCCCGGCAATGACGAAGGAAATGGAGAAGGCGTATACAACGTCCCGGCCGCCGAACAGGGTTTCTTTCCGTTCTTCTTCCGAATTTTCGGCAAGATAGGTTTTTTCATCGAATTTAAAGAATTTCTGTGCCACTTTCAGGGTCGGGACAAGGAAGAGGAATATCAGTGCCACAGCCATCACCACGTTGTCTGCGGCGACGGCGGAGGCCAGTACGTCACCTTTGATTTTCATGATTTCGGATATGGCAACGAAGTTGATGGTGCCGCCCACGTAGGTTGCGCTGAAAAGCCCCAGCGCTTTTAATGCCTCTTCCCCCCGGTTCAGCAGGAAAAACATGGTCAATGCTCCAATGACGGTTCCGATGCCGCCGATGAGGAAGGCGATGAGGGTTTTGCCGGTTTCCCGGAAGATGGCCACGAGGTTGGCTTTGAACAGAAACATGGGGATGGCAACAGGGACAACCCAGTGAAAGACAAAATCGTAAGACGGGGCGGACCCCGGCACCAGCTTCAGGTTTGCCAGCAGCATCATGGAAAACAGGGCGATGACCACGCCGGAGAGTTTTTTGCCGATTTGAGTCCGCTGTTCCACGATGAATGCGAAGGCGGAGACTGCGACAACAACGCTGAACAGTACCGGTGTGTTTCCTGCTTCAATCATTTCACTTTGTCCTCCCGGGAAAGTATTTCCACTTGATCCACAACGCCTACAATGACGGCATCCACCGGCGCGTCTTTGTGACGGATGAGCTGGACGGCGGCGTCTCCTTCAATTGTTACCAGAACACGTTCGCCGATACCGACACCGATGGTATCAAATGCGGCCAGTTCTTCCCCGGTGGGTGTGCCGTCCGGTTCCAGAATGTCCAGTGTTAAAAGGGGATATCCGATTAACCGGCGGTTTTTTTCCGTGGAGATGATTTGTCCGGAAACGGTGCATATTTTCACAGCGCCACTCCGTCCACTTTCGCGATTACGGTATGGTCTGTGGGGACCGGCTGCGGCAGAAAACAATGGGACGCTTCGTATCCCTGAACAAACAGGACTTTTTCACCGGTTCCGACGCCGATGCTGTCCAATGCGAAGAAAAGGCTGCCGGTTGTATTGCCGTGTTTGTCAATGGGGCGGCAGGCAAGAATCCGTTTCCCTTCCAGTGCGGGATTTTTTACGGTTGCCCATAGTTTGCCGACGACGATTGCCAGTTGCATGATTCTTTTTCCTTCTTTTACAGGATTTCGTCTTTCAGCCGTTCGTGGGGGGATGGAATGATAACGGATGAAACCAGCATGGCTTTATCCTGTACCGCTTCCAGCCCGGCTTCCACCGCGGCTTTTACATCCGCCACGTTGCCGGTAAAAGCGCAGAATGCTTTGCCGCCGAGGCCCATTGCCATCCGGATTTCGATGAGCCGGACCGAAGCGGCTTTTACCGCCGCATCCGCCGCAAAGATGGAAGATACCACGGAAAAGGTTTCAATAACTCCCAGCGCGTCAATGTTTCCCACATCTTTTGTGGCATAGAGTGCGGGGAATACGTCTTCGTGGACGTTGGGAATGACCAGGTCGTCAACCACATGGCGGCCTCCGGCTTCAATTCCGTTTCGGACGGCTGCCTGAACCTCCGCGACATTGCCGCTCAGGAATACGATGTATTTTCCGGGGCAGATGCTCTGGGAGGTAACCAGTTTCACCGCAGATGTTTTCAGAGCCGCGTCGCAGACTTCAAACCCCTTGGCGATGCTGTTCAGTTCAATTATGCCGATTGCCATACTCATGATTCACTTCCTATTGTAATGAATTTTTCCGTTATTTCTGTTACCACACCGGCTGTGGGGGAATGGACAGGGGTGCCCAGTTCGTTTTCCCGGACATTGGAGAGAATCTGCCCCGGCGCCACGCGGTCTCCGGTTTTGACAGCAGGTTGTGCCGCTGCGCCGATGTGCTGTTTGATCATGATGTTGAACGGCCCGGAGTAGGGCAGGGGGCCGATGAATTCCGGTTTTACGTCAATATCCAGGATATTCAACCGTGCTTTCAGACGTTTCCCCGGCAGTTTTCTGGCGTTGTTAAACGGTTCTGCGGTGTGGGCTGCCGCCGGCAGGGTATATTCTTTCAATCTGGCGCGGAAGTCCGCGAATACGCGTTTGGGGCTCAACCCGAAGGGGCAGGCGAACATTGAACAGACGCCGCACTGACAGCAGAGGTAGGCGGCCTGGGCAACGGCAGAGGTGGCGTCCAGCCCGTAGTTCAGGGTGCGCATAATCATGTGGGGTTCAATATCGTGGCCGAGGTTGAACCGGGGGCAGAGGACGGTGCATTCGGTACACTGGCAGCAGGCGGCTTTTGAAAACCGTGTGACGGATTGAAAAGAAGCGGTTTTTTCCCGGACTGCCGGGTTTTCCGCTTCCAGAAATACCAGTGCCCCGGTGGTTTTTGTTACGGTGTCGTTTTCGTTTGCGATGCGCCCCATCATTACGCCGCCTTCAATCAGTACGGTGCCCGGTTCCGGTTCTGCAAGTTCTTTTAATTTTGAAAAGGGGGTTCCGACGGGAACAACGGCAACATAAGGGTGTTTGACTCTGCCCACCACAGATACGTAGCGTTCTGTTACCGGGACATTGTTTTCAATAGCGTTCCAGATCTGCAGGAGCGTCAGCACGTTGTTTACCACCACGTTTACCTGGATGGGAATTCCGTTTTGCGGGACAATGCGTCCGGTAACATCATGGACAAGGGACTGTTCGTCTCCGGCGGGGTAGTAATCCCCCAGGGCAAAAAGCTCAATGCCGCCGCCGGCGTCACGTATGGCTTTTTCTATAGAGGGAAACAGGCTCTGACGCTTTTTTTTGATGGCGAATACGGCACGTTCGGCGCCAAGCTGTTCTTTGGCCAGCAGGATTCCCCGGACGATGTTTTCGATATTGTTTTGAATTACGTAATAATCGGTATACAAAAGGGGTTCGCATTCCGCGGCATTGCAAATCAGTGTGTCGGGACGGGACTGCATTTTGACATAAGCCGGGAAACCGGCACCCCCTGCGCCGATAATGCCGGCGTTTCTAACAGTTTCAACAAAATTCATTGTCCGGCTCCGGTTTTGTCTTCAATGACAAAACTGTCCACAATGCCGATGATGGCGGAATCCACCGGGCAGTCTTTCATTCCGAATGCCATCCGGGCGGAACTGCCCTGAACCACCAGTACCTGCTCATGAAATCCGGCACTGACGGTGTCCACCGCCACAAGATAATCTTTTTTCCCTTTCATATTTTCATCAAGAGGGCGGACAATCAGCAGTTTCCGCCCTTCCAGTTTCGGGTCTTTCCGGGTTGCCACTACCGTTCCGATAATTTTGCCAACAAACATATCCTTGCCTCACATTCAGCAGTATCAGGCTTATTATACAGCAAAGGGGCTGCGGAGGAAATGACAACTGTGTTCGGAAACCGGGAAAAGCACCCTGTTTTTCAGGCTTAATAGACGCTTGACTCTGTGCCGGGCCGGGTTTTCCAGCGTTTATGGAACCAGAGATATTGTTCGGGGTGCTGACGGATTGCCTTTTCAATCCGGGCGGTATAAAGTGTGACAATTCTTTCAATATCTTCAGGGCGGTTCATTTCCGAGTCGGATTTCAGTTCTTCTATTCTCATGTGATATTGATGATCTTTTTCATCATAAACAGCACAGAAGAAAAGCAGCGGTTTTTTTAATTTCACCGCAAGTTTGGCGGGAAGATCCACCGCGATTGCGGTTTTTCCGAAGAAATCCACGAAAATACCCCGCTCGGAAGTGGTATTCTGGTCGGCAAGAAATGCGATGAATTCACCCTGTTTTAACTTTGAAATCAGCGGCCGCATGGAATCCCTGTGGTAGACGACATCCATGTTACAGGAGGTTCTGATTTTGTGCATATAACGATGGACTCTGTTGTTTTTCTGCCGGTAGGCAAGGGCGGTTACTTTGTTTCCGCTTGCGGAAATCCGGGCGCCGGCCAGTTCCCAGTTTCCCAGATGACATGAAACCAGCACTGCCCCCTGTTCCCGGTATTTGTCCAGAAGTTCTTCTCCCTTTTCAAGTTTCAGGATTTCATCCAGTTCTCCCGAATGAAAACAGGCCGGGAGTTTCATAAACTGGAAAAGGACGGATGCAATGGACTGGAAGCATTTTTTCCCGACGTTCTGTTTCCATTTCATGTTTTTTTCAGGAAAGGCGATGTGCAGGTTTTTCAGGATAATTTCCCGTCTAAACCGGCATTTCCAGAGTATTGTGCCCAGAAAACGGCCTTTTTTCATTGCTGTTTCGGATATTTTCTGTATAGGTTTCATGGTCAAATGCTGCTCCTGTTGTGAATTCAAACAACCCGGGAGATTCTATCACAATGCGGCTTCATAGAGTATCGAAAAGGGGGGTACGGGGGCATAAATTCTCCGAAAGTGCGGCGAATCTGTTTTGAGTTTCAAAAAAACGGGAGGCCGAAACCTCCCGAAGCATCTGCTTTTTATTTCAGTTAATGAATACAGAGGAAAAGTGGCTTGTTTATTTTGAAGTGCCAATCGGCAACGTGCCTTCCAGTCCCTTATGAGGCCGCGGAATGACATGTACGGATACCAGTTCGCCAATACGCCTTGCGGCTGCGGCACCGGCATCGGTTGCGGCTTTCACCGCAGCAACATCTCCGCGGACAACGATGGTGCAGTAGCCACCGCCCACTTTCTCATAACTGACCAGTGTGACGTTGGCAGCTTTTACCGCGGCATCACCGGCTTCAATCAATGCGACCAGACCTTTTGTCTCAATCATTCCAATGGCATCGCCCATGTGTTATCCTCCCACTTCATTTAAGATTTCCTGAATCAGGTTTACCAGCTCGTTTCTGGAAAACCGGTAAAGGGTTACCTGTCCGTTCCGGCTGCACACTGTGGGATCTCCCGTTTGAATTCCGAATTTTTCCCGAAGTGCCATGAGTTTATCAACTTCATCACAGGGCAGGGGCTTCGGAGTTCCCAGAGTGTTTGCTACAAAAGAGATTTTAGCATACTGTTCCACCTGTTCCATCAAAAAATAGGCTTTTTCCAGTGTTTTGCCGACACTTATTGCGCCGTGATTTGCCAGAAGAAGGGCATCGTAGCCGGTAAATCCGTTCAATGCTTCCGGCAGCTCTTCTGTTGACGGTGTTCCGTAAGGAACCAGCGGAACCGCTCCCAGCATCAGTACGGTTTCGGCGGTGAGGCTCTGATCCAGCCCCAGTCCGGCACAGGCGAATCCCGTCGCGGTAGGGGGATGGGCGTGGACAATTGCCTGTACGTCGCTCCGTTCACGGTACAGTTTCAAATGCAGGGCGGTTTCGGAGGAAGGCACGCCGTTTCCGGCAATTTTTTCTCCGATACTGTTAATTTCGATGATGTCGGCTTCTTTGAGGAACCCTTTGCAGACGCCGGAAGGGGTAATGAGAATGCTGTTCCCGTTTCGCACGGAAATATTTCCCTCGTAACCGGCAACCAGCCCTTTTGAGTAGAGGCGTCGGCCGATTTCCACAATTTCCGCTTTCATACTCATTCAGCAGGCCCTTTTCTTGCGCATTCGGCTGAACAGTATTCGGTGCCGCCTGATTTTTCTCCCGTTCCGGCGGGGAAATACACACCGCAGGCGGGACATTGTTTCATCTCGCCTTTGTTAATTCTGCCGGGGGCGCCCCCGGGCTGCGCTGTATTGTCTTCTTCGGTCAACGGTTGAAATATCTGGGCAAGAAAACGGCGCAGCTTATTGTAAAAAAAATAAAAAATACCGAAAACAACAGCTGTAAAAAGAAGAAATCTCATGTATCCAGTTCCTTTAATCGTTCCAGAAATTCAATATCCACCAGGACTTCCCTTGCTTTTCCCCCCTGATGCGCCGGAGGGCCGACAATTCCGTCCTGTTCCATCATATCAATATATCGGGCCGCTTTGTTATATCCGATGGACATTTTTCTTTGAAGGTAAGAAATCGAAGCCTGGCCGGTGGCGATGATAAGTTTTACAGCCTGAAGGTATTTGGGGTCATTGCTGGAGAGTGTGGAGCCGTCCCCGATCTCAAATCCGCCGTCTTCGTCCTCATCGTCCGCGCCGTAGGATTTAATTTCGTTCATGTACACCGGTTTTCCGTATGATTTCAAATAGGAAACCAGGCTGTTGACCTCTTTTTCCGTTACCAGAGGGGAGTGAATCCGCACAAGGTTCGAGGTTCCCGGCGGCAAAAAGAGCATGTCACCTTTTCCGAGAAGCTGTTCCGCGCCCACCTGATCCAGAACAATCCGGGAATCAATCATCTGCGCCACCCGGTAGCAGATCCGGGAGGTCAGGTTGGATTTAATGACACCGGTGATGATATCCCGGCTGGGCCGCTGGGTTGCCACAATGAGGTGGATGCCCACTGCCCGGGCTTTCTGTGCCAGCCGGGCAATGCTTTCTTCCACCTGGGCGCGTGCCGTCATGATCAAATCGGCCATTTCATCAATTACAACGATGATATAAGGCATTGTTTCGTGTTTCTCATCATCCACAAAGTCCGCCTGCACCACCGCATTATATTTGGCCAGGCTTCTCACTTTCACGTCTTTCAGCAGCAGATAACGCCGCTCCATTTCTCCCACGGCCCAGGAGAGTGCGGAAGCGGCTTCTTTCGGATCGGTGATTACGTCGGTGAGGAGGTGGGGAATGTTGCTGTACACGCCGAGTTCCACCATTTTGGGGTCCACCATGATAATTTTTGTCATTTCCGGTGTATTGCGGATTAACAGGGAACAGATAATGGCGTTGAGCCCCACACTTTTACCCGAGCCGGTCTGCCCTGCCACCAGAAGATGCGGCATTTTATCCAGTGAAGTGACAAACGGTTCTCCCGTTATGGTTTTTCCCAGCACAACCGTCAGCGGCGAAGGAGCGGAAAGAAAGGCGCCGGTGTCCATGATTTCCTTCAGGACAATGAGTCTTCTGTTGTCATTGGGAACTTCAATACCGATGGTGGGTTTTTTCGGTGTGCGGTCAATGCGGATGGATTCGGCACTTAACGCGATGCTTAAATCCTGTGCGAGAGACAGTACCTTGTTGTATTTAATGCCGGGATCCATCTTGAATTCATAGGTGGTGACAATGGGGCCGGGATGAATATTGACCACTTGTCCCGTAACTTTGAATTCTTCCAGTTTTTTAACAAGAAGATTTGCTTTTCTGGATAGATCCTGCCGGTCAATGCTGTTGTCCGGATCGGGGTTCATGAAAATTTCACGCCATGGCGGGTTGTAGGGTTTTCCCGATTTCGGCAGGAGTCCGGTATGAACGGCAATATCAAGGGGATTGGTATTGTTGTCCGTGTCCTGGGGAATCGGCCGGCTGATGGGGGGTAATTCTTTGCTTTTTATTTTCTGCCGGATTTTTTCTTTGTACTTTTTTTCCGCGTCAATCTGGCGAATTGCCGCCTTTTTTTTCCGCATCATCCGAAATTCCCGGCCGATTCGGCTGAAAACGGCGGCAAAAGCCCGGCCGGCATCCATAAAAACCCGGGCAACCGTCGCAATAATTACCGAAATGCCCAGCCGTGTTGCCAGCATGAAGAACGCAATAAGAAGAAAAAGAAGCAGAATCAGCGTTCCCCAGGTATTCAGGGCCGGGAGCATCCAGCCTTTGATATTATTTCCAATTAACCCGCCTGCGCTGACATAGTCAAGGGGTGCCACAGAGGCAATTAAAACAAAATCGGAAAGGACAACGGCAAACAATACCGCAATTACAACTGTTTCGAGTATGAAAAAAGGGAGTTGCAGCAGGATGGGGCGAAAGGTCTTTTTCCGCATCAGAACAATTGCCGTAATCAGAAAAAAAATCGGGAAAAGGTATGACGCGTAGCCGAAAAGCTGCAATAGAATCGCGGAAAGCTGTGCACCGAAATTTCCCATCAGGTTTGTGGAGCGAATCCGGGAAACCGTACCGCTGTTGAGAAACGTCGGATCTTTGGGGCTGAAGGAAATTAAGGCGAGGAATATAATGATTCCCATGCAGACAAATGCCAGCCCTGTGAATTCAACTGCAAGCGTATTTGATTGTTTTCCATTTTCCCGTTTAACTGCCATTTCCATCATAGTTTACCAGAATCTCCGGGGATGGGAAAGAGCCGGCAGCCGGTGTCGCATGAATATCTTCGGCGGCTTCAGGCAAATTCACCGCAATAAACTGTTCCGGAGTCGGAGTTAACCCGAATTGCCGGTTTTTCCCCTTAACGAAAAGCGGCAAAATCGGAATAACCGGAATCCCGGCACGTGACAGGTAAGATGTGCTGCCGGGTCTGCTGCTTGGACGGTTCCCGATTTTTTTCAATTTACTTTGGGAAACGCCGGGGAATTCGCGATTGTTCACCTTGTGCAGGGAACGCGTTTCTGGTATAAAAAGAAGGGAGATAACGAGATTCCGGAGGAAAAATGTCAAAACCTGATTTTCACGATTATCTGAAAGAACTGGATAAAGAAACGCTCATTGACATGCTGTCTGACGCGGGCAAAAACTGGCTGGCCCATGACGGGTTGTGGTTTCTTGCAGTGGAAGAGGCAACAGACATGGAAACTGCGATTCAATATGATAAGGCCGCATGGCGGAAATTCACTGTGGTGGAAGCAAAACGCATCATGAAACGGCATAATATTCCGAAAAACGGCGGGCTGGACGCACTGGAAAAGGCATTGAAATACCGGATGTACGCTTATGTCAACAATCAGACAATTGAGCGGAAAGGAGATGTCCTTCGGATTTACATGAATGATTGCCGGGTCCAACACGCCAGAACGAGAGACGGACGGCCGGATTTCCCCTGTAAACCGGTGGGGCTGGTTGAATACGAATATTTTGTAAAAACAATTGACCCGAATATTGAAACCCGCTGTATCTGCTGTCCGCCTGACAGCCATCCGGATGAATACTGGTGTGCCTGGGAGTTTACAATGAAAAACGGAACGGGAAATGATTGATTTTTCTTATCCGCTGGTACCAAAACAGGAACTGGATAAGCGGCTGGAAAAGGCATCCGCACTTGTTGCCGAATCCGGCCGGAACGCCTGGCTTGTAAGCGGAATCACCAATCTTTATTATTTTACCGGTACAGCGCAAAACGGCCTTCTTTTCATTTTTGATAACGGCAGTTATCTGTTTCTTGTGAGAAAATCCCTTGAGCGGGCAAGCCGGGAGAGCGGGTTGACTGCGATTGAAGGTTTTCGTTCATTGAGGGAGCTGGCGGGTCGTATCAAAGGCGCTTACGGTTCATTGCCGGAGAAAATCGGATTTGAAGGGAGCCGGGTGCCGGTTTCACTGTTTGAGCGATACCGGCAGGCGCTTCCGGACTGCATATTTGAAGATGTTTCCGCTGAAATCAGATGGCTTCGCTCCGTGAAAAGCAGATTTGAGCAGGATTGCATGCGGGAGGCGGGAAAACAGACGGCTGCGGTGTTCCGGCATATGGCGGATTTTATCCGGCCGGGGCTTTCGGAACTTGATATTGCCGCGGAAGCGGAATACATTGCCAGAAAAAACGGCCATCAGGGCGTTGTCCGGATGAACGGATTTAACGCGGAGTTGTATTTCGGTGTGATTACCGCCGGGGAGAGTGCCAATCTGCCGACAAATTTTGACGGCCCGTCGGGGTCATCCGGCCTCTATCCTTCCGCGCCTCATCCGGCAGGCCGTGTCCCTGTGGAAGCGGGAAAGCCGGTTCTGGTGGATTTCATGGGTGCGTATATGGGCTATCTCTGTGATGAAACCCGGGTTTATTTTCCCGGTGAACCGCCGGATGAGCTAATACGTCTGCATCAGAACTGTCTGCAGATTCAGTCGTTTATCTCCGAAAGGCTGAAACCGGGCACAGTTCCTTCAAAACTTTATGAAGAAACTGCAATTTATTCGGAAGAAATCGGATTCACTGAAAATTTTATGGGATTCGGTTCCAACCGGGTGAAATTCTTCGGCCACGGCCTCGGGCTGGAAGTGGATGAACTGCCGGTGATTGCGCCGCGGTTTGACCGGCCGCTGGCGGAAGGGATGACCATTGCCGTGGAACCGAAATACTATGTGGCCGGCCTCGGAGCGGTTGGAGTGGAGAACACCTTTGTTGTCACCTCGAAAGGCGGGGAGCGCCTTGTGGATTTTTCCGATGATTTGATACGGGTTTCTTCTGATTCCTGTGCCGGTGGAGCGTTTCATGTCTGAGATTACGACAAAGACCGGGGACGGCGGCTTTTCGTCCCTCTACTCCGGGGAGCGGGTTTTGAAATCCGATGTCGTTTTCGAAGCGCTGGGCACACTGGATGAGCTGAACAGCTGGCTGGGATTTGTAAAAGTCAAGTTTCCGGAGAACAGTTTCGAGCACGTACAGGTGGAAACGATTCAGAAAAACATTTTCAGGATTGCGTCCAATGTGGCAACGGCGAAAGATTCACCGATGCGAAAGCATTTTGAGATGTTGGCGGAGAACGATCTTATTGAACTTGAGACGTTTGAGGAGAGGTTGTTTCAATCTGTGACAATGCCGAAAACTTTTATTATTCCAGGGGTTACGGAAGACTCTGCCGGTTTGGATATTGCCCGGACTGTTTGCAGACGGGCCGAACGGCGAATGGTGCGCCTGTTGTCTGACGGGACGGACAGGCTTGCTCTGGATGTAAAATATGTAAATCGGCTGTCGGATGTTTTATACATTCTCGCAAGGCAGCTGGATGAAGGACGGTTTAAGGAAAGACAATGATTTACGCAATTATCATCGGTGCAACAATCGTTTTTAACATTTTTTGCGGGATTTTCCGGGTACGCCAGACAAAACTTGGATGGAAATTGTTTTATATTCACATTCCCATCCCTTTTATCGCATGGATGCGGATATCTTCGGGAGTGACCTGGAAATTTATTCCCGTTCTTGTTGTCGTGGCACTGGGCAGTCAGGTGATTGGCGGGAAATTGCCGATTTTACGGGAAGTTTCACCTGAGAAGAATGGTAGCGAAAACAATCCGGCCGTTACACCGGGAGAATTACCGGAAGAAGAGTAGCGCAAAAGTATGTTTCCGGTTAATCGTGTTGAGGCACAAAAAAAGAGGAAACAATTTTGTTTCCTCTTTTTACATTCAAATCAATATTTAATTAGTTGACGCTGTCGCGGAGTTGTTTTCCGGCTTTAAAGCGAACAACTTTGCGGGCGGGAATCTGGATTGTTGCGCCGGTCTGGGGGTTTCTACCGGTTCTTGCGTCACGGTGAGAAACTTCAAATGTACCAAAGCCGACAAAAGAAACCTTATCACCGGACTTCAAAGAGTCACCGATAGCACTGATGATGCCATCCAGCACAGCCTGTACTTTGCCTTTGGACAGTTCGGTTTCTTCAGCGACTTTTGCAATCAGTTCAGTTTTGTTCATTAATATATCCTCCTTTTTCTTCAGGGCAAATCCCCGTAATTCTTATTTCGAATTAACTTCACCATATTATTCAGATTTCTTTGAGTTGTCAACAGAAAACCTTTGAAATTTCCTGTCTTTTCACGGTTTTTTCCTGCTTATTCCGCTCCAAAGCAGTTCGGGCGAAGACTGTGTCTGTTTTAGCGTTTCGAGACTTAAATAAAGTCTGACAGTTACAGGAAAAATCATGGAAAATGACTGATTTTGAGACAAATCATGATCACAGGTCAGGAACCGGAATTGTCCGGCAGGTTGAGTTCGTGATTTATCATTGTCAGTGTGTAACTCCCTTCATCATTTCTATAAATCCATTCTTCTTTGTTTTTTCCTTTTTTAATAATACTGTCCGGTGTGCCCAGTGCGGTCCGGACCTGCTGGTCATACATGCCATCCATGATTTCCCCGTTTTCAGCATAGGCCCAGTAGTAATCATAAATTTTCGGTACACCTGCGCGAATATTCTTTGTTGTGAACATGGAAAAGAATTTCCGGACAGCTGTACAGGTGTTGTTTATTGGCCCCAGGTAGGGAATGGAGATTTTCCATATTGTTCCGCTTTTATCGCTGAGGTCAACCACAAGCTTTTTTACGCCCCGCAGGGAAATGTAGGCATTGGTAACGGTGTAAGGCTGAAGATTCTTCAATCTATGCGCCTGTCCGTTTGTGACGGCTGTCGGGCTGCCCATTGTCTGCCCGTGAATTCCCTGGATGACCCGGGTGAGAACGCTGTCTATCACATCTTCTTCGTAGCGGCCGGTGGATTGAACCGGATACCATTTCCTGCCCCGCCTGTTGTAGGCGGAAGCATGAAGGCTTACGGTGAGAACCCTGTCCTTTATGTCTGCGGTGAAGCGGATTTTTTCTTTTTTCCATTTCGGCCGGTGCATTTCGGGAAATTTGCCGATTTTCGGGGTCCTTCTCCTCAGTTTGAAACTCCGTTCTTCCGTGCCAATGGTAAAAAGTTTTGCATTACTCTGAATATTCTTGAAGTTAAGCTCGTTTTTCGCAATGGAGGAAAAGCTTTTTTGAAGTATTGAAAAAGCTGCCGCCGGGGTGGCGGAATCGGGAATTCTGCAGGAAAAACCATCTGCGGCAAGTAATTGCAACGGGAGGAAGAACAGGGCAAATACGATTGTTTTTTTCATTTTCATTCTCCTGATTTTCAAATAAAGGTTTGCGAAAGAATAGTTGATTTAATCAGCCCATCTTTTCTTTCATTTCCCGAATGGCTTTTTCCAGGCCCACGAAAATGGCCCGGCCGATGATGGAATGGCCGATATTCAATTCTTCAATTTCCGGGATTGCGGCAATGGGAGAGACATTTCGAAGGTTCAGGCCGTGGCCGGCCGCCACAAGCAGTCCGGTTTTCCGGGCGTAGCGGGCGGCGTTCCTGATTTTTTCCAGTTCAAGGTTGTGCTGTTCCTCTCCGGTGGCGTCTGCGTATCTTCCCGTATTCAATTCAATGATTTTGACTCCAAGGCGCGCGCAGGCTTTAATTTGTTCATTGGAGGGATCCACGAAGATGCTGATTCGAATATCATGGTCCTGGTAATCCTGGATCAGGGGCTTGAGGGTTTTGCTGTGCAGAAGAACGTCCAGTCCCCCTTCGGTGGTCACTTCTTCCCGGCGTTCCGGGACAAATGTCACACTGTACGGTTTGATTTCGCACGCGATGCGGAACATGTCCTGAGTCGGGGCCATCTCAATATTCAACCGGGTTTTACAGATTTGAGCCATAATCCGGATATCCCGTTCCTGCATATGGCGGCGGTCCCCCCTGAGGTGAACGGTAATGCCATCGGCACCTGCGGATTCAGCAATTACAAGGGCATGAACCGGATCCGGTTCGTCAATTTTTCTGGCTTCACGTACGGTGGCAACATGGTCAATGTTCACGCCAAGTCTGGTCATTGAATCCTCCTGTTATTGAAGAAATCGGAGATTTCAGACGCGATTTCCTCATTTTGCTCTTCCGAATACGATTCTATCAGAATTCTCAGCAGATTTTCCGTTCCGGAGTATCTGGGAAAAATTCTTCCGGTTTTGCCCAGCTTTTCTTCCGTTTTCCGAAGCAGTTCCGGGAATCCGGGAATGTTTTCAAAGGGGATACGTTCCGATACCGGCAGGTTCAGCAGGGTTTGGGGCATCATCGGATAACGGTCGAAAATATCGGCCAGGGTAATGTTTTCTTTTGCGAGAAGTGCCATAACCTGCAGGTAGACGGCAAATCCGTCTCCGGTGACATTCAGTTTATCGAGAATGATGTGGCCGGATGTTTCTCCGCCCAGAGGCGCGCCATGTTTGTCCATCAGCTCGCGGACAAAGCGGTCACCGACATCACTTCTGTAAAACGGGATGTTTTTGTCCGCTGCAAACTGAGCAACAGCCTGATTTGTCATGACTGTGCCGACAATACTCTTTAAATTAAGGGAGTCTGCAAGGAACATGATGATATGGTCTCCCGTGATCAGGCGCTCCCGGCTGTCTTTGAACAGGATGCGGTCTCCGTCACCATCCAAGGCGGCGGAATTTGCTTTCATTTTGTCCGGCTGTGCGGCTCCGCAGTTTAAATTGATGTTCTGCCCGTTTGGCCATGCATTTAAAAGTTCAATCGGGGCTCCGAGACTCCGGTTGACAAAGTGAAGGAGTTCCGCGCCGGCGCCGTTTGCACAGTCCATCGGAATCCACATGTCGGCGGTTCGGGGAGGAAATAAGGGGTGCAGGTGTTCCAGATAGTGATTCAGCAGTGTTTCTCCTGACAAAGAGTTGTGATTTGGCGGGGGAGAGACTTTGTTTATGTTCTGAACAATATTTTCATTGAGAATTTCCTTTTCAAGGTCATTTTCCAGTTTCGGGGAAATCTTCCTGCCGTCTCCGGCAAAGAATTTCAATCCGTTATCGGTGTATGGATTGTGAGAAGCTGTGATCATCACACCGCCGGAAAAGTCCATATTCGAAACGGAACAGGCCAGAACCGGTGTGGGGAGAATCCCTCCGTGAACCGGATTTGCGCCGCCCACTGACAATCCGGCATAGACCGCTCCGGCCAGGGCGGGGCCAGACTCACGGGTATCCATCGCGATGAGAATTCGTTTCCCGGGATGATGCGCCGCAAATGCAATTCCGGCTTTGAATGCCAGTTCCGGAAGAATGGGGAATTTACCGCTTTTCCCCCTGATCCCATCGGTTCCAAAGAGTCTGCCCGCCATTCAGAAAACCCTTACGTTGACCATTTCAGGCGATGTTTTCAATTCAACCTTATTCAGAAGCTGTTTATCTGCCGAGCGGTACTCAATTCTCGGTGGAATTACATAATCTTCTTTTCTCGACGAAAGGCCGGTGCAGTCCACAACAATATGAAAATTTCTTCGTTTTAATTTTTTAACGGCAGAAAGCGGGCCGGTGGCAATTACATTGATTCGCGTAGGATTTACCCAGGTCTTTTTCTGCTGGTTCACCAATGTGACTTTAATGCCTCTGAATACCTTTGTCCTGGTTTCTTCACCGATAATAACGGTCACGCGAACGCTGGAGTCTTTTGTGACCTTCAGGTAGTCCGATTTCAGCACCACAAAGCTTTTGGCGGTGAAGGATGCCGATTTTCCCGTCACATCAATGGGCTCTGTTGTCAGGTAATCCCGTTTCTGGAATTCGGATGCCGGGCCTTCCAGTTCGAGGGCGGGAGGGGAGGCTTCAACCTTCCTTATCTCAAATCCATCCGCCGGGTTTCCGACGATTGTAGGTTTGACCGGCAGCTGTTTTCTTAACTTTCTTTCAATTCTGAACTGCACGGTGTTGGGAGTGATTCCCACCACATCAATTCCTTTGGGCCGGTGAATCATTCTTTCTGTCAATGGGATGGAATGAACGCCGAAAGCTTTGTTTTTCAGATCAATGGAAACGTAGAGGTCTTTTGTATCGAGTTTTCGGATGCTTTTTTCCGCTCCCCTTAACTGAACATTCACTTCATAAAATACATCTTCCATCAAAATCACATTGTCGGTGATATTCTCGAAATAGATGGGGACGGTGAATGCTTTTGTTACCAGTTTAATTTCCCTGGAGCCGCTGATATAGGCCCAGAGCGCGAACCCCAGTATCAGAGAGATAATTCTAAGCCAGAGTTTGGAAGATTTGGAATTAGACATCTTTTTCTCCTGTCGGCCGGGGTTTCAGCCGGTGAATCAGGTTCAGAATTCTGGATTTTGAGGCGTTTTTCTGATCCATTTTCAAAAGGCCTTCAAGGTGCCGTGTCATTCCCTCCAGTGACGTGTCTTTGTAATGCATAATCATTCCGTTTTTGGCAAAGGAAATTTTGCCGGTTTCCTCGGAGACAATCACGGAAACACAGTCGGTTTCTTCCGTTATCCCCACGCCTGCACGGTGACGGGTCCCGAAGTGCGGCGGCAGGTTGGGGTTTCCGGAAAGCGGCAGCAGGCAGCCCGCAGCCGCGATACGGTCTTCAATAATAATAACTGCGCCGTCGTGGAGCGGTGTTTTGGGTTCAAAGATATTAATCAGCAAATCATAACTGATTCTGGCATCCATGGCGATGCCGGTTTCGATGTGATGGCCGAGGCCCTGAATCTGCTGAATGATAATCAGCGCGCCTTTCCGTTGACGGGAAAGAATTTCTGCAGCTTTAACAATCTGTTCAATTCCCGCTTCTCCCCGGGTAGGGGCATTGAACTGCAGAATCGGGTTGGTTCCCATTTTGGCGAGGATTTTACGAATTTCATTCTGGAATAAAACGATAATGGCAACCGGCAGAAAAGAGATTGTGTAATCCACCATCGTTTTCACGGTGATCAGGCCCATGACCCCTGAAATGTAACTGATGAGCAGCAGGGAGATAATTCCAATGAGCATCTGCACGGCGCGGGTGCCCCGGATTAACAGCAGTAACTTATAAATTACAAATGAAATTACCACAATATCAATGATGTCAATAATTCCGGGTATCCGGAAGGGCAACCAACTGAAACCTGCCAAGAAACGACCTCCCGGGGTTTCCCCCATGTAAAAAAAATTCAGGCAAAACCCTTCATGTAGTGAATTTTAGCAGAGAAAAGGGGATAAAAGTGAAAAAAAAATTGAAAATTAGAAATTACTGCCTATATTTTATCTTTGCAATGGTTCTGCGTTGTGTTAAAAGTAATGTTTGTGTCTTGATCCACGGGAGGTCCGGTATTGAACAATCTCAACAAAGACAAGTATCAGGATATTAAGAATAAAGGAAAAGAAAGAGGATATCTCCTCATTGATGAAATCAACGAAATGCTCCACGAAGATCAGACTTCCGGTGCTGAAATTGATGAACTTTTCCTTGAACTGGGTTCAATGGGAGTTTTTATTGTAGATTCTCCCGATAAGGTCAATGAAAAAGAAATGGCTTCCCGCAGCCAGGTAAAGGCGGACAGGGAAGAAGCGGCGGAGACAAATCAGCTGGAACCCGGGGACATGGACCGGGCCAATGATCCGGTGCGGCTCTATCTCAAAGAGATGGGGAATGTTCCGCTGTTGACAAGGGAACAGGAAATTTTCTACGCCAAGCAGATTGAAATGGGAATGAAAACAATGCTGAAAGCGCTTTCCAGAATGCGGATTGTGATTCCCTACCTTCTCCAGCTCGGTGATTTAATTGAGGAAAAGCCTTTCCATTTGAAAGAGGTTCTGGATTTGAGCGACGCGGACGGCACGTCTGAACGTTCCCTTGAACAGCTGGAACACGGCTTGCAGATTTTCCGTTCGATCCGGGACTGGGAAGCGGAATTGAGAGACATGCTGGATGCTTCCCGTGATTTAACCGATAAAGAAGAAAAAACCAGGATGAACCGGAAAATTGCAAAACAAAAAGTAAAAATTTCCCGTGAAATCCGGAAACTCCGTCTGAATTTCCATCACATGAACCAGATGATCAACCTGGTTACCCGGCGATACAAAGAAATGATCGAGCTGGAACGGACCCGGGGAAAACTTGAAGGGAAAATCAACAGTCCGGCCCTTGCCAAACTGCGGCCCAAATACGTAAAACAGTTGAAACAGGTGGAAGCGCGTTCCCGTGAATTGATGCATTCCCTCGGTACGGATATGGCAACCTTCAAACGGAATTATCTGCTTTTGAAAAAAGGGGAGCATGAAACCGAAAGTGCCAAAGACGAACTCATTGAATCCAACCTCCGCCTTGTGGTTTCCATCGCCAAAAAATATACCAACCGCGGGCTTCAGTTTCTCGACTTGATTCAGGAAGGGAATATCGGCCTGATGAAAGCGGTTGAGAAATTTGAGTACCGGCGGGGATATAAATTCTCCACCTACGCCACATGGTGGATTCGCCAGGCCATTACCCGGGCCATCGCGGATCAGGCGCGGACCATCCGTATTCCGGTCCACATGATCGAAACCATCAACAAAGTCGTACGGGTATCCCGCCAGCTGGTTCAGGAGTTCGGCAGAGAACCGACGCCGGAAGAAATTGCCAGAAAAATGGACCTGCCGCTCTCCAAAATCCGGAAAATCATGAAAATTTCCCAGGATCCCATCTCACTGGAAACCCCCATCGGAGAGGAAGAAGACAGCCATCTTGGAGATTTTCTGGAAGACAAGAAAAACACCTCTCCGGTTCAGTCTGTGATTGAACAGAATCTCCGGGAATCTGTCTTTGACGTGCTGGAATCCCTTCCGGAACGGGAGGCAAAAGTGCTGAAAATGCGTTTCGGGCTGGTAACCAACGGAGAACATACACTGGAAGAAGTCGGGCAGATGTTCGCGGTAACCCGTGAACGTATCCGTCAGATTGAATCCAAGGCTTTAAGAAAACTGCGGCATCCTTCCCGGAGCCGGAAATTGAAAGCGTTTCTGGAAGGCAGCCGGTAAAAAGGGAAATGAAACAAATTCAAATTATCGGGGGCGGCCTTGCCGGTTGTGAGGCCGCCCTTTTTTTGGCTGATCACGGGTTTTCCGTCACCCTTTTTGATATGAAACCCGAAAAGCACACCGAAGTGCACAAAACCGACACGTTGGGAGAACTGGTCTGTTCCAACTCTTTTCGTTCCGACAGCCTGGCAAACGCCGTGGGGCTCCTGAAAGCCGAGATGCGGATGCTGGGTTCCACGGTGATGGAAGCGGCGGACGCGACAAAAATTCCGGCAGGTTCCGCCCTTGCGGTAGACCGGGTGAAATTTTCGGATTATTTAACGGGGAAAATCAAGCAGCATCCGAACATTGAATTTATTTCAAAAGAAATAACGGAATTTGAACCGGACCAGCCGGAAACTTACACCATTCTCTCATCCGGCCCGCTGATAACTGCCGGGCTGGCCGATTTTCTGAAAAAAATAACCGGGGAAAGATATCTGAATTTTTATGATGCAATTGCGCCGATTATTTCAAGAGACTCAATAGATGAATCCAAAACATTTATGGCGTCCCGTTATGGGAAGGGGGGGGCAGACTACCTGAACTGTCCGATGAGCCGGGAAACATACCTCAACTTTCACAGGGAACTGATTGAAGCCGAAACCGCGGAACTTCACGGTTTTGAGAACGATAAAAAACTGTTTGAAGGGTGTCTGCCGGTGGAGGAAATTGCCCGGAGAGACACAGACGCGCTCCGTTTCGGCCCGCTGAAACCGGTGGGGTTGCGGCATCCGAAAACAGATGCCGAGTTTTATGCCGTGGTACAGTTGAGAAAAGAGGACAGGGAAGGGCACTACTTCAACCTTGTCGGATTTCAGACTCATCTGAAACAGGGAGAGCAGCGCCGGGTATTCCGTTTGATTCCCGGGCTGGAAAACGCGCGGTTTGAGCGCTACGGCAGCATGCACCGGAACACCTTCATCAATGCGCCGGAATTGCTGAATTCCGACTTTTCAATGAAAAAACATGAAAATCTGTTTGTTGCCGGCCAGCTTTCCGGGGTGGAGGGATATCTGGAATCCGCCGCGTCGGGGATGATTGCCGCCGTTTCCATTCTGCTGCGTGAAAGCGGCGTTGACAAGCCGGTTTTTCCCGAACATACAATGCTGGGCGGTTTGTCCCGCCATATATCAGTTCCCCGCGGAAACTTTCAACCGTCCAACGCGATTTTTGCCATGGTTCCGGCACCGGAAACACGGATTCGGGGGGGGCGCCGTGCCAGGCGGGAATATCTGTCAACCCGCGCGTTGAACGCCCTGAAAGAATACCTGAAAAATAATCCCCTTTTGCGGCAATAAAAAAGGGCCGCTTATGCGGCCCCATTATGATTCAATTACCGGATTTCCGCTATTTCTGCGGTTTACACCAGCGATTCATCCAGTCAATAACGGATTTATGCCAGAACTGGCTGTTCACCGGTTTCAGCACCCAGTGGCTTTCATCGGGGAAGTAGATGAACTTGGACGGAATTCCCCGTCTCTGGAGGGCATTGAAGGTTGAAAGGCCTTCCGCCAGATTAACCCGGTAGTCATGGCCGCCGTGAATTACCAGCATCGGAGTTTTCCAGTTCTTTACATAGCGGGAAGGAGACCATTTCTCATAAAGTTTCGGGTTTTGATAGGGGGTACCGCCGAATTCATACTCCGGAAACCAGAGTTCTTCGGTGTTGTAATAGGAAGAAAATTGGTCGAAATCGCCATCGTGGTTGATAAGGCAGACAAACTTGTCGGGCGCGTTTCCGGCAATCCAGTTAATCATGAATCCGCCGAATGATGCGCCCAATGCGCCCATCCGGTTTTTATCCACAAATTTATAGTTGTTTACCACATAATCCAGCCCGTCCATCAAATCATGGAAAGGCCGGTCGCCCCAATGCTTCTCAATGGCTTCCTTGAACTTATCCCCGTAGCCGGTGCTTCCGCGAAAATCAATGGCAACAACCACATAGCCCTGCGACGGCAGGATTTCAAGGTTCCAGCGGTAATGGAAATTATCTTCCCATGACCCCTGCGGCCCCCCGTGGATATAGAAAGCCAGCGGGTACTTCTGCCCTTCCTTGAAATTAACAGGGCGCAGCAGCCAGCCGTGAACCCGCACATTGTCCCGGTCGGTAAACCAGAACTCTTCCGGAACGCTGAACTTGATATTTTTAACCCGTTCATCATTGAAATGGCTGATTTTTTCCGTTTGTGAAGTCGTGAGATTGAATTTATAGATCTCTGTCGGCGCCACCAGGCTGTTTTGGGTAAAGAAAAGATTCTTTCCATTGAGGACAAGGTTCCCATTGGTGTGACGGGGAACCAGCTCGCTGATTCTGCCGGTGTCGAAATTCATATTAAAAATCCGAATCTGGGCTTCCCTGTCCGCGGTGAAATATAGATTTTTCCCATTTGGGGACAAAACCAGCCCGGAGGGGGAATACTGGAATTTTTCAGTAAGATTCACGGTTTTTCCGGTTTTAAGGTTACGCCTCATCAAACGGAAACGGTCGGATTCATAGCCGGGAATCTTCATTGCGAGATAATAAAGATATTTCCCGTCCGGTGAAAAAAGAGGAGAAGAATCCCACGCTTTGTTTGCCGCTGTCAGATTTGTGCGGCTTTTGGACGCGAGATTGTAGGCATACACATCAAAATTTGTCGTCCATGCCCGGTCCCGGCCGATTTTTGTGGTAAAAGCGATGGTTTTTTCGTCCGGTGACCAGTTAAATTCATCCGGCCCGCCGAAGGGCTCCGACGGACAGTTCCCATTGAGCCCTTCCATTACATCCACAGGCCTGCCGCCTTTTACCGGCATATAAAACACATGGTCCCACTTGCCATTTTCCCACTTGTCCCAGTGGCGGACAAAAAGTTCGGTATATACCTTGGCGGAACATTTGTTCTCGGCTTTTGCCTTGTCCCGTTTGGCAACTTCACAGAGCCTGGAAGTATCGGGATACACCTGTGCCGTAAACGTGAAATATGTTCCTTTGGGAGACAGTTTGAGATTTCCGATGGAAACCGGAAAATGCGTGAGCTGTACAGCTTCCCCGCCGTTCATGGACAGAGAAAAAATCTGAACTGTTCCGGTTCTTGATGAAAGGAAATAGAGGGTTTTTCCGTCCTTCGAAAAAACCGGGTTGAAATCCGCCGCGTCATTGTTGGTCAATTGGCGGGTACGGTTGTTTTCTGTGTCAATGAGAAAAATATCCGCATTTCCACGGTTGGTTTCAAGGGAGTACTTTGTGGCGACAACCGCAACATCTTTCCCATTGGGGGAAACCGCAATTGAACCCACGCGCTGCATGGCAATCATATCATTAAACGTAAAAGGGTGGGGTGCTGCTGCCAGAAGCGGCAGTGTTAAACCCAGCATAAGAAGAATAAACAGTTTTTTCATGTCTCCTCCCGGATATTTTCTGCAAAGCTGATTATACCACAGTGCTGTGTTACAATACCTCCGCCCGGAGGGGGAAGAATTTATGGAAATTACCGGAATCATTATTACAAAAAACGAAGAAAACCACATCGCCGGTGTTGTTGAAAACCTTCTTCCGGTATGCCGGAAAGTCATCGTGGTAGACTCCGGCAGTACCGACAACACCGTTTCCATCGCCGAAAAATCCGGGGCGGAAGTCGTATTCCACCAATGGGCCGGATACCGGGATCAGCGTAGATTTGCCGACACGCTGGCCGAAACCGACTGGATACTGGTGCTGGATGCCGACGAACGGCTGTCCGCCGGGTTGAGGGAAGTGGTAATCAAACTGAAAAAACAGGAAGATCCGTCCCCGGTGCGTGCCTATGCCTTTCGCCGCAACCTCCACTTCATGGGGAAATGCTTCCGCAACACCTTTCTGACCTGTGAATGGAAAACCCGCCTTTACAACCGGAACTTCGCGGAATGGACAGGCGGCAGCGTTCATGAGAACCTCTCTGTAAACGGAAAAATACAGAAAATTTCCGGGACAATCGACCATTATCCCTATCAAAACATGGAAGACGCGGCTGAAAAACTGCGTCGCTACGCCTTCTTAAAAGCAGCGGACAAATTCAAAGCCGGAAAATCAGCCGGATTCTGGAAAATTGTATTGAATATCAAATACAATTTTATTAAAAAATACCTGTTTCAGTTCCGTTTCCTGAAAGGAACGCCGGGGCTCATACTTTCCTGGCTCGAAACCGATTACACGGCTCTTAAATACATGAGATTATATGAATTGAATAACCTTTCCAGGGACAAGGAGAAAAGCGATGACTCAAAATGATTTAAGCTGGGAAACATCCGTCACCAAAATCGAACCCAACAAAATTCAGCTGCGGGGCTACCCCATCGACGAGCTCATGGGAAAAATCCCGTTTGCCTCCGCTGTTTACCTTGCGTTGAAAGGGGAACTTCCCACCCCGGAAATCGGACGGCTTATGGACATCATGCTGGTATCCAGCGTGGATCACGGGGCGACACCGCCGTCCACCCTTACGGCCCGCACCGTGGCATCCACCGGAGCGCCGCTGAACGCCTGCATTGCCGCCGGTATCCTTGCCATCAACAAATTTCACGGCGGCGCCATTGAAAACGCCATGCGGTTTGTAAAAGAAACAGTCAAAACCGCGGAAGAAAAAAACATGACCCTTGAAGAAACCGCCCTTCAACTGGTCCGGGAAAAACGTGAAAAAAAACAAGTCATTCACGGCTTCGGCCACCGGGTGCATACCAGAGACCCCAGAACGGCAAAACTGCTGGCCGCCGCAGAAGAAGCCGGCATTTCCGGCCGCTACATCGAAGCCATGAAAGCGGTGCAGAAAGCCATTGCGGAAGTAATCGGCAAAAACCTGCCCATCAACGTGGACGGCGCCATCGGCGGCATCCTCTGCGAACTGGACTTTCCGCCGGAACTGGCAAACGCCTTCTTTATCATGGCCCGTGTGCCGGGGCTGGTGGCACAGATACACGAAGAACAGACCACCATGAAACCCATGCGTAAAATACACCCGACAAACCATCACTACGTCGGCCCGGAAAACCGTCACGTGGACTGAAACTTCACAGGGAGGAAAAAATGAGAGACAAAATCAAAGAAATGTTTCCTGAAATTGAACTGATAAAAGACAGCGGACTGAAAGAAAAAACCTATCACTGCTTTGAAGCGGCAATGGAACGGGGCGGATGGGAACCGGTTGACCTCTATGAAATGCCGTTCACCCTGCTGATTTCCGACTGCAACGTCAACATGGTTGAACACGTCCGGGGCGTCACCAAAAGCGTCATCAACATGGCAAAAGCCTTTGAAGACGTGTACGGCAACAAAATCCCCGTCAACATGGACATCCTGATAAGCGGCGCGATACTCCACGACGTGGGCAAACTGCTGGAATACAAGCGGGAAGAAGGGCAATTCATGAAAAGCGACAACGGCAAACTGCTGCGCCATCCCTTCTCCGGCGCCATCCTTGCCGGTGAGCTGGGGCTGCCGGACGAAGTGCTGCACATCATCGCCGTGCACTCCAAAGAAGGCGACCACGGCAAGCGCACCACCGAAGCCGTCCTCGTCAACAAAGCCGACTTCGCCAACTTCGAACCGCTCCGCTGAAAAGCGCAGACGCCGCAAAGCGCCGGGGTAGGGAGCTGCTTTGAGCCGTGGCACGGTGTGCCACTTACCGACAACAGAGCCGGGCTGCTTTTCATGCATGCAAGCATAATCGCCGCCCGGCTCCGCCGCCGTCCCGCTTGCGCGGGCCTCAAAGCAGCAGGAACCGGAAAAGCTGTTGATAAATTGTGCATGTTATGTGTACCCTCTCCTTTTCCATTGACGCTCAAGTCTCAGGCCATCTGCACGCGTTCGCGCCCTCCACTCCTCGTCACGTACCCATGTACTGTTCCTCGTTCGTTCCAGACGTGAATGCGCACATCTGACCCAATCCGTCGCGTCCCAGTCCGTTGGTCGGTGCGTGTGCACATGAGCTGCACACTCCCTCCCCGTCCTGGAGCTGTGGAATTGTATGCCTTTATCCGGAAAGTCCAGCCCCGGCTGCTTCGCAGGCCAAAAGACGGAAGCAAAACAGGGATTGGCAACGTCTCCGGCGCCTTCCCCCGAATTCGGCGCTGAATCAAGGTGGCCACCAGTTCCGAAGGACTGAATTCAAATGCGCAAAAAATTCTTGATACTATCCGCGGGAGGCACTGAGGGGTGGGGAAGAACAGACGGGAGGGATGAATCTGCAACAATAGAGTTTCTTATTGCAAGTTCAGCATGAATATGCAATAATATTTCAGTTATTGCAAGTTTGGTTCCGGGA
>JAADGL010000016.1 GCA_013152385.1 Acidobacteriota bacterium
GAAAAGAAGCGGTCCCGCAATGGAAAATTCCCTTTATTGACACGACAATAAAGGTTGACGGTTTACTGAATGAGGCTGCTTATCAGCAGGCATTCCACTGGAATCAATTTGTCCAGACAGACCCCGGGGACAACACCGCCCCATCCAGAAAAACAGAGATTTCCCTTTTCTGTACAAAAAAGGCACTGGTCATCGGTGTTCGGTGCTTTGACCCCCACCCGAAAGAAATTCGCCGGACCCGGTACCGCCGGGACCAGATATATGGTTCTGAATCCATTGAAATTATGCTGGACACCTTTGGCAACGGCAAGCAAATGTATTTTGTTGATGTGACGCCGATGAATGATGTGGGAGACGGGGTATATGATGTATCCAACGGTGGAAACATGGATTATGACATGGTTTTTCAGCACGCTGCAAGAATCACGAAAGACGGATGGATTGCTGAAATCCGGATTCCCTTTTCCAGCCTCTCTTTCGGAAAGAACGGTTCCGGTAATAATTGGTTGTTCAGCTTGAATCGATATATTCCAAGAACAGACACGGAAACGGATTCCATGCTCCCGATTGACCGCAACTCCAATGACCCCAAAGACGGCATGGCCTATTTGTCGTTGGAGATTAACCCGGGAAAAGGTAAAAAAACAAAACGGTGGAAATTCATTCCGAGCCTTGTGGTTTCCGGGCTGAATCACCGGGACGATTTCAGCGGGGAAGCGGTAACCCGGACATCCAAACGGGGAGACCTCGGCATGACCATAGAATATTCGCCCTCTCCCCACACCAAATGGAAGGCGGCGCTGCACCCTGATTTTTCCCAGGTGGAAGCGGACGACACCTACCAGCGGATCAACAACCGGTATCCGATTTTCTTTCCGGAAAAACGGCCGTTCTTTATGGACGGAATGGAATCATTCAAAACCCCGTTCATGCTGCTGCACACCCGCACCATTGTGAAGCCCCAATACGGGATGAAATTTTCCACAAAACAGGGGCGCCTCGGCCTGTTCGGTATTTCCGCCCTGGAGCAGAATGTGCCGGGTGAACGGTTCGGTGAGGGAAATATCACCCGGGACACGTTATGGAATATTTTCCGGGCGACCTGGACAACAGACAACCGGGGTTCGTTCATCGGGGGAATGGTGACCCAGCGCAATTTCGGCGGAGACTATAACCGGGTGGTTTCCATTGACGGCGTACAGCGGATGAAAAAGCTGACCCTTACCTATCAGGGCGTGGTTTCCACAACTACAGAGGCGGACACAAAGGATTCCGGAAACGGCCTTGGCCTGAATCTGCATTACAAGTGGAATCAGTACATTGACAGTTCAGTTGGTTTTTCCCAATTATCCCCGGATTTCCGGGATGATGCCGGTTTCTTTCGACGTGTGGGCTTTCGCACGTACTATATTGGCCAGTCTTATTCGTACTCACCCAAAACAGACAGGAGCTTTATTAAACGTTTTTTCGCAAATATTTGGTATTCGGTTTCTTATAATTATGATTCTGTGATGATTAACCAGGGCCCTTCTTGTTCGTTCTTTGCCAACTTCCCCGGGAGTATTCAATTCACTGGGACGTATTCATCGGATAATGAAGAATATAATGGCAGGGTTTACGATACAAATTTTATTTATTTCAATATTTTATGGGCAGAGAACCCCGGGTTCCAACCATGGTTGTCGTCCCAGAGCGGACAATCCATCCTCTATGGGGACAATCCCAAATTGGTGAATATGAAAAGCTTCGGCGGCGGGGTGACTTCCCAATGGGGTGCTTTTTCCCTTGATGTGAGTTCAAATTATTATACCTATCGGGACAGGGTTACCGATAAACTGGAAAGGCGCCAGGCTTCCGTTGAGACAGTGTTGACTTATGTCCTGAATGACAGAATCAACATAAAACTCTTCCACATCTCGGATATCGCGTTGATGAAGGATTATGATTTCAATGAGCCGTATCACTATTTTAATCTGCTCTTTACCTGGCAGAAGAACGCTTTCTCAAAGGTTTATATCGGGATTACAAACGGCCATGACACCTATCGGGACGCGAGCCTGGCCCCCATAAACTTTCAGCAGGACAAACAGATATTTGCAAAAATCACCTGGCTTTTCTGATGAATTGCCGGAGTGGTTTTTGATAAGGAAACGGAGAACAGAATCTTTAACAATCTCATTAAACTGCCGTGGAATCCCGGAATTATCTGGATAACCCATCGCAGGGGGGGGTGGAAAAGATGAATCAAATTGTTACCTTACAGAATCGGTTTTTTTGTTCATCCGATAGCCCGATGGGAATGTTTTGCCATTATTCTGTTCCCCTATGCCCTTTTCGGCCTGACTGTTTTTATTGAGGCATTCATTCTTTCCAACCGCTTGTTTTTTGCCGCAAACAGTCTGCTTGCCGGGATTGATACATTAAAATTTTTTGTACTTTTACTGTGGTTTTAAACGATGGGAAATTTTGATTTCCGAATTCCCGGGCCGGGGATGAAACAGCAGGGTTCACTTTTTCCCCTTTGTTTTTGCCTGAATTCCGATTTTTTCCGCAGGTGCGCCGGTGGGGGGTGAGGGTTTTGCAGGGGCTTGCACAATGGCGGGCTTTTTCCGTTTCAGCCGGGTAAAGGTTGAATTCCTGTGGTCAGATGTTTAAGGATATGCTACAACCATATCATAATGATTTTGCCGCCTGCTTTCATTGAATGCGGGAGAGCTTTCAAAAGGGGTGACTATGGCACAGCTTGAACAAATTGAACGTGAATTGATTTCCGAATCGAAAATTCGCAGCCGGGTACGGGAGCTGGGGCAGGAAATCAGCAGGGATTTTGACGGGGAAACCGTTATCCTGGTCGGGTTGCTGAAAGGGTCTGTTGTTTTTCTTGCAGATCTGGCCCGGGAGATTACGGTTCCCTGCCATATGGATTTTATGAGTGTTACTTCTTACGGAAATGATACGGAGTCTTCCGGTGAAGTCCGTTTTCTCAAAGACCTTGATGAGGATATTAACGGGAAAAATGTGTTGATTGTCGAAGATATCATTGATACCGGCTATACGCTGCGGGAAGTGGTCAAGGTTTTAAGTGCCCGGAATCCCAAGACACTGAAAATCTGTACACTTCTGAATAAGGCATCCCGGAGGCTGGTGGAAATTCCGGTGGCGTATAACGGGTTTGATATTCCGGATGCGTTTGTTATCGGTTATGGTTTGGATTATGCTCAGAGATACCGGAATCTCAAATATATCGGGATTTTGAAACTGATTGAAAAATAAAAAGGGGTGGAAAATCCACCCCTTTTTATACTTTGCTGTTTCTGTCGGTTTAATGACGGGATGTGCGTGTTTTCCGCGTTGTCACCGGAAGCGGCATGGTTGTTGCCACTGTGGGGACATGGGGGAAGTAGGTACGTTCCGATGAAATAAAATGACGGTTTGAAGTGCGCGGCATCCGTGTGATTCTTCCCACCTGCTGCCGGTTTCGGACAGCCATGCTGGCCCGGGCAATCAGCCGGTTGCTGGTGTTCAGGCGCCGTGCCTGCCGTTCGCTGCGAATGCTGCGGTCCACCCGTCTGCGCAGCCATTCTGTTGTATCCCGGGTAATCCATCGCGGTGCGCGTACGATTCTGCTCCCTGCAAGTGCCTGCGTCCACGGGTTGGAGCGGGATACCCGTCTTTGTCTGTTCTGGCGGTTTCCCACCACCACCGGTGTTTTCCCATAACGCTGCCAGAAGCGCTGGGAGTCGTTCCGGTTTTGTGATCCGGCGGCATATCCCCGGTCATAGTAATGGTAAGAACGCCAATTGTATCCTGCCAGTTGCATCAGATAATCATAATCCAGCCCGAAAAATTCGGCAAGATTGTTGTTCCCCATGAAGGCATATTGATATTGTGCTCCGAAGCCGGCGAGGGGATCCCAGTACCACTGAGCGTGCCAGCCGTTTTCAACGTTCCATGCCCAGCGAACTGAGTTCCAGCGGTTACTGGCGAAGTAAAGTGCCATTTGAAATTCGTCCATTCCGATGGTGTACGGGCTCCAGAGCCCCATGGCGTTCATGAATGTTGCATCGTAGAGGAACCAGTTGTCTGCCAGCATTCCTTCCATTCTGTAAATCGGGTGGACGGAATTTACTTTTTCCCAATGGGTTTTTCCGTCCGCGCCGGTGTAGGCGATGTAAGGCGGCATTTTGTCCACGTGGGAAAAGATGTTGGTGCGGGCAATGGTTTTTTTCCAGTCCGCTTCCCGGATGGCGACCCATTTTGTCAATCCGGGGCATGATTTCTTTTCCTGCTTGATTCGACTGAATATGGTGGCCTTTTTTACGATCAGAGGGCGATCTCCTTTCAGTGTTGTCAAATAGACTTTGTCTTTGCCGAAAGCGTTTTTCATTACAAGATAACGGCCATGAGCGGGGAAGAACACCGAGCCTGCGCCGCAGATCATGGTGAAAGGGCGCCGGGTTTCAACGACAAAGGCACCTTTCCCGAGAAACATCTTCGTGGTTTCGCCTTTCGGGCTGATGGATTCGAAGTAAAAGTTTGTGTTTTTATTGAACCAGTACAGGTTTTGGTTCAGTGTAACCAGCTCCAGCCGGCTGTCGTGGGTTTCAAATGTGGCTCCCAGCAGCACGAGGTAGTCCAGCCCCGGGGAATAGTTTTTCCGGTTAAAGGTGAACGTCGCATCGGAACCCTGCACAAAGCGTATTCGTCCGGCAGCAAAATCATCCACTGACGGTTTTTTTACCTGGGCTGCGGTAAGCGGCACTGCCATCAGAATGGCGAGTCCGATTAACAATAGCTTTTTCATTGCTGACCTCCCGTCATTTTATTTTCCAATGAAAGAGTGTTGCAAATCCTGTGCCATCCCTTTGTACGGGAAAAAGGTCAATTTTCTTTTTTTGCCGCGGCATTTTCAATAAGGCGGTTGATTCTTTCTACCATTTCATTGACATCCGGGGCCTGGTTGTCCAGCAGCAGGGCATTGTCCAGAAGCTGGTTTGCCATTAGTGTTGCCAGTTCCCCATTTTTTCCGGAGGTAACGATTTCCCGTACCGACTGAATCAGCGGATGTTCCGGGTTCAGTTCCAGAATTCGTTTTCCCGGCTGGAATTCCCGGTTCATCGCCCGCATCATCTGTTCCATGGAGCTGCTCAGCCCGTCTTTGGGCGAAACAACGCAGTAGGGGCTGTCCACCAGCCGGTCCGAGTAACGGACTTCTTCCGCCCGGCCTTTCAGAATCTGGTTCATTTTTACGAGAAAAGCGTCTTCTTCTTTCTTTTCCTGCGATTTTTCTTTCGAATCCAGGACCGCATCTTCCCGGGTAATCAATGTCAGTTCTGCGTCTTTGTATTTTTGAAGGTGTGTGACCACAAATTCATCCACCGGAGCCGGAAGCAGCAGAACCGGAATTCCTTTTTTCCTGAAATGTTCAAGGTGGGGGCTTTTTTCAAGCAGTTTCTTCTCACCGCCGGTAAGGTAGTAAATTTTCCCCTTTTCCGGCGTTTTTTCAAGATATTCGTCGAAGGTGATGCGTTTTTCTTCCCCGTCCGGATAAAACAGCATCAAAGATGCCAGCCGGTCTTTTTCCGGGTCTTCCCGGACAATCCCTTCTTTCAGGTATATGCCGAATTCGTCGAATATTTTTTCGAATGTATCTCTTTCTTTTTTCAGGAGCTTCGAAAGGTGTTTTACCACCCGGGAAACCAGTGTGGCGCGGATTTTACGAATCACCGGATTGTTTTGTATGGTTTCCCTTGCCACATTCAGCTCCACATCCTCCGAGTCTACGACACCCCGGAGAAACCGCAGCCAGCCCGGCAGTAAATCCTCTGTTTTGTCTTCGATCAATACTTTCCGGCAGTAGAGCCGTACGCCGCCTTCGTCTTCAAACCCCAGTTTCAGCATGGAAAAAGAGGGGATAAACAGCATGGCTTTCAAATCCACCGGCGCGTCGGAGTGGATATGGAGCCAGCTTAACGGTTCCGTATCGCCGTGGGTGAGGTAGCGGTAGAAAGATTGATACTGTTCTTTTTTGACCTGCGCCGGCTGTATCTGCCACAGGGGTTTTTCCTGTTCCACCTTTTCTCCGTTAATTGAGATGGGAAACGGGGAAAAGGCGGAATACCGGCGTACAATTGCTTTCAACCGTTCCGGTTTCAGGAATTCCGCCGCGTCTTCCCGCATCCGGAGTTTTACTTCGGTTCCCCTTGGCCGGTCTTCGGAGAGTACTTCGGTTTCAAAACTGTCCCGGCCGTCTGACATCCACATGGCCGCTTTCTCGTCCGGGTCGGCGGAGCGGCTGGTTACCGTTACCTGCTCCGCGACCATGAAAACAGAGTAAAAGCCGACACCGAATTGCCCGATCAGCTCTTTCGCATCATCGCTGTCTCCCAGTTTTTCCAGAAAGGCTTTTGAACCGGAATGGGCGATGGTTCCGATGTTTTGAACCAGTTCTTTTTCATTCATTCCGATTCCGGTATCCCGGACAATCAGTATCCGGTTCTTTTCGTCCGCCTCAATTTCAATTTTCAGTTCGCTGCCGCGGTCTTTAAGTTCCCCTTCCGATAATTCCCGAATTCTGACTTTATTCAATGCGTCAATACTGTTGGATACCAGTTCCCGGAGAAAAATTTCCCGGTCTTTGTAAAGGGAATGGGCCAGGATATTCATCAGCTGGCTGACTTCCGATTTGAATTTTTTCTTTTTTGCCGTCATTTCCACCTCCGGATTTCTACGTTTTGCCACTGCAGCAATAAGATATGTCAGAACCATAAACCCGTCAATAGTGTACAATAAATACGGATACCATGTTTTTCCAAAACAGGAGGGAGTATGTTTCGCAAACTGATTGTGATGATTATTCTGATTGGCGCTGTGGCAGCCTGCTCATCTTTGAGCCCGCTGGAACGGGCAAAACGCTACCGTTCCGGTTACCGGGTCGAACTTCTCGGGTTCAATGTCAAGTCTGATGATGCCGGGAATCCCGTTGCCGTAAATATGGAAATTTCGGTGGAAAACCGGAATTCGGATGAGGGGCTCAGTGTTCTGACCCTCCGTGTCCGTCAGTATGCCGCAGACAACAGCCTCCTCGGTGAAGACTTGCTTGCACTTCCGCTTGGAGACCTGAAACCCTATCAGAAAGAACGCTATTACCCGATACTGAAGAAAATTCACGGGAAAATCGCTGCGGTTTCCGTTGTGAAGGCGCCGATGGATGACCCGAAAGTTTATATGAAATATCGCGAATTCGCCCATCTTCCGGAAGAGTGAAGCTGTATTTTTCTTTTTGATTCGTCGGATATGATTGTTCGGGTGCAACCCCGCACAGGGAGGGGGCTTTGTTCCCTTCCCTGTGCGGAAAATTCAGTATGAAAAGAGAATAAATTTCCCCCCGTCCACTTTCAGCCCGTAAAATTTGTATTTTCCCGTTGTTTTGCCCATCTTCCGGGACAGAAAACTGCCTTTTGCAAATGGCAGGGAAACACTGGAGTGCACCGCTTCTTTCGTCACCCCGGCGATGGTGGCGTTGCCCTGCGCAGCGGGCCGCATCGTCAGGAGATATCGTGTTTCCCCGTTGCTTGCGGCAATCACCACCTTGCCGTTTTTGTAATTTGCCGTATCCCAGTTTCCGATGCGGTATTGTTTTAATGCCGGGTCATTTGCGAAAAGAGATGCCAGTCTGCGGCCGGTTTCAATATTTACAAAAATTATTCGGGAAACCGTGCTGATTTTCAAAACCGTCCGGCCGGACATTGAAATATTGGTAATTTCGTCTCCCACATTCCGGATTTTCCAGTGCCGAACCCGTGTTTTACCGGATTTCCGCCAGACGCTTGCGCCCATTGACACAATGTAATCCAGATTCGGGCCGCCGAGATAAACAAACCCGGAAGGAACATTATCTTTAAATAGAAGGGCAGCCTTCACAGAAAAAATTCTGTCTGCTTTTTCGCCCCGGGGCGGGGCCAGCCGAATTAAGGTAATGTTCCGGCTGTACCCGTCTTCGGTACCGCCAATCATAATGCCGTCTCCCGCAACAGCCGGGACGGCAAGCCGGCCTTTCAAGTCCGGTATCTCAAATACCTGATTGCCTCCGGCGTCAAAAACAATGAGCCGGCGAGAAGAATCATCTGCTTTCCCGGTGCGGTTTTCACTGACAAGGTAATATCCGGCACCACCTTTTTCCGGGGCGAGTTTATTTACGGTGGCCAGTCCCGGAAACTGCCGCTCTGCTGCCTTTTTCCCATCGGGAGAAAGAAATATCAGATCCGACAGCCAGGGCCCCTTTTCCGCATCGGCAATTTTCCCGTTTTGCCGCAACAAGCCGGCAAGCAAAACCAGTTTGCTGTTGTCCGGCAGCACCTTCAGATTGATATTTCGTCCGAACTGTCTGTTTTCCAGGTAAATCGAAGCGGGGCATTTTCCGCTGTATTCTATGTTCTGTGCCATTAGCCCGCTTGCCAGCAATGCGCAGACAAACATAACAAACAATTTCATTTGAATCCTCCTGTTGTTGGTGTTTAAATAATAACACGCGTATAATAATTTGCCATTTATATTTTCTTTTTATTGAGGGAATGAAAGTTTACACAGTGTTTGTCTCTGCGGCACAGAAGGCAGGTGATGTTCTCCTTTCGCTGGACTTATGGGCCGATTTATCTGATAATTTCAACAGCAGGCAGATTCGGGGAGGAGGCACATGAGAAGATTAATTGAAATTCACTGCGAAAACACAGGAGAAAAGAAACAGTGGGAGCTGGGGACTTCGCTTACCGAAATCGCGGAGAAGTTGAACATTCAAACCCGATTCCCCATTGTCGGGGCAATGGTCAACAATGAACTGAAAGAACTGGATTACAATATTGTTAAACCCAAACGGGTGAGATTTATTGACATTACCCATCCGGACGGGATGCGGATGGTGGTCCGGTCCCTGTGTTTTGTTCTTCATAAGGCGGTGAGAGATTTATTTCCCAATGCGTTTCTGACCATTGAACATTCGGTGTCAAAGGGATTTTACTGTGAAATTGAAGGGATGTCGGGAAAGCCGGATCGGGACACGGTTTCCCGTCTCCGGGAACGGATGAGAACCCTTGTTCAAAACAATATGCCTTTCCGCCGGGTGGAAATGGAAACGGAAAAAGCGGTGGAGCTGTTTCACATGGCGGGTATGGAGGAAAAGGCGCAGCTGTTCAAAGACCGGGTGGAGCTTTACACCTCCGTATATTATTTGGATGACACTATCGGTTATTTTTACGGTTATCTGGTTCCTGCCACCGGGATGTTGAAGGTTTTTGATCTGGTTCCGTACTATGAAGGGATGCTTCTCCGGTTTCCCCGCCCGTCTGATCCTGAAAAATTGGAGGATGTGGTTCCCCAGGAAAAAATGTTTGAGATTTTTCAGGAACACAAACAGTGGGCGGAAATTCTGAATCTCGGTTATGTCTGCAATCTCAATGCGGAGATGAAAAAAGCGGATCACGGGCAGGAAATTATCCGCATTGCCGAAGCGCTTCAGGAAAAAAAGGTTGCTCAGATTGCGGACCGAATCAGCCGGGAGCGGGACAGAATCCGTATCGTACTGATTTCCGGCCCCTCGTCTTCCGGAAAAACTACCTTTTCAAAACGCCTGAGAGTGCAGTTGAAAGTAGCAGAGATGAAACCGGTTGCCATTTCTCTGGATAATTATTTTGTGGATCGGGAGAAGACGCCGAAAGATGAAAACGGTGATTACGACTTTGAGGCGCTGGAAGCGCTTGATATCAAACTTTTTAACCGGAATCTCAATGATTTGCTGGCAGGGAAGGAAGTTCAGCTTCCCCGCTATGATTTTCAGCAGGGGAAATCCATACCGGATGGCAGGACTCTCCGCCTTTCCGACGGCCATGTCATTATAATCGAAGGGATTCACGGTCTGAATCCCCGGTTGATTCCGGAAATTGATTCCAACTTGACCTACAAAGTGTATGTGTCGGCATTGACGCAGATTTCAGTGGACGGCCAGAACCGGATTCCCACCACGGATAACCGTCTGATCCGGCGGATTGTCCGGGATTACAAATACAGAGGGTACAGCGCGTTGAAAACCCTTCGCCGCTGGCCGTCGGTGCGCCGGGGAGAGGAAAAGAATATTTTCCCCTACCAGGAGAATGCGGATATTATGTTCAATTCGGCACTTCTCTATGAACTGGCAGTGTTAAAGGAACATGCCGAACCGCTGTTGAAAGCGGTATTTCAGAATCAGCCGGAGTTCGCGGAAGTGAAACGGCTGCTGAAATTCCTTTCTTATTTTAAACCGCTTTCTTCCCGTTTTATTCCGCCGACATCCATACTCCGGGAATTTCTCGGGGGGTCCAGTTTTCATTATGATTGAGGGAAACGGGATTTTTTATAACCAACACCGGCAATCAAAGCCGAAAAAGGGGGCAAAATGACTGCCATTACATTTTATGGTGCAACAGGAACAGTGACCGGATCCCGGCATCTGCTGGACATTGGCGGCAAACAGATTCTCATTGACTGCGGACTTTTTCAGGGGCCAAAGGAAAACCGGCTGAAAAACTGGGAAAAGTTTCCGGTTCCGGCGGGGATGATTGACAGTGTTTTTCTGACCCATGCCCATCTGGATCACTCCGGTTATCTGCCCAAGCTGCAGCGGGAGGGGTTCAAGGGAAAAATCTATGCCACCCATGCCACCGGAGAGCTCTGCGAAATTCTGCTGAAAGACAGTGCCCATATTCAGGAAGAAGATGCAAAATGGGCCAATAAAAAGAAATTTACCCGTCATTCTCCGGCACTGCCCCTCTATACCACTGCGGATGCAGAAGGGGCACTTTCCCGATTCCATACGGTTCACTATGGGGATGAAATCCGGCTGGATGACATTACCCGGGTCAAATTCCGGGATGCCGGGCATATTCTCGGTTCTTCTTTTGTGGATATCAAACGGGGCCACAACGATGAGGCCAGGAAAATTCTGTTTTCCGGTGACCTGGGCCGTCCCGACCGGCCGGTACTTCGGGACCCCACCCAGATTTATAACGTGGATTATCTGATTCTGGAATCTACCTACGGAGACCGCCGCCACGGGCCCAATCCTTCAGATGATGATTTGGTCCGGGTGGTGACGGAAAGTATTGACCGGGGCGGAATACTGGTGGTTCCGGCTTTCGCCGTGGGCCGGACCCAGACTTTTCTCTACACCCTTCGGAGGCTGGAAGAAGAAGGGCGGATACCGGTTCTTCCGGTGTATGTTGATTCTCCCATGGGAATTGCGACAACCGAGGTGTTCGGCCAGCACATTCCGGATCTGAACCTGAAAAACCGGCGCCTGGCACTGGAACACAAAGAACTGTTTCAACCCAAAAATCTCCGGGTCTGCCGTACCCGTGAAGAGTCCAAATCCATTAACAATGAAAAAGGGCCGGGGATTATCGTGTCTTCCAGCGGCATGGCCACCGGCGGCCGGATTCTTCATCATCTGGAACACCGGCTTCCGAACAGCCGGAACACTGTGTTGTTTATCGGGTATCAGGCCAGGGGTACCCGTGGCCGGACCATCCTTGAAGGCAAGCCTACAGTAAAAATTCATGGCCGCCAGGTACCGGTTCAGGCCGCTATCGAAACCATTACCGGCTATTCCGGCCACGCCGATTACGAAGAGATTCTGGCCTGGCTCATGGGGTTTAACCGGCCGCCGGAGCGTGTCTTCATTGTGCACGGCGAACCGGAAGCCTCCCGGTCGCTGGCGGAAAAAATCCGGAAGCAGTTTCACTGGAAAGTGACAATTCCCGAATTCGGCCAGCGGTTCGATTTGAATTTCTGAGCTTTGATTCCGGAGTCCGAGTTTTGTTGTTTACAGTGAGGTGATGGTTTCAAATGTCTGCGGGTGTTTGATTATTTCCATGATTTCTGCGGCGGCCTGCCGGGGGGATTTCAGTGTGCCTGAATTATGGTAGGCGGTAAAATCCGCCACAAGGGGAAATTGAGTGGAAGAAAATCCCCGGATTTTCTTTTGCATATCGGTTTCGACAATACCGGGTGCCACTGATATTACTTGAAGGCCGGGATGCTCTTCTTTTGCCATTACCCTTGAAAACATATCCAGCCCCGCTTTTGAGGCACAGTAGGCACCCCAGGATACAATGGGAAACCTTCCGGCTCCGGAAGAAATATTGATAATTAATTTCTGCCGGGGAGCAGTGCCGGCCCAGTGAAGAAAAACATCGGAGAGAATCAGCGGGGCGGTCAGGTTTATCCGGATATTCTCTTCCAGTTCTTCCATATTCAGTGTACCGGTTTCCCCCACCGGCGGCAGTACCCCGGCATTGTTGATCAAAATCAGCTGTTCGAAATCTGCCGGATTCAAATCCGAAAGCAATGAAGCTGTTTTCCTGCCTGCCGGGCCGGGCATGGAAAGGTCTGCGGCCAGTAAGCGGACATCTCCGCTGAGCCGGTTCCCCACAAACTGCAGCTTTTCAGCATTCCGGGAAATGAGAAGGGCGCATAGATTTTTTCCGAAACAATTTTCCAGTTCCAGGGCAATTGCCCGGCCGATTCCCCTCGTCGCCCCGGTGAGCAGACAAAAAATCATAATCCCCCTCCGGTACTTTTCATTATTATACCGGGTAAACATGGTATCCACCTGTTTTTTTCTTTGAAATCCGCATATTTTTCAAGATATTACGAGTTTATATAAAAAAATCTAAAAAAAATTTTGCAGATTTCTTGACAAGAATAGATTTCGGACTATATTGTCAGTGTAAAAAAAGAGGAAGGAGGACGAAGACATGGCAATTACCAAGTACAATCCAATTCGTGAAATGATGACTCTTTCTGACAGGCTGAATAAGATGTTTGAAGAGATGACCGGTTTCAACGCGGACAATGAAATTACCGGCTCCTGGGCTCCGGCGGTTGACGTTTACGAGTCCGAGAACGCCATTGAGATTAAGGCGGATCTGCCGGGTATGACGGAGAAGGACATTGATGTCAGCGTTGAAAACAACACCCTGACCATCCGGGGCGAAAGAAAGTTTGAGAATGAGGAAAAGCGGGAGAATTACCATCGGATTGAACGGCAGTACGGCTCGTTCTATCGCTCGTTCCAGTTGCCGAATACTGTGGAAGTAGCTAAAATCAATGCGAATTTCAAAAATGGTATTCTTGAACTGACACTGCCCAAACGGGAAGAAACCAAGCCTAAAAAAATCGCCATTAACGTCAAGTCGAAGTAAATTCCACAATTCGATGATTCGTTGGAAAAGGCCTGCCGCCATCGGCAGGCCTTTTGTTTTTTGAAGCGTCTGCGGATGAGAATGTATACGTTGTTTGTGATGCGGTTGTTAGCTTGTTCTTTTCGGAACCCGTATCAAAACGGGAGATACCCATATCTTTCTGGACTGCACCGGCCCGGGGGAGTAGAATCAACTGGAAACACCGGAGGGAGGAAGGTTTCCAATGGATTCTGATGTGCTGATAATCGGTTCCGGAATTGCGGGGTGCAGCGCGGCACTGCATCTGGCGGATGCCGGCCTCCGTGTGCTGATGATAACGAAAACTTCCGAACCTCATATTTCCAATACCTACTTTGCTCAGGGAGGGATTATCGGCCAGTGTGAAGGGGATACGCCCGGGGGCCTTGAAGCGGATATCCTCGCGGCCGGTGCCGGGCTCTGCAATCCGAAGGCTGTCCGGCAGCTTGCCGAAAAAGGCCCCCGCATGACCCGGGAGTATCTGTTGGAAAAAATGGGGGTGCCGTTCAGTTTGAAGGGGGGAGAGCCGGATTGTACAGCCGAGGCGGCCCACAGTTTGAGGCGAATTTACCACGCGGATGATATTACCGGCCGGAAAATTGAACTTTCACTGTTACGGGCTGCAGCTGCTCATTCCGGAATTGAGCTTCGGACAAATGCCATGGCTGTGGATTTGATTACCAATACCCATCATTCCCTTGACCCGCTGGAGCGTTACCGGAATCCCCGGTGTTTCGGGGCGTATGTACTGGATATGAAAACCGGGAAAGTGGAACGGATGCCGGCGGGTGCCACCGTCCTTGCCACCGGCGGGGCCGGTGCCGTTTACCTTCATTCCACCAATCCGGACGGTGCCACCGGAGATGGAATTGCTATGGCGTACCGGGCGGGAGTTCCGGTAATCAACGGCGAGTTTGTTCAGTTTCATCCCACGACCCTTTATCTGCCGGACAGCAACGAACGTTTTTTGATTTCCGAATCTGTCCGGGGCGAAGGCGCGGTGCTGGTGGACCGGAAGGGGCAGCCTTTTATGGGGGCATTTCATCCCGATGGTGATCTTGCGCCGAGGGATGTGGTGGCCCGGGCGATTTTTACAAAAATGCTGGAAGAAAATGTCCCCAGCATGTATCTTGACCTGTCCGGTATTCAAAAGAAGATGGATTTTGCCGCACGTTTTCCCAATATTACCGAAACCTGTCGGCAGCGGGGAATTCAAGTTCCATCGGATCCGGTTCCGGTAGTGCCCGCTGCCCATTACTTTTGCGGAGGAATCAAAACCGATATGGCCGGGGCTACTGCTGTTCCCGGGCTTTACGCAATCGGAGAGTGTGCCTGTACCGGCCTCCATGGGGCCAACCGCCTTGCATCCACATCTCTCCTTGAAGGCCTGGTCTGGGGACGGGAGGCTGCCCGGAAGATTGTTGTACTTTCTGAAAAAATTCAGGAGGAGCGGGTGCGCTTCATTCCCCGGTGGGAAATGCCTTCGGGGGAGAGTGCCGATCCGGTTCTGATCCGGAACGATGTCCGTCAATTGAAAACCACCATGTGGAATTATGTGGGCATTATCCGAAACCGGTCCAGACTGGATCGGGCAAAACAGGATTTATCCCAGCTTTCTGCTTCGATTGACAGCTTTTACCGTCTGAACCGCCTTTCCGCCCCGCTTCTGGAGCTTCGAAATATGGTTACCGTTGCCCGGATTATTGCCTTTGCCGCCGGCCGTAATTCCCGCAGCATCGGCTGCCACTATCTTGAATCCGACTCAAGAAAATGAATAGTGCATGGTGAATAGTGGATAGTGGATAGTGGATAGTGAATGGTGGACAGTTAACAAATGGAGAAAAATTTTCCACTCTCTTTCCGCTATTCACCATTCTCGATTCACTATCCACGAAGGCTTTGCTTTTCTGTCAAAAAACAGTGAAACTATGGGTAAAACTTACCTAAATGCTTTGAAAATTCCCCGAAAAAACCGGTATGTTTTTTGCATAAATAATTAAGTGAACAAAAAATTCGAAGGAGGGGATATGGAAAAGGAAAATGGGTTTTCACTGATTGAAGTTCTGATTGCGGCCACGATTTTTTCCATCGGCCTGATTGCACTGGCAGGGGCGCAGCTGGTTTCAATCCGATCCACCCAGAGTAACTACAATTTTACCGCCGCCACTTCACTGGTGGAGCAGAAACTGGAAGATCTCCATGCCGTGGGATCTGCGGGGTTGGTGAACGGCAATGACGGGCCGCTGGATATGTTGGGACGGACTTCAGGTGATTACCAGAATCCGCCGGATGCGGCAAATTTCATTTTCAATCGGACCTGGACATGTACACCGGCAAATCCGGGAACCGGGAACCCCAGTGTGGTTCATGTGGAAGTGAGGTGGACCGAGGCAAGAACCGGGGCAAACCGAATGGTATCGTCCGATGCGATTATCACACCGTGAGGAGGCGTACATGAACAGACAGAGAACAAAAGGCTTCAGCCTGGTGGAACTCCTCATCGCAGTGGTGGTGGGCGGCCTGATTATGGCAGGGATTTACTCTGCCTTTATGAGTTCCATCAATGTATTTTCCTCCCAGCAGCAAATCAGTGAAATGCAGTTCAATGCCAAGGCGGTGGTCAGTTTTATGACAGAAAAACTTGCCAACGCCGGAAGCGGGGTGTCAAAAGATGTTCCCATTCCGCCCATTGCGTTTTTAGACAATGCGGCCACCATCAGTTCCACAAGCTATCTGAACGGAACGGATGCTCTGCAGGTGCGGATGTACGGAAATATCGGGGATGTGATGATTATCAACAGTTATAATGGCTCCGCAGCAAATCTCAGGCTGGAGAGGCCGAATCCGGTGGATACAAACCCGAATTCAAATCAGAATACTTCTGTTGGGAATCTGCTTCTTGTCTGGAATCCGGGGACAACACAGTATAGATTAGTAGAAATTACACAGGCAACGGATGTAGCGGCAGGGGGCGGAACAACAAAAGTGAATTTTTCACCGGGGCTTTCTATCTATAACGATTCCGGAGGCCTGGGCGCCAATTATACGGGCGGCCGGGCGATCATGATTGACCAGAGCGCCATGAGCACTTTTACTTTTTTTGTGGATACCAACGGAGTGCTTCGGATGGCGGACGGGGCATTTGATTTACTAAATCCGGGGGCTTCCGGCAATCCGCCAGCATTGCCGCTTCTGGATAACGTGGAAGATTTTCAGGTTCAGATTGGCTACGACACTAACGGAGACAATATTGTGGATACCTGGAGCTGGAATTACAATGCCACAAGTAATACACCGGATATTAAGCAGGCACTGGTACTGCGCTGTTATCTTCTGGTCCGCTCACCTAAAGCGGAGCGGTTTGTCAGCAATGTTTCCCGGCCGGATATTGATCCGAATGACGGGGTAACGTACGCCGGGGCGCCGACAAACGTAAGACGCCGAATCTATTCATTTACGGTTCAACTTCGCAACCGGTTGAATTGATAGGGGAAAGAGGTGAAAAATGAAAATAAACAGTGAAAAAGGCGGCGCGGTATTGATTACAACGATTCTGATTTTGTTAATCAGTGCGGTGATTGCCATGTCGCTTCTGAATTCTTCCCGTGTGGGGTCCAGGGTGAGCTCCAACTACAAACTCCAGCAAAATGCCTTCAATGTGGCGGAAGCGGGGTTTGAAAAAGTGAGAAGCCAGATTTTGAGTTTCGGGACAGTGACTGCGCAGCTTTTCTGTGATCCGTCGAACAAAACCACGCTGTATGATCCGAACTTTAACCTGTACAGTCAGATTACGTCCAACAGCGGGCTTTATGGGGCGTATTATGCCAATTATCCTCAGTATAAAGGGACAATGGCCATTACCCTTCCGGGTGGGCAGTCTCTGACCGGAGAATGGTATGTACGCATTATTGATAATGATCTGGTTTGCAATAAACCCTTGTCGGGAGATTATCTCCAGAATGGCTACTTGAATGTTCAGAAGATAAAAAATATTCTGGCAAATACTACGGCGGGAAGCGACGCCCGGATTCAGCAGATGAACGGAATTATGCTCAATTGCCGCGAATTGAATAACGGAGGCGCCGGGACCTGCGATTCAATGCCTACCATTGATTTTTCGCAGAATCAAGACAATGCCGTTTTTGTGGAATCCAGAGGCATTATCCGCCAGGGGACACAGATTGTGGCATCCCGGCTGGTTCGGGTATTGATCCGGGTCGGACAGACCAGTGGTGGCGGCCGGAACCCGTCCCAGAAGGGCGGTGCCGCAGGTGGCACACGCTCCAACATATCCGGGGGAACTGCTCCCATCGGATATGGGAACTGAGGAAAGGAGGACAGTATGAGAAAAGAAACAAAATTGTTTTTTCTGTTTTTGATTTTGAGTTTAGCGGCAAGTGTCCGGGCGGGGGAAAAAATTTATGACCCTATGGACGTTTTTAAGCGGGATGTACCGCCGAACATTCTGGTGGTGGTGGATAACTCCGGTTCCATGAACCAGGACACAAATAACCATAGTATCTATACATTTAACAGTCTTTCTCATGTGTATCCCGGCCTCAGCGGTGTTTATTTGTATAGGAGCCGGGCAGCATACAACTATACCAGTAATTTCGGGTCCATGTGGGCATACAATGAGCCGACAGAATACGCTTTGAAAAAGTTCGGCGCCATGAAGAGTGCCGCAAACCTCAGTGGGAATAAAACCAAGACCTTTTCATTGCCCATTACTGCTACGGGGAAGGTGAGCTTTGTGTCTCTTGATATCATGTTTGATGATATCGGAGATGGAATTGACGCGTTGTCGCATGTTACTTCCATGATATTGGAAGATCCATCCGGCCGCCAGGTACAGATTCTGGATATTATCCAGGGAAAGTACAACCAGACTTTAAGCGGGGTTACCTACTACAATAAAAATTCCAAGAACACCAAGTGGTTGGATCATGTGAAATATACGCTTTATCACAAATGCTTTCGCATGGCACTTGGCGGTGCGAATATTAATGATGATACGGTTCCGGACAGTGAAAAATACTTTCGGGGGCTTGAAAAAAATGGTACCTGGCGTCTCATTATTACCCACCATGGTTCGGACAAGCTCTATGTCCGGGCAATTAAACTGGGAATGAACCCGGTACTGTCAAAATTTACGGTTTTGAAATCCGTGCTTCAGGACGTGTTCCGCCGGGCGAAAAACGCGAGATTTGCGTTTGGCTGCTATAAAACAGTTTGGCAGTACAGGGGAAATCAGCGCCTTCCCGACCATACCAGCCACAATATTTACAGCTACTCCGGCAGCAGGACTGCAACCTATGACGGGGCGCAGATACTGGAAAATTTTCCCTCCGATCCCATGGCAACTATGGACAACCGGGCCGACATTCTGGACTGGGTGGATATGAGTGTCAATCATAACAATGCCGGGGAGTGGAGCCACTATGCGAATCCAAGGCCAAAAGATATTTTTGCGTACACCTGGACTCCCATCGGCGGCACATTTCGGGACATTCTCACTGACCTCGGGCCAATTATCAATGGAGACCCATCCGGGGAATGCCGGAATTATTCTGTGATTTATCTGACAGACGGGTACTGCACACTGGGGCCCTGTGGCAGATCGTATGTTACCGGAAAAATTGCCGATATCTATCGGATGCATACCGTCAACAAAGATCTGAACGGAGACGGTGTTATTGACAGTGATGATTTTATCCCCACTCCGTCTTATATTATCGGTTTCGCAATGGGGACAAACTCTAATACATTAAACGCATATGCCGCTGCCGGCCATACGGATGGAAATCCGAACAAGCCGGGGAATCAGGCTTATATGCCGGATGATGCGGATTCACTTCTCCAGGTGTTCAAAGATGCGGTGGCCCATGCCAGTACTCAAACCTTTACCGGAGAGACGCAGGTAATTCCGGTAAAATTGAATCCCGACCTTCAAAATAAGAAGGACAGCAACGGCAGCCCTTATCTTGTCTGGCAGGATCATGTGGAAGATGCCATTATTCAGAGCTTTTTTACCTATTCCAATGGAGATGGATTTAAAGGTCATCTCCGTGCATATGGAATTTTGAAACCGGACGGCACCCTGCTCGGGAACGCACAGTACCGGCCTATCTGGGATGTGTCTGACTGGAAAGAAACACTGCGGGATGATCAGGGGCAGCCACTGGCATCGGAACCGGTGGACCGCCGGGGAACCATTGACGAGCGTATTGATCATATCAAGGTTTATCTGAAGGCGGATCCTACGGAAAATAATTATGTAGGCAGCAGCGCATCCAAGGTGCCTTTCCGGGAATCTTTCCGCTGCATTGTAACTCCAAGTTCCGCAACGAATGGCAGCTCGGTTGTTTATCTGAATCAGTATGCCTATGACCACAGAAAACACCGTTATTACCCCTCCTCTCAGTTGATCAGTTTTGTAAAGGGGCGGACCGGTATTCAGACTGATGCGGAGACAGTGGAGTTTATTGACTTTCTTCAGACTAAGACCATGGGAGATTCCACCTATTCCACCCCGGCAATTATCGGGGCACCGGATTCCCATTACCCTGATGACACCTACAATACCTTTGTGAATGCCCATAAAGACCGGGAAAAAGTTATTTACATCGGAGCAAACGACGGAATGCTCCACTGTCTGGATGCCCATACCGGAGATGAGCTCTGGGCCTTTATCCCCTATGATCTGTTTCCGAGGCTGATGAATATCTTCAATGAATACAAACTGACAGGGGATAAGTCCGGGCAGCCTGACCCGAAGGGTGCAAGTACGGACCCGCTGGGGCGGAAGCCGCACTATTATTATCTTGCTTCATCTCCCCGTTACACTGACATTAAGGACAGCCAGGGCCACTGGATGACGATTCTGACCATTGGAGAGGGCGGCGGCGGAAATTCGTACACCACGCTGAATGTGACCGACCCGGCCATCAGCGGATTCAACGACGATTTTTACCCGGGCAATGATTCCGTGACGCCGGATGATGCCATGGACAATCCCTCTCGGATCAATCTGGCATATACAATTGACAATGGAAATGACTTGTACCTCTGGTCTACCGCTTCCGGCGGAGATTTCAGTGATATGGGCGAAACCTGGTCTACTCCGTCTTATACCCGCTATGACAAAGATAAGTTTGTAGGATATTTTGCTTCCGGATATGCGGGATATGGCGGCACCGGCCGTACTTTATACGCGGTGGATTTAAGTAACGGTGAAAAATTGGATGGCAAATCAATTTCTTCCGGTCGCAGCATTATGTGTTCACCGGGGGCGCTGATCGGTTCCGACAATACTGTATACGCGGTATATTTCGGAGATACAAAAGGCGGATTGTGGCGTTATGTGCCGGATATGAATGGTATTGATTCTCTTGGCAACAGTCATCTGGATAAAATATTTCAGTCTATGTACGATACTACTATTTTTGATACCCCGGCACTGCTGCTGGATTCCAGCGGTGTGGTCTGGATTTCCACCGGGGAGATGGGCTCTGAAGCCGGGGGAAATGTGGTGGATGATTCTGTGCTCTATACGGTGAAAGACGATGCCGGCTATGATCAGCATCCGGCACCGGTGTATACCCCTTCGGATATGGTGGACATGAACGCTTTTGAAGCTGCCAACGGTGTCAATACCGTCGTCAGCCGGGATGATGTAATGGGGCCGGATGACAAAGGTTATTTTTACCAGCTGCCGGTTCGGGAAACCCTTTTTACCAGTCCGATTATTACCGGGTATACTCTGAATCAGCTTGCATATACCACAACACTTTATCTGACTTACCGATATCCGCAGGTGGGGAACTATTGTTCTCTTGGTGAGTCAAACCTGTATATTTTCGGCCTCGCGTCCATGTTTATTGCCGATGAGGAAGGAGATAATAACGGCGCCAATCTGGTGGGTGAAGGGAAGCCGGGAAGCCCCTTTGAAAGTGAAGCCGGTGATATCTGGCTCAATACGCCCAGCGGCCCGGTTCGTGTGGTCAATGCTCAGGGTGAAGGCCTTGGCACCGGTTCCGCCAGCCAGGATGTGAATGCACAGACCCTCGGAAAGAGCGGCGGATGGTATACGAAATGATGAGAGTCAAACCGGAAAAGGGATATTCGCTGATAGAAATCCTTGTGGTTATTGCCATTCTTGCCATTGTAATGGGGGTTGCGGCATTTTCTTACCGCACCGCCATGCGGGCGACCCGGGTGAAACAGGGCTTGTCCGATCTTTACGACGGTTTTGTTGCCGCAAGAAGTCAGGCCATCATTCAAAATGGTGAAATTTCTGTGGCCTACAATGCCGGGAGCCGGAGCATTACATTTACCCGAAACGGAACAGTACTGGACCGGATTGTATTCAGTAAAAGCAATGTAGACCCCGGGCGGCAGGCAGGGGATCAGAATTATCATTTTGAGAAGTACACGGTGCTTCGCAGCAGTACGCGGGAGGGGGATACGGCGGTTACCGGCCTGGATGTGGATGGAGACGGGTCAACCGACAATATTCCTTTTCTTTCAGCCGGCTCAGTGAATCTGACAATTGAGCAGACCGGATTCATCAACGGTGTCGGAAATGCTTCGGCCATTTTAGTGATGCACCAGGGAGATATTGATGATAATGATACCTCCGGTGAACGGGAGTATGCTCTGGTGATTTTCAGTACCGGGCTTTTGAAAAGGGTTCGGCACAGCTCAACCGGTTGGGAATTGTTCTGATTAAGATTTTTCCGGGAGGGCAGAAGCCCTCCCGGTGCCGGCCTGCCAAACGGGGGATGATGGCTGATAAAATCAAAGCGGGGATACTGTGATTGTAAATGCGGATGCTGGTTTTTAAAACAGCCGGCGGTGGCAGAATGTCATCGGATATAATTTATTTGTGCCTTTCTTTTTTATTTACACAAAGATAAACTACATACCTTATAAAACCTGTCGGTTTCATTTTGGAGCCTGCTCAGGATAGTACCTCTGAATTTTCTTGCAATTCAGTTCTGCTTATAATCATCAAACCGGTGTGTTTTGGGTCCGATTCGTGATGGATCGGACCTGTTCTGCTTTGGATTGCATCATTTTTTTCTTTAATAAGCAGTAAAATGTGTATTTATATAAAAAATGTCAGGCGAATATTGATAAAAATCATTTTAGGCTGCATTTCGGGGCTGTAGCAGGGAATGTTTCCCATTCAATGTGGGGTTGGCGGCATTGCTGAAAGGCTTCGAATCCTGTCCCCATGCATTGGCCCATGTAAAAAAATATCACAAAAAAGATACTTGACAAATCAAAAAAAATTGTAACATCAAGAATTAAAAGTACATAAATTTTTACTTTTAAGCCGGAATATGACACAAAATGGAGTCTTGTTAATCGTTCTTTTCTTAAGTACATTGAGGTTACAATCTCGGATTGTAAAAAAATCACGGAAAGGAGGTGAAATGATGTTAAACCCTATGGCGTTTGTGCCTGAAGATGTTCTGGAAAAGAACACGGTATGCAGCTGCGGCTGGTTAGAGGGCGGCGGGCACAATGGTTGTCAATGTGCGTGGGTCCACGGAAGAGGAACCGATGAGGTCGAAACTAAGTAGAACTCAGTAAATTCAAGGAGGAAAAATTGTTAAATCCAATGGCATTTATTCCGGAGGATAGTCTGGAAAAAATGGACAAATGTGCTTGTGGTTGGTTTTCCGGTTTCGGAACCGGACATTGTCAGTGTGGCTGGGGAAGTGGAGGGGGGTTGCCCCAGGATGAATCTACTAAATAAGTGCGATTATGCACTTAGAATTGAAATTTGGAGTGATGTATGTTGAAACCGTTAGCTTTTATTCCGGATGAATCAGTAAATTTTCAGCTTGAGAAAAAGGATAAATGCAGTTGTGGCTGGCTGGAAGGAACCGGTGTAGGGGATTGCCTTTGTGGCTGGTCAGATGGCGGAGGTTTCCCACCTGACATTCATCCGATTACCCTGTAAGGAGATAAAGATCTCGGAGATAATAATTCTGAAAAAAAGCAAACTTGAGAGTGCATAGTTTGGCAACTGGAGGTTAGTATGCTGAATCCAATGGCATTTATTCCGGAAGATGTTGACTTGATGAAGCAAAAACCGGGCTGTTCCTGTGGCTGGTTTCAGGGGGCTGGAACAGGGACTTGCGAATGCGGCGGGCTTGCCGGCGACGGGTTTCACCTGCCGAAGGAGTCTATGGCATAGTATTCCATAACCCATGATGAGTGCCCATATCGTGGAAGTTTTGTTGTTTGCGCTTTTGCAGTTAAAAGCCTTGGCGGATGCGAAGAAACATTCCCTGTGGGCACTTTTCATTTTTAAATTGCTTCGAGGGAGTAATCAGTGAAATATATTGTTCCGCCTTCTCAAAGGATTTTTCGCAAAGATGAATGGTATTTGTTGTATGATCCTCAAAATATCAAATGGGTGAAGCTAAACGAGGCAGGATATCTGATCATTCGCCAGTTGGAGAAAACACCGGAGTTGGATCAGGCTATCGAGAAGATTTCGGATGAATTTGGGATTGATGGTAATGCTGTAGTGGCGTTTGTCGAAAACATGGTGAATGTCGGCTACCTGAGCCGGGGGATGTATGTACAGCGAACTCCCCGCCGGATGATCGCGAATGAGTCGTATCCGGATATTCTCTACCTTCATATGACGTATCAATGTAACTTAACTTGTAAATATTGCTATAACTTTAATGAACGTGACCAGTGTATGCGTCAGTCATCATTCCGGGAGTTGGCGGAGAGTGAGTACATAAGCCTTATTGAAGAAGCAAAGTCCATTGGTGTGAAACAGATTGTGTTTACCGGTGGTGAACCTTTGTTAAACAAAGCTCTTTTCAGAATTGCAGATTTCTCGAAGTCCATTGGTTTATACAACAGTCTGATTACAAACGGGACCCTGATTTCAAAGCAGAATGCACCTTTGGTTTCAGCATCATTCCACCAGGTTTCCGTGAGCATAGACAGCCATTTGCCGGAGCTGAATGATTTGATGAGAGGGGTTGGCAGTTTTGAAAGAGCAATGCGAGGCCTCCGGCTTCTTCTCGAACATAAAGTAAGTACCTCGGTTCTGGGTGTTGTTTATGAGCACAATATTGATTCTGTGATGGAAACACAACGCTTTTTTCGAGAGGAAATGGGTTGTTCGTTTTTGGCCCAGTTATACATACCGGAAGATGAGAAGGAGAGAGAAAAAGTCAGAAAGCTCTATACCAGATATGCAGAGATTCGATCCGCGATAAACAGCTCAAACTGTAGTTTCAGAAGTATGGGTATTTCACCTCTTTGTGGAATGTGTAATGGTGAAATTGCAGTGGGAGCGAATGGAGATGTATTTCCGTGCCAATCTCTCTTGGGTGAAGAATTTTGTGGTGGAAATGTAACTCAATTACCACTGAAAGTCATTCTGGACACCTCAACAAAGTTTAAAGGAATCAGAAGGTTATCGGTTGATTCTTTTGATGTCTGTAAAGATTGTGACTTTAAATATCTCTGCAGCGGAGGATGCCGGGCGGTACATCACGGATTAACAGGTGATTTGAAAAAAACCGATTCTGATATTTGTAGAATGAGTAAACATCTGATTCTTGAACTGATGTGGAATTCCGCTTGCAAATCAGTTCAAGAGAAGAATACCGTCGAAATTGGAGAAGGACAATGACACACACGGAAACGGCACTCCCGTTACAAGAGTTGAAATCGACTCTGAAACCGAATCAGGAATTCAGTTTGCCTCCCAAATATTATACTTTTAAAAGGGCTGAATGGTATTTACTCTATGATCCTGCGAATGTTACATGGGTGAGGGTGAATGGGGACGGTTTGAAAATTGTGAAGGCGTTACAAAAGTTTAATACTCTGGAAATGCTGACAGACCATTTGGCAGAAAACTTTCCGTATGAGTTTCCTGAACGGGAAGAGTTTCGACAGCGGATACTGGATTTCCTTTCTTATCTTATCATTGCAGGATTTCTTCATGCCGGTGAATATAAGAATACCGATTTTCCATTTTTTTGCCAGCAAGTTCCAACGGAAGTGTATCTGCTCATGGAATACAAATGTAATTTGAAATGTAAATACTGTTATAACGAGTCGGATCGGGCAAACTATAACACTAAATCGTTGGATTATCTTTCATTTGAAGAATATGCACGTCTTGTTGATGAGATGTTTCAAATGGGAATTAAGAAAATTATATTTACGGGGGGAGAGCCGTTACTTAACCCTCTGACTGTGGATGTTGCGATATATGCGCGCAGAAGCGGCATTGGCACAGAGCTGATTACCAATGGCCAGCTGGTTGAAAAAACGGATGTTGAGAAGATGCGAGATGCTTTTGATATTGTAACGGTTAGTCTGGATTCAAAGGATCCGGAACTGCATGAGAAGTGGAGGGGAAAAGGGACGTACACTCATACGGTGCATGCTATAGAAAAAATGAAAGAGAAGAATATTGTTGTACGTGTGAACTCTGTTATCTGTAAGCACAATGTCTCCTCAATGGTGGAAACATGGCGGTATGCATTGGGTGAATTGGAGGCTGATTATTATACGCCGGCCTTGTATACACCGACTCTTGGCAGTGATGATGAACTCAGGGAAATGCTTCCAGGCTCGAAGGAGCTGATATCAGAACAAAAAAGGGTTCGATCTGTGTTCAAAGATAAGATCGGAGTCGCCTTTAAGTCCGCCGCATTTCGTTTTAGCTGCGGTGTGGCAAACGGGGAAGTGAGTATCGGGCCGGATGGCGGTGTATTCCCCTGCCATACGCTGCATAAGCCGGAACTGCTGTGCGGAAATATTCGGGATCATGGATTACAGTACGTTTTGCAACATTCTAAAATTATTGAGGAGTTAAAGAATTTTTCTGTCACTGATATAGAACAATGCAGGAACTGTGACTTTAAATTTTTATGTGGCGGAGGGTGTCTCGCGATGAATTACAACATGTTCGGCCATTTCGGAAAAGAGAAGAATGTATATTGCAACTATTTGAAACTGGAGCAAATCGAGCGCATGTGGACCAGTACAACGCTGGGGTTAAACTCTGCCCGAACACCGAATTATGCTTCCGACGGAGGGATTTGATGACCGACCTGAAAAGAGATTCTTTTTCCGCCTCTAAACGCAAACGGATTGATTGGAGATTAATTAGAAGATTTTTTGCCACATTCCGGCCTTATTGGAAATATGCTTACTGGGGTGCAGCGGGCGTGTTGTTTGCTTCGTTGCTGCAGATTCCGGGCCCTTTTCTGACCGAATATCTGGTTGATTCGGTTTTGCCTCAAAAAAGTAAGAATCTGGTGTTGATTGTCAGTGCCGGGATATTGTTTTTGTTGGTGTTAAAATCAGTTACAAACATTATCAACAAATACGTCATGACCAAATACAGAGAAGATATGATGATGAAACTTCGGCTTGGATTATTTGAACACACATTGAACCAGCCTGTTTCTTTTTTTAAGGCGAATGACACCGGTTATCTTCTTTCGCGTATCTCAAATGATGTTTATCAGACCCAGGGTGTATTCGCGGACAGCCTTCTTTCTGCGCTGTCAAGTTTATTGACGTTCATGTTCGGGGTGGCGGCCCTGTTTTATATTCATTGGAAAATGGCACTTGTTTCCCTTGCTGTTCTTCCTGTTTATTTGCTGGTAGGAGATGCATTCGGGTTGAAGGTTAGAATTCATTCGAGAAAAATTCAGGAGAATGCCGCACAAATCGGGGAGTTGATAGGTGAGAGTTTGCTGGGTGCTTTTGCGATCAAAATATTTTCTTCCGAACCGGATGTTCACCGGAGAGCGGTGAAACTTTTCGAGAAAGCAAAGAAAGATAATATATGGATGGCAGTTCTGAATTCTCTCAACGGCAGTGCCAGCGGCCTTGTCGGAGGGATCGGCAGTTTAATTGTTCTTGGCTATGGCATTATCGAAATTATGGGGGGGAGTCTTACCATCGGAAAGCTCATGGCGTTTAATGGTTTTCTCGCATATTTGTATAGTCCTCTGGGCAATTTTTCCGGGCTGTACGGGAATGTGCAGAATTCCATTTCTGCAATCGAAAGGATTTTTGAAATTATGAGTTTGCCAAATGAATTTGCCGGTGATGACGGTGAGAATCAAAAAAGCCGGATTCAAATACAGGGAAGGGTTCGGTTCGAGAATGTTTCATTTTCATATTCGGAAGGAAACAACATAATCAAGAATATGAGTTTTGAAATTCTGCCCGGGGAAAATGTGGCGATTGTCGGCAAGACCGGTGCGGGCAAATCTACCCTTATCTCAATGATTCCAAGGCTCTATGAACCAACGTCCGGGGACATCTTTATTGATGATTTGCCGTTGACGGAAATTCCAAAAAGGACGCTTCGAAAACAGATCGGGTATGTGTCTCAGGATACTTTTCTGTTCAAAGGTTCTATTTTGGAAAATGTAAGATTGGGCCGGTCCGATGTAACCAAAGAGGCGGTTGAATCCATTATTGAACCTTCGGGCCTGGGTTCTTTGATGCGCAGTCTTTCGATAAATTTGGATACCGAGGTGGGGGTTTTGGGGTCCAAGCTGTCAGGGGGGCAAAAACAATTGATTTCAATTGCACGGGTTATGGTGATAGATCCGCCGCTTATCATCCTGGACGAAGCGACTGCTCATATGGATTATGAAACAGAAGAGGCCCTGAAGCGGGCCATCGATGTATTGATTTCCGGCAGGACAACCATAACAATAGCCCATCGTTTATATACCATTCAGAAGGCTGATAAGATCCTTATGTTGGATGACGGCAATTTGATTGCCATTGGAACGCACGGGCAATTATATGAATCGGTTCCATATTACAGGCGTTTTTTTGAGGAGAAGTTCAAGGTTGAAGAGCCGATGGCAAAGCTTGTGTGACCGGTCTTTCAAAGCATTTCTTTTCCTGTCCCTGTTCGCTTTGGCCTGTTTTTTATTTACACCATACAAAAAAATATTGAACCTTGACACCTGTCTGGTCGTTATTAACGGGAAAGTAATCAGTCAGGAAACTGTGGTGCGGTTCACCACAGGTTCAATTCTGCAAAGGAAGGTCGTGAATACAAAAATGGATGTAAGCCTGGTCTCGGAAGCTTCATTAAAAATTTTGCCGATTCACCGTAGTATCAGTTACCGCGAATCTCTTGAATGCACTCCTGTTTCTCTCGTTGTCCGGGAGCGGGTTAAAAATGTTTTGAAAGACGCCATGAATGTGACTTTTAAGTCTGAATGTTTTTGTGAGGTGAGGGGAACATCAGGGAAATCAGCCCGGTTAAGGAGTAAAAGAAAGGTATTTTCCCCGTGGTCGATATGGAGTTTTATTGCGGACCGAAGTCAGCAGCATAAAAAGATTCCACTTCCGGAAACTTTCACGGTTTTTGATGCCTGGTCCGGAAGTTTGGCTGAAATGAGAGTTGATGAGATAACAGAAGATGAGAATTTTCCAAATTCAATTCGACCGTTCGTGGTAAGGGGAAGATACAAAGTACCTTCATTTACATATCGTTTTATTGCCTGGGTGAATCATGATGGTTTGTGCAAGCGGATTGAATACCCGGACGTATATATGAACAGAATCAGCGTTGATTGGCTTCCATATTTCCCAAATCTTATCGGGAGCGCAGATACTTTTGATAATTTGTGTGTCGAACACATACGGAATCCGAGACAAGTGCCTGTGTTATGGCTGAAAGTGCTGGGGCATGATGTCCGGGATGTTTTTAGTGAAGCCGGGCGTTTTTCCCGCCAGACAATTCGGAATGAATCCGATAACGGGCTTCAAATTATGATTCACAAGACACAAAATGCCGAAGAGCAATTACAGGTTTACAGCTTTGATTTGAATTTGTCATCGGTAAAAAACTTTTTGGTTTCAACGGCATTTGCGGATTCGGATAATCTTAAGATCAAATCTTTTGTCCGGTCTTTATCGCAGAAAAGAAAACGCCCGGTTTTGTATATTGTCCGGTCTTTAATTGACCTTGTTACGGATCACTTTTCCCGATCAGGCTCTACGGAAAAACCACATGTGGGAATTGTTTCGGGCAGTGAGAGCCTGAATCTTGACAGGGGAGACTGTACCGAATATTCGATTCTTCTTGTTACGCTTTTAAGAGCACTCGGGATTCCTTCCCGGGTTGTTGCGGGGTTAATTTACGATGATGGAAGATTTTCGTATCACATGTGGGTTCAGGTTTTCGGGAGAAACGGATGGGTTGATGTTGATCCGGCCTATCATCAGGTGGGGGTGGATGCCACCCATTTTGCGGTGTGCAGTTCTGATCTGAGCAGGAGTTCCGTGCAGAGGATGCAACAGAAAATTTTTCGTCTTTTGCATCAGATAAAGATTGAGCTTTATACAGAATCGAAGACAACAAAACAATTGGAGGGGAGGCTTAGATGACAAAGAAACAGGTAACTTTATGGATTTTTTTGACATTGACGGTATGTATCGGATTGACTGTATTTGCTCTGATAAGTTTTGCCCGGACTTCCACCAAAAATGCAAAATTCTGGGGAACCGAAGTTTATGAGTTGGGCAAAAATGAGACTGATCATGAGATGTTCTATGGGGTGTCGAATGTCTTTTCAGATGAAGATGCCAATATTTATGTGGTTGATCAGGGGAACCATCGGGTTCAGGTGTTTAACAGGAAAGGAAAATTTCTCCGGACAATTGGCCGGGAGGGGCAGGGTCCCGGAGAATTTATGATGCCCATTGCCGGAGGATGTTTTCGGGATAAGGTTTTTGTTGCGGATGAAAAAACACAGAGAATACTGGTTTTTGACAGAAAAAACGGCACTCATCTATATGATTTCAAGTTGAGCGGAACACCGTCGGATTTCTGTATTACCCGATCGGGAGACCTGCTTGTCGGATATATGTCCTCGAACGGGAAAATCATTCATCGTTATAGTACAAATGGGGATTATATGTATTCATTCGGCGCACTGGATAACAAATACAAGATGCTCATGTATTTTAATAAAATTTGTACCCTTTCACTGGATAAGGAAGAAAACTTATATGTGAGTTATAATTATGTAAATCTGATACAGAAATATGACCGTGGCGGACAGCTTGTCGGTGAAACCGGGACAAATTTTCATTTTGATGATAAGGCGGGAGTCCATGCGAATGGTTCCGGCGGGTTTCATGCGCGATCAATGTTCTGGTCCTCATTTTATTGTGACGGCTCAATATATCTTGTTACGGCATGCAGTGGCCCGATTTCAACAATTTTTAAGTTAAATAATTATACGATTATTGTGAGTGCTGATTTCAAAACTCAAAAAGTTATTCGAAATCCATTTCCTGTCTTGTGCGGATCGGTCTTGACTGACGGACGATTGGCTCTTTGTGATTCGGATTTTGTGCTCCATGTTTTCCGAAGGTGATTTCGCTTTTTCCAAACAGGGAAAGGGGTTTTGCCGAATGGAACCCTTTTGAGTTGTTAATCGGCAATAAGTTCAAAGATGGAAATAAATCTTCTGAAAATTGTCTGTGAAGAAAGGATGTAAGCAATGAACAGTATGGGAAATACTCTGGTTCAGACTGTGGCGGGGCATCTTGTCTCCGTTTATCATGGTCATGGGTTGGAGTTTTTCCAGTTTGAACTCGAATTGCTGATTAATCGGATTCTTGAGTCCACGGATTACGATTCTTCTGCTCTTTCTTCGATTTTGTTTCGCCTGGGGATGAAGATTCTGGAGAAAATGGATCTTTCTGAACATGAGTTTGACTGTCATTGCCTTGCGATTATTCATAATATTAATGCGGGGAAAGGGGTAATGGAAAAATGTATTCGTTTTCGGAAGGTCATCTTATCATGTCTGTCCCAGAAGGATTCAAACACAAAACTTGCGGTTCGAACCAGGAATTATTTGAAAAATTGTACACTTGACCAGTTGAAAGCGCTGAACACCGAAATCCTTGCAGACAGCCTTTCTGTTTCCCGCAGTTATTTATCCCGCTGTTGTCACCGCTTTTTTGGTTACACCCTGTCGGAGATGATTACTTCCGAACGGATAAAACGTGCTTTTGATTTACTCGGTAATCGTGAGACCGATTATAAAGTGTGGCAGGTGGCTGAAATGGTGGGGTATCAAAATATACATGTTTTTCGAAAGGTGTTTAAGCAGTATTCCGGTCTGGACCCCGGACGTGTTCGGCAACTGGAACATGATCAGACGGGGGGAAGGTTGTGAAAGTGCTTGATGTTGACAGTGGGATGAAATTGGAAAAATCACCCGGGCGGGGAGAATCGGGGAAATGCAGAGGAAGTTGCCACGAAGTATTTTTTGTAGGGGACTGACATGTGTATTATTGTATATCCATTTGATTTTTGAATAAGATTCTGGTTTTAATATGTTAAATTCTAAGTTAATTGCTGTGATTTTGTTGGGTTCGGCAGCCGCCTGACCATGGTATTCAGGTTGGGGTGCTCAATCATCGGAAATTTTTCTTGATCGGACAGGGGGAAAGAAGGAAGATCCCTGTTTTCTTTCTATTCTGTTTGAGGTGTCCTTATAGAGTCCCACAGAGACTGTTTTTGTTCTAAGCCCCTTTTTCCCGTCTTGTGGTAAAAATGAAGGAAATGTAGGATAATTGAAAAATCAGCGAAGGAGGCGGTATGGGAGGTTCAAAATACCGGGATGCCGGGGTTAATATTGATGAGCAGGATCGGGCGATTTCCGCAATCAAAAAACTGGCGACATCCACCTTTACACCGAATGTGGTGACCGGACTCGGTTCTTTCGGGGCGATGTATCAATTGCCCCGGGGGTATGAAAATCCGATTCTGGTTTCCAGTTCGGATGGTGTCGGTACGAAGTTGAAAATTGCTTTTATGACCGGTATTCACGATACGGTGGGGCAGTGCCTGGTGAATCATTGTGTGAATGATATTCTGGTTCAGGGGGCGTTGCCGCTTTATTTCCTTGATTATATCGGGACAGGGAAACTGGCTGCCGGTACGGTGGAAGCGGTGGTTTCCGGATTGGCAAACGGCTGCCGGGAAAACGGGTTTTCTCTGATTGGCGGAGAGATGGCGGAGATGCCGGGGTTTTACGGAGAGGGGGAGTACGATATTGCCGGTTTCATTACAGGCATTGTGGATAAAAAAAATCTTCTTACCGGTAAAAATATTATTCCCGGTGATGAAGTGTGGGGATTCCCGTCTTCCGGTCTTCATACCAACGGTTATTCTCTGGCACGAAAAATTGTGTTTGATGAAATGAAACTGAGTATTGACTCTTTTGTGGATGAATTGGGCTGTACGGTGGGAGAGGAATTTTTGAAGATTCACCGTTCTTATCGGCCTGTTCTGTTTCCGGCATTGGAGAGAAATCTTGTAAAGGGGCTTGCCCATATCACCGGCGGCGGTTTTCTGGACAATATCCCCAGAATTTTACCGAAAACGGTATCTGTGGAGATCCAATTGCAAAATGTCCCGGTTTTACCGGTTTTTGACTTTCTTGTAAAGGGCGGAAAGGTTGAGGCCGAAGAGGCATACCGGGTATTTAATATGGGAATCGGGATGGTTGCCATCGTGTCACCGGAAAAGCGGAATGCTTTTACAGATGCTGTCGGGGAAAAGCCGGTTCTGTTGGGGCATGCGGTGCCGGGTGACGGAACGGTTCGGCTTTTGTGAGGGGGGAGAGCGTGGTTGGCGGAAAACTGAAAGTGGCGGTGCTGCTGTCGGGTAGTGGCCGGACATTGGATAATTTCCACCGGGAGATTGAAACCGGCAGGCTGAATGCGGAGATTGTGGCGGTTGCCGCCAGTTCAAGCCGGGCAATGGGTGCGGAAAAAGCAGGCGCCTATGGATATCCGGTTTTTGTCAGCGATGAACGGAATCATCGGGAGTTGTCCCGGCAGATTAATGAGTTTGTTCTGCCGTATCAGCCGGATGTGATTGTTCTGGCAGGCTTTATGAAGTTATATTTTATGCCGGAGGGTTTTGATGGGTATGTGCTGAATATTCATCCGGCCCTCATCCCGGCTTTCTGCGGAAAAGGATTTTATGGAATGAAGGTACACCGGGCGGTGGTGGAAAGCGGTGTGAAGGTAACCGGATGTACCGTTCATTTTGTATCGCCGGTTTATGATGAGGGGCCGATTTTCCTCCAGAAATGCGTACCGGTTTTTTCCGGTGATTCTCCGGAGGATGTGGCGGCCAGGGTATTTGAATTGGAATGCCATTTGTACCCGAAGGCGTTGAATTTACTGGCGGAAGGCCGGGTGAAATTAAGCGGCGGGAAGGTGTGGATTGAAGAAAGATGAGAGAGGAAAAGTATGGATTTGAAAAATCTGTCGATTGAAGAGCAACTGGATTATCTGACCAAAGGAACGGTGGATTGTATTCAGCGGGATGATTTGAAAAAGAAACTGGAAAGCGGAAAGACCCTTCGGGTTAAGGTGGGATTTGATCCGTCTGCACCGGATCTTCATCTGGGGCATACGGTGGTAATTCGAAAGATGAAGCATTTTCAGGATCTGGGACATGAGGTCGTGTTTCTGATCGGAGATTTTACCGGGATGATCGGGGATCCCACCGGCAAGAAAAAAACCCGGCCTCAGCTGACCCGGGAAGAGGTTTTACAGAATGCGGAAACCTATAAAGAGCAGGTGTTCAAAATATTGGATCCGGATAAAACGATTATTGATTTCAACAGCCGCTGGCTGGGAAAACTGGGAAGTGACGGGTTTATTCGTCTGGCGGGGAAATATACGGTAGCCCGGATTCTGGAACGGGATGATTTTGCCAACCGCCTGGAAAAGGGGCTTCCCATCGGCCTGCATGAGCTTTTGTATCCCCTGTGTCAGGGCTATGATTCGGTGGCGCTGCAGTGTGATGTGGAACTGGGTGGAACCGATCAGACCTTTAATTTACTGGTGGGACGGGATTTGATGCGGGAACATGGCTTGGAACCGCAGGTGGTGATGACGCTGCCTCTTCTCGAAGGGACCGACGGCGTAGAGAAGATGAGTAAATCTCTCGGGAATTATATTGGTGTCACCGAGCCTGCCCGGGAAATTTACGGTAAGGTAATGTCCATTTCGGATGAATTGATGTTTCGGTACTTTGAACTGGTTACCGATATGCAGATGAAGGAAATCCGGCAGATAAAAAGCGAAATGGAGTCGGGGGCGCGCCACCCCAAAGAAGTGAAATCCATGCTTGCGGAGATGATTATCCGGGATTTTTATGATGAAGATGCTGCCAATGACGCAAAAGCTCATTTTGAACAGGTATTTGCCCAGAGAGGGGTGCCGGATGATATGCCGGAGATTATTCTCACGGATAAGGACGTACCGCTGGCAAAGTTGATTGCGGACAATGGAATGGCGAAGTCGGGGGGGGAAGCCAGGCGTCTGATTCGACAGGGTGCCGTGTCCATTGATGGTGAGAAAATTGCTGATCCCGCGTTTCATCTGACTCTTGATCAAGACGAGTCAATTTTGAAAGTGGGGAAACGCCGTTTCGCCCGCTTGAAAAAAAAATAGGAGAGTTGTGAAATGTGGCAGCGTTTATTGAGCTGGCTGGGCATTGGCCGTGATGAGGATAAAATTGTGGACTATTTTGTTAAAAAGTCGACACATGCGCTGCTGCAGGAACGTTATGGAACCGCGATCCGTTATATTGATCGGGCACTGGAATTTCAACCCCGGGCGAATCGGCTTCATCTTGCCCGGGGGGTTATTTACCGGGAAGGTCTTCACAATTTGTCAGAAGCGCTGGATTGTTTCAAAAAGGCAGCGGCGTTGCCTGCAAATGGAAATCTTGAAAACGAGATGGCGAAGGAACGGGCTCGGGAGCTGATTCGCGAGATCATGCAGGGAACCGAAAGGGGGGACAAAAATGGTGCTGAAGGAAACTGAATTTAATTTTCAATTGGGAGCAGATGATATTCTCCGGGAAATGAAATACAAGAGTGCACAAGCAGCGCCGCAAAAACTTGCCGCCCTTGCCGATGCGGCAGTGAAAGAGATTGAACAGACAGCTGAACCGGCATGGGGCTTGAACCTGGAAGCGGATCTTGAAGATTTTGAATTTACCGAGTATACCGCCGGTTTTCCTGTCCGGCGGCTTTCCCTCGCCGCAGTCACACTGGGGTCGGAATTGGATACGGCTATGCGGTTTCACCGGGAGAAGGGAGAAGATGCCTACGAATATATGTTGCAGCTGGGCGGTAATTTGCTGGTGGAATCTCTGGCAGACCATGTGAATTACCTGATATGCGGAAGCCGGGACAGGGAAAACTTGCTGAAACCGGCATTTCGGAAAAGTCCCGGTGTGGGGAGGGTGCCGCTCCATGAAAATCGCCCCATTGCCGATTATCTGATGGCAGACAGGATTCAAATTCAGGTAACGGATTTGTTTCAGCTTGTCCCCAAAAAAACAATTCTTTTTTTTGTGGAATGGGGCCCGAGAAAATTTCGCCACAATGATTTGAAAAAAAGATGTCATCACTGCGGGAAAAATCCATGTGAGTTTCGGATATGAGTGATTCTCCTGTTGTTCTGGCATTGACATCAATTTTCCCGGATCCGGATAAGCAGCGGGCACATGACAGGGAAGTCAAGACATGGCTTGGCCGGGATGCCCTGACCGTGTTGGATTTATTTGACTTGCCGGATGCGCCGGGCGGTACCGGGCCGGAGGAGAGAATGAGTTGGCTTGTGAAGAAGATTCTTCAATTGAAACCGGAAATTCGGGATTGCAGCATTGACCATTACTGGCGGGATGTACTGGAAGAAGCCACCACTTTGCCGGTTATTCATTCTCCTTATCCTGTGAAATAATTGTATTGTCATCTGTCCGGATCATTTCTGAAATGGTTTTTTTAATGTGTTGAATGTGTGTCCCATTCCAATAGATTTTTCCACAACGGCTGCATTGAAGAAAATTTTTCTGTGTCTGAAAGACGTAAGGTGGGACTTTTTTCGCAACCTCTGATTTTGATATTGAAAGCAGAATACCGTTGCAGATTGAGCATCTTGTCCGGGGGTGAAAGAGATAAAGGTGGAATGCGGCCCTGATTTCTGCCAACTGGCCGGGAAGAAGGATGTTGTGAACAAAATAAGCGGAATTTCCCATCTTTGCCGCGAGAGGCCGATCCCGGGTCAGGAGGATTCGCTTTTCTCCGGTTGCGAGCGCTGTCAGGAAACTGTCTCCGGCGGAATTGGAATAAAAAGTATCAAATCCCATTAGACGCAACCATTTTGCCAGTTTTCCCAGCATGATGTCGACGGCAAAACGCGGCGCTTGTTCCATAATTGTATTTTACTGCAATTCGGATGGGAAAGGGCGGTTTCATCTTATGAGGCTGTTGCCGGAAAAGAAAATTTATGTAAATTTTTTGTGTTTCTTCAGATTTGAGATGAAAATTTATGCAAAACAGAGTATGGTTTTCATGTTACAAATATATAACCACTGTCTTAGGGGGAGGGGAGATGTCGAAAATCCTGTCTTTTTTGCTTTTGTTTATCAGTACTTTTCCGGTACTTGCCGGAACCACTGTACATCGTACCGGTTTGTTGTTTCGGGACCCGAAATTGGACCCCCATGCAAAGCAGGTTCAATCACTTTCTTTGTTGAAACAATACAATAAAGCAAAATCCTTGCCGGCAAGTGTAGATAATAGTGCTTTTCTACCACCGGTGGACTCTCAGGGGGGACAGGGAAGCTGTGTGGCCTGGGCTGTGGGCTACTACATGCGGAGTGAGCTGGAGAATTATGCACTTGGCCGTACGGATTCAGCACAGAAATCTCTGGATTGTAACCGCTTTTCCCCCGCATTTCTCTATGACATGATTCATTCACCGGGGGACAACGGCGCATATTACACCGATGCTTTTGAAGCATTGGCAACTTTCGGATGCTGTTCGTGGGATACGATGCCGTACACAGATACCGATTATACCCGTTGGCCAACAGAGGCGGCTTTCATGGAGTCCATGCGCTATCGAACCGGTGCCGACAACTCAACTGCAAATTATTATTATGAAGATATGAAAACGGATTCGAATTTGAATGATATAAAACAGCTCCTTGCCAACGGAAAAGCTGTGATTATTTCAATTTTTGTTTACACGCCGTACAATTCACTGAACGAAAATAACGATGAGTATACAATTGCAAACGGTTTGGCCGGGACGATGGGCGGCGGTCATGCTCAGTGTGTAATCGGTTACGATGATAATCATCAAACAGCGGACGGAATGGGGGCATTCCGGGTGGTAAATTCCTGGGGAACCAACTGGGGGGATCACGGTTTTTACTGGATTTCATACAAGGCGATGAAATTTAACGATACCAATCACGACGGGCAGGTTACCACTGGGGACAGCGCAATCTGCACCGGGCGGGTGTACTGGGTTGACCGGATTCCCTATCAGACAGCGCAGTATGTTGTAAAATTTGATATCACACACCCGGGATTCCGCAGTTTGGATATGGAACTGGACCGGGGGGAAGAATCTCTACCGCTCTTTAATTTTTACACCTGGCATCAAAGTCCTCAGCGGAATTATCAGGATGTTACAGATGGCTGCATGGCGGTGGATGCCGACGTTTTATTTCCGCAGCAGGCAAAAGATTCCTCAGTTCTACAATTGAAAATCCGGGATGTAAAGCCCGGTGGTTCTACCGGTGTTGTTGAAGATTTTCAGTTGTCCGGCCCGGACGGAACCGTAGTTTCCGACGCGGTGCCGTATGCGATTCCGGAAATTCCTGAGAGCCGGGATGATTACGGTGTGCTGGAGTTGAATCCGGGAGATTGCGAAGCTGCATTGAGAGATTTGCCTCAGGTTGCGTCCTGGGAGGGTAGGGTTATGTACCTGGATGTGGCGGTGAAAGGCGATACTGCCTATGGGGTTTCAAACGGATATTTGGACGTTCTGAATGTTACCAATCCCACAAACCCGGCAAGAATTGGAGAATATTCCGGCCTCGGATATTGTTACGGTGTGGATGTTTCCGGGACGGTTGCCGTTGTAGCGGATTATTCCGGAAAGCTGTGGCTGCTGGATGTATCAAATCCGGGGGCAATTGTAGAGTTATCCGAATTTGCCATTTCCGGTGTACACCCGTATAAAGTGGATATCAGTAACGATATTGCCTATGTGACACTTCTCGGTGGTGGCGTTGCCATTGTGGATATCAGTGATCCGGCGAATCCGGTGCTGGAAAGCCGGATAACAATGAGCTATTCCCGGGATGCCAAGATAAGCGGAAATAATCTGTTTGTGGCGGACGGGTACAACGGGCTTCAGGTGTACGATGTTTCCGACCCCACGGCACCGGTGAAAATCGGGGGGTATTCAAGCGGGAGCTTTGCTTATGCGGTTGCCATTAACGGGAGCAAAGCGGTGCTCGGGGATTCATCTCCCGGATTGACCCTCCTGGATATTTCCACGCCGTCTGCTCCGGTAAACCTGTCTTTCGTTTCATTGGCCGGAGTACCTTACCGGGTTGATCTGGACGACAGCCGGGCTTTTGCGGCTGAGGGGAGTCACGGCATTGAGGCAATTGATGTTTCAACACCGGCAGCGATTTCAAAGATTTCTGTCATTCAACCGGAAGATTTTACCAGGGGAGTGGCCATTGCCGGGGATACACTCTTTTTCGCAGACCGTGATGCGGGTATGGGAGTCGAAGATGTGACGGATATCAGCTCTATGTCGGAGTTGGGACGTTACGACGGAATTGTTCCGAGAAAGATTTTTACCGGTGGCGATAACATGTTGATTACCAGTCTGCGCGACAATGAAGCGAGGTTCGCGGTGGCGGAAAAAGATGGGGTAATTCGCACCTGCGGTGCATTGTATCTGTCTCATCCGGTTGCATTTGCCGCACTGAACAAAAACGGCCTGGCGGTTCTGGTTGCCGGAGAGCGTGATACTGTGTTTGCCGTAGACGTGACGGATATTGATAAGCCGGTTAAGAAAGGTGAACTGGTTTTTAACGGTAAGCATATTCGAGGTGTGGTGCTGGATGGGAGCCGGGCATATATCAGTGTTGAGGAAGATGGCGTTTACACACTGGATTTCAGTGACCCCACTCATCCGACAGCGGTGAAATCCTTTGAAATGGCAGGGGCGGCGGCACTGCTTCTGACAGACAATTTTCTTGCGGTGGCCGATTCTGTTGACAACACGGTACGTCTGCTGAGTATTGTGGCTCCCGAAAATCTGACACAGATGTCTTCTATTCCCATGGGGACAGTTGCCGGACTTTCAATTGACAGCGGATATCTGTTTGCCGCGTGCAGTGACAACGGCTTGACAGCTGCGGATGTTTCAGACCCTGTACACCCAGGCAGTGTCATTGACGTCAGTTCCCTTTCGGTTGACATGATGGTGGTACGGGACAATGTCGCTTACATTCTGAATGGGCCCCGCATTGTAGAGTTGAATGTGGAGAAACCGGCTTCCCCGGTGGAAATCGGAGTTCATAATTTCACCGATGTTTCATTCCTTGCCGCCACATCTTCTTTCATTGCGCTCAGCGATGCCGGTACGTCAATGCTGCGTCTGGAACCGCTGGTGCAACAGTATGCGATTCCCCATGTGGCGGAGTCCGGCTGGACAACTGCAGTTGTTCTGTACAACGAAAATCCGTACGATATCGGAATCCGGGTGAATAAATGGGGAAATGACGGAACATTGGAAATGGAAAACGGTGTATACCGGGTACCTGCGGAATCTTCCCTGTCTTTGAGCAATGACAATTTTGGCCCGGATGGAACCGCCGGAATCGCCGCCGGAGCGTTAAACTTGAAAACAAAGCTTTCTTATCGTTACAGGCAGTCTCCTTCTCTTTGCGAGTTCTTTGTAAACCCCGGTGAACTGGCGGATCGGTATATGCTGGCAAATACCTACCGGCCATGGTTTGACTGGTTCGGGCTTGTTGTGGCAAACGGTGGAGAAAGAACCGCCCACGTATCCCTTTCCGCGTGGAAAGACGGGGTATTGCAGGGGGTGAAAGAGAACGTTGAGATTTTACCCCATACAAAATACGTAAAACTCTGCCAGGATATCTGGCCCGGTCTCTCCTATAATGGGATTGATATGGTTACCATTGATTCCGATATTCCGATCGAACCCCCGATTTCCATTACCGGGAATACCGCCCAGGACCGTCATGTATTTTTCACAGCCCAGGCGCTGACAACGGGAACAGATACGGAAAACGCGCTGTATCTTACCCATATCCCGGATGGAAGCTGGCATACGACATTAACTTTTTATAATACGACGGCGGACAGTAAACAGCTGACATTGACCCAGTGGGGGGATGACGGCTCTGTCCTGGTAAATGGCAGCAGCTACATGGTTCCGGCTATGGACAAGCTGGTTTTAAGTTCAGACAATGGCGATTTTCAGTCCCAGGGAATGGGAAAGATTCTTGCTGAAAACGGGATTATAGCCAAATTATCTTATCAGTATCAGGATTCCCATTCTTTCTGTGAATTCTTCCTTGACAGGAATCAAACGGCGACAAAATGGTTGTTGACAAACAGTATCCAGGATTTTTTTCAGTGGTTTGGCGTTGCGGTTTCCAATCCCACGGATGCTGCCGTAAACATTACTATGAAAGCGATGAAAAACGGTGTGGTTGTCGGAGTGACAAGTTTCTCGCTGGCAGCGCACAGTAAGCGGGTGGGGACTGTTTCCGATTTCTGGGATGGCCTGAGCTACGACGGGCTGGACAGTGTGGTTCTTGAATCCGACCAGCCGATTCCGGCGCCGATTTCCATCACCGGAAATTCGGCTCAGGACCGCCATGTCTTTTTCAACGGGAGTGATTTGAATTGATTTGATCCCGCTGTTTTGTTTTGTGGAAAGCCCACCGTTTTCGGTGGGCTTTCTTTATGATTTTCTGATTTTTGAAACTTCGGAAACGGTAATACTGCGTTTTTTATTTCCGGAACGGACAACCATCGCCAGCGTTGAATCATAGCCTTCAAACACACCGTTTGTGAGGATTCCGTTTTCTTTGAACCGGACCGGGTCTCCGGTTTGAAACCAGCTGAATTTCGTCAGTTTTTTTCCAAGCCGGCTGAAATCCATATCGGATAATGCGTCGAATATGGATTTTGCCAGCAGTTGTACCGCTGATTCACGGGAAACTTCGGCAGGAAGCGGAAACACAATGGAACTTTTCAGCGGTGAAACCGAAGTATTCAGTCCGATACCGACAGCCACAGAGGCTTTTACTGCGGTAATCCTCGATTCGGTTAGAATGCCTGCAACTTTTTTGTCATGAAAAAAAATGTCGTTGGGCCATTTTATGCAAAGTTTTTCTCCTTCCAGAAGCGGATTCAAACGGGACACCACGTGAATTGCGGCCCGGACAGACAATCCGGAAAGAAATGGTGTCTCCGTTGTTGTTCCGACCGATAAATAGATGTTTCCCGGTGGCGATTCCCAGCGGTTTTTCCCTCTTCCCCGTCCGGAGTGTTGTGAATCTGCGGTAATAACAACAGGATCAAAGTGTTCAAGGTAACGGAAGGCCTGTGTGTTGGTAGAATCTGTAGAATCAAGATGAATAAATTTCATTGGCAATCCCGGTGAGGCAAAGGGAAGATATCGGACATTTGTCACACATCGTTTTCAATGGCTTACAGATATTCTGCCCGTGCTTGACCATCAGCCCGTTGACTTCCCGGATGACACTTTCCGGCAGCAGGGGTTTCAGTGCTTTTTCAGACTCTTCCGGTGTTCGGGTACGAATCCAGCCCAGCCGGTTGCTGATCCGGTGGACATGGGTGTCCACGCAGATTTCAAAGTGGCCGAACCCGTCTGCCAGCACCAGATTTGCGGTTTTGATACCCACGTTGGGCAGTGCCATGAGTTTGTTTTTGTCATCCGGAACCGTATCCTGATACTCTGTGTGAATGATTTCTGCCACTTTCTTCAGGTTCCGGGCCTTGGTTTTGTAGAATCCGGCGGGAAAAATCAGTTTCTCAATCTTTTCTTCCTGCAATGCCATCAGTTCTTTCGGTCCCGGGGCAGCTTTGAAGAGCCTTGCGGCAGCCGGGCCGGTCACCTCGTCTTTGGTACGAAGTGAAATAATGCAGGAGACCAGAAGCTCCCACGGTTTTCTGAACTTCTCAACCGGGGTTTTAATTCCGAGATAACGTTTTCTCAGAATCTTTACCGTTTTTTCAATCTGCCGGGCAAAAAGGCGTTTGAATACGCCTTCAATACAGAGAGAATCGGCATGGAACAGATGAGTGTCGCAGTCGCAGTCCCCGGCACCGAATCCCGGAATACCGGTAACGCCGTCGGTTTCGGACAACAGTTTTGCCAGTTCGTGTTCCAGCGCGTTGTCCGCGACAATATAAGGTGCGATTGCAAGAATTTCAGCTTTATCCAGCAGGAAGTCAATATGCCAGTGATGCTTTTTTTCTCTTTTGAAATGCCGGTTTATTCGCGGGGCAAGGCTGTTTATGGCTGAACCGCAATAGAAATAGAAGCCGGGTTTTAAGGAAAAGGAGAGGCTCCGGGTGCTGATCCGGCAGGGATGGTCCAGTGAGGCGATGATAAGATAAATTCCGGGTATTCTGGAAGCCATGTCAGTTGCCCGGTATCAGGATGTGGAGCTCTGTTTTTCTGGGGATATCCGTTTGCCAGGCACTTCCGCCTTTTTGGGAAAGTAGTTGACGGAGGGCGGAAAGTGCGGCATCCAGTTTCTCCTGAATGGTTCCGGCTTTCCGGTTAACGGTGAGGGTTACGTGGACCAGTTTCTGGTTTCCGGACCGGACAGCCTCAGTTTTTCCATGCACTTTTATTCCGAAAGCGGCGAATCCGGCGGCAAGCGCCTGTTGAAATGCTTTTTCATTTACAAATACCATGTTATTTTTGTCTTCGGATTCTAACACCAGCTGAATTTCCGCTTTGTCTGCGGCACTTTTCAGAAGATTTGCCAGTTCAATTTGTTTCTCCGGGGACGGGGGGGCGGCTTCGGCCTGCGGGGCCGCAGCGGAGATGGAGAACAGCCGGACCAGAACATATCCGGTAATGACAAGAATAATCAGCACATAAATATAGTGGAAGTTAAAAACAGCGTCCATAATGACGGTGAAAAATGCAACAAAAAGTGCGGCGGCAAGTGCTTTCAAATCCATATTGCTATTGTAGTGCAGTTTCCGGGAATTTTCAAGTATCGGCTCTTTCGGATATGAGATTTGGCAATTTCCCGTAAGTGTGATAATACTATTTCGTGTCCGGCCGGGAAATGGCCGGCATTCAGGGGGAATTCGTTGAAAATACTATTGTTGCGCCCATCTTTTACCATAAACCGTTATTCCAGAAGTGTGCCGTTGGGGTATCTTGTTCTGGCGGCATATCTCCGGGAGAAGGGGCACATTCCGTTTATTCTGGACATGTTGTTTCCGGAAGTGACACAGGATGTTGTAGATTCTTTTATTATTGAGAACGGAATTGAAATTGTCGGAATCGGCTGTATGAGCTGTGAATATCATGAGGCAATTGCCCAGGCGAGAGTGATGAAGGCGCATCACCCGCATCTGCCGCTTGTATTTGGAGGGGCGCACCCCACCGGAAATCCGCGGCAATGCCTGGATACCGGAGTGGTGGATTACACGGTTTGCGGTGAGGGGGAAGAGGCATTGACGGCTCTCCTTGACGGATTGAGACGCGGCTTGCCCCTTTCAGCTATCCGGGGCCTCTGGTTTTATGACGACGGGAAGTTGGTTGCCAATGGAAAATCAGATCCGGTAGATCTGGAAAAGTTGCCGATGCCGGCCTACGATATGGTGGATTTGAATGCATATTTTGCTATGGACCCGCCCTGGCATTTTCCAAAATCCCGGCGGGTTATCCAGTTTATAACCAGCCGGGGCTGTCCTTTTAAATGTTCCTATTGCCACCGTCTCCACGGCAAACAGGCAAGGTTGTTGTCTGCGGAGAAGGTATTGGATCAGATGGCACTCTTGCACCGGAAATACGGTGTGGAGGAATTTATTATTGTGGATGATATCTTCAATGTGGATTTGAAACGGGCCAAGGCAATTTGCCGGGGGATTGTAAGCCGGGGTCTGAAGATTCACATTCAGCTTCCCAACGGTGTCCGCGGGGATGTTTTCGATGAGGAATTGATGCGGCTGCTGGCGGAAGCGGGAACCCATTATCTTGCGGTTGCCATTGAGACTGCCACGCCCCGGCTTCAAAAGCTGATTCGAAAAAACCTGAAAATTGATGTGGCGCTGAACACGGTTCGCCTGGCAAAGAAATATGGGATTGAGGTCGGCGGGTTTTTTATGATCGGATTTCCAAGTGAGACCCGCGATGAAGTGATGAATTCCATTAAACTGGCACTGTGCAATCCCTTTGACGTGGTTTTCTTTTCCATTGTGACACCCTATGAAGGCACGGAGATCAGAACAGATATTCTGAACGGGGTTTTCGGGCCGGATGCCAAAGCTGCCCTTGAATCGGATCCCGAGGCGGAATTCCCGGTGATTTACAATGACTCGCTGACACCGGAGATCTTGTTTTCTCTGCGGCGGAAGGCGTATCTGAAGTTTTACCTGAAACCGGCAAGGTTGTGGAATCTGATCAAAAAAATGCGTTACCCGGTGTATGCGAAACAGATTGTTGTGGCAGTTTTCCGCCGTCTTTTCCGAAACGGAGAGGTTACGGTTACGTAATCATGTGGAGAACAGCCTGCGCGCCTGTTCCGGTGTCCGCGGGTAACATTCGATTCAAAAAGAAAAAGATGTGATTTTATCTGTGATTTCGTAGAATAGAGGTATGAAAAAGATTCGGACCAGAACGGCGGTGGCAATTGCCCTGATTCTTATTTTTCTGTTTGGTTACATGATGGTGGATACCATGGGGTCACGCCTGTCCGAATTTTCCATTCTGCTCAATATCCTCGGCATGGTCAATGTTGTGCTCATCGTTGTTCTGGTTTTCATGATTCTCCGGAGTGTGGTGAAACCCTATCTGGAAGGCCGCCGTTTTCCCCGGCTGAACCTGTCCCTTCGAACCAAGATGGTGTCACTGACTTTTCTCCTTGTAGTGGTGCCGGCAACGGTGATTGTGGGGATGGGCACGGTAATTATCTATAATATTCTGGACAATTGGCACAATCCTGAACTGGTTTCGGTAATGAATTCCGCAAAGGACATTGTTTCCCGTTATGAAACCGCAATGGCAAAAGAAACCGCACATTATGCCCGCGTGTTGGGAGACGAAGTCACAATTAAGCTTTTGAATTCGCCGAAAAAACTTCCGGTTTTTCTGAAACAGCGGCTTGAACGGTATGAACTTTCTTCCATAGAGCTGTATCGGAACGGACAGATGATTGCCATGATTCGGGACGAAAAATTGCCTATCCGGTCTTTGAAGCCGGCTTCGGTAAACTGGGAGAAACAGTTGAAAAAAGGGGAGCCCTTCCATGACGTATCGTCGCTTCCCACCGGCGCATATGTGCGGTTCGGCAGCCTGATGCCCCTTGGCAAGGGGATTGAAGACCGGTACATGGTTGTTACCGGCCGGTTCATTGTACGTAAACTTGCAAATCACCTGGATCAGTTGACGACAGCGGCTCAACGCTATCGTGAAACCCAGCGCAGTATCCGGTCGTTGAAAACATTCAATGTCAGTTCTTTGCTTCTGATTGCCATTATCGCGGTTTTTTCCGGAACCTGGGCCGGATTAAAATTTACGGATGATTTTTTGAAAGCCTTCAATTTGCTTCTCAATGGAACCGAACGGGTATCCCGGGGTGAGTTGGATTTCGGGATTGAGGTCAGAGGAAAGGATGAGATGGGCAGGTTGATGCAGTCTTTCAATGAGATGATTGATCAGCTGCGTACCCATGAGCAGGAGCTGCGGCTTCGGGCCATTGAACTGGAGAGTGTCAACCGGTTTCTGGAAGATAAAAAACACTATTTTGAAGCTGTGCTGGACGCCTTGCCGGTCGGTGTTATTTCGTTGAATTCATTTGGAAACATTTTCTCCATGAACCGCTTTTCACGTGAAATGCTGGGAATTCGGGGGCGGGTAGAAGAAGGTACGCGGTTTACAACGCTGCTTTCGGATGAGGGTGGTTCGGGGCAGCTGAAACAGCTTGTTTCCCGTGTTACATTGGATCCGGAGCCCAGCGTCAGGCAGTCTATCGTTTTTGAAACCCGGGAAGGAGTTCGGACCACCGATGTGACGTTGACCATGTTGCGGGATCAGATGGGAGAGGAGATTGGATTTTTAATTATTGTGGAGGATATTACACAGCTTGAACAGGCCCAGAAGACACTGGCGTGGAAAGAGGCGGTCCGGAGAATTGTCCATGAGCTGAAGAATCCCCTCACTCCCATCAAACTGGCTGCGGAACGGATTCAGTTTACAGCGAAAAAAGGGAGTGACCGGCTGCGGGAAGTGGTACTGGACAGTGTTCAGCCGATGATTGAGGAGATCAATTCAATGCAGAAGCTGATTGAAAATTTTTCCAGGTACGCGAAAATGCCGCCGCCCAGACTGGAAAACGTTTCGGTTCACGAACTTCTGGAAGAAACGATTAATTTGCTGGAGAAGGCCGGTGGAAAGGTTATTTTCCGCCGTATTTATGCCGAACATGTTCCGGTACAGAAACTGGACCGGGCGTTGATGAAATCCGCGTTTTTAAATATTTTCAGAAATGCCATTGCCGCGATGGAAGGGGACCCGGAAGGCACGATTACGGTAAAGACGATTTATTTTGCTGCCGGGCGCCGTGTTCAGATTGAAATCAGTGATACCGGAAAAGGGATTGACCCCCGGATTCGCGAAAAAATCTTTATTCCCTATTTCTCAACAAAAGCCAAAGGAGACGGTTTGGGGCTGGCGATTGTTCACAATATCGTAACAGCGTTAAACGGGCATATTTCGGTGAAAAGCAATTATCCCAGAGGGTCTACATTTGTCATTGATCTTCCGGTTGTTTGACAGTTGCTAAATGAAGGAGGCTGTGTGAAAATCATAATTCTTGCCGGTGGAAGCGGTACAAGGCTCTGGCCGCTGTCACGGGAGGCCAATCCAAAACAGTTTTTGAAGAATTTCGGCGGTGAATCACTGCTCCAAAAAGCTGTGAAATGTGCTTTAACGGTGACCGGCGAGGACAACATTTTGATTATCACAAACCGCAACTATGAATTCCAGGTAAAAAACCATGTGCGGGAATTGGCTCCGAAAATTCTGAAAAACATTATTCTGGAGCCGGCAGGGAAAAATACTGCTCCGGCAATCGGACTTGGGATAAGCTGGATTCGGGAAAAGATGAACGGAGATACCGATGAGACGGTTCTGGTTATGGCCTCGGACCACCTGATCAATCCCTTGTCTTCTTTCCGGTCGGATGTTGGGAAAGCGGAAGCAGCTGTTGCTGCCGGTATGTTGGTTACTTTCGGAATTCAGGCGGACCGTCCGGAAACCGGTTATGGGTACATACAGCGTTCGGATGAGAAAATCGGCGGGGCCTGGCGGGCGAAGCGTTTTGTTGAAAAGCCGGATAGAAAAACAGCGGAACATTATTTGGAATCCGGCGATTATTTATGGAATTCCGGGATGTTTGCTTTTAGTGTGGATACGATTTCTGCCGCATTCCGGGCCTTTATGCCCGGTTTATGGGATGCTTTGAACAGCGGGTTGGACGAGTTGTTTTCACGTTTTCCCCAGCTGACTGCGGATTCCATTGATTGCGGCATTATGGAGAAGGCGGATAATGTAGCGGTTATTCCTGCCGCTTTCCGGTGGTCGGATATGGGTTCGTGGGACAGTTTTTACCAAGTGTTGAAAAAGGATGCTGCTTCCAACGTAATCAGCGGGAATGTGCTGCCGGTGGATACGGAAAACTGTCTGATTCTCGGGGGGAAGCGCCTTATTGCAACCGCGGGAGTGCGGGACCTGCTGGTGGTGGAAACGGCGGACGCAATTCTAATCAGCGGAAAAGGGGAACCCGGGAAAGTAAAAACCATTGTAGAGACGTTGAGAGCTGAAAACCGGCCGGAGGTGAAAGAACACGTGACAGTAGAGCGGCCATGGGGTAGTTACACGGTTCTGGAAAGTATGCCGGGCTATAAAATCAAGCGCATTGTGGTGGAGCCGGGAGAGCGGCTCAGTTTGCAGCTTCACCATAAAAGAAGTGAGCACTGGGTGGTCACAGCGGGGACTGCAAAAGTACGTGTGGGAGACAGGGAAGCGGTTCTCCACATTAATGAGGGAATTTTTGTCCCGATGGAGACATTGCACCGGCTGGAAAATCCCGGCAGCATTCCCCTTGAGATGGTGGAAGTACAGGTGGGAGACTATCTTGAAGAAGATGATATTGAGCGTTTTGACGATATATACGGACGGAGCGGGGAGAAATAGAAAATTACTGCTCGCTTTAAAGGAGACTAGGATTCATCTTCTTTTTTTGCAGGGGCCTGTTCTTTGAGATAGCAGTTCCTGCACAGGACCCGTTCCGGATCTTCCGGTACAAAGTTTACATATTCCCGTTTCCCGCAGCGGCAGCAAATAATGGATGTGGTAACTTGAAGCCGTTTGTTCCGTTTCCGGTTCGGGACTTTCCCTTTCAACTTTTCATAGCATTCGTCACATAGCTTAACCGGTTCGGTGGCTCTTCGGTAGGTAAGTTCCACTTCTTTTCCGCAGTGCTCACAGATTACTTTAAACCGGCCGGCAACTTTTCGCATAATTTCCCGATTCCGGTGTTTCCGTCTCTTTTTTACCTCAAAACATTCATGGCAGAGTACTGCGGTACCCCTCGTGGGTTTAAAAGGAACCCGGTCTTCTTTTCCACACATGCTGCAGATGATGGTATAGAGTGTGGGCGGTTCTTGCCCCGAACGGGGGGGCGGCCGATGGTCCGGTTTCCGATCCCGTGCAAAGCGGGGCGTTGCCGCCCCGCCATTTTCAGGTTTCGGTTTATTTCGAGGTGTAGACATGTTCACTCATGGACGCAGTGGGCAGCGCGCTCATTCCCAGATAGGTAAATACAATGGCGGCAAAACCGATAATGGAAAAAATAACAGCTTTCCGGCCCCGCCAGCCTTTGACATAGCGAAGGTGAAAGTAAGTCAGGTAAATCGTCCAGGTGATCAGTGACCAGTTTTCTTTCGGATCCCAGAACCAGTAGTCTCCCCAGGCAAATTTGGCCCATATGGATCCGGTCAGCAAGCCCATGTTCAGGAATGTAAATCCAACGATAATCAGCTGATGGGTAAAAGATTCCAGGTCAATTACTTCACCTCCCAGAGCATTTGTGAAAAAGCGTCCTTTTCTGGTGCTTTGGTCCAGAACAATTGTATCCGGAAAAAACAGATACATAATACCGGTGGCAAAAGATACGGCCAATGCCCCGTAGCCGATGAAATAAATAACCACATGGGGGATAAACCAGCCGCTTTGCAGGGCCGGCGGCAGATTGATGATTTCCACATCTACCTTTACTACCGCAAACAGGAGGCAGCCCAGTGCCATAAGAATTGAGCCGACTCCCACGAGTTTTACTTTTCGGATTAATTCCAGTACCAGATAGACCAGTACAATACAGAAAGCGGCAAAAATCAGTGATTCGTAGAAAGTTTTGAAAGGTGGCCGTCCGGCGGCGATCCATCGTTGTACAATCAGCCACCCGTTAATAATGAGTCCCACGAAGAGGGAGAAACGCCCCAGGGTATACACGCTGTTGTTTTTCATAAACAGGGAGAAGGAATAGAGTACGAAGGCAACGGTATAGATGCAGATTAATCCGGTCAGCATTGTGCTGATACGGGAAAAGTTGTCTATGAGTGCAATCATCTTCAGTACCTCACATCTTGAAGTAGAATCGAAGGATTCCGCCAATGGTTAACAGAAAAAAGCCGAGAAAGACAATGTAGACGCCCGGATCCCGGACAACGGAAATTCCGGAATAGGTTGGATCCTTTGGGTCATAATTGGACTGGTAAAAATAGTATCCGCCGAAGTGCAGCGGGTTATTCACTTCCACCTTCTTTTTCAGAACAACTTTTCCGTCTTTCAGGACAGACAGATAGCTCCGATAGGCTTCCGGGGAATCGTCCTTATTTCTGAGGAGAAGGGCGACGCGTCCATTGTCCAGGAAAGTAGCCGATTTGTCGGAAGCTCCAAAAATGGCGGTTGTTTTTTTGCCGTTCTGGATCCACTGAACCTGCACAACCGGGTTGTTGGGTTTGTCCGAAAGGCTGAACTCCTGTTTGACTTTTTTTGCATGGGGAAGGAAGCTCTTGAATTCAAAACTCATATCTCCGATTTTTAAAAATCCGTTTTCCAGTTTTCCTTTTTCGAATTTTTTCCCGGTGTTTGTTTTTTCATAATTTCCGTCTGCGCTGACAATGTAAACCGGTTTGCCTTTCAATGACGGGACAAAGGTGAACCGGATGGCGGCATCGCCGGGAAGCTTTTTCCCGTGGGTAAAGTCGGGGAAATTGGCAAATACCCATTGGGTTGTTTTTTCACCGGTTTTTTTGTTTTCAAAAATCAGCTCCAGTGCCGGGTTGTCGGGGGTTTTTCCTGCCGAAACAATTTCTTTGGTTTTATCATCAATGCTGAAAGAGGGGAAGAACCGCCCGATTTTGACTGAGGTGTCGCCGGTGAAGGGGTAGGTTTTTCCTTCTTTTACCGAAAGAAGCCGATGGCTGCCGTCGGGAAAGGTGATGCTGAGGAGCTTCTGTTCCGAAATGACATTGCGGGGGTTTTTCGGCATTTTCCATTTAAAAATGATCATCCCCTCTTTATCCGGCATGAAGAACCGGTCGTCTCCGGTACGGTCAAAAAAGTACGCTGTCTGTAAATGGCCGGCTTCGTGGAGCACCACCTTGACGGCTCCGGGCCCGGTGTCGGTGGGGACCGCCACTTCCCGGTTGGCATAGTCCGGGTAGTATTTCAGGATTTTCAGTACCCCGTGGGCTTCTTTCACCGGATATTCCGCATTTTCTTTTGATTTGAATGAATACGGCATTCCGAATTTTGCTTTGGAATCCGGCCTTGTATATACGTAGACGCGGTAATCCGGCGCGTAGTGGTCAACCTCAAATTTGTCCAGCCGCAACTGAAATCCCATGTCTTTTTTCTGGTTTAACAGCTGGTTGTATTTGGTTAACTGAAATTGGCTGACAATATCGCCTTCATGGAAATTGATATAGCCTTTTACACCGAAAAATGCGCTGATGGAGCCGCCGATGACAATGATCAGAATACTTAAATGAATCAGAAAAAATCCGAGTTTTTTTCTCCAGACCGACAACTGATTCAGTGTACAAATCAGAATGTTAAGGTTCAGAAGAATAACAAGGCCGGAAAACCAGAGAGAGTGGTAGGTGTCTCCCAGGGAAAACAGTTTTACAAATTTATAAAAACCGGGTGAATAGGATTGCAGATAGCGGGCGGGAGCGACATTTTGAAGGATGAGGGTCCCGATAATCACCGCAATGGTAAAGAAAACCAGTATGGAAGCTGCCAGTTTCATGGACCGGAAGAAATCCAGTACATTCTTCGGGCTGCGTATGGTGACAACGATCAGAAAAATTGCCAGTGCCGCAGTGAGCCCATAAAAGACCGGTTTATTCAGATTTGCCGCCGCCTGTAGTATCAGCAGGTAAACTGTAATTAAGCCGGTTGCGGACAGGTAAAATGCCAGTGATTTTTTTCTCAACTTAAACTCCTTTCAATATAAATTTGCATCCGGTTTTTTCCGGATGGGGTCATAATCGAAAACCGGAATAATGAATAAAGAACCGGTTTCCGGGTATAAGGGAGAAATATTTTTCATTTTTTCTTTTGAAGGCCTTCGATATATGCACTCATCACATTCCTGAGGGAATCGACAGAGAATGCTGTGGCTTTCGGCCGGGTTTGTGCGTTGAAATACCCGCCTCCGCCTCCGAAAATGTAAGTTGTCATATCAATGGTGTACCTGGCATCATTTTTAAAAGCCTTATCTCCGATTTTCCGGATTTCCACACGATTTCCTTCCGGACGGGAAGGATGAACCGAGTAATCCACACCCGGGAAGAATGCAAACTGAAAAAAGGGACAGCCATTTTTCAGTTTCCCTTCCGAATCCATCATCCCGGCAGCATGTTCCATTATTGTTTTCAGCTGGTTGCCGGTCACAGAAATCTGAACCAGATAGTTGTCATAGGGAAGCAGTTTGAACAGGTGGCGGTTTACCACCGTTGCCCGTTTGGATTTGACCCGAAGGCCCGGATTTGAGACTGTAACAAGCTGCACATCGGAATTTTTCCAGGACTGCATGCTATCGGCAATGAAATAAGATGCGGTGTCCGGTGCAAGAGGGTCATCAGTGAACTCAAGGGGATGTTTGTATTTGCCAAGATCCGTATCCATGAAGTCGGCTGTGCCCCTGTCCAGTTTCCGAACTTTTTTTTCTATTTTTTTGTCAATTTCGGAATCATTAACTTTCAATGTAGTGGAGCTTTTTCCGAGAATTTCCCATTTGCCGTCCCGACGCTGTAAGTCAATCAGAACAATTCCGATGGATTTCGCGTGATCTTTCGGCTGGCAGAGCAATACCCCGTTGTACATTTCCAGCGGCACCTCCTTATGGGTATGGCCGAAAAGAATCACGTCAATGCCCGGCACGTTTTCCACAACCTGATACACGGCATTTTCGTTCATGGAGCCGGTTTGCAATTTTTGTCCCTCTCCGCTGTGAACCAGGCCGATAATGATGTCGGCTCCCTGCTGTTTCAGCATAGCTACAGCCTTTTTTGCAGATTTTACCATGTCAAGAAAATGCGCCCCTTCCAGAACGGCCGGTGTTTCAAAGTGTTCCGTGGCAGGGGTGGTCAGCCCGAAAAATCCGATTTTGACTCCTGAACGTTTGATGATGACAGTGCCTGGAAAAAGCGGTTGATTATTTTTGTCAAGAACATTTGCCGAAATCCACGGGAACCCGGTATCGGCAGTGTTTTGTTTCAATACCCCGGTACCGAAATCAAAATCATGGTTTCCCGGTACCGCCACATCGTATTTCAGCATCCGCATTGCCGTGACCACAGGATTATTTCTGTCAGCGGCGTGATAGTGCTGGTAGAACGTCAGCGGATTTCCCACAAAGGTATCTCCGCAGTCCACGAGAATGGTGTTATCTTTGCTTTTTCGAAGTTTTTCAATGAGCGGGCCCGCCTGAGCAAGGCCGTAACCCAGCTTTTTCCCGGTAACGTAATCTTTTCCGGTTATGTTGCCATGGATATCGGTTGTTGCCAGGATTGTAATGGTAACTTCTTTGGCGGCAACGGTGAAAAAAACGCTTGCCGTAAGGGCAAGAATGAAGATCAAACGACGCATAGTTCCCTCCGAACCAGTGGTGACTGGATTTTAGCACAAAAAGACAGGATAGGGGGAAGAAGTGGGCTCCATTTCAAAGCCTTTCTTGACAGGAGCACCGATACGGGCTAAAATATAAACCGAATAGTCGGTTTATAAAACAATCAGTCGGTTGGAGGTGCAGTGTGGGAAAGAATAAAATTATTTATTCCATCCGGGTGCCCCGGATATTGGAAGCGACCGTAGCTTTAATTGCTGAAAAAGGAATTCAGAATATTACCCTGGATCAGGTTGCACAGCGGGCGGAGCTGTCCAAAGGAGGGCTGGTGCACTATTTTCCCGGCAAGGATAAATTGATTGAGAGCGCGGTTGCCGATTTCTTCAGAAAGATATTTGAGAGGGGAAGGGAGATTCGCGACAGAATAGACAATCCCCTTAAACAGCTGCTTTCTTATACCTGGCTTTACAACAAAAACGATCCGGATCTTCTTGTCGGGTACAGGTTGTTTTTTGACATCATGTCAATTGCTTCCCGGGACCGGCGTTACAGACAGGTACTTCAGGATTTTGTTGAAAATTGGATTACGCTGCTGAAAGCTTCGATTTCCAGAGGTATTGCGGCGGGTGATTTTCAGGTGAGGGACGTTGAAGAAACAGCGCGGAGCGTTTCAGCTGTTTATCAGGGCGTGGCGTCCCGGTGGTTTTTGGACCCTGAAAATCATTCGGATGAATGGGCGGTGAGAACGGTGGAGAGTCTTGTGGGTTTTCTTGTGACAAATAAATTATAAAAGGGAGGGATTATGCCGGTTTTTGAATCCACTGAAAAGATGTATGAGGTTTTGGGGGATCTTTTTGAAACACTGCTTGCGCATCCGGTGGCAGGCGAGAAGTTCAAAAAGCAGGAAGTGGTTATCCGTTTCATCATGAATGACCCCCAGGGTGAGATATGGCTTCTTCCCGAAGGAAAAGTGGTTTGCGGTGTTCCGGATGGAGTAAAAGCGGACATTTCGATGACATTGAGCGGCGATACTGCGCATAATTTCTGGTTGAAGAAAATTACCATGCCGGTTGCACTCGCGAAAGGTTTGATTCGGGCGAAGGGGCCGCTGGCAAAGGTACTGAAACTTCTTCCGATTCTGAACCCCGCATACGAGGCTTACCCCGCAATCGCGGAAAAACACGGGCTGAGTATTTAGGGGGAGAAGATGGCTATTGAAAGAGCGGTTCGGCAGTTTGAAACAGACAGGACGGAAGCTGTCAGGATTCTGTCCAGGCTTTTAATTGCATCCGGGACAACTTCCCCCAGGGTGGGAGGTGTCGGGGAATGCACGTTTCACATTGTTGAAGATGAATGTGATATTGAAGACCTCTGCCAGCAAATTGAGAATATTTCCAATGACAACGAAGCGTGGGGGTTTTTTAGAAGAGACGCGCAGATGCTTCGGGATGCGGACGCGGTGATTGTGATTACCTCATTGAGGTCGTTGAAGGACCCTTCCGATATCAACTGCAATATGTGCGGTTATTTGACCTGTGAGTATATGGAGCAGAGGGAAAAGCTGGACAAAAAAGATGCTGCTGTTGCCTATACCGGCCCGTTGTGCACGTTCAGAGCGGCAAATGTGGCGTATGCCTTGAACGGGGTGCTTTCTCTGGCAAAGCAGCTGGGGGTTGATTTTGGTGTTTTCTGGAGTGCGGGGCTTGCCGCCATGCGGATGGGGGTGCTTCCCCGGGATACCGGCTTTGCCGTCGCGGTGGGAATCAGTATTTCCGAGAAGTCGCCTTTCCGGGATATTCCCCTGGATTACGATAAATTTAATGACAGAAGCATGAAGGACAGAATTATTTATCGATTGTGGCCGCAATTCCGTTCAATTTATTCATAAGGAGTGGGTGATGGCAAAGAGAACGATGGAGGATCTGGTTCAATCGGGCCTTGAACGGGCGGTTGAGCTGATGGCCCTTGCGGCCAATGACGCGTGGCATTTTGGCGGAAAACAGATGTTGAAGATGGTTTCCCTTGATGAGGACGAGATGGAAGAGATGGCGAATTACGCTCTTTCCCTCGGAGACATGTCTCCTCTCGCGGCCCGGGATGGCCGTTTTGCCCTTGAATTGATGAAAGAGCCCTGGGCGGTTCTGGTTTTCGGTGCAGGCAGAAAATCAACTTTTAATTACAATTGCGGTGCCTGCGGTTTCAGAACCTGTGCAGAGTTGAACAAAGCGGAAACAGTGGAATCACTGACTTCAAACGGCCCGGCCTGTATTTTTGAGACCCTGAATCTGAATATGGCAGCCAATGCCGCCGCTGCTGCTGCCGGGAGGCTGGGGCTTCATTGCCGGGTATTTTCCACACTTGCCTTTGCCGCGAAGGCGCTGGAATATATCAATGCGGATATTGTGGTGGGGGTTGCGGTAAGTGCGGCCGGGAAGGACCCGTTTTTTGACCGGCATAAATTCTGGACAAAGGAAGAGTGGGAACGGGTTTTCAACAGGGAGTTTCCGACATTTAACCGGGGATTTATCGGAGCGGTGGAGGAATGAGGAGGGTGTATGAGTAAATCACATCTGAATCAGGTGATTACTTCCCATCTGGTGGAGTTTCAGGCTGACAGGTTTCCCGATCGGGAAATTCTTGTGTTTGAGCGGGGCGGTTCGGGGGAAGATGTTCTGACCTATTCCGATTTGCATGCGGCGGGGAACAGGCTTGCCGCCTACCTTCTCAGTAAGGGGGTGCAAAAGGGGGATGTGATTGCAATCTTCATGTATAACCGCCCGGAAGTCGTATCGTTATTTGTGGCAGCTTCAACCATCGGCGCGGTTGCCGTTCCCATTGACCCCCGTTCCAGGGGGAAGCGGTTGAAATATTATCTGGCCCACACGAAAGCCAAAGGGATTTTTGTGGCCGGTGAAACCCTTGAAGCCTGCCGGGAAGTGAAAGACGAAGTTGATTCTCTGGAATTTGCCGCAGTGGCGTATCAGAGGGATTATCCTGTTGAGGAGGACGTGGATTTCGAATCTGTGAGCGAAGTGCTTGAAAAGGAATGGAATACTGTTGAACAGCGTGTGTTTGATGTGGGCCATCCGGCACAGATTCTTTTTACCTCCGGCACCACGGGAAATCCGAAAGGTGTGGTGATATCACACCAGAGAATCGGGTTATACAATCTTCTGCGACAGCTTGCCTGGAAGTATAAAAAAGATGATGTCCTGTACACCGGCCTTTCCCTTTCCCATGCCAACGCACAGGCCGTGACCCTGTTTCCCGCACTTTATGGGGGGATCCGGGCGGTGTTCAGCCCGAAGTTTACAAAGTCGAGAATCTGGGAAATCTGCCGGAAATACGGCTGTACGACCTTTTCCCTTCTGGGCGGAATGGCGGCTGGAATTTTCAATGAACCCGAAAGGGAGAATGATGCGGACAATCCGGTACGAAGGGTGGTAAGCGCGGGGATGCCGAAGGCAATCTGGAAAGCTTTTGAGGAGCGGTTCGGGGTGTTGGTCCACGAATGGTACGGTGCCGCCGAAGGGGGATTTGCGCACAATCCTCCCGGAAAAGGCCCGGTGGGCAGTTTCGGGAAACCGTTGCCGGGAGTGATGGAATTTGCGGTTATTGATGAAGCGGAAAACCGCCTTGGCCCCGATCAGACCGGCGAACTGATTATCCGGAATCTTCGGGGAGAAACGAAGGTGAATTATTACAACAATCCGGAAGCTTCCAGAGAGAAGGTCAGAAACGGATGGATGTTTACCGGCGATATGGTTCACCGCGATAAAAACGGCTGGTTCTTTTTTGATTTCAGAAAGGGAACGGAGTTGAGAAGGGCGGGGGATTTTATTCAGCCTGAATACCTTGAAGCGGTTATTGGAAAGCATAAGGCAGTTTCCGAGGTGTGTGTGATTGGGATTCCGGCTGAGAGCGGGGCTCCGGGGGAACACGATATTGTGGCGGTAATCCGGCCCTTTGACAGCGCTGCCCTTGATGTAAAAGAGCTGTTTGGTTTTTGCCAAAACAGCCTTGAAGCAAATTCCGTACCTCTTTACCTCTGGATTCTGGATGAAATTCCGAAAACACCGTCTGAAAAGTTTTTGAAACGGGTTCTGGTTGAAAAGTTCAGTCCGGATTTGAATGATGTGTACCGGAATAAATAGGAGGTTTCTGTGTCGTATACCGATTTAAATATTGAATTGACCCAAGAGCAGGAAGTGTTAAAAAAGGAGATACACAAGTTTGCACTTGAAGTTCTGCGGCCCGCCGCGGCGGAACTTGACAGAAAATCTCCCGCAGAAGTTATTGCGCCCGGTTCTGTTTACTGGGATGTGATGAAAAAGATGTATCAATTGGGATATCACACGGTTCATACCCCGGATGAGTACGGTGGACTTGGCCTTGATCCGGTGTCCCAGCATATTTTCTGGGAAGAACTGGGGTATGGAAGTGTCGGATTCGCGGTTTCTCTCGGGGTCAGCCTGTTTCCTTCGTTTATGGCGTCCATGCTGGCGGATGATTTTATTATCGAAGAGGTAATTAAACCGTTTGCGGAATGCGCCGACGCCACCCGGATAGGATGCTGGGCCATTACAGAGCCGAATCACGGAAGCGATACCCTGGTTTCGGGGACGGATATTTTCAGGAATCCGGATGTGGTCCAGGATGTAAAGGCATACAAAAAAGGGGACAAATGGATTTTGAACGGTCAGAAGTCCGCGTGGGTTTCCAATGGCCCGGTGGCGACCCAGGCACTTCTCTTTGTCAATATTGACAAAACAATGGGAATGGCCGGCGGCGGTATCTGTATCTGTGATTTGACACAGAAAGGTGTTCAGAAGGGGAAACCCCTTGATAAGCTGGGCCAGCGGGAGCTGCCTCAGGGGGAGATATATTTTTCAGACGCGGAAGTGCCGGAAGAATTGATGATTGTGGACCCGGAAAGTTACGAAGTGATGACCGAGATTGTCATTGCCGAAGCCAATATGCATATGGGGGCATTTTTTACCGGCCTGGCGCAGTCCGCCTATGACCTCGCGCTGGCATATTGCGTTGAGAGAAAGCAGGGCGGCCGTTATCTTGTCGAACATCAGGACGTGAAGAGCAAGCTTTTTAATATGTTCACGAAGGTGGAAACGGCGCGCTCCTATTCCCGGGCGGTGATGAACTTCAATTTGAATATTGCGCCGCCGGTAGCCAAATACAGCCTTTCTTCAAAGGTTTACTGTACGCAGGCGGCTTTTGAGGTATGCAATACCGCTTTGCAGCTGTTCGGCGGTTACGGCCTCAGCAGAGAATATGAGATTGAGAAACTGTTCAGGGACGCAAGGGCGGGACTGATTGAAGATGGTTCCAACGATGTTCTTGCGATCAGCGGCGGGAATATGATTGTAAAGGAGATTTTTTGATATGGAAGCGTATATTGCAGGCTCCGGAATGATAAAGTTCGGCAAATATCCGGATAAAACCGTCAGAACGATGGCAATTGATGCTATTGAATCTGCGTTGAAAGACGGGGAGATTGAGAAGAAGCAAATCGAATACGCGTTTTTTTCCAACACTTTCTGGGGGATGTTTTCCAGACAGGATTCAATCAAAGGGGAAGTGGTTCTGCGTTCCATGGGGATGGATTCCATTCCTGTTGTCAATATCGAAAACGCCTGCGCAGGGGGAGCCTCCGCTTTGCATATGGCGTATCTTGCCGTGTTGAGCGGGCAGTGTGAGCTTGCCCTTGCCGTCGGTTCCGAGAAAATCAGCTCGGAAGACAAGGTCAAGTCCCTGACAGCCTATGCCTCGTGCATGGATATGGAGAATTTCAAGCGGCATCTAAGCGATGTTCTGATGTTGCAGCAATCTTTCCGGAACCTTGTTATTCCTGAAGAATTTCGGAAGCCGGGTGAAGGGCGCTCGGTTTTTATGGATGTGTATGCTGTGGGTGCCAGATGGCATATGGACAGATACGGTTCAACCCAGCGGCAGCTTGCCGTTGTCGCGGCAAAGAATCACTGGCATTCCTCAATGAATCCGCTGGCCCAGTATCAAATTCCAATGACTCCTGAAATGGTGTTGAATGACAGCCCGGTTGTCTGGCCGCTGACCCGGTCCATGTGCGCCCCGGTGGGGGACGGTGCGGCTGCCTGTATTGTTGTGTCTGACCGGTTTTTGAAAAAACACGGGAAAGAGCGGGCGGTTAAAATCCGGGCCAGTGTCCTGGGTACGGGAAGAGACAGGGGTATTGACGACGAAGACCTGGGCAGTAGGCTGGGACGCCTCGCATATGAGAAGGCATCTGTTCAGCCGGCGGATATCGATGTGGCGGAACTGCACGACGCCACCGCATACGGAGAGCTTCATCAATGCGAAAATCTCGGGTTCTGCGGGGAAGGAGAGGGTGGACTCATTGCCGAACGGGGAGAAACAAAACTCGGCGGCAGAATTCCGGTCAATACCAGCGGCGGCCTTGAATCCAGAGGGCATCCCATTGGCGCATCAGGGCTTGCGCAGATTCATGAGTTGATGCTGCAATTGAGAGGAGAAGCTGGCGCGAGGCAGGTAAAAGGCGCGCGGCTGGCCCTTGCCCAGAACGGCGGTGGCAATATCGGGCTGGAAGAGGCGGTGATGGGAATTACCGTTTTAGAGCGGGGATGACGTGAAAACCATACTGATTACCGGTGTTTTATCGGGAATCGGGAAAGAAAGTGCCGAACTTTTTCTGAAAAACGGATGGGCTGTTGCCGGTTTGGACTTGCTTCCCGCCCCTTCTGTTTCAAAAGAAAATTTCCGTTATTTCCAATGCGATGTTTCGGATTTGAACCGGGTAAACGATATTGCCGGTAGTTTAAGGGAGGAGGGAATCCGGCTGGACGCGCTGTTCAATTGTGCCGGTATTTTGAAGATGGGGACATTTGAGACCATCCCTATTGAGATGCAGCTCAGGGAGGTTGATGTAAATTTCAAAGGGGTTCTCAATTGTATCCACTGTTTTAAACCGCTGTTGAATGAGGGGGCCGGTATTGTGAACATGGCATCTCTTTCCGCAATTTACGGGACACCTGAACTTGCCGTGTATTCCGCCACAAAGAGTGCGGTTCAGTCCATTACCGAATCACTGAACATCGAATTCAGGAAGGAATCCATCCGTGTTTCCGATATTATTGTCGGTTATGTCCGGACACCGATGATTCTTGACAGCAAAAATATTGCCACAAGCGTGAAGAAACTGGGAGTGCCGGTTACACCGGGCAAGGTTGCGGCAGCTGTTTACAATGCGGTGTTAAAGGGAAAACAGGTTCATTATTATGTGGGGGCGCAAACCAGAATCCTTGTGTTTCTGGCCGGGGTTTTCCCTTTTGCTTCGAAATGGATGGCCGGGTTTTTAGCGAGCGGGGACTGATTTTGTTTTTTTCCGTTTGTTTTCCAGTTTATCCGGGGATGGCCGCACTTTCTGTGAGGCGGACACCGGCTGCGGCCATTTCTGCCAGGGCTTTTTCACCGTCATCCGGGTGGATGTTAACAGCCCGGATACAATCGGTGAGCACGACGGCATGAAAACCGTGTTTCAGCGCGTCCAGCGCAGTGGCTTTGACGCAGTAGTCGGTGGCCAGGCCGCAGATGACCAGTGTTTTCACACCCCGCTTTCGGAGTGTGGCGGCAAGGTCAATATTTGCGGCTTCAAAGCCGCTGTACCCGTCATCGGCATCGGAGGTTCCTTTTTCGGCAAAGAGAGTGATTTTTGAAACATCCAGTTGCGGGTGAAACTCTGCCCCTCTGGTTCCGGCAACGCAGTGGGGCGGCCATTTTGAGAAATGAACAGTCTTTTCCGGGTGCATATCCCGTGTGGCAATGATGAACTTGAATTTTTTCATTATTCCGTTGATCCTGGGAATAATACTGTCACCTTCCGGTACCGCCAACGCCCCTCCGGGGCAGAAGTCATTTTGAACATCTACAATTAATAGGCAATTTTCAGCCATGGTAATGTCCTTTTTCGATTAAGTCGCGCCGCAGTTCGTAGAGGCGGTTGCTGAGCCCGACCCGGTAAATGTGGGGGTTTACAAAGCGTTTATGGCCGTCCGGAAGCAGGGAAAAGCGTTTCCCAGCGAATTGACGGATCTCATTCAGGGATGGAAACCGGCTTATTGATTTACCATTTTCCACCAGGGGGAAAAATACCGGATCGGGTTTTAAGGTTTCCCGGTCAATTCTCATTTTCTTGAATTCGGTGGAAGGATGCCGGAGAATTTGAATTTTGTCTTCTGCTTCATCGGCCAGCATGATGCCGTCAATGGCGAACAGTCCGTCCCCATTTGTATATCTGATAACCTTCTTTTTGCCCGGGAAATTGATTTTTTCCTCATTTTCCGACAGCTTTAATGTGGGCTTTCCATTTACGAAGCATAATTTGTAGATGCCGTCCAGCGCGGACTGTTCCCCTCCGGTAACCAGCCTCGTTCCGACTCCGAAGATATCAATGGGGGCGCCCTGTTCCAGCAGGCTGGCAATGAGTCGTTCGTCCAACTGGTTGGAAGCTACAATTTTTACCGATGTCAGCCCGGCCTTATCCAGAAGTTTTCTCGCTTTTTTACTGAAATAGGCCAGATCACCGGAATCCAGACGGATTGCCTGAAGTTTATGGCCGTTTGCTGCCAGTTCTTTTGCCACTTGAATGGCATGGGGAATTCCGGATTTCAATGTATTGTAGGTGTCCACAAGCAGGGTTGTATGGTCCGGGTACTGTGCCGCGTATTTTCGGAAAGCGTCCAATTCCGTGTCAAAGCTTTGAATCCAGCTGTGGGCGTGTGTTCCCACGGTGGGGATGTTGTAGCGTTTCGCGGCAAAGGTGTTGGATGTGCCGACGGCACCGCCGATGTAGGCGGCTCTGGCAGCGGCAATGGCACCCATGCCTTGGGCCCGGCGCAGGCCGAAGTCAATGATATCCCGGCCTTTTGCGGCGAAAACCGCCCGCATGGCTTTGGTGGCAATCAGGGTCTGGTAGTTGATAATATTCAGCAGCATGGATTCGATAAGCTGGGCTTCCAGAAGATTGCTCTCCACCCGCAGTAATGGGTCATTGGCAAAAACAATATCCCCTTCCCTGAATCCATAGATGCTGCCGGAAAAGCGGAAAGATGCGAGGTAATCCAGAAATTCTTTTCTGAATCCGATGGATGCGAGGTAATCCAGATCATTTTCCTGAAAGGAAAATTGCAGTACTCCGTTTATCGCGTCTTCCAGTCCGGCAAATACGCCGTAGCCGCCCTTAAACGGGTTGCTTCTGAAGTAAAGGTCAAAAATGGCGGAGGTATCTTTTTTTTCAGAGTAGAAAAAGGCCTGCGCCATGGTTAGTTCATAAAAATCCGTATATAACCCCGAATAATAATGTTCCATAATTTTCTGCCTTTATTTGACTTCTGTGAGCAGGGAAGTATCAGTGAAGTTTTTACAATTCTTCAGGAAAATCAGAATTGAATGCAACGTGGACATTGTAGAGGCCGTTGACCCGCCTGCATCCTACCGCTTTTCCTGAAACGGAAATCACGTCATCGCCCATTCCCAGAAAAAAAGTAAACTGGTGACGGGTCTCAAGGGGGTATGGACTTTTCATTAGCATTCCGCCCTTTGAAATGTTTCCGGTCATGCCAAAATTGATTTCTCCGTCCCCTTTGTCCACTCCCACCAGCCGGGAAATGAGTTTCCGTCGATGCCGGCGTTTTTCCTCGTCCATAATTGCCTCCTTTTCTTTTTTCAATATAGCCTATCTGCCGATAAAATGCAAAAAAGGAGGGGCGGTCCCACCCCCCCTGCCATGGCAGCTTTTATGCGGCTTCTTTTACTTTCATTCCTTTTTGCATCCACCCTTTTGCCAGAACCAGCGCGATGGGGGAGATGATGGCGATGCAGCCGTAAAGGAACCACATCCGGCCGCTGTGGGGCAGCCCGGTTTTCGGCAGGTATTTTGCTACAAAGTAGCCGGAATAGAATCCTGTAATCATTTTGGTCAAAAACCAGGGAAACTGACCGATACCCATATAAATTCCCACTTTTCCTTCCGGTGCGATTTCCGCAATCCACTGGAGAAAGCGGGGCTGCCACATGGCTTCTCCGATGGACATGAAGAGGACATAGGTTAAAAAGAGCGGAACGTGGGGGCCGAATGCAAGCAGGAATGTGGGAATGGCCATGACAAATGTTCCGTAAATCATCATTTTATAAACATTCGCTTTTGCCGTGAGCCCGGCAACGAGGGGTGCCAGGAAGAAAATCAGGATGGGGTTCAGGTTGGAGAAGAATTCAAAGTACCGGCTTACCATGCTGCCTTTGAATGCCCGGTCCAGGTAGTAAGGCAGGGTCAGCCAGTTGTGGGCGAAAAGGGTCTGAACCGGAATCAGGATAAAAATGAAGAAGGTAAAGCGCAAATCCCGAAAGGGGTGGTCCGGCCGGTGGCGCAGGTAGTCAATGACAGCCAGTATGGCAAAAATGACAGCGGCGATGTAAACAATGCACTCTTCCACGGGAAGCCCGTAATATCGGGTTGTGAATGAAAATAGTGCGCCTTCACTGTGAATATAGATTCCCAGCCCAAGTGCAAGGACGGAAAGAGCGGAAAAAAGCGAAAGGAGGGAGTTGTTGATGCGGACTTTCGGCGTATCTGTTTTTTCAGTTTCCGTTTCCCCGGCGGCTGCGGGGGATTTGCCGTTTTCTTTTGCCTGGTCTTCAATTTCGCCTGCAATCTGGCTCACCGCTTTTTCGTCTGTCTTTTTTGTCAGTACCACGATTGTGAAGATGAGCCCGAAGAAAGAGATGCCGGCATACACCCAGAAAACAGCTGTGAGGCCGTTGGGGGGGAATACATTTTTGAAATGATGGCGGGTCAGGGGAGAAATGAAACCGGAAAAGAAAGCCCCGAGGTTCATCAGCCCGTAAATAACCGCATATCCCATCGCCGCGGTCTGAGGGTTGGTGTAGCGTTTGACTCCGGCATAGGCTGCGGGCTGATAGAGGCCGTATGCCACTACCATGATGAATAGCCCGGTTGCCAGCACCAGGAACATGGGAGACGAAATACCGTGGCCCAGGGGCACAGTACCGGAAAAAGCGATCATTGCCCTCCCGATGGCAAATAATACGAAAGAGAGAATCAGGGCCTTTCGTACCCCGATTTTGTCCGAAATTCCACCGAGAAACAACATGGCCAGGGTTATTCCCCCGGTTACACCGGAGTAGACCCAGCCGGAGTAAAGGTCGCTTAACTGAACGTTTTCAGAGCAGTATTTCCCTAAAATGGTGAGGATGCCGAAATATACCAACCCTTCCAGTACATAAGGAATGTTAACGCCCCACAGGGCTTTGGGCGCTTTTACAAAAGCGACAGCGGTTTCTCCCAGCTCTTTAAATGCGTCTTTGATTACTTTCCCCAACGATACCGTTTCAGTCGTCTGATCTGCCATAATTCCATCCTTGCTCTTGAATTTTCAACCTTCCGATATTGTACTCCAAACCGCAGAGAAGTGCGAGTGTAAGTGCGGGAGAGTGAAAGTGAAAGTGCGGGTGTGAGGGAGAATGTGCGCCGCCGGCACCGTGTTCAGTTTTTGAAAGTAACCCGGATGGTGCGGCGGCCGTATTTTCCGCCGGTTGTGTCTCCGCAGGTGGCGGTGCAGTCCAGTACCCAGATGGCACCGCTGTGGCTTGCCACCGTAATGGTTGCGGTTCCGGCAGGGTCGGAGAACGTGTATGAAGTTACATCAAGAGTGCCGTCGTCGGTGATGTCGGTCAGCGCGTTGTAGATTCCGGTGTCGGCATAGAAAAGCGCCTGGGTGGAAAGGTATTCGTTCCCTGCCTCTTCCGCCGACGAGATGGTATAGACAGTGAGAATGACACCCATCATAGCAAGGAAAATAACAATGAAAATCGCGGCAATGAGGGAGACTCCCCGTTGGTTGTTACGGAACATTTCGGATGTGTACCTCCTGATGGAAATTCATCGTTTCCCCTCCTGCTTTTACCTGCATCAGAATTGTCAGCAGGGCGGTATTGGACAGGGTTCCGGAGCTGTATTGGAAACGGATGGAGGAAACATGGTCAATGAGAATGTTCTGGTCTGCCGCACTGTTTTTGTAGTCTTCTCCCGGGGCGTAGCCAAAATAACGAATCAGTTCACCGGAAGTGTTTCTGGCATACGTAACCGGGCTTTCGCACATCTGATAGCGTTTGGTGGAAGAATGGGGCTTGGCGGATGCGTTGATACTGACCTGATTTCCGGAAACTCCTGCCACTGAGAAGGTGGAGGGAGAAGACGGATAGGCATAGAAATCATCCGGCGAGACGTTGTAGATGACAATAAACGATGCGGATGGTACCGCAAGGCCGGTATCGTCATTCAACGTGTAGGGAGAACTGCCGCCGGTGATGCTGCTGTAATGGGAAAAGAATATTGCCCGGCCGAATTCAAGGGTGTCGTTTGAGGCGTTGACGGTGGAAACCCGGACGGAATTGGGCACAGCTTCCCGGAGTTCCCGGGACATACGTTCCAGTGCCAGCCTTGCCCGGTTGACCAGTTCTTTCCGGGCAACCTGCTGCCGGTAGCCTTCGGTGCCGTAGAAAATTATCGGTACCAGTACACCGGCAATGATTCCCACCAGTACGATGGAAATCACCAGTTCAATGAGAGTGAATCCCTTTTCAGAAATTGGTTTTGATTGCCGTAAATACAAAGTTTTCTCCCATTGGGGTGGTGACGGTTACCCGGATTCGTTTATAATTTTTCGTGTCCAGGCTGGCCGGAGCACCGGTTGGTTTGTAGAAATCCACACTTACCGAACGGGAATATCCCTTAAAATCGGCCGAAATGTCAGTTCCCAGCTCATTTTTCAGGGGTTCGCCGGACACACCGTCTGCGTAGCCGTTATAGTCATCCACATCGTCAAAATCCGTTCTCCCGGATTCCCCGGCTTCGGTTCCGATGTTTGCTTCACTGACCGGGATTCTCCCCCCCCCCAGCGGGGTATCTTCATCCCAGCGTTTCAGCAGGATTTCATCCATCATTGCCTGGCCCAGTTCCACTCCTTTAATTTCAAGAAACGGCCGGGCCCCTTCCTGGACGTTGTTCATAATTACGCCGATTATACCGGTAACCGCAATCCCGATAACGACAATGGCAATTACCGTTTCAATGAGGGTGAATCCTTTCCGTCCGCTTTTTCTGTCCGTCCGTTTTTTCGGCAGCTGATCAAAGCTCATGAACATACCCCGTATTGGCCTCCACTTTGATACTGACCGATACATTTCCCGAAGAAAATGTCAAAGTGGCACCGTTTGGCGTGGGACGGCCGAGATAATCAAAAAAAATTGAGGTAGTTCCCGATGGAGAAATCGTAAAACTCGAGTCGTACTGAATCTGCAGAGGGCTGACCCGGTCTTCCGGTGACGGGATAATATTCGCGGTGCTGGTGCAGTCGGTTTTGTTTACGGTATAGCGGCTGTTTCCGGTATCCAGGCAGATTCCGTAGGGTTGGCTCCGGGACATGGCCAGTTCCTGAGCGAAGGTCAGGTAATTCAGCATCAATTTCGCGTCTTTTCGTACACGGGTATCGGAAATTGAAAGCAGTTTCGGAGTGGCAACAATGGCAATGATTCCGATAATTACAATTATCATTACCAGCTCAATCAGGGTGAATCCCTGTCTGTTTTCCTTCGATGTGTACCCGGCATACCTGTTTTCTATTTTCATTATTCCCATTCTACCGCCGCAAAAGCAGTTGCGCAAGTATCTTTGCACTTGAGAAGAGGGGTAAGGTCTGCCGGAAACAAGTCAAACGGTTGGTATTTGCATATGGCGAAGCATTGCAGAATATTGTTTTCTGTTATCGAGTTTTTCCTGCTCAATCCTGTTTCTGGTAACAGTAGGGGCAAACTTTGGCCCGGGGGGAGAGGAGCTTTCCGCAGTTGAAACAAACTTTTTTTGACGGAGTTCTGTCAGATACCGGCCGGCTGGCGGGGCGGGGGATTTCTCCTTTCGGAATTTCAGGGGGAGTGTCATTTTCCTGTAATTTGATAATTGCCTGTTTGAACGCTGCGGCATCTAAATAGCGTTCCGTGTAATTTTTCGCCAGCGCTTTCATAATAATTGCAGATTGCCCGGGAGTCAGGTTATCTACCTTTTCATGGAGAGCGGTAAACAGCCGTTCTTTTACTTCTTTCTCAATTTTCAGGGGGTTAAAATTTTCAAAAGGGAGTTTTCCCATCATCATTTCATAAAACATCATGCCGATGGAATAGATATCGGACTGAAAAACCGCTTTTCCCTCGAAGTGTTCCGGTGCCATGTACGGCGGGCACCCTACCCGGGTGACGGCGATGGATTCCGGATTCAGATAACGGGAGGTTCCGAAATCTGTCATCTTTACCATGTGTTCTTCGGTTAACAGCACATTTGCCGGGCGGATGTCCCGGTGAATAATTTGGTGGTCATGGGCGAATTTTACCGCGTCACAGACCTGAAAGATAATGGAGACGGCTTTTTCCCATTTCAGCCCTCCGGTGTCTTTGATAAGCCGGTCCAGTGAAGGCCCGGAAATATATTCGGAGACGATGAAAAAAATGCCGTCTTTTTTTTCCACCGAATAAATCTGAACAATATTCGGATGAGAAAGTGAAGCTTGCAGCCGGGGTTCCTGAAGCATCTTTTCCAGATCCTGATTTTGGTTGTGCGGGATTTTTAATGCGACTTTCCGTTTAACCCACGTATCGGATGCCAGGTACACCGACCCGAATCCTCCGCTTCCCAGCCGTTTGATGATTCTATATTTCCCCAGTGTTTTTCTGTCCAGCAGCATGCCGTCATCATACCATAAAATCGGCATGTGAGCGGAATGATTCGGATTGGTTTCCATGGACAGGCGCTTGTCTGGTAGAATGCAGAACAAGAAAAAGGGAGAAGGTGAGATGACAGTGCATTCCACGCATTTAATTCATTGCGCTTATCATAAATGTCTGACAGTGTATACGGCCCGAATATTCAAATCGCTTTTTAACCGCACACTGCTTTCCTGCTTCGGCCGATACCGGCACTTCAGAAGCAATGTTGATGCATTTTATGCCGGACTTGAGCACTATCGTTTACTCTCAGTGAACAACTGTTGCCCGGAAATCACTAAACTTGGTGATTTTCGTATGACGCGGTTTATTCGAGACCCCAGAGATCTGGTTGTATCCGGTTATTTTTATCATCAAAATTGCAATGAAAAATGGACATATGTGCCCGGAGCACAAAATATGGATTTTCGTGTGGTAAACGGCTGTGTGCCCGAGGGAATGAAACCGGACGAATCTTACCGGGAGTTTTTGGCTCGAATCCCTCTTGAAGAGGGGTTAATGGCGGAGATTCAATTCAGGAAGCATCATTTTGATTCCATGTGGAAATGGCCGGCACATGACCCCCGGATCCGGCTGTTTTATTACGAGGATATTATGGGAAATGAAAAAGAGGTTTTTCGCGAGCTTTTTGAATTCTATGAACTTCCGGAAGCGCTTATCCAAATCGGTTTGTTTTTTGTCGGACGGTATGCTGTGAAACCTGGCCGAGATTTCCCCCGCCACGTCCGGGACCCCCGCAAAGGTCAATGGCGTGAATATTTCACGGATACTGTTTCAGCATATCTGGAAGAACGACATCCGGGCCTCATTTCCTTTCTGGGCTATGAACAGGGAATTTCCCCCGGCCGGTAATGTTCATGTTGATTCGGCGGTTGGATTTTATCTTTGGTGTTTTTCCGGAATTATTATTCAGACTCCCCTGTCCCGGTCGGGCCAGATAAAGCGGTGGATTTGGCAGTTCAACCGCACGGCTAACCGGTCTTTCAGGATCCACTCCGCCAGTGTCGCAGGAGAAAGGCCCGGCGTAACCGGAGAAAAGTTGATTACACATCCTTTTTCCCGAAGATTATGTTTTGAGATAAAATTAACCGCCCAGTCATAATCTTTTCTGTGGCAGAGGGTAAATTTAAATTCATCCGTTTTTTCACGCATCAGCGGAATATTGGAAAGGAGATTGCGGTGGGACATTTCGCTTCCCGGTGTTTTAATGTCCAGCATGATCCGGACCTTATCACGGATAAACGGGGCAATATCCATTGAACCGCCGGTTTCAATCACAATTTGGCGGTTTTTTTCCAGAATCCGTGTCATCAATTCCGGAAGTTCTTTCTGCGCAAGCGGTTCCCCTCCGGTGAGGTGGACAATTTTAAGCTCATTTTTTTCTATGATTTCGATAAGCTCCGGGATAGTTGTTTCCTTCCCTTCTTCGTAAGCGTAGACGGTATCGCAATAGCTGCAGCGGAGGGGACAGCCGGTAAACCGGACAAAAAGCATGGGGAAGCCGGTCAGTGAAGTTTCTCCTTCGATGGCGGCAAAAATTTCATTTATTTTCATTTGTCCGGGATGTAGGCGGCAACGTAATCGTCGGTTTCATAGACCTCAACCCGCAGAACCCTGGTGCCGGTGAAGCTATTTTGAAGGCGGGAATAAAAAAACGCGGCGAGATTTTCTGCGGTGGGGTTGATATCAGTAGACTGAAAATACGGATGCTCATTGAGGACAATGTGGTCCAATTTCCCGGCAATTTCATCCAGTTTGCCTTTCAACCGGATAAAATCCACAAGCATACCGGTTTTGTTGAGTTTCATCCCGGCTATTTCCACCACTACCCGCCAGTTGTGGCCGTGGAGCCTGGAACAATTCCCCTCGTAACCGGTGAGATAATGGGACGATGAAAAACGGGTTTCAACTCTTACGCTATACATCAACCCCATTATACAGTTTGAGCTGTCCATTGCAACTGCGGAGCCGGATGGCGGGATAGTGTGCGTTTTATCGGGGCATCAAATGAGAAGGGGTTGGATTTGCCTGATTTATGGTTTCGATTTCTGATTATTTCTGTCAGCGGGAACGGATGAGTAAAAGCGGGATAGAGATACTGTGTTTGAGTTTGTCCGAAACACTGCCAAAGAGGATATCCCCGAAAAAATGGTGGCCGTGGGTAGCCATTGCCACAAGGTCATAATCTTTTCCTTCAATTTCTTTCAGGATTTCCGTTTCCGGCTCACCGGTTCGGAAAACAGTATGAGTGCGGATTCCGGCATCTTCCAGTTTGATTCGGTGTTCATTCAACTGTTTTTCCGCTTTTTCTCCAAGCGCCCGTTTTTGGTCAAGGGTATGGGCGTGAACAACGTGGAGCAGAAAAACTTCCGCCCCATTCTGCTTTGCCAGAAGCAAAATATGGGCAATGATGGTGTCGTCCACCGGAGAACAGTCCATCGTTACAAGGATTTTTTTATACAACTGCATAGTCAGGCACCTCCCGCAAAGGTCGAATAAAGAAGGTAAAGATTCAAAGCGATGACAATTCCGGAAATAGCCACTGCGGAGATGAATTCCGCCGTGCCGCTTCTGAACCCTTTCATCAGTTTTCTGTTCCGGCAGAGAATTAAAAGCGGAATAAGGGTGAACGGAAGTTGAATACTCAATACCACCTGGCTGAAAATCAGAATCTTGAAAGTATTCATGCTGAGAATAATGATAAGAAAAGATGGAATTGCCGTGACAAAAACAGAGATTCGGTAGAGAAGGGTCCGGGGGTCTTCCGGTTTGCCCAGAAATCCGGTGATGACATTTGCCTCCGCCATAGAGGAGGTGACGGAAGAGCCGACGCCGGCAAAAACCAGCGCAAGGGCAAAAAGAAGCCCAGCCAGCGGGCCGGCAAGGGGTTTCAGTGTTTCGGATGCCTGCTCGATACTGCTGACCGTGATATGGTTTCTGGCGAATACGGCAGCTGCCACGATGATCATAGCGGAGTTTACAATCCAGCCCATACTCATGGCAAAAAAAGTGTCCAGCTTTTCATAACGAATCAGCGTTTTTTTCTCTTCTTCCGAGCCGCCCCATTTCCGGCTGTGAATTACGTTGGAATGGAGAAAAATGTTGTGGGGCATCACCACCGCGCCGAGAATTGCCATTGCCACATAAATACTGCTTCTGTCAATATTCGGAATTACAAGGGCGGGCGCCAGCGTTCCCCAGTCGGGCCGGACAATGAGGATTTCAATGACATAACATACCGCAATAATTCCGAGAAAGCCGATAATGATGGCTTCCAGCCGGTGATAGCGCTGGCTGACAATGAGGAAGACTTCCAGTAAAACCGTAAGGAGCGCGCCTGTCCAGAGCGGCATTCCGAACAGAAGATTAAACCCGATGGCGCCACCGATGAGTTCCGCCACATCGGTGGCGACACAGGCCAGTACAATCGTTCCCCCGAGGAAAGCGGTAACCGGCCGGGAAAAATGTTGCCGGATATTGGCGGCGAGGGATTTTCCGGTGGCAATTCCCAGTTTCGCGGCCATGTGCTGAATTACAATCAGCATAACGGTACTTAATGTGATAACCCAGAGCAGTTCGTAGCCGAAGCGGGAACCGCCCTCAATATTGGTGGCCCAGTTTCCCGGGTCAATGAATCCCACTGTGACCAGAAATCCCGGCCCGAGAAAACTCAGCAGTGTTTTAAATGGAAATTTTTTTTCGGTTCCCGTATTCCCTGCCATTGTCACATCTCCCAAACCGGTCCTGATTGCTGAAAATATAATTCAGTATACGGTGCCGTCCGTTTGCCGTCAACAGCTATACTTCTCTGTTCTGTCAGCGGTGCTGCAGTGGTGTCTCTTTGTTTTATTGCCGGAGTACCGCAATAGCGGTTTTGATGCCGTCAACGGCGGCGCTCATGATGCCGCCGGCATAACCGGCCCCCTCTCCACATGGGAAAATCCGCTTGTGGGAGAGGGATCGGCGGTTTTCCTTGTCCCGGAGAATTCGAAGGGGGGCAGATGTCCGGGTTTCCACTCCCACAAGGTTGGCGGACGGGTCGGCGAAGCCCCGTACCCGGTGGTTGAATGCACGCAGTCCGGCCCGCATCTGATTTACGACAAAATCCGGCAGCAGCTCATGGAGAGGGTAGGGGTACGTGTGTCCGGTAAAACTTGTGGCCATGGGCTCCACCGTCATTCTGCCGTCCAGGAAATCCACTGCCCGCTGAGCCGGCGCCATGAATCCCGGCATTCCAAGCCGGTAGGCATCCTGTTCAATCTGCCGCTGGAACCGGACACCGGCGAGGGGTCCGCCGCCGTTAAAAGCGGACACCGGTACTTTTGCCACCAGTGCGGCATTGGCAAAAGGGCTGTTTCGTTTGGAACTGCTCATGCCGTTGACGCAGAGCGTTTCCGGTTCATTTACCGCGAGGATAATTTCTCCGCCGGGGCACATACAGAACGTGTAGCATCCGCTGTCGTTCTCCCCGTTCCATGCCATTTGATACGCGGCGGGGGGAAGGCCGAAACGGTTCCGGTTCCCTTTTCCGTACATGATATCGTCAATCAGCCCCTGTGGATGTTCTATCCTTGCACCCACCGCGAAAGGTTTGGGTTCCATTGCCATGCCGGATTCCATGAGAAGGCGGTACGTATCCCTTGCGGAATGGCCGATGGCGAGAATCAGGCAATCTCCGGTAAGGGTTTTCCCGTCGGCGGTTTGTACAAGCACTTGTTTATTGTTTTCCCGGAAGCCGGTAAACCGGGTATTGAAATGAATTTCCGCTCCCCCGGATAAAAGATATTCGCGAACCGCCGCCAGCACTTTAATGAGCTTGTCCGTACCCACGTGGGGTTTGGCGTCGGTGAGGATTCTGTCCCGCGCGCCGAAGCGGACAAGCTGTTCCAGCACAAACCCGCACATCGGATCATTGATTCTCGTGGTCAGTTTTCCGTCGGAAAATGTTCCGGCGCCGCCTTCACCGAAGAGAGGGTTGCTGTCTTCGTTCAATTCTCCCCGGTTCCAGAGAGCGTTGACATCTCGTACCCGTTCCTCCACCGGTTTTCCGCGCTCAAGAATGACCGGTTTAACGCCTTTTTCCAGAAAAGTCAGTGCCGCAAACAGGCCCGCAGGGCCCAAGCCCGCAATAACCGGGTTTTCTATCCTGTTTGCCGGAACTTTTTCCAGAGTTTCCCGAAAATCCGGCTGTTCGATTTCCAGAACCTTCGGTTGTCCGTTTAAATGCGCGGTGCCGTTTTCCACCGGCACTTCCATTGTATAAACCGCCCGGGGCCGTTTTCCCCTGACATCCAGCGCCTGTCTGCGGATTGTAATCTTTTCTTCATCCACACGGTATTTTCCCGCTGCCTGTGAAATTGCCTGTTCCGGACGAAGGCCCCAGCGGGTAATAAACTGAGTAATCCGGTAGACCTTCATTGCCTGCCCCTGGGGTAGTTTTTCAGTCGGCTGTACACATTGCTCCGCTGAAAAGCGTCAAAGCCGCCACTGTGGATGAGCTGTATCATTTCTTCTCTGGAAATTGTGTGGCTGACTCCGACGGAGCGGACCACATTTTCCTCAATCATGGTGGAACCCATATCATTGGCTCCGAACATCAGCGCCACCTGCCCCATCTTTTTTCCCTGGGTGACCCATGATGCCTGAATATTCGGAATATTGTGAAGGTAGCACCGGGCCACTGCCAGAGTTTTCAAATAATCCACCCCGGTATTTTCAAAGGAGATGAAACGTTTTTTGTAAATCTGGTAGGGCCAGGGAATGAAAGCGGTAAAACCCCCGGTTTCATTCTGAAGTTCCCGGATGCGCCGGAGATGCTCCACCCGGTCCGCCAGCGATTCCCCCACGCCGAACATCATGGTGGCTGTTGTTTTCAATCCCAGTCCGTGGGCTTTTCTCATTACATCAATCCATTGATCCGAATTACACTTCTTCGGGCTGGTGCGGCTGCGAACCGGGTCGGACAGAATTTCAGCCCCGCCCCCGGGAATGGAATCCAGCCCTGCTTCCATCAATTCGGAAATAATGTTTTCCACCGGCCGGTGAAAAAACTCCGAAAACCAGTGAATTTCCGGCGGGGAGAACCCGTGGATATGAATTTCCGGGAAAACCGACTTCATCGCCTTCAGCATGCCGGGGTAATACGCCCACGGCAGATTCGGATTCATACCGCCCTGCAGCAGCACGCCGGTCCCCCCCAGTTTCACTGTTTCCGAAACTTTTTCCTGTAATTCATCAAAGGTGAGTGTCTCCGCGTCATTGGGGTCCAGGTGAAAGCCGCAGAACCCGCATCCGGTGATACAGCCGTCGGTGTAATTGATATTCCGGTCCACCACAAAAGACACTTCCCGTTCGGGATGAAGCCGCCACCGTACCCGGTCAGCCAGGGAACCGACAGCCAGCAGGTCTTTATTTTCTAAAAGAAAGAGAGCTTCTTCTTCTGTTAAAGGGTGATTTCCCGTATAAATTTTTTCTTCGATTTGATCCATCTTTGCCATTTTGCCCTCGCAGCCACTTTCATAATTTGTTCGAGATTCTCTTCAGCGCAGGTAAACCCCGCCTCCATACTGTCGTCAAAACGGCTGAAATCCGCCCAGTGGATATCCGAGACAGACGGTTCCAGTATCAGAGACGCGTTTCGTTTCTGCAGTTCTCCCAGCCGGTTGGTGGAAACCGCGTTGGAGCGGGCAATGATATCCATTCCCTTGTCAAAATCACTGGTATCTTCCATTTCCCGGGATACGCAGGAAGCAATTACCTCCGTTGCCCCCAGCTGATAGCAGGGGTCCACCGGAATCTTATTGGTCCATCCGCCGTCAATGAGAATCATATCGCCGCTTTCCACAGGGGGGTAAATCCCCGGAATCGCGCTGGAAGCCATCAACGCCTTCCGCAGAGAACCGCCGGTAATCAGCAGTTCTTCACCGGTTACCAGATCCGAAGCAATGGCGCCGAAAGGAATCCGTGTGTCCCGGATATCCACATCCGGAACCAATGCCTGAAACGCCTTGTTAAACACCTCTTCATCCACAATGGATCTGGATGTCATTGCCTTGCCGTAGAGAATCCCCTTTCGGATAAACGCGGTTAAATTGTCAACAATATTCGCCTTTTTCTTTTCCGACTCGATAATTCGCCGGTACACAGCCAGATTCACAGTTTCGCTGTTGGAGAGAAAGCGCCGCACATGGTCCACTGTTTCCCGGACATTGCCGAACCACGCGTACAATCCGCCCATCACAGCCCCCATGGAAGTTCCGGCAATGCAGTCAACGGAAATTTGATTGGATTCCAGCGTTTTTAAAATTCCGAGATGAGCGTAGCCACGGGCTGCGCCTCCTCCCAGTGCCAATCCCAGCCGAAAAGGTCTCATTTGTTTTTTCCCTCTTGATAATAACAGTATGCCCGCAGAGCGGACACGCCCGGCGGTTCAATCAGACTGTACCACACCGCCGGGGTACTGTATAGAGTGAACGGCAACTGAAACCGGAGAGTTTTCCGGCCTCAAACGGGCCGGTTTTCCGAAGATAACTCGGTATGCAACAGTGGCAGCCGGTTCCGGCTTCTGATCTGCAGTATTTTATCCTTCATGTACAACCCGAAATAATTATTAAGAATAGCCTTTTATAAAACCCCCCCTTTTTTTCTTTATTTTGTGGGAATATAATTCTGAATCATGGATGTTAATGATCCGGGAATTAATACCGTTGTTCCCGGTAAAATTCCGTTTTCTGACTTTATCCCGGCACAGGTTACAGGTTGAGGATTGTACGCTGCGGCATAGTGGAGGGGCGCTTCGTGCTTTCGCTTTTTCCGGCACTCTGATAGAATGACGGTGTTATGATTTACGGTAAAGTTGCCGGTTCGGTGTGGGCACCCAGAAGGTGGAGACGCTGAACGGGCTTAAGTTGCTTATTGTTCAGCATTATAAGGTCACGGGGGAAGCGCTGGATGCTTTCACGGTGGCGGTGGACGGCGTCGGTGCCGGTGCCGGTGAAATGGTGCTGATGGCGCAGGGAAGTTCCGCCCGCCAGACTCCAATTACAGAGAAACGTCCGGTGGACGCGGTGATCATGGCAATTGTGGATAAGCTGGAGATTGAATCGTGACACTGAATCTCAACAGTATTGTGGACGACATTCTTTCGGAACGACAGGGAATTGTACTGGGAGCCGATCATGGCGGTTATGCGTTGAAAGAGGAACTGAAGCCTTTTCTCGGAAAACTGGGGTTTCAGGTTGCAGATCTCGGTACTTTTTCATCCGCTTCGGTCAATTATCCGGATTTCGCCTTGAAGGTGGCGCAGGCGGTTCAAAGCGGTCGGGCCCGGTTCGGTATTATGATTGACGGTGCCGGTATCGGCTCCGCCATTGTCTGCAACAAGGTGAAGGGGATCCGTGCTGCCCACTGTGCCAACACCTTTGAGGCTTACAATGCCCGGGCGCACAATAATTGCAATGTTCTGACCCTCGGTGCCCGGGTAATCGGCATTGAGCTGATTAAACGTATTGTGGATACGTTTCTGAAGACACCATTTGAAGGGGGGCGGCATCAGGACAGGGTATCGTTGATTACGGAGTGGGAAAATGCTGCTTGGAAGGGTTGAAGGCCATGTCTGGGCCACCCGGAAACTGGATGTGTTCCAGGGAAAGAAACTGATGGTGGTTCAACCCCTTGACGAAGGGCTGAATCCGGTTTCCCGGCATATTGTGGCGGTGGACACGGTGGATGCCGGTATCGGAGATGTGGTTTGCCTTGCCACCAGCAAAGAAGCGGCTGTTCCCATGGCGGAGAAATTGATTCCGGTGGATGCGGCGATTGTCGGCATTGTGGACAGGGTGGACCGATGATTCTGTGCAAAGTAACCGGTTCTATCGTTTCCACAAAGAAAGATCCGAATTTTCAGGGCTTTAAAATTATGTCTGTTACCCCTGTCCGGCCGGACGGAAGCACTGTGGGAAAACCGTTTCTTGCCATTGATGCCACTTCTTCCGGCAAAGGGGATACGGTGCTGGTAATTAAAGACGGCGGCTCACTTCAGATGATTACCGGTTCCAAAAAGATTCCGGAAAATGCTATAATTGCCGCAGTGGTGGATAACCTGGAAATTGATATCCCGGAGGCCAACAATGAACAGTGAAATTGAAAAAATCGTTGCCGAACTTACCGGTGCGCCGGAACAGCCCACGGGCTGGGAAGCGTTTGATGATTCTTCCCCCGACCTTCTTTACTGTGAGGAAACGGCGGAGGGCGGTACCGAGTGCGTTCTGAAGCTTGCCGGGACGATTGATAAACTGGTCAGAATCGGCGCGGATAGAATTTCCACGGCTCCCGGTATCGGAGAGGTGGATGTTAACCTTGCTCACCTTATTGACCACACGCTGCTGAAAGCCAATGCCACCACCGATGAGGTCACCAAGCTCTGCCTCGAAGCCAAAGAATATGGATTCGCTTCTGTCTGCATTAACCCGTATTTTGTCCCCCTGGCAGATTCTATTCTTCACGGCACCGACGTGAAGGTTTGTACCGTCATCGGCTTCCCTCTGGGATGTACGCCGAAAGAGGTCAAGGCGTTCGAAGCGGAAAATGCGGTAAAACAGGGAGCCGAAGAGGTTGATATGGTGGTGAATGTGTCGGCTCTGAAATCCGGGAAGTTCGCGGAAGTGGAAGATGATATCCGGGCGGTTCGTAAGGCGGTTCCCGACGCAATTTTGAAAGTGATTATCGAAACCTGCTACCTCACCGACAGTGAAAAAACCGCTGCCTGTACTGCGGCGAAGAATGCCGCTGCCGATTATGTGAAAACCTCCACCGGGTTCGGAACCGGCGGCGCTACGGAGCACGATATCGCACTGATGCGAAGAACCGTTGGCAGCCGGATGGGGGTCAAGGCTTCCGGCGGCATTCACGATTTTGAAACCGCGCTGGGTATGGTCAAGGCCGGTGCCACCCGTATCGGCGCCAGTGCCAGTATCCGGATTGTTTCCGGCTGATCTCATCCTGATGGTGTGGTTCAGGGGCGTTGAAAAAGAAATTAGCTTTATTTTCTTGTGGTTCCGGGCAGGAGCCTGAACTCATTGTAAACTCAATCCTGTTTTCTCTCATCAAAGTTTGAAAAAAAAGTTTTCGGGTGAAACTATGGGCGGAAGCACCCGTTTAATATTGTGTTAAAATGTTTGTCCGCTCTTGGAAAACCTAAAGAAGACTCAGGAGGAAAAACGATGGGTAGAAAAACGGAAAAAGGATGTTCCGCAGCTTCAAAGGGGACGGAAAAACCGTTCATGAGACGTGCGGGTAGAACCTTTCTGCTGGCGGCGGTTCTAACGGTTTTGCCTGCAATGCTGTTTGCGGCCGGGGGGAACGGCCGGGTACTGCGGTCTACGTTGAAAAACGGCTTGCGGGTGGTGATTGTTGAAAATGATCTGGCGCCGGTGGTGACCACCGAGGTGAATTATCTGGTGGGGTCCAACGAAGCGCCAGCCGGTTTTCCGGGGATGGCCCACGCGCAGGAACACATGATGTTCCGGGGCAGCCCGGGTCTTTCCCAGGATCAGCTGGCAAATATTATGAGCTCCATGGGCGGAATGATGAATGCCGATACCCAGCAGACGGTCACACAGTATTTTTTCACAGTTCCGGCTGAGGATCTTGAGGTTGCTCTCCATGTTCAGTCGATTCGGATGCGGGGGGTTCTGGATGACCAGAAACTGTGGGCGAAAGAGCGGGGCGCCATTGAACAGGAAGTGGCTCAGGATTTGTCAAATCCTCAATATGTGTTTTATATGAAACTGCTGAAGGCCATGTTCAAAGGAACACCGTACGAACATGACGCGTTGGGGACAAAGGCTTCTTTTGACAAGACCACCGGTGCAATGCTCAAAAAATTCCACGATACATGGTATGCGCCGAATAATGCGATTCTGGTGATTGTGGGGAAGGTGCAGCCGGAAAAAACATTGGCAACGGTGAAGCGCCTTTTTGAGGATATTCCTGCCAGGAAGATTCCGGCAAGGCCGGAGGTTAAGCTGAATCCGGTAAAGCCCGAGACCCTGAACCTGACTACGGATCTACCTTACGGGCTGGCCATTGTTTCTTTCCGGATGCCGGGAACAGACAGTCCGGATTACGCGGCGGCACAGGTTTTGAGCGATGTGCTGAGCAGTAAGCGCGGGGCGCTTTACAGTCTGGTTCCGGAGGGGAAAGCCCTTTATACCGGATTTCAGATGAACGGCCTTCCCACTGCCGGCCTTGGTTTTGGCCTGGCAGTATTTCCCAAAGGGGCGGACGCAAAAACTCTGGTGAAAGAAGTCAATAACGCTCTTGCCGGAATTGTCAAAAACGGTGTGCCTGCCGACCTGGTGAAAGCGGCAAAACGCCATGAATTGACCAATGCGGAACTGCAGCGAAACTCGGTTTCGGGTTTGGCAACACTCTGGTCACAGGCATTGGCGCTTGAAGGAAGAAATTCTCCCGACGAGGATGTGCAGGCGATGGAAAAAGTAACAGTGGCGGATGTGAACCGGGTGGCAAAAAAATATCTGGACCCGGCCCATGCCATTACCGCTATCCTGACGCCCCAGCCGTCCGGCAAGCCCAAGTCGTCGAAAGGGTTCGGCGGGGCGGAATCCTTTGCGCCCAAAAATCCGAAACCGGTAAAACTGCCGGAATGGGCTGAAAAGGCATTGAAAAAACTGTCAGTTCCGGAATCGGCTGTTAATCCTGTTGTCAGTATTCTGCCCAACGGCCTGAAACTTATTGTTCAGCCGGAAAACAGCAGCAATACGGTCAATATTTACGGATCCGTTAAAAACAGTCCGGAAATGGAAGTTCCGGAAGGGAAAGAAGGGGTTGACCAGGTATTGGAGAACCTGTTTTCTTTCGGCACCACAAGCCTGAACCGCATTGCTTTCCAGAAAGCACTGGACGATATCGGCGCGGAAGTCAACGCGGGAACATCTTTCTCCGCTCATTCCCTCACATCGGATTTTGACAATGCGTTGCGGCTCCTTGCCGACAATGAACTTCATCCCGCCCTGCCGGCCCGCAATTTCCGGATTGTGCAGATGCAGGCGGCCCGGACCCTCGCCGGAGTGCTTCAGAGCCCCGGTTTCCTTGCCGAGCAGGCGATGAAAAAAGCACTTTATCCGAAAGGAGATCCTTCCTTACGGCAGGCTACGCCGCAGAGTGTTTCGAAACTCACGTTGAAAGATGTCAAAGATTATTATGCGAAGGTATTCCGGCCGGACCTTACAACGATTGTTGTGATCGGGAAAATTGACCCGAAGACAGCAAAAGCAGCTGTTGAAAAATATTTCGGCTCATGGAAAGCCACCGGCCCCAAACCGGCAACCCTGCTGCCCGCTGTTCCGCTGAACAAAAGTGCTGTGGCGGTCGTGCCGGATTCCAGCCGGGTGCAGGACCAGGTTACCCTCAGTGAGACTCTGGGGCTCTTGCGGAACAATCCGGATTATTACGCGCTGGAACTGGGCAACCATGTCCTTGGCGGCGGATTTTATTCCACCCGGTATTACCGTGATCTGCGGCAGAAAGCCGGCCTTGTCTATTACGTCGTGTCTTCCTTTGATCTGGGTCAGACCCGCTCTACCTACACGGTCCGCTATGGCTGTGATCCGGCCAATGTTTCCCGGGCACAGAATATTGTGGTTAAGAATCTCAAGGCAATGGCCGCGGCTCCGGTAACACCGGAAGAACTGCACGGCGCCAAAGCCATGCTGCTCAGGCAGATTCCCCTCCGGGAATCCAGCGTCGGCAGTATCGCGTGGGGGCTTCTTTCCCGTTCCGAAGAAAATCTGCCTTTGAATGAACCCACTGTGGCGGCAGAAAACTATTTGAAAATGACAGCAAAGCAGGTGATGGACGCTTTCAGAAAGTGGGTGCGTCCCGATGGGCTGGTCCGGGTTACCCAGGGGCCGGCACCTAAATAGCTTCGATTTTTCGGGAAATTATAAAAAACGGGAACCGGAAATTTTCCGGTTCCCGTTTTTATAGCTGTCATAGGCCGGGAAAAAAAGAAGAAAACGGAAAATCCCCCTTTTTCTTCTGCGGTTTTTCCAGGCCTTATTTTTCTTCAGCCGCTTCTTTTTGCGGAACAATTTCCATCAAGAGGGCATCGCCGTCCACCATATCGCCCACTGATACGGGGCAGTTGCCGACGGTTCCGTCAATGGGAGAACGGATTTCCACCTGGAGTTTCATGGATTCCATCAGGATGAGAACCTGGTCTTTTTCCACTGTTCCGCCGGATTCTGCCATAAGTTCCAGGATTTTCCCGGGCATGGGGGCTTTTACACTACCGTCCCCCCCGGTTTCACCGGCTCCGGCATCTCTGCCCCGGTTGAAAGTGATTTTTTCGGTTCTTCCCCGCCACTGTACCCAGGTATATTCCCCGTCTGTGACTGCGGCTGCCGGTACGGCCCGGCCGCCGGTTGTGCCGGCAGCGATTATTCTGCCGTTTTCATCGGTGACAACAGAAAGAGATACCGCTTCGCCGTTTACCGTACCGGAAAGGGTTCCGTGTTCCAGTTTCAGGTTTTTTAGATCGAATTCCTGTTCATTCCAAACTATCCGTGTCATGCCATTGCCTCTCTTTTCATGGAATTCGGGCATTGACCGGCGGGTAATAAAAGCCGGCCCCGTCTCCGGAATCCGGCAGTTGCGCCGGTTTCCCGGTTGTTTTCCGCAAAGCCGCTGCCAGGAGCAGCCATTCCGGTTCAATGGGGGCGTCCGCTGCTTTCAGTTCTTCCCGGTACCGGTCGATGAAGCTTGTGTCCAGTTCTCCCGCCCGGAATGCCGGATGGGACAGAATCCGCATCAGAAATTCCCGGTTGGTGGTGACACCGAGAATGACAAAGTTTTCCAGCGCCAGCATTGCCCGTTCCAGCGCGTGCTGTCTGGAATGGCCTTTTACCACAACCTTTGCAATCATCGGGTCAAAATCCGCGAAGATTTCGCTGCCGGTTGCAACCGCGCTTTCAACCCGGATGCCCGGGCCGGACGGTTCTCTGTACAGGAGGATTTTCCCCGGTGACGGCATGAAATTCTGATCCGGGTCTTCGGCGTAAATACGGAATTCAATAGCGTGGCCGGCACCCCGGATTTTTTTCTGGGGAACCGCTTCCACCGTGCCCAGTGCTTCTTCAATCTGCCACGCCACAAGGTCTACCCCGAAAACTTCTTCCGTTACCGGGTGTTCCACCTGAATCCGGGTGTTCATTTCAAGGAAGTAGAAATTCAGGTTTTCATCCACGATGAACTCCACCGTTCCGGCTCCGATGTAGTTTACGATATCGGCAATCCGAACCGCCGCCTCTCCCATTTCACGGCGGAGTTTCTCGTTCACAACCGGGGAGGGGCTTTCTTCAATGATTTTCTGGTGGCGGCGCTGAATGGTGCATTCACGCTCTCCCACGTATACGGTTCTGCCCCCGGGGAAGGAAAATATCTGAATCTCAATGTGCCGGGGTTTTACAATACATTTTTCAACAAATACGTCTTCGCTGCCGAAGTAGGCGGCGCTTTCGGATTTTGACATGCGGATTGCGTCAGCCAGCGCGTCCGGGCTGTCCACCCGGCGCATTCCCTTTCCCCCGCCGCCCATGCTGGCTTTTACCAGAACAGGAAACCCGACGGCTTCAGCCATTTCTTTGATTTCAAGGGGGTTCAGTCCGTCAATGGAAAAGCCCGGAACCGGTGAAACATTGGCTTTTTTCGCAATTTCCCGGGCCCGTTCCTTATGCCCCATCAGGGAAATGGACCCGGCGGGGGGGCCGATGAAAATCAATCCGTTTTGTTCACAGCTCTCCGCAAACTTTGCATTTTCTGCGAGGAAGCCGTAGCCGGGATGCACCGCCTGGCAATTTTCCGATTTTGCCAGCGCCACAAGCGCCTGTCCGTCAAGATAAATGTTGTCGGGGGCCCGGACAATGCGGCAGTCTTTGAAAATGGATACTCCCTGCTTGTATTCTTTGTCTGTTAGCGGCAGAACCGGGACAATTCCTTTTTCAATGAGTGCGGTGGCAATTCTTCTGGCAATTTCTCCCCGGTTGGCAATCAGTACCCGCTTAATCGTCACCATGATAGTCCTCCGACCAGGACGGCCGCCGTTTTTCAAAAAAGGCCCGAATCCCTTCCTGCCCCTCTTCCGAAACCCGGGCGGAAGCAATCATCCGCACGGTCAGTTCTTCCAGTTCCGGGCTCGGGGGTGCGGCAATGTGATCCATAAGGTGTTTGATTTTCCGCTGGGAAGTCATTCCGCCGCTTAAAAGTTCGCTTAAAATTTTGTCTCTCCCGGCTTTCAGCGCGTCAGCAGAGTCGAAAACTTTGTGAACCAGCCCGATTTCTCTTGCCCTGGCCGCGTCGAAACGTTCTCCGGTCAGCATGTAATACCGGGAAACCGAAATCCCGGTTTTTTCCACAATGTAGGGGCCGATCACTGCCGGAATAATACCGAGGCGGACTTCACCGAAGGAAAAGGTTGCGTTTTTTGCTGCCAGTGCGATGTCCGAGGCTGCCACGAGCCCCACCGCTCCGCCGATGGCCGGGCCGTTTACCACCGCTATGGTCACCGGCCGGGCTGTTCGGAGTGTCCGGTAGAGTGTGGCAAGGCGTCCGGAGTCCGCTTCGTTTTCTTCCAGTGTGAAGTCTTTCATCTTTCGCATCCAGTTGAGGTCTGCTCCGGCACAGAAGGCGTTTCCGGAACCGGAAATCACCAGTACCCGGATTTCTTCCCGGTCCGCGTCCCGGAGAACCTGAACGATTTCATCCATCATGATGTCATTCATGGCATTGCGTTTTTCCGGGCGGTTCAGGGTCAAAAACCAGACCGAACCTTTTTTCTTTAAATCAATTGCCTGAAACATGTTATTTCTCCACCGAATTCAGTACATCCACGGGAATATCAAATTCCTGCGCGATCAGGGCATGGGCCAGGGTTTTCCCCTGGGCGTCTATCCGCAGGCTTAACGTACCGCCGCCGCCCAGCGCTTCATTGAGGAGAAAATTCCATGCCAGCAGATTGGGAACCGGATAGCGTTCGACTTTTCCTTTTACCAGTTCCCTGAAAATTTTCTTTACCCGTTCTGCCGTCAAAAGTGTGCCGATAAAGTGATATGCCAATTCCGACCGGGCAATGATGCCGATATTGGACATATCACCCTTATCTCCGCTCCGCCCCAGGGCGATAGCTTTCAGTGGCAGGCGTTTTGTTTCGGAAGAAAAGGTCAGATTGCTGTCGGCAGGGTCCGGAGTGTCAGCGGGAATCGGTATTCCGCCGGTTTCCGGCCAGCCGCCGGTTTCATGAAACAGGGATTTTTCTCCTTCAAACACGGTAACTTCCCACCGGGAAATTTCCTGCGGCACCAGTGCCGGCCAGTAGGACACCACATTCCGGACCTGGGGTGCGCCACCGGTCACCGCCACAGCCGGCGGCCCGCTTAAAATCAATGCCGGCAGTTTACGGCGGAAACGCTCGAACTTTGAACGATCGTGGTCCCGTACCGCAAAACGGAGTAACACCTCGTTTGACTCCGGAAACGGGGCGAGGTGCCGGTGGCAGGCGTTCAGCCCGACGTATTCTGTCAGATAGTCCTCAAAATCCGTGCCGACCCGGGACCAGAAAATTTCCGCGAATTTTTCCGCTTTCTCCCTTGCGTCCGGCCCGGAAATAATAATGCTCCCTTCGGACTTGAATCCGTCTTCATAGGCAATGGATACTTTTAATAAATCCGTCGGCGTTGCTCCTTTGATGCCGAAAACCCGAACCCGGTTTTCACCTGCGGCTTCCAGCCGAATGGAGCTGAAATCCGCGATTACGTCCGGTGTAATGTAATTTTTCGGCTGTCCCATTTCATAGAGGAGCTGTTCCCGGACAGTATCCACCGAAACCATTCCCCCGAGGGATTCGTGTTTTGTAATTACAATACTGCCGTCCTCCGATACCTCGGCAATGGGGTAGCCCACCACTTCAAATGACGGCACTTTCCGCCAGTCGGTGAAATTTCCGCCGGTACTCTGCGCCGCATTCCAGAATGTGCCCGGCCACAATTCCCGCCGCCAGTTTGTCATAGTCGTTTTCTGCCCAGTCAAAAGAGGCCATCATCGTTGCCAGTGTAATGCCGGTATCGGTAACCCGTCCGGTAATTACAATGTCCGCTCCCGCCTTCAACGCCTTTACTACTGGCAGGGCGCCGAAGTAAAGGTTGGCAGAGAGAACCCGGCCTCGGATTTCGCTGTATGGAGCACCGTTTTCCATATTTGAGAAATCAATTCCCTCATCGGCAAAACGGTCAATGTCGTCAAGAATATTATCTCCGTCCACCACGGCAATTTTCGGGTTTAACCCTTTTGCAGCCGCCAGTTTTGTCAGTGCCCGGGCCAATCCTGCCGGGTTGACTCCTCCGGCATTGGTGATAATCCGGATTCCTTTCTCCATAACGGTTTCAAACACTGGTTCCAGATGATTCAGAAAATCCCGGGCAAAGCCTGCTTCCGGGTTTTTCCGCATCTGTTTGTTCATAATGGACATGGTGATTTCAGCAAGATAATCAATGGTAATAAAATCCAGATCGCCGCCGTTTACCTGATATTTCAAGGCGTCCGGATCATCGCCCCAGTATCCCCCTGCATTGCCGATTCGAATGGTTTTCATGCTTCCTCCTCAAAAAGAAACAGCCGGGTTGTTTCAAAAAACTGCTACATACGAAAAATACCGAAATCTGTTTTCTCAAAAGGTGAGTTCAATGTCGCGGAAAGCGCCAGCCCCAGCGCGTCCCGTGTGCGGCGCGGATCCAGAATGCCGTCATCCCAGAGCCGCGCGGTTGAATAATAGGGGCTGCCTTCATAGTCATATTTCTTTAAAATCGGGTCTACAATGGCGGCTTCTTCCTTCGGTGTCAGTGTTTTCCCTTCCCGGGCCATCTGGTCTTTCTTCACTGTCAGCAGTACCGAAGCCGCCTGTTCTCCTCCCATCACCGAAATCCGGCTGTTGGGCCACATGAACAGGAAACGGGGATCATAGGCGCGGCCGCACATTCCGTAATTTCCGGCACCGAACGAACCGCCCATTATCAGGGTGATTTTCGGCACATTGACATTGCTCACCGCCATTACCATCTTGGCACCGTCTTTGGCGATTCCCTGATGCTCATACTGCTTTCCGACAATGAAACCGGTGATGTTCTGCAGAAAAAGCAGGGGGATTTTTTCACTGCCGCAAAGTTCAATAAAATGCGTTGCTTTGAACGCGCTTTCCGAAAACAGCACCCCATTGTTTGCAATAATTCCCACCGGAATCCCGAAAATATGCGCGAAACCGGTTACAACCGTCGGTGCATAGCGTTTTTTGAACTCAAAAAACCGGCTGCCGTCCACCAGCCGGGCAATAATCTCGTAGGCATCCATATTTTTGCGCCGGTCCACCGGAACAATTCCGTACAGTTCTTCAACAGGATACAGCGGGTCTTCCGGAGTTTCCAGTTTCAGAGACTGCCTGCGGTGTTTTCCGAGATACTTCACCACATCCCGTGCCATCTGAATCGCATGCTCGTCGTTTTCGGCAAAATGATCCGCCACCCCGCTGATTCGGGAATGAACATCCGCGCCGCCCAGCTCTTCCGCAGTGACATCTTCGCCGGTTGCGGCTTTCACCAGAGGCGGCCCGGCAAGAAAAATTGTTCCGGTGCCTTTCACAATAATACTCTGGTCACTCATGGCGGGAATATACGCGCCCCCTGCGGTGCAGTAGCCCAGCACAACCGAAATCTGTGGAATGCCCTTTGCCGACATCTGCGCCTGGTTGAAGAAAATGCGCCCGAAATGTTCCCTGTCCGGGAACACCTCCGCCTGTTTCGGCAGAAACGCTCCGCCGGAATCCACCAGGTAAATACAGGGCAGGCGGTTTTCCTCCGCAATTTCCTGCGCCCGGAGATGCTTTTTTACAGTAACAGGATAGTAACAGCCGCCTTTCACCGTGGGGTCATTGGCAACAATCATCACCTCTCTGCCGGAAACCCGGCCCACACCGGTGATGATTCCCCCTGCCGGGACATCGTCATTGTAGAGTGCTTCCCCCGCAAGGGTGCTCAGTTCCAGAAAAGGGCTGTCTTCATCCAGCAGCAGGTCTATCCGGTCCCGGGCTTCCATTTTGTTCAGCTGTTTCAGCCTGGAATGTGCCTTTTCCGGCCCCCCCTGCTTTACCCGATTAATTTTATCCCGCAATTCAGCCGCCAGTCTGCGGTTGAACGCATCATTTTCCCTGAAATCCGCCGCGTCTGTTTTCAACCGGCTTTTCAATACCGCCATCCACGCCTCCAGTGATGAAATAAGCACAAAGAGATGGTTTTATTAAAACAGAAAAGAGCATTGATTGCAATGTCATTCCCGGCCCCGTTTCCCCTGTTTTACCGGCGAAACGGAGGGGGAATCGGAAGAAACAATTATGTTCCGGGCGGCTGTTCCCGGCCGGATACGGCATGCCCGCGGAGATACGGAAAAATTTTGTGATTGGCTTTGGGAAAAGGGAGGGTGTCGATTTCTTCCATTTCGGCCCATTTGAGGGGAAGCCGGCTTTGCACCGTACCCTCTTCGATCCGGCAGTGAAAGGCGGTAAGCAGAATTTTGAAGTGAGTGTAGGCATGGCGGATGGTGGCGATTTCTCTGCCGGTTTTTACCTTGACCCCCAGTTCTTCCCTGCATTCCCGTTCCAGTGCGGCAGCCGGGGCTTCCCCTTTTTCCACTTTGCCGCCGGGAAACTCCCACAGCCCGCCCAAAAGCCCGTTTTCCGGCCGTTTCTGTATCAGAATTTGCCCGTTTTCATTGCGGATAACCGCGACAACAACCCGGAATTCGGGCACAGGCGCCTTCGGTGTTTTCACCGGAAGTTCGGACACAATCCCTGCCTGTTTTGCCATACAGAGTTTTGCGAGAGGGCAGCGGGTACAGCGGGGGGATTTCGGCGTGCAGACGGTTGCCCCCAGTTCCATCAGGGCTTCATTGAAATCGCCGGGTTGTGTTTCCGGGATTTGTTTTGTCAGCAGGGCGGCGACTTTTTTCTTTGCGGAAGGGCGGGAAATATCGTCTTTCAGGGCAAAAATGCGGCAGACAGCTCTCAGTACATTTCCGTCCACAACCGGAAGCGGATAGCCGCAGGCGATACTCATTACCGCTGCTGAAATATAGGGGCCGACACCGGGAAGGCTGCGAAAGCGTTCCGGGTCCGGGGGAATTATTCCGGAAAATTCATCAGTGATTTTCCGTGCCGCCCGGTGGAGGTTCCTTGCCCGGGCATAGTACCCCAGCCCTTCCCAGAGTTTCAGAACATCCTGAAGATCGGCTTTTGCCAGGGCAGAAACATCCGGGAAACGATCCAGAAAACGGAGGAAGTAAGGGATGACGGTATCCACCCGTGTTTGCTGGAGCATGACTTCGGAAACCCATACCCGGTATAAAGTACGGTTTTCCCGCCAGGGAAGATCCCGCCGGCATTTCCGAAACCAGCAAATCAGTGACGGGGAAATCTTCGGCTTCGGCGGCAAGTTGTCCTCACGTTTCGTTTTTACAGGAATTGCAGATTCCGTAAATATTCAGTTCCACCATTTCCTTTTCACCGGGAAGCGGGCCGGTAAGACTTTCCGGCAGAATTTCTTTTCTGGGGCGGATATCGGTAACAGTACCGCATCTTTTGCATATAAAGTGGATATGGTCCTCTTTCGCGATTTCAAAAACGTGCTTTCCCCGGACAATACCCACTTCCCGGATCAGTCCGGCGGCAAGAAGGGCATCAATATTCTTGTATACGGTGGCAAGGGAGATGGATGGAAATTCCCTTTGAACCGCATCGAAAAGCTGTTCAATGGAAATATGGCCGGCTTTTTCAATGTGTTTCAGTATCAGGAGCCGCTGCGGGGTAGCTTTCAGCCCGCATGCCTGGATTGCCGTGCTGTTTATCATGCTCATTCTCTCCTCCCTGTCCCATCATACAGGAGGAAATCATTTAGCGCAAAATATTTTCTCTTAAATAAGAAAAATTATTTGTAACTAAAAATAATTTGTTGTATCCTATCTTTCGGAGGTAAAAAAATGGCGTGCAACAAACCTGTTCAAAAACAAATGAAAAAAGTGGAAACAGACAGGATGTCTGAAAATGTGAATCCGATTATGAATTCCAATCAAAAGGAGGAAAGAATGTCATCACTGGTACTGAAAGAAATGCCGGAATTTAAGCTGGAAGCCTATAACGCGGAAACCGGAAAGTTTGTCACGGTTTCTTCGGAACAATACAAGGGGAAGTGGGCGATTATCTGTTTTTACCCGGCGGATTTTACCTTTGTGTGCCCCACGGAAATCGCGGCCATGAATGCGAAATTGGATGAGTTCAGAAAAATGGGAGTGGAAGTGTTGGCAATTTCAACCGATACGCAGTTTTCCCACAAGCGTTTTGTTGAGACCGAACCGCTGCTGAAAGATCTCAGAATGACTATTGCGGCAGATCCCACCGGTCAGGTAACCCGTTCTTTCGGTGTTTATATTGAGGATGAAGGGGTGGCTCTCCGGGGCCGGTTTATTGTGAATCCGGACGGAATTATTGTAACGGAAGAGACCATGGCGCCGTCTGTGGGACGAAATGTCCATGAGCTGATCCGCCAGGTTCAGGCATGGCAGCATGCTTACAAAACCGGTGAAGTCTGTCCGGCAAACTGGCGGGAAGGAAAGAAGACATTGCCTGTAAATACCGAAATTGAAAAGCTGACCGGCCGGGTCGGCGATTATGTGACGATTGAAGAAATTCTTTCATGAGGAAATTTTTCGGTTGCAAAGGGGGAGGGGATGTTTCTTCCCCTTTTTTTGTGTCATTTTTCTGCCATGGCGTGCTGTCCCGGATGAGCTTTTTTGTTTTCTTTTTGCAAAGAAAGGTGTGGATCTGTACTGAAATGAAGGGCTTTACATTTTCTTAACAGAATCTGTGGAAAATGCTGTGGAAAAGTCTTTTTGAAACGCTGAAATCTCAATGACAGCAAGGGTTTTGTCAGATTGCACAATAGATGTGTATGTAAAATAAAGTAAGTATAATCAATAAGATACAAAAAATGCATAGCTGTTGAACACCTCCTGGCGAAAAAATTAAATGTTTTTGACAGAAGACATTTTTTTTCATAAAAATGTGCGGTTTCACGGGGTTGTTTAAGTTACCGCGGCAGTGAAATTTGACAGATTAGACGATGGAGGCGATGTTAAGAAGTGTGGAGTGAGACGCTGGCCGCTGTTTTGAAGAGTGGCGGCTCGTGCTTTCTTTACAGCTGCTTATAATTCGGGGAAGGAGGAGACAGTGAAGTTGAATGTGAAAGCTTTTGCGTTGACAGCCGCCCTTGTCTGGGGTTTGGGGCTGTTTTGTCTGACATGGTGGGTTATTGCTTTTGACGGTGCCACCGGGGAAGTGACGTTGATCGGGCACTTATACAGGGGATACAGTATCAGTCCTATCGGGAGTTTTATCGGCCTTGCCTGGGCATTGGCGGATGGATTTGTCGGCGGCGTAGTTTTTGCGTGGCTCTATAATTTTTTTGTCGGGCGCTGTGAACAGCACTCGGTTAAATGAATGAGCGCTGCTTTTTTAGAATCCGGCAATTTCTTTTGAGATTGAGCGGATTTCCGCGTCCAGTTCCCGGAGCCGCTTGATTTCTTCCGCGGCGTTTTTTCCTTTTTCATTCCGTTTTTCCATGGCAGCTTCCATGGCGCCGCGGGTTGCGTGAAGAGTAGCGTCAAAGGTTTCGTTCATGCTGTTTCCAAAGCGGCGGAATGATGTCTGGATACTCTGGACGATGGACCAGCGGAGGTTTTCAACGTTGTTTCGGACCAGTTCTTCCACCTGTTCCATTACCCGTTTTTTTGCCCGTTTCTGCTGCATGCCGGGTGTCAGCATGCGGTCCAGGGTTCCCGGGGGAATCGGGGAGAGGGATTGTTTCCATTTGTGGGTAATCCAGTACGGTTTGCTGCGGGCGACAAATGCGCTTCGGCTTTCCGGTGCGTGAAAGGGGATTTCAAAGATATCGGCGGCGTTCTGGCGGATGGTTTCAATGAGACGGTTGGTTTCCTGCTGCAGCGGTTCCAGTGCGGTCCCCATCTTTTTTTTGAATTTCAGAGAAAATTGTCCCAGCCGGTCTTCGAAATAGCCGGGAATGAAGTCTGCCAGCGCTTTCCGGGCCGCCTGCTCCCATGATGCGGCTGAAATATTTTTTGTGGCATTCTCCACAAGCTGTTCAATTTCCTTTAAGCTTTCTTTTCGCAGCTGTTCCGCTTCTTCTTCCAGCTGTTTCAGGGTGCGTTTCTGTTCCCCCGCTACCCGGTCCAATACCGCCAGGCGGCTGTTTTCCGTCTGTTCCAGTTTTTCTTCGAAAAGTGCCGTTTTCCGTTCCAGGTCGGTGAGAGGCAGTTCCAGGGTTTTCAATGACAGTGCCAGTTCCATTTCCAGATTGTTTAAGATATCGAGGATTCGCCGGCTCAGGGCTTCGTACAGTGCCCCCCGTTTTTCCCCGGCAAGGAAGGTGAAGATCCGGGCTTCCAGTTCTGCCATGCCGCTTTTCTCCCAGTTTTCACGGTTATTTTTTTTTCTTGCTGTCAGGCCTTTTTTGGCGGATACCGGGAAAACAGGTTCAGGATTGAGGCCGGTCTGGGTACGTACCGTTTTTTTCAGGAATGAGACTGCCTGTTCCAGTTCTCCGGTATCAAGGTAATCGGTTTTATTCAGGACAAAGAACAGGCGGGGTACACGGTTTCGGACGGATTTGAGAAATTCAATTTCGGTTTCCGTCAGCGGCGGGTCGGCGGAGGTGACAAAGAGTGCCGCGTCGCATTGGGAGAGGAAGTTCATGGTGGCGGCGGTGTTGTGGCGGAAGGTGGATCCGATTCCCGGTGTGTCTACCAGTACCACGCCCTGTTTCAGAATTTCCGACGGGTGGAAAACTTCAATTTCCGTTACGTTCAGTACGTTTTCAGGGTTGGCGGATTCGTTGACGTAGCGGTTCAGAAAGCCGGTCATATCCCCGCTTTTCAGTTCTTCAACAGCGGGAACACCGTCCTTTTCAATGGTTACGGCGATCCGTTTTTCTCCAGGGCGAATCCAGGTCGGGAGCGCGGTGACCGGCAGTACCGAGCTTGGCAGGATGGCTTCACCGAGAATTGCGTTTAAAAGTGTGCTTTTTCCCCGTTTGAACTGGCCCAGCACCGCAAGGTGAAGACGTTCCTCTAAAAGCTGTTCACGGATTTTTTCCAGTTTTGCCAGCTGAAGGGCATCCGGTTGTCGGGATTGAAGAAGTTCAATTGCACCGTTCAGGAGTTCCGGGAGACGGGAGATGTCCTGTTCATTGTTTTCCGAATTGCCGGCGGCCTGTGTGTTGCTGATTTCCCGGTCTGTCATGGTTCCTCCTGACATTGCTGATGAAATCAGGAGTCATCAGCCCTTCGGCAGTTTCACGGGGGACTCCTTCCCCGATAATAATTTGTATCATTATATCGGGTTGGGCTGTTTTGTCAAAAATTCTCAGGGGGATTTTTATCAATGGTGCGGGGGGCAGGAGAAAACGGGTTTTCTCCGGTTGTTTCATCGTTTTGTCCGGCCATGGATTCTGCTTCATCCTCTTCGCCCAGCCGAATCAGTTTCCGGTGGTTGCGGACTTTTTGAACCAGAAGCAGGATGACTGCCAGCAGGGTCATGACGCCGAACAGCCCTTCATCGGACACAATGAGGCTGAAAAGGGTGTAGCGGGAAAGATAGTTTTCCCGGAACATGTGGAAAAAGAATGATAAAGGAACACCGTAAGCGGAATCAAAAGCAGTTTCCAGGTCTGTTTCATTCAGCCGTTTTAAAAAAACAGTGAGGGGGGCGCGCCCCAGTTCCCGGAGGTAGCTTACCAGGCCGCAGGAAAGCGGGTAGGCCAGCTTTGCGGTATTTTCGTGCAGAAAAGCCGATTCCGACAGGTAGTTTCTGAAGTTTTTTACCGGAATCCCCAGCAGTGTCCGTCCGTCTCCGATGGTGAAGCCCCGGCTGAAAGACTGTGCGAGGCCTTCATCCAGCCATCGGGGGATACGGGCGATATTGGCATGCAGGATGGCATGGACCGCTTCGTGGCGGAAAACCACAAGAATTTCCGATTCCGCACCACGGCCCAGCTGCCGGGCGGTTTTAATCACGATAATTTGTTTTGCCGGGTCATAAAATCCGTTGACCCAGCGGGGAGAGGGGAAAATTTCCGATTTTCCTTTGTTTGCCGGGTCAATGTATACCGGAATCGGGGTTGTTGGTTTTTTCAGCCCCAGTTCACTGCAGAAACGCCGGGCAAAACTGTCGCTGTCGGCGGAGAGAATGGCGGCGAGACGGACATTCTTTTCCCGGTAATAAATTGTGAAATAGCGGTTTTCTGAAGCGAGAAAACCCGGAACAGAGGCGGTTTGCCCGGCAAACAAAGCGGGTGGAACAGTACCGGAACAGCAGATAAAAAGTAACATGAGAACATAAGCCCGTTTTCGGATGGTGAAGACGGGGTGTTTCCTGTTTCCGCTTTTCCTTTTCCCTGTCATGGGGCCTCCCCGGAAGCCGGATGCCCCTCCGACTTTCAGCTTTCGGATTCGCTGATGACCAGTTTTGAGAAGTCCGCGATACCGAGGAACACTTCACGGAGCCGGGTCAGCAGCGCCAGACGGTTCTGTTTTACAGCACTGTTTTTATCCATGACCAGTACTTCATCAAAAAACCGGTCCACAGTGTCGGCGATTTCTCCCACCCGTTCCAAAGCGGCAGCGTAATCTTTCTTTTCGGTAAATTTCACGGCATCCTGCCGGAGAGCGGTCATGGCGTCAAACAGTGCGGTTTCTTCCGCCTGGCCGAACAGGGTGGGGGTGACTTCAGCCGAACCGGTGATTTCTGCGGCATCCAATATATTGTGAATCCGTTTGAAACTTCCGGCAACCCGGAGAAAGTCTGCATCTTTCCTGGATTCCCGAAGGGCGGTAATCCGGTTCAGGGTGTCCAGCAGGTTTCCATGGGGAATGGCAAGAACCGCATCAATTTCATCATAGGCAAAGCCCCGGGTGTTGAGCCAGAACCGCAGCCTCGCGTCCAGAATGGAGAAGGCCTGTTCAGCCCATTTATCGCGGTCTGTTTTCAAAACAGAGTCGAAAACCGGCATACAGTTTTCAATGGCCCGGTACAGGTCGAAGTCCAATTCCTTTTCCAGTACAATGCGGATGATTCCCTGAGCTGCCCGCCTGAGCCCGAAAGGGTCTTTGGAGCCGGTGGGCACGATTCCAACAGCAAGGCAGCCCAAAAAGGTATCCAGCCGGTCGGAAATGGCTGTCAGCTCTCCCTCTCTGGTCCGGGGGAGGCTGTCTTCCATTGAGCCAGGGAGGTAGTGGTCGTAAATTCCCTGCCAGACATTTTCCGGCTCCCCTTCTTCTTTTGCGTAGAGCCCGCCCATGATGCCCTGAAGTTCCGGGAATTCATATACCATGTCACTGGCAAGGTCGCATTTGCAGAGGCGGATGGTTTTGTCCAGCGATGCTGCGTCGCAGGAAAGGAATCGGTTCATTGTTTCGGCGATTTTCTGCATCCGGCGGATTTTGTCGCCGTATGTACCAAGGTCGGTTTGAAAAACCTGACGGTTCAATTTTTCCGTTCGGCTTTCCAGGCTTTTTTTCCGGTCTTCATCCCAGAAAAATTTCGCGTCGTAGAGCCGTGCCGCCAGTACCCGTTCGCTTCCCAGTTTAATGTATCCTTTCGGATCATCGGCGGTTGAAGCCACCGCCAGGAACCGGGGCAGGAGTTTTCCATCGGATTCCCGGGCCGCAAAATACTTCTGGTGTTCTTTCATGGAGGTGATCAGTACTTCTTCCGGGATTTCCAGAAACTTTTCTTCAAAAGTGCCTTCCACAACGAAAGGGATTTCCACCAGATAACTGACTTCGTTCAGCAGTCCTTCATCCCGGATGACAGTGGCATTGTTCCGGGATTCAAAATGTTCAATTGCTTTTTGAATGATGGTTTTACGGGATTTCGGGTCAATGTTCACATGATTCTGCAGGAGCTTTTCCCGATAGCTGCCGAACGTCTTTACCGGAATGTTCCGCTGTCCCAGGATACGGTGCCCCCGGGTTTCATTTCCGGCTGTGACACCGGCATATTCGAAAACAAGGGGAGCGCCGTCAAGGATTGCGCAGATCCAGCGGATGGGGCGTACAAAGCGTACATCCAGATTGCCCCACTTCATATTTTTGCGGAACGGGATTTTTTTCAGCCAGGCCGGCAGTATTTCTTTTAAAATACCGTCGGTGCTTTTCCCGGCAATAAATACATCCGCCGCCGCAATTTCACCGGTTTTTCCCTGAATATAGCGGATGTCTTTTTCAGAAATGCCGTTTTTTTTCATGAACCCCTGCAGTGCCCGGGACGGAGTTCCGTCTTCATTCAGACAGATCCGCCGGGGCGGCCCCTGAACCGTAACGGTCCGGTCCGCTTCTTTCAGGTCAATTTCCGGAATATGATAAATGAGCCTTGTCGGAGAGGCGTAAGCGGCAATTTCCCCCAGGTGAATGCTGTAATTCGAAAGGAGTTTTTTTAATAATTTCCGGCCTTCTTCCAGGGAGCCTGGAATCATTTTCGCGGGGATTTCTTCACAGCCGATTTCAATAAAGAATTCAGCCATTTGACACCTCCAGGTAGCTCTCGGCGCAGGCGCAGGCCAGTGTTCGGACCCGGTTGATGAACCGTGCCCGTTCTGTGACGCTGATGGCGTTGCGGGCATCCAGTACATTGAAGGCGTGGGAGCATTTCAATGCGTTGTCAAAGGCTGCGATTGGAAGTTTTTCGTCCAGAACCCGACGGCATTCCGCCTCGTACAGGTCGAAGAGTTTGAAGTGAAGATCAATGTCAGCCAGTTCAAAACTGTACTTTGAAAACTCGTATTCATCTCTTTTCCGAATTTCCCCGTAGCTGACGCCGTGGGCCCATTCGAGTTTATACATGTTGTCAATGCCGTTGATAAACATGCAGATCCTTTCTATTCCGTAGGTGATTTCCACCGAGACCGGTTTCAGGTCTATTCCACCGGCCTGCTGAAAGTAGGTAAACTGGGTGATTTCCATTCCGTCCAGCAGAACCTGCCAGCCCACGCCCCATGCACCCAGTGTCGGCGATTCCCAGTTGTCTTCTTCAAAACGAATGTCGTGCTCTTCCGGCTTGATTCCAAATGCTTTGAGGCTTTCAATGTACAAGTCCTGAATATTGTCCGGACTGGGTTTCATGATTACCTGAAACTGGTAGTGTTTGTACACCCGGAACGGGTTTTCCCCGTAGCGTCCGTCGGTGGGACGGCGGGAGGGTTCCACATAGGCGACATTCCAGGGTTTTTCGTCCAGTACCCGGAGAAATGTATGGGGGTTCATGGTTCCGGCCCCGGTTTCGATGTCATAGGGCTGTGAAATCAGGCAGCCGTGTTTTGACCAGAAATTCTGTAATGCCAAAATCAATTCCTGAAAATTCAAAATAAAATCCTTCCTTTCCCGAAATGTTCATATCGAATCCGATTGTACCGGATTTACCCGGCTTCGTCACGGGGAAATAGACTGCGGATTTTGTCCCCGGGGCTCGGAGCGAAGACGATACCTGCGGGAAGAGCAAAGAAAGAACGGTGGAACTCTGTGCCGTGAAGGTATGTATGGCTGTGAAGACGGGCAGAGGTGTGGATATTTCCCCCTTATTCGTTTCCCCCCTTGTCTTGTTCTTTTGCGTACATACTGTCAATTTCTTCCCAGTATTTCCCTTCCAGTACAGTGCGGCGGACTTTCATTGTGGGGGTCAGTTCCCCTTTCCGGATTTCCAGAGGGTGATCCAGGATGACGAATTTCTTGATCCGTTCGTACCATGCCAGTTGCTTTTGACGGAGGTTGATTTCATGTTTCAGCAAGCGCTTCAGCTCTATGCTGGGCAGTAATTCTTCCAGATCTTCATAGGGCAGTTTTTCGTCCCGGCACCAGTTGAGGACCATTTGCATGTTCGGAACAATCAGGGCTGTAATAAAGTCACGTTTTTCACCGATGAGGCAGGCTTCATCAATGTACGGGCTTTCTTTCAGTTTTGCTTCAATGGGTGCCGGGGCAATTTTTTCTCCCGAAGAGATAACAATGATATTTTTTTTTCGGTCGGTGATGGTCAGATAATTGTTTTCATCCAGAACACCGATATCACCGGTATGAAACCAGCCTTCCGCATCAATAACAGAAGCGGTTAAATCCGGAGCGTTATGGTAGCCGTTCATAATTGTCTTTCCCCGGACAAGAATTTCCCCGTCATCGGCAATTTTGATGTGGATTCCCGGTACGGGAGTCCCGCAGGATCCGAGCCGGTGTTTTCCCGGCGGATTCAATGTAACCACCAGGTGGGTTTCGGTGAGGCCGTATCCTTCAATAATAGGGAGTTCCATGGCATCAAAGAATCGGGCGGTTTCCACTGATAGTGAGGCCCCTCCGGATATCGGGTAGCGAAGGGCGTTGCCAAGGTAGCGGTGAAGTTTCTGAAAAACCAGCCGCCTTGCCACAGGACGGAGCAATTTCAGGAGAATGTGGGGTTTTCCGTCTTTCCTGACATCGGCGAGGCGGTTTCCCAGCTTTTCTGCAAAACGGAATATCAGGCGCCGTATCAGCCCGCTTTCTCTGATTTTTTGCCGGACACCGTGAGTGATTCGGTCAAAAAGCCGGGGAACGCTGACGAGTACCGTTGGATGAAACGCCTGCATATCTTCTATCACCGTGGGGACGGATCGTGCGAAAGCGATGCAGCACCCCCGGTACAATGGAGTCCAGTTCCCGGCCACCCGCTCGTAAAGGTGGCTTAACGGAAGAAATGATAGAAAGATGTCGTCAGGTTTCAGCGGCAGGACAGCTTCGGTATTGATGATACTTTCAATAAATCCGCTGTGACGGAGCAGAACCCCTTTGGGATCGCCCGTGGTTCCGGAGGTATACACGATGGAACAGATATCGTCCCGGCTGATTTTATTCAATGTTCGTTCAAACCATCCCGGCCGGGCGGCACGGTGCTTGTCTCCCAAACGAAGGATTCGCTTGAAAATGGTCGTGGGGTGGTCCACATTGCGTATCGCTTCAAAAGTCAGGATGGTCTTCAGTTCCGGTAATTGATCTTCGATTTGCATGAGTTTTTCAAAATAATATCGATTTTCAACAAAGATTACTTTGACATCAGAATCCATCAGAATATATGCCATCTGATCCGGTGACAGTGTCTGATATACCGGTACCACAATGCCGCCGATGGACATGACGGCAAAATCCACAATCGACCATTCCACACGGTTTTCGGAGAGGATGGCAACCCGGTCATGGTGTTTGAGCCCGATGGCGGCAAGCCCGTGGGCAAGGTCTTCCACCAGATCCCCGAACTCCCGGTATGACATGCTGATGATCCGGCCGCCCCGGCGAAAGCGGAAGGCATTTCTGTCCGGATGTGCAGCAACAGTCTTCATTAACATGTGAGGGATACTTTGAAATATCTCGGTTCCTCGGATTTTCGATTGCTCCATAATCATAATTTACCACAAATGCTACGGTTTTTCGATTCGATGCGCGGCATTTCCATGAAACTTTTTTCAGACCGGTACACGGAAGATGATTTCACAGCTGAATCCCGGTATCTGTTGAAAAATAGCCGGGAGACAATGTTCGGGGGTAATGTCAAAAAGAGGGAAAATTACCGAACCCCTGTTTCACTGGTACAGAGTTCCGTTGATTTGATACAATACAAAAGTATTCATGAATCAGTAAACGGAGGAAAACAGAATGGCAAAACGGGCAGTATTTTCAATTCTGGTGTTGGCGGTTTGCGCGATTGTAATGGCACAGGGGACGAGGCCTGTCCGGGATCCCATCGGCTATGTGTGGTCCCCGAAGCCGATGAACCGGCTGATGAGCTATCTTCTCAGCGGTGATCATTCCGATGCCGGTATGAAACCTCTGGTGGCGGGAATCTGTCCCCACGACGATTTTCTGTATGCCGGGCCGGTTTATGTGCCGATTATGAAGAGGATTCATACAAAAGAAGTGATTATTTTCGGGGTGACTCACCACGATGTCCGGATGGCGACAAAAGATCCGAAAAATGTGTTAATTCTGGATTCCTACGATAACTGGAAGGGGCCGTACGGGCCGGTGGGAATTTCTCCCCTCCGGGAAATTTTGAAGAAAAAACTGCCGTCTGCGGACTATCTGGTCAGCAACAAGGCTCAGGCGCTGGAACATTCCATTGAGGGAATGGTGCCGTTTCTCCAGTATTTTAACCGGAGAATTAAAATCACACCGGTAATGGTAACCGGAATGCCGTTTGAACAAATGGAGAAACTGTCAACCGAACTGGCGGATATTATTGTGGCGTATATGAGGAAAAACAATTTGAAGCCGGGAAAAGACGTATTTTTTCTGATTTCATCCGATGCCAATCATTATGGAGAGGATTTTAAGAACACAGTGTTTGGAACCGGAGAAAAAGGGCATGACGCGGCGGTGGCAAATGACCGGCGAATTGCCCGGGAATTTCTTTCCGGGAAGGTAACGATAAAGAAAATTCACAATGTAATGGAGGCTACGGAAAGCGGTAAAGCCCTGTGGTGCGGCCATTTTTCCATCCCGTTCGGGATGCTGACAACAATGAAAGTGCTCCGGGCGCTGGCGCCGTCAAAAGAGATGGCCGGACAGGTGCTGAGTTATGCGGATACGTACAGCAACGGGCCCATTCCGCTCCGGAAAAGCGGGTTCGGCGTCACGGCACCGTTTTCTTTGCAGCACTGGGTGGGGCATCTTTCAACGGGTTATTGGCTTATGGACCGGGAAAAATCCGGGGCAAAGGTGGGAAAATAAATGTGTAATACGCCCCGTTCTTTTTTGCAGGATGAACTCCCGAAAGGCAGCGGTGCGCGGGTCTGTTTCGGCTGCGGGGCCGATAATGTCCACGGACTCAGAATCAAAAGCTGGGCGGAAAAGGGAAAATGTCTGTGCCGGTTTCATCCGGAACCGCATCATACCGCTTTCCCCGGTGTGGTGAATGGCGGAGTAATTGCCACTGTGCTGGACTGCCACGGAATCTGGACCGCCGTTGCCTATTATCGGGAAAAATACGGGAAAGCGGTGATGTTTGTTACCCGGAAGCTGACGGTGGAATATTTGAAACCTACGCCTCTGGGCCCGGAACTTATTCTGGAAGGCCGTGCGGTTCGGGAAGGGGGCCGTTCAGTGACGGTTGAGCTGGAAATGCGGGCCGGTAACGAGGTGACGGCCCGGGCCGAACTGGTGGGTGTCCGTCTGGAAGATGAATAAAGAAAAGAAGAGGTGTTCCGTGTTCCGTGTTCCGTGTTCTGACCGGAAAAAGACAAAAAGAAGCTATCTTCCATTTGCATTTAAATTGAGCATTAAAGTGCCCGCCTATACGCACATTACTTTCTCTTCTTTCAGAACACAGAACACGTTTTCCTTCAGTATCCTGATCTTTCTTGCGCTCGCACACACACATTCACTTCCCCGGAGGGGAACCGGATGAAGGTTCTGGTAACAGGGGGCGCCGGTTACATCGGTTCCCATGTGGTAAGACAATTGCTGTTGCGGGGAGACGATGTGCTTGTTGCGGATAATTTGAGTAACGGGCATCGGGAAGCGGCGGGAACCGCCTGTCTGGAGGTAATGGACCTTTCTGACAATGCCGGGTTCAGAAATTTATTGAAAACCTTTCAGCCGGAAGCCGTAATCCATTTCGCTGCTTTCATTGAAGTGGGGGAATCGATGCAAAACCCGTTGAAATATTATCAAAACAATACGGCGAACGGATTTACTTTACTGGCCGCATGCAGGGATTCAGGGGTGAAAAATTTTATATTTTCATCAAGCGCCGCAGTTTACGGTACCCCGAAAGCGGTACCGGTTCCGGAAACAGCCCCCCCTGCCCCCATTAACCCCTACGGCTTTTCAAAGCTGTTTGTGGAGCAGGCGTTGCGGGACATGGCGACCTCTGCCGATTTCCGGTATGTGGCGCTTCGTTACTTTAATGCGGCGGGAGCGGACCCGTCCGGGGAAATCGGAGAATCTCACAATCCGGAAAGCCACCTGATTCCGCTGATTTTGAAAGCTGCTTCCGGAGAGCGGGAAGGTATAAAAATTTTTGGTACGGATTATTCCACCCCTGACGGCACATGCGTCCGGGACTATGTTCATGTTAATGATCTGGCGGATGCCCACCTAAAAGCACTGGATTATCTGAGGGACGGCGGTGAAAGCCGTGTGTTCAACTGCGGATATGGCCGCGGCTATTCGGTTCGGGAAGTCGTGGCGGCTGTACGGCAGGTGACGGGAAAGGATTTTTCAGTGACGGAAGCACCCCGAAGGGCAGGAGACCCGGCAGAGCTGGTGGCGGACAGCCGGGAGCTGGCAGAAACATTGAAGTGGAAGCCGCAGTTTGATAATCTGAGAACCATTATTGAAACTGCCTGGAATTGGGAATTGAACCGGAGGTATTGACATGAAGGGAATTATACTGGCCGGAGGTGCCGGAACAAGGCTGTATCCCGCCACCCGGATGATCTGTAAGCAGTTGTTGCCGATTTACGATAAGCCCATGATTTACTACCCCCTTTCAACACTTATGCTGGCGGGAATCCGGGAAGTGCTGATTATTTCCACGTCAACGGATTTACCCCGCTTTCAGGCACTGTTTGGCGACGGCAGCCAGCTGGGCATGTCTTTTCAATACGCGGTTCAGGACAAACCGAAAGGAATTGCCGATGCATTCAGAATTGGTTCGGATTTTATTGGGAATGCGTACGTAACCCTTGCTCTCGGTGACAACGTGTTTTATGGACACGGGTTGCCGGACTTGCTGATGGATGCAGCAAAAAAACGTGTAGGTGCCACTGTGTTCGGGTACCGTGTTCACTATCCTGAAAATTACGGTGTAATTACAATGGACAGTAAGGGAAACGTGACCGGCTTGGAAGAAAAACCGGCAAGCCCCAAATCAAATATTGCTGTTGTCGGACTCTATGTGTATGACAATCAGGTACTGGAAATTGCGAAAAACCTGAAGCCTTCCGCCAGAGGCGAGCTTGAAATTACCGATGTAAACCGTGTGTACCTTGAGCGGGGGCAGCTTCACGTCCGACTCATGGGCCGGGGCTATGCCTGGCTGGATACCGGAACCCACCGGGATATGCTGGACGCTTCGGCTTTTATCCGTACCATTGAAGACAGGCAGCACATGAAAATCGCCTGTGTTGAGGAAATTGCCTGGCAAAACGGCTGGATAGACGATGAGGGACTGGCAAAGCTGGCCAAACCGTTGATGAACAGCGGCTACGGGGTGTATCTCATGGAAAGGCTCCATGATTGACACTGCCGTTGCGGCCGGTTTCCGGGAAGAATTGCCGGGCAGTGTGGTTGAAATCGCATGGACATTCGGGTACGGAAGAAAGATTCTCACCGAAGAACCGGCCGCACATGGAATTTTTAAGCGATTTGGCGGGGGATCTGTTCCGGAATTGCGGAAAAATTTCAGAATAATAGTTGAAGGAAAGTGATATGGCTTTTTCTTTTCGACCTCTTGCCATTGAAGATGTACTGCTGATTTTACCGGATGTTTATCCGGACAATCGCGGCTGGTTCAAGGAAGCTTATAAACGGGATGAGTTTGCAATGCACGGAATCGGGCCGTTTGTTCAGGACAATGTTTCCTTTTCGGCCTGCGGTGTCCTGCGGGGCCTTCATTTCCAATCGCCGCCAGAGGCGCAGGGAAAACTGGTCAGCTGTCTCCTCGGTGAGATCCGGGATGTGGCGGTGGATATCCGGAAGGAGTCTCCGACTTTCGGGAAGTGGGTTGCGGAACACCTTTCGGCCGAAAATCACCGCATGCTCTGGCTCCCTGCCGGTTTTGCCCACGGCTTTGTTGTATTGAGTGAAACCGCGTTGGTGATGTACAAAGTAACCGCTCCTTACACGCCGGAGCTGGACAGGGGAATTCGCTGGAATGACCCTGACCTTGCTATCGATTGGCAAATAGAACATCCCGTTATTTCATCAAAGGATAAAAATTTACCTTTTTTAAAAGGCGGGCCGGAATGATGGAGATTGTAACATGAAGGAGCAAAAGCACTCCGAATCTTTATTTCCGCCACGCAAGTCTCCGCAAATCTGGCTCACAGGGGCCGGGGGAATGCTGGGACGGCAGCTTGCCGAAGAACTTGATCATCGCGGTGTGCCCTTCATCGGAACCGATATGGAAGTGGATATTACAGATGAAAAAATTGTAATGAATTTCATGGCAAGGCACCGTTTCAATTGGATTATCAACTGTGCTGCGTACACCGCTGTGGACAAGGCGGAAGATGAACCGGATGCCGCAATGGCTGTTAACGGGGCGGCACCGGAAATCCTCGGAAGCGCCGCCGCTCTGAGGGGTGCCCGGGTATTTCACATTTCCACCGATTATGTATTCAATGGCAAGTCTGATACGCCTTACACGGAAGTCGATATTCCGGATGCGGTTTCCGTTTACGGGAGAACAAAACTTTCCGGGGAATCGGCGCTGCTGAAAGCATGTGAAACTGCGGTGGTTGTCAGAATCAGCTGGCTTTATGGGGTTTACGGAAAAAATTTTGTGGAAACAATGCTGAATCTCATGTCTGAGAAGGAGGAGATCGCGGTGGTTGCGGATCAGCTGGGTGCCCCGACTTATGCCGGGCTGCTGGCGCGGAACATTGCGGCTTTCGTCGGAGGAGAGGCCCTGCCTGCCGGTATTTACCATTATCAGGATAAAGGCCGGATTTCCTGGTATGGATTTGCAAGGGAAATTCAGCGGATGGGAATCGCATACGGAATTTTGACAAAAAAATGCCGTATTATGCCGGTGACGGCGGAAGAATTCAAAACCGCGGCAAAACGTCCGGCATTTTCGGTTTTCAATACCGGAAAAATTCAAAGGGAGTTGAATTTTTCAGTGAAGGGCTGGAAAGAAAATTTAAAACAGTATTTTGAAGAACGGAAGGATTTGAAAAAATGAAACAAACCGGAACAGTTCTTGTAACCGGCGGCTGCGGATTTATCGGCTCCAATTTTATCCGGTTTCTGTTTGAAAGAACGGGATTTTCCGGCAATGTGGTCAATCTCGATAAATTGACCTATGCCGGCCGGCCGGAAAATGTGGCAGATATTCAGTCGGAATATTGCGATCGGTATCATTTTCTGTGCGGGGACATTGCGGACAGGGCGTTTGTGGAGAACATCTTCCATAAATTTGAAATTCGGATAGTGGTGCATTTTGCGGCGGAGTCCCACGTGGACCGGTCCATTTCCGGTTCCGCGCCTTTTATGGAAACCAACATTCTGGGAACCTGGACACTGCTGGAAGCAGCCAGAATGGCCTGGGGGGACCACGCCGACCCGGAAACCTTCCGGTTTCACCATGTCTCCACCGATGAAGTTTTCGGACAATTGATGGGGGATGACCCCGGGTTTACGGAAACCACGCCTTATGACCCGAGAAGCCCGTATTCCGCGTCGAAGGCGTCTTCCGACCACCTTGTCCGTGCCTGGTATCATACCTACGGCCTGCCGGTGACAATTTCCAACTGCTCCAATAATTACGGGCCGTATCAATTTCCTGAAAAGCTGATTCCTGTGGTGATTCTGAACGCGCTGAACAAAAAGCCGATTCCCATATACGGAGACGGTAAAAACATCCGGGACTGGCTTTATGTGGAAGACCACTGCGAAGCTATTTGCCGGATTCTGGAATCCGGAATCCCGGGAGAGACCTACAACATCGGCGGCAATTGTGAGCTTGCCAACATTGACCTTGTCCACGCGATCTGCGGTATTATGGATGAACTGTCTCCTGTTGCCGTCAATTCGGCATTCGGCTCATACAGGGAGCTGATATCTTTTGTGACCGATCGCCCCGGCCATGACCGCCGTTATGCCATGGATACCGGTAAAATTCAACGTGAATTAAATTGGGAAGCGGTTACCGGGATTGAGGACGGGCTGACCCGGACGGTTGAATGGTATATGAAAAATCAGAACTGGGTTAACGCTGTCCGCAGCTGATTTATTCAGGCTGTTTCGACTGTTACAGGGATTTTACATGATGATGAGGTTTGTTATAATCAAATTGCAGCCAACGAATCGAACGGAAAGAGGGGAAAATGGATGAAATGAAAAATGTACCGGCAGTAGAAAATCCGGATGAGATAAATTTAGCCCAACTTCTCATTCCTCTGGTCAGCCATTGGAAATTTGTCGTGGGAATTCCGGTCATCGGTGCAATTCTCTTTTCTCTGTTGTTCTATTTGTTTGCTCCCCGCAGCTATATGAGTGCAGCGGACTTTGTTGTCATGGAACCCAGATTTAAAACCGAATTGCAGGAAAGCAGTTCCAATGTGCAATATTACAAAACATTGATTGAATCTCCGGCACTTCTTGCTTCGGTACAGAAGGAACTGATAAAAAACGGTGTTCTGGGAGCGGATGACCGTCTTGAAATCGGAAAACAGATTCAGGATTTTGTTTTTACCAAGAAGCGTGCGGAGGATATCACATTGTCACCCATAATCCGGTTGGCGGCATATGGGAATACTCCCGAGGATGCTTTCAGAATTCTGGATACCTGGATACGGCATATTGAAGACACAGTCCGGTTGTTAAATGAAAAAGGAAAAAATGAGGCGATTTCTTTTATCGATCGTGAATTCCCAAAGCAGAAAGTGCAGTATGAGCAGGCCTCCAAAGAACTGGAAAAAGATAAAGCCTGGTTTTTGAAATCTTTCAATCAATTGGATCAGGAAAGAAAGATGAGATTGGATTCATTTGACGCACAAACCGTTCAGATGCTGAATGAATTTGACGCAAAACATCAGCAGATGCGTATAGATCTTAATTTCAGACGTGGACAGTACAGAAGGAAAGTTGAGACAGAGCGTAAGCAACTGAGAAATCAATTGATATCAAAATTAACACCGGAACTGGTTAAAACGGAATATCAAAAGGTATTAAAAGAATATTCTGATTTTCGTGCTACTTTAAAAACAATCTCTATAAAAATCGGCTCTGAAAGAGAAATTGTGAAAAGTCTGTTGGAACAGGAAAAGAAAATTCCTCTGGTCCGGCGGTTAAAGAAGAAAACATTGTTTGTCTCTTCAGTTACGGAAATTCCGAATCCTGATTATGAAAAAGTTCAGGAAAAGATAATTGAACACAAACTGAAATTGAGCACGTTAGAAGCTGAGAAGAAGAACATTCTGTCTCATTTGGCTCAACTGGATAAACAGTTTACAGATATGAGGAGCAGATTAAATGAAAATGAGAAAGAGATTCATGCTTTTGATGTGGAAACGGAAAATAAATTAAATACAATTGATGATGAAACGGCCATGAAGTTGAAAACTTTTGATGCAGAGACTTTGCTGGCGCGGAAAAAGCTTGCGGATAAGCGGGCGCAGAAACGGATGGAACGAGTCAACCACTTCCGGGAGACCGAGCAGATTCTGAAAGGAAAACAAAATGTGGCATTATCGATTGCAACAAAACAGCAGGGATATATGGAAAATGTCTATCAAATGCTGGGGCAAAAGTATGAACAGGCCCGCTTGGCCAAAGCTGAAGATGAAGTATCGCTGAAACTGGCGACGAAACCGTTTAAGCCGGTCCTGGCCCAGCCCCGGGGTATAATAAAGAAAACTGTAATTACATGGGGGCTGCTTTTGATTCTCTGCGGGGGCTGGGTATATGGAAGAGAGCTTTTCCTGCGTGTCCGCTTGGAAATGGAGCTGTAAGCACCGTGGCCGGAGTCAGGGATCAGATCCGGAAATGGCTCGGTATTATTCTGTTAATGTTTGCAGATCTTGTCGTTTATGGATTATCACTGGGGCTTGCTCATGCGGCTCGGCTTGCTCTGAATGAAATTGTGGCAGTCCAATTCCGGACCCCGTTTCACTATTATATTTTCATCTGGTGGATTCCTCTGGTATATCTTGTCATTTACATTTATGAGGGCCTTTATTCCAGACGTTCTCCTTATTGGGATGAGGTTGGCAGGCTGCTTCGAGCTGATTTTATCGGAACCGGCGCCATTTTCGCGATTCTTACGCTGTTGAAAATGTCTGATCGTTATTCCAGGTTACTGTTGTTGTTAATGTGGTTGTTTCTGGTATTTTTACATCCTCTGTTTCGTTTCTGGGGGAAACGGATATTGTTTTCTTTGGGCATCTGGCGGGAAAAAGTGGCAGTATGGGGTACGGGCCCCCTGGCGGTATCATTGGCAAAAGCCCTGATTTCGGACCGTCATATGGGGTTTGAGCTCATTGGTTTTATTTCTTTTTCTCCCATTGAGAAGACTGCGGTGCAAATGTCCGGCGGGCACAGTTTTCCGATACTGGGCACATTGGAAAGTGCAATTGATTCCGGGGCGGTTAGCCGCAGCACGCGGATTGCTCTTGCCGATGAGGAGATGACATCTGAAAGTGCGTCTGCAAGATTGAATGACATGGTTCGCTACTTTCACAACATTCTGCTTGTTCCGTCCGCCTTGAAAATACCGGTATTGAATACGGAACCTCTACATCTCTTCCGGGAACAGATGATGGTACTGAAAATCAGGAACAATCTTTTATCTCCATTAAACCGCATAATCAAACGGGGGTTCGATCTGGTCTTAACTTTTCTTGTTCTTCCGTTTCTTTTGCCCTTGGGGCTGTTTTTGGCTCTTTTAATTCGTCTCGAATCGTCCGGTGAGGTGATTTTCAGCCAGGAAAGAATCGGACATCGGGGGAAGCGGTTCAGGTTATATAAATTTCGTTCCATGTATAGAGATAATGATAGAATTTTGAAACAATATCTCGCTGAGAATTCGGAGGCGGAAGTGGAATGGAAGCGGTACAGAAAATTTCGCGGAACAGATCCTCGGGTGACCCGGGTCGGCCGTTTTCTCAGAAAAGCTTCACTGGATGAATTGCCGCAATTTCTGAATGTGCTGAAAGGAGAAATGAGTCTTGTGGGGCCCCGGCCTTATCTTCCCGGTGAAAGAGAGGAGATGGGTGCGAAATTTGACATAATTGTGGAGGCGCGGCCGGGAATTTCCGGGCTCTGGCAGGTTTCCGGCCGGAACAATCTGGATTTTACCGACCGGCTTCGGCTGGATGAGTGGTATGTTTCCAACTGGACCCTCTGGCTGGATGTGGAAATTCTGGTTAAAACCGTCGGGGTGGTACTGAAGCGGGACGGAGCGTATTAGATAAGACATGACGGGAGGAGAGAGGAGGATATAGAGAGTTGCATTTGTTGGAAAATTTTGAAGAGATTTGCAAGAGACTGTTTTCACCAATTTGATTTTTGAGGCAGAAGTTTGAGAGGTAAAGAATGAACAAAGAAAAGAAACAGGCCGTTTCCCGTCACTCTCTTGACAGGTTGGACCGGCTGGAAAGCAGAAGTGTCCATATTTTCAGAGAAGCTTACAGTGAATTTACCAATCTGTGCATGTTGTGGTCCATTGGAAAAGACAGCACCGTTCTTCTATGGCTGGCACGGAAAGCTTTTTTCGGCCATGTTCCGTTCCCGCTGGTACATGTGGATACACACTACAAAATTCCGGAGATGATTGAATTTCGGGATAGAGTCGCGAGGGAGTGGGAACTGGATATGATTTACGGGGAAAACAGAAATGCTCTTGAAAAAAAAGAAACATTTCCGGACGGAAACGCGACCCGGCTGGAATGCTGCCGGAATTTGAAAACCCTGGCTTTGCAGAATACCCTCGCCGGAACCTGGCCCCGGTATCGGATGAACCACAGTACCGGGAAATATGAAATAGACAGCAATCGGGAACCCTATACCGGAGTCATCGTGGGTGTCCGTGCCGACGAAGAAGGGAGCCGTTCCAAAGAACGTTATTTTTCGCCGCGGGATTCATACAACAACTGGGATGTGGGGGATCAGCCGCCGGAGCTCTGGAACCAGTTTAAAACAGATTTTGCTCCGGGCACCCATGTCCGGATTCATCCGCTTCTTGATTGGACGGAACTTGATATCTGGGAATACATTGGCCGGGAGAAGATTCCGATTGTGGACCTGTATTTTGACAGGGGAGAAGGCAAACGTTACCGGTCACTGGGGTGTTGGCCCTGCACTTCTCCTGTTGAATCCACCGCAAAGAATGTAGCGGAGGTGATTGAAGAGCTGAAAACCGGCAAATTTGCGAACATTGCCGAGCGTGCGGGCCGGGAACAGGACAAAGAAGACGGAGGCGGACTCGAAGAATTGCGCAAAGACGGATACATGTAATCGTGCAGAGCACAATTACATGTACGTGGATAGTGGAAGGTGAATAGTGGATGGTATAAAATGAGTAAAAGGATTGTAGATTTTAAGGAAATGCGAGTGTGGCAGATGTCGATGGATTTTACTGAAAGCGTTTACAGGTTATCCAACGATTTTCCAAAGTCCGAAATTTGTGGATTAACTTCACAAATCAGGAGATGTGCTGTTTCAATTCCTTCCAACATAGCCGAAGGCTTTTCCAGAAAATCAACAAAGGAGTTTATTCAATTTCTATATGTATCGTTAGGGTCGTGTTCTGAATGTGAAACCCAGCTTATGATTGCAAGGAGAGTTGGTTATTTGGAATCTGAAAGAGAAATCATGGTCGATTTGATTTCCATCACGAAAATGATTTATTCCTTGATCGCATCACTAAATAAGAGGAAAACTAATGGCAAATAAAGAAAACAGTTTCGAACAGGTAAAGACATCTCTATCCTCTTCACCATCCGCCATTCACCGTCCACCCTCTACTGATAACAGTGAGCTGTTGTCACTCGTGATCGTGGGGCACGTGGATCATGGAAAATCCACCATTCTCGGCCGCCTTCTGGCAGACACCGGTTCATTGCCGGAAGGGAAACTGGATTTTATCCGGGAACAGTGCCGCCGGAATTCCAAACCGTTCGAGTATGCTTTTTTGCTGGATGCATTGAAAGACGAGCAGGCTCAGGGAATTACCATTGATGCGGCCCGGTGTTTCTTTAAGACTGAAAAACGTGGCTACATTATTCTGGACGCGCCGGGGCATATTGAATTTTTGAAAAACATGGTCACCGGAGCATCCCGGGCGGAAGCGGCACTGCTTGTGATTGATGCAAAAGAAGGGGTTCGGGAAAATTCCCGGCGTCACGGCTATCTGTTATCCATGCTGGGGATTTGGCAGGTGGCGGTGGTGGTGAACAAAATGGACCTGGTGAATTGGGATGAACAGGTGTTCCGGAGAATTAAAACCGAGTACGGAGAATTTCTCAAAAAAATCGGGGTTCAGCCCCGAATCTTCATTCCGGTATCGGGCAGGGAAGGGGACAATGTGGCTGAATTGTCAGAAAAGATGAACTGGTATACCGGACCCACTGTTCTGGAACAACTGGATGACTTTATGCCGGTCCAACCGCCGCAGGATAAACCATTCCGTATGCCGGTTCAGGCTGTTTACAAATTTACGGCAGGGGGAGATGACCGCCGGATTGTAGCCGGTTCCGTGGAGAGCGGAAAGCTTTCGGTGGGAGACGAAGTTGTTTTTTATCCGTCCGGAAAGCGCAGCCGGGTCAAGAGCATTGAGGCATTTAACCGCAGGCCGCTTCCGGATTCGGTATCTGCCGGTTATGCGACGGGGTTCACAATGGAAGAGCAGGTATATGTCCGGCGGGGGGAATTGGCTGTGCTTTCCGGAGAAGCTGCGCCGAAGGTGGGCAGACGGCTCAGGGTGAATTTATTCTGGCTGGGCAAGAATCCCTTGGTGACGGGAAAAGATTATTTTCTGAAAATCGGTACTGCCAGGGTGCGAATGCAGCTTTTTCACGTGGATCGGGTTATTGATGCCTCCACTCTGGAACCGGTAACCCGTCATGATGTGCGGCGCCACGATGTGGCGGAATGTGTGTTGGAGCTGGAACGCGCGGTAGCATTTGATACGGCATCGGAAATTCAGGAAACCAGCCGGTTTGTGATTGTGGATGATTATGAAATACGAGGCGGCGGGATTATTCTGGGTTCATTGACAGATCAGACAAAAGATATTCGGGAAAAAGTGTTTCTGCGAAACTATAGATGGGAACGAAGCCGGATTCCCCGGGAACTCCGGGCGGAAAAGCTCAATCAGCGGCCTTCATTGATTCTGATTACCGGAGAAAAGGATTCGGGGAAAAAGCCCCTTGCAAAAGCACTTGAAAACGAATTATTTGCCGCCGGGCGAATGGTCTATTTTCTGGGAATCGGGAATCTGCTCTACGGTGTGGATGCGGATTTGAAAAAACAATCAAAAAATTTCAGGGAAGAACATATCCGGCGCCTCGCGGAAGTGGCACATCTGATGATGGATGCCGGGATTATTCTCATTATTACGGCAATCGAAGTCAACAAGGCAGATCTTCGAATTATGGAAGCCGTACTGAATTCTTTTGAAATTCACACGGTTTGGATTGGAGAAAAGATAAAAACCGATATTCCTGTGGAAATTCATCTCAGTGACGCGTCCCCGGAATCCGGCGCGGCAAAAATCAAACGTTTTCTCCAGGATGCAGGAATTATTTTCAGGCCGTAGAGGGGGGAAATGTGAAAAGCGATGCTCCTGTGAATGGTGTTATCTGGCATTCGGGAAGTGTATCCCGGGATGATCGGGAAAGATTATTACACCAGCACTCAATGGTTCTCTGGCTGGCTGACCGGCCTGTCCGGTTCGGGAAAGTCCACCATTGCGGTGGAAACGGAAAAGCGGTTAATTGAAATGGGCAAGCTCTGTTACCGGTTGGATGGGGATAATCTCCGGCACGGCCTGAACAGTGATCTTGGTTTTTCACCGGAAGAACGAAAGGAAAATATCCGCAGGGTGGCGGAAGTTGCGGCACTCTTTGCCGATGCCGGCCTTATTGCAATTGTGTCGTTTATTGCGCCATATCGGGATATGCGCCGCTTTGCCCGGGAGAAAATCGGAGGGGAGTGCTTTGTTGAGGTTTATGTGAAGGCATCCATTGAAACCTGTAAAAGACGGGATCCGAAAGGACTGTATAAGATGGTGGAATCCGGAAAAATCGATCGGTTTACCGGAATTAATGCTCCCTATGAGGTTCCGGAACATCCTGATTTGATTCTGGATACAGAAACTTTATCCCTTGATGAGTGTGTAAATCAGCTTCTTTCTTTTGTTAAAGAGAAGCCTTGAACCGGGGGTTGAAAGTTTTTACGGAGGGCAAATGAGCAAATGTATCGGCCTTATGTCCGGAACATCACTGGATGGGATTGATGCCGCACTGGTTGAGATTGAGAAAAACGGTGAACAAATCCGATTCATTGGGGGAATTACCGTTCCCTTCCCCGATGTCGTTAAAAATGAATTAATAAAACTTGCTTACCGGAATACGGTGGATAAAGAGGTGCTGGTTCGGATGGACTGCCTGCTGGGGCATTTGTTTTCGGATGCTGTGGAGGCATTGTTGAAAACTTCAGGAGCCGAAAAACAGGATATTTTGCTGATTGCGTCCCATGGGCAGACAATCGGCCATTACCCTGCGCAGAAGAAACAGCTGGGACATTCAACTGCATTTTCATTCCAAATCGGAGACGGAGATGTGATTGCGGCCCGGACCGGAATTCCGGTGGTGTCGGATTTCAGGCGCCGGGATATGGCGGCGGGGGGTACAGGGGCGCCGCTGATTCCTTTGCTGGATTCTCTTTTGTTTCAAAATGGCAGCCGCAATGTCTGTTGTCTCAACATCGGTGGAATTGCAAATATCACGGTTCTTACCGCCGGGAACGGCCGCATTGTGGCGTTCGATACCGGCCCGGGGAACTGCCTCTCCGATCTTGCTGTTTCCCGGCTGGTGGATGGACGGATGTGTTTTGATAAAGGCGGTGAAATGGCTTTTCGGGGAAAAGTTCATGATGATATTCTGGAACGCGTCCTTGATGACCCCTATTTTCTGAAATTGCCGCCGAAATCCACCGGACGCGAATATTTTAATGAGGATTTTCTGGATTTTATACTGGGATTGGGGCGGGATATTTCTTTTGAGGATATGCTGGCCACTGTGTCCTGTGTAACACCTGCGAGTATTGCAGCGGCTTTGCGGAATTTTGTCCCGGAAGATGAATTTCCGGAGGAACTGATTGTCTCCGGCGGAGGAGTCCGAAACCGTTTTTTCATGGAGAAATTGGAAGATTTTCTTCCGGAAATGGTGGTGGTTTCATCGGAAAAATACGGGGTGGATCCTGATTTTAAGGAGGCAATGGGCTTTGCTTTGATGGGATTCCGAACTTTTTCAGGCCTTCCTTCCTCTATCCCTTCGGTCACAGGTGCGGATTCGGAACAGATTCTCGGTAAGGTTTCATTGACGGGAAATGGCTCTCGTTTTTTCAACAGGACAACATGACCGGAAAGCCCGGCTGAAGTGGTATTTTATTCGACCGTGACGCTTTTGGCCAGGTTCCGCGGCTTGTCCACGTCCCGTCCTTTCAGGTCCGCGACATGGTAGGCAAATAATTGCAGGGGAATAACATTGACAATGGGCTGCAATACTTCGAGGGTGCGGGGCACGTAGATTACGTCTTCCACCATCCCGGAGAGTACGGTATCTCCCTGGGTCGCGATGGCCAGTACCCGGCCGTTTCTGGCTTTGATTTCCTGAATATTGTTCACCATTTTTTCGTAGGAGTAGTCCTGGGTGGCAATGGCAACGGTGGGAAAGTGGGAATCAATCAGTGAAATGGGGCCGTGTTTCATTTCTCCCGCCGGATAGCCTTCCGCGTGAACATAGGAAACCTCTTTCAATTTCAATGCCCCTTCCATGGCAATGGGATAGTTCAGGTTCCGGCCCAGAAAGAGGAAATCATGGTAGTTCAGAAACTGGGATGCCAGTTCCCGGATTTCCTCATTTTGTTTCAGCACTGTTTTAATGTATCCCGGAATTTTTTTCAATTCCTGAATAATGCGAATCCCTTCGTTGATGGAGAGGTGGTGGCTTCTGCCCACAAGAAGTGCCATTAACGCCAGAATTGTGCACTGAGAGACAAAAATCTTGGTGGACGCGACACCGATTTCCGGCCCGGCATGGTTGTATACCCCCGCATCGGTTTCCTTGGAGATGGTGGAGCCGACAACATTAACCAGCCCCAGTGTCAATGCCCCTTTCCGCCGGGATTCCCGGAGCGCCGCCAGTGTGTCGGCGGTTTCACCGGATTGTGAGATTGCCACCACACAGGTGTTTTCATCAATTCGGAGATTCCGGTAACGAAACTCCGAAGCAAAGTCCACATTGACGTCCAGGTCTGTGAGTATTTCAAACAGGTATTTTGCATAAAGCCCTGCGTAGTAGGATGTTCCGCAGGAGATAAAGACCATCCGCTGGAGGTTTTTAAGCCGGTTCAGTACCGGATCCAGCCCTCCCAGTTTGGAAATGCCTTCGCTTTCAATGATGCGTCCCCGGATGGCATTTTGTACGGTTTCCGGCTGCTCGAAGATTTCTTTCAGCATGAAGTGCCTGTAACCTTTCTTTTCATTCTCAAACACTTCCCAGTCCACGGTTTCCAGTTCTTTGTCAATTTTGTTCTGGTTCAGGTCTGTGATGGTAATGTTTGTGGAATTGAGAATCGCCATTTCATCATCATTGAGATAAATAACTTTGTTGGTGTGGCGGATAAAAGCATTGATGTCGGAGGCGGCAAGGAATTCATCCTGGCCGACACCGATAATGAGGGGGCTTCCTCTCCGTGCCACTACAATTTTATTGGGAATGTGCCGGTGCAGAACCGCGATGCCGAAGGTGCCGGAGACCCGGCCAAGCGCTTTTCGAACCGCTTCCGGCAGATCGGGCTCTTCGTTTTCTTTCAGATATTCTTCCACAAGATGTGCCAGGACTTCTGTGTCGGTTTCCGAACGGAATTTGTGGCCTTTCCCAATCAGTTCTTCTTTCAGTTCGGCATAATTTTCAATAATTCCGTTGTGAATCAGCATAATATCCCCGCTGCAGTCTGTGTGGGGGTGTGCGTTTTCTTCCGTTGGTTTTCCGTGGGTGGCCCACCTTGTGTGCGCAATGCCGCAGGTGCCGGGCAGTTTTCGAAGGTTCAGCTTTTTTTCCAGTTCTGCGACTTTGCCGACGGATTTGACCACGTGGGCATCTCCTCCGGCACTATCCACAATTGCGATTCCTGCGGAGTCATATCCCCGGTATTCCAGCCGTTTTAATCCTTCCAGAAGAATGGGTGCCGCACTTTGACGGCCCGCATAGCACACAATTCCACACATAAAAAACCTCATTCAGGCAAATTGCCGGTTTATTTCATCAATCCTTCACCCGATTGCAGGGAAGATGGAACAATACGGGCTTACAGGTATTATAAGCCAATTTCGATTACTTGTAAAACAGGAGAGGCGCCCCGGGGCCGGGATTCTGGTACAATAAAATCATGAGCAGGATACTGGCGGTTGGTTCAAAAGAAAGTTTGTCCCGTCTGAGTGAAACCGACAGTGGTATTGTGCCGCTTCAGCTCATTCGTTTCGAAGCTGTTCCGGTTTGTTTTCCAGATGGTGAGTTTGACTGGGTGTTTTTCGGGAGCAGGAGGGGAGTGCGGTTTTTTCTGAATGGGATTCCGGCAGATGCGCTTCGGGGTATGAGTGTCGGCTGTGTCGGGGAAAAGACCGCTGCTGCCGCACGCGGAGAAGGTTTGAAGGTGAAATTTGTTCCTTCCCGCTATTCATCAACCTACTGGCCGGAAGAGTTTCTGGCAAAATTTCCCAATGCCCGGGGGATTTTATTCCCTACATCCGATCGTTCGGCTTTTGAAATTCCGAAGTCTTTTGTGAAAAAGGGAATTTCTTTCCGGAAACTGGTTGTGTATCGAACCCTCTGTGCCGATACGGAGTTTCCGGCGGGAGAGTTCCGGGGAGTGGTCTTTGCCAGCCCGTCCTGTTTCAAATGTTTTCTGGAAAAGTGGGGGAAAGACAAACTTTCCGGAAAAATACTGGTTGCCATTGGCGATGTAACGGCAGAAGCCATTATGGAAACCGGCCTTTCCTGTTCGATTCCCGATCGTTTTACCATGGCGGACGCAGTGCGGCATTGCAGAAAAAAAATCGGAACCATATGAAATAAATATGTTTTGTTACGGGAGGATGCTATGAAATTTCCGGAATTGAGAGCCCGGCGCCTGCGCCGAAACGGTTTAATCCGTGACATGGTACGGGAAACTGTCCTGTCACCCGATGATTTTATTTATCCCTTGTTTTTAATTGACGGTGAGAATGTAAAAAATCCGATACCCTCCATGGCCGGAACTTTTCAGTATTCGGTTGACCGGATTGAAGAAGAAATTTACGAGCTGGTGGAGCTGGGAATTAAAGCGGTAATTCTGTTCGGAATTCCGGAACACAAGGATGAATTGGGAACGGAAGCCTATGCTGACGAAGGTGTTATTCAGCGCGGCGTCCGGAAAATCAGAGAATTGACAGACCGGCTTTACATTATCACGGATGTGTGCATGTGCGAATACACTTCCCACGGCCATTGCGGCCTTGTGGAGGACGGGGATGTGCACAATGACAAAACTCTGGAACTGCTGGCACGGGAAGCGCTGAGCCATGCCCGTGCCGGGGCGGATATGGTGGCACCGTCTGACATGATGGACGGGCGGATCGGCCGGATTCGCAGGGCTCTGGACGAAAAGGGGTTTTCTCATATCCCCATTATGTCTTATGCGGCAAAATATGCCTCTGCTTTTTACGGGCCCTTCCGGGATGCCGCTCAGTCTCCGCCTCAGTTCGGAGACCGGAAAAGTTATCAGATGGACCCGGCAAACCGCCGGGAAGCAATGAAAGAAGTGATGCTGGATGTGGAAGAGAATGCGGACATCGTGATGGTGAAACCTGCTATGCCCTATCTCGACATTATCAGTGATGTCAAGCAAAATACTTTATTGCCGGTTGCGGCATACAATGTCAGCGGTGAATATGCCATGGTCAACGCTGCGGCAAAGATGGGCTGGATTGATCGTGAGAATGCCATGATGGAAATGCTGACCTGCATTAAACGGGCCGGTGCGGACCTCATCCTTACCTACTTTGCCAAGGATGCGGCAAAGCTGTTGCGGGGGTGATGTTTCTAAAACGCAGAGTTTCCGTGAAACAAGCTGGAAACCGGGGAAAGTGAAAGCCGGAGGGCATGTCCTCCGGCTTTCACTGTTTGGATTCAAACCGTATTTGAATTCGCTTTTATCTTTTGTCTGAACCGTACCGGAAAATCAGAAGCGGAATTTGAACCCGGCTGTGGCAAGCAACCCGTCGGTGCGGTTGTCTCCGGGGGTGTCTTCATTTACAAAAATATAGCGGCTGTCCAGGGTTAATGCCACGTTGGGAGACAGAGAAATGTCCACTCCGCCGCCGGCGTGGAAACCGGCATCGGTATATTCGGTGTCGGAGATGAGATAATCGTTCCAGCCGTCATCTGCCCAGTAGTTGTAGCTGGAGCGGTACACGCCGACTCCCCCGACGAAGTAAAATTGAACCCGGGGGCTGGCAGGCAGGTAGAGGAGCAGTGAAGCCTGATACGCGTCGGTGGACCACCCGGTGCCGAACAATCCGTTAAACTGGTTATCATAGGAAAATTCAATTCCGATGGCGTCATTGAATTTTATGCCGAACATGGCGCCGAAACTCACATCCCGTCCGTTTCCCATGTTGTCCACCAGAAGGGTTCCCGCCCGGACACCGAGGTAAATATTGTTCTGTTCGTATGTGACATCCTGTGCCTTAACTGACAGAGCTGTGATCAGCAGTAGTGTAAAAATTACGATTCGTTTCATTTCGACCTCCCTTGTTTTTGTCGTCACATCAATGAAAAGCAAGGCTTATGCCAGAATCGGTGGCCAAAACGACAACGGGCTTTTGTTCTGATTGATTTTTGATATTATATCTCATTTTAAATATGTTAATTACAGAGTAAATTCGTATGAAATTCTCCGGTTTTTAAAAATGAATAAAGGTGACAGGGCTCACTGGAATTGGCAATATTGCTTCCTTGTGGCCGTTGTTGTGATTTATGTAACCGGGCGGCTGCCCTCATTTTCGGACAGTTTCAGAAAAACAGAATTTTAATGGCAATTCCGATCAGGACCAGGCCGCCGATAACGGATGCTTTCTGTCCGAAACGCTGTCCCAGGTTTTTTCCGAACTGGATCCCGACAAAGGAGATAATTCCCGTTACAATTCCGATGACAATGGCGGGGAAAATGATGGTCATCCCGATGAGGGAGAAGCTGACGCCCACTGCCAGCGCGTCAATGCTGACACTGGTGGACAGAGCCAGAAGCACGATGCCCCTTGTGGGGTCTTTTCTGGTTGTTTTTTCGCTTTCGTTTACGGCATCCCAGATCATTTTGAATCCCACGCCCAGGAGGAGGATGAAAGCAATGATTTTGTTCCAGCCCAGCAGGTGGGTGCTGACGCTGCGGCCCGCCAGCCAGCCGATAACCGGATAAATGGCCTGAAACAGGCCGAAGTGGAAATAAATCCGGAATGCCTGGCGCCTGGAAACGTCTCCGAGAAAAACGGCGGTGGAGACAGAGACAGCCAGTGCATCCATGGCCAGTGAAAGTGAAATTGCCAGCAGGGTTAAAAAATGGGGCATATCAATGGTTTCTTTCCCGGATAAAACGGGCAATTCCGGCAAGAAGTTCAGGATTCGGGAGATTTGTCAGTGCCATTAGCGCGTCTTTTAGCAGAGAATCCGCCAGTTTACGGGCGCCGTTCAGCCCGTAGACGGACAGGTAGGTGAGTTTATGCTGTTCCCGGTCTTTTCCCGGGGTTTTCC
>JAADGL010000047.1 GCA_013152385.1 Acidobacteriota bacterium
TAATACAACAGGAACTGACAGGTGGTGAGAACCAAAAATTCCGGATAAGATATAATTTTTCGCACATTTAATTTCAGTCCTTCAGAATCAATCTGCTACCCCGGGTTGCTACTGTGCGTCCCACTCACCGGAGCTGATTCTCCAGCGCGGTGTCCCAGATTTTTTTCAGTTTATCAATGGGTTGTGAGATGGCGGTTTTTCCGTCAACGGTGATTTCAAAGGTGTTGGCGGTTACGGTGCCGATGGTTGAGGCTGTGAGGTTGTGGGTTTTGGCTGATTTCAGAACTGTTTCGGTTTTTTCCGGGGGGCAGGAGAGGAGCATGATGTTCTGGGTTTCTCCGAAGAGGAGGAGGTCGGGGCGGATTCCGGCGGAGGGTAGGTTTATTTTGCAGCCGGTTTCCGGTTCACCGAAGCAGCATTCTGCCAGTGCTGTTGCGATGCTGCCTTCGGAGGCGTCGTTGGCGGAGGAAAGAAGGTTTTTTTCTGCGCATTCGCCCATAAATTGAATGATTTTTGCGGTTTCTTCCAGTGAGATTTCCGGGCATTTGCCCTGAATTCTGCCGGTTTTCTGTTTCAGGTATTCGCTTCAGCCTACTTCGCCGGTGAGTTTTCCGATGAGGATGATGGTGTCGCCGGGGTGTTGAAACCGGCTTGGAATTCGGTTTTCGATGTTTTCAATGAGTCCCACCATGCCGATGGTGGGGGTGGGGAAGATGCCTTCACCCATGGTTTCGTTGTAGAAGCTGACGTTTCCGGAGACTACCGGGGTGTTCAGTGTTTCGCAGGCTTTTGACATGCCTTTTACCGATTCGGAAAATTGCCACATGATTTCCGGTTTTTCGGGGTTGCCGAAGTTGAGGCAGTCGGTGATTGCCAGCGGTTTCGCGCCGGTGGCGGCGATGTTCCGCGCCGCTTCCGCAACCGCGATTTTTCCGCCGGTTTCAGGGTCGAGGTAGCAGTAGCGGGCGTTGCAGTCGGTGGTCATGGCGATGCCTTTTGCTGTTCCTTTAACACGGATCAGGGCGGCGGCGCTTCCGGGGCGAAATACGGTGTTGTTCCGCACCATGTGGTCATAGACGGTGTATACCGGGCGTTTGGACGCGATGGTGGGGGATGCGAGCAGAGCGCCCAGTTCTTCATTCAATGAGTCCGGAACCGGAATGGTTTCGGGGTTGAATCCGGTGATTTTGTCATGGTTGCCGGGTTTTGCCGCCGGCCGGTGGTAGAGGGGGCAGTTGTCCACCACTGCCCCGACCGGCATGTCGGCACAGAGTTTGTCTTCGAGGTCAAAGATTCGGAACCGTCCCCCGTCGGTGACTTGTCCCACCACAGCGGCATCCAGCCCCCATTTTTCAAAAATGTTGAATACTTCCTGTTCCCGGCCTTTTTTTGCCACCAGCAGCATTCTTTCCTGGGATTCGGAGAGCAGGATTTCGTAGGGGGTCATGTTTTCTTCCCGGAGCGGTACTTTGGAGAGGTACATGTCAATTCCGGAACCGGCACGGGAGGCCATTTCAAATGAAGACGATGTCAGCCCGGCGGCGCCCATGTCCTGAATGCCCACGAGGCAGTCGGTTTTGAACAGTTCCAGACAGGCTTCCAGAAGGAGTTTTTCAGTAAAGGGGTCGCCCACCTGCACGGTGGGGCGTTTTTCTTCCGACCCTTCGTCGAATTCTTCCGATGCCATGGTGGCGCCGTGGATGCCGTCCCGGCCGGTTTTGGAGCCCACGTAGATGACGGGGTTTCCCACACCGGAAGCGGTGCCGTAAAAGATCCGGTCGGTTCTGGCCAGCCCCAGCGTGAAGGCGTTTACCAGAATGTTGCCTGCGTAGCATTGGTCGAAGTAGATTTCACCACCGACGGTGGGGATGCCCATGCAGTTTCCGTATCCGGCAATGCCTTCCACCACGCCGTGGACAAGGTATTTCATTTTTTCAGTGTTCAATTCCCCGAAACGGAGGGAGTTGAGGTTGGCAACAGGCCGGGCGCCCATGGTAAACACGTCCCGGAGAATGCCGCCGACACCGGTGGCGGCGCCCTGATAGGGCTCGATGAAGGACGGGTGGTTGTGGCTTTCCATTTTGAATACTACCGCCAGCCCGTCGCCGATGTCCACTACGCCGGCGTTTTCCCCCGGCCCCTGTATAACCTGCGGCCCTTTTGTGGGAAATTCTTTTAAGTAAGCTCTTGAACTCTTGTAGGAACAGTGTTCCGACCACATAACGGAGAAGATTCCCAGCTCTACGCGGTTGGGGTCCCTTCCCATAAATCCGCAAATCTGTTGGTATTCATCAGGGGTCAGTCCGTGCCGGGCAATTTCTTCATCCGGGATTCGTGTCATTTTTCTATTTCTCCAGTTTAAAATGGTAGGGATGGGCATAGTCTTGTCCGAAGCAGACAGTGAGCTTTCCGTTGCTTTCATAGACGGCGGACCATTCGGTTTTGCCTTTGTTCAGGTTTTGTTTCACGCTTTCCAGCAGGTTCATCATGTCTTTTTCACCGAAGGGAACGGGATGTTCTCCGGTGAGGGCGGCGTTGATTTTGTCAAACCGCCAGCATTTTCCGGTGAAGGTTTCCGGATTCACCGGCGCCATTACAAAGTTTGTGGCAAAAATTATGTTGTCATGGCGGTAGATTTCAACGCCTTTCGCGGTAAATTCCACCACGGCGCCTTTCCCGTTGGCGTCGGCAATGAGGAAATGGAGCTGCGGGCCGGGGAAAAAGTCAATATTGTAGCTTTTGCAGATTGTCAGCGCGTCGTCCAGTGTGGCGGCGGTGTCCAGAATTTTTCTTACCATCTGCACGGAAGTCAGGGTTTCTTTTTTCGGGTCTGTCGGAATTTTTACCCGGCTGACCATGGCGATGGAGATGAACAGGCCTTTTTCGTTCATTCCGTCGAAGGGGGAAATGTAGCCGCCCATCATGTTGATACGGTCTAAAAGTGAAAGGCTTCCGGTGACGCTGAGGTAGGAGCCGTCCACCAGGGAAATGGAGGCGTAGCGTTTGTCGTAGCGGTGAACGTTGAAAATAATGGGAACGGTGCGGTACCAGTCAAAGTTTCTGCCGTAAACGGAATTGCCGGAATTGTGAACCGCAATCAGGGAACAGTTGATACTATCCGGTTTTTGAAGCGCTTTCGGGTAAAAACGTTCGAGTAATTTGTGTACCTGCGCCGCGTTTTGAGGCAGAAGCGCGCTGCTTCCGTAGAAATCCATTTCCAGCACAGGATAGTCGCTGATTTTTACCGCACTTTCCAGTGTGGCAAGGGGATATTTGATGACAAACAGAAGCATCAGCAGCAATGCCAGTATCAGTTTTTTCACGTTACCCTCCATTTTCCGGATTCACCTTATTGTGCCGGTTTTTTTGCCAATTATCAAGAAAAGAAATCCCTCTTTCTTTTGTGCCGCAAAACGGGGACTGGTACCGCAGACATTGCCAGTGCCCGGTTTGCTTTCCTGATTTTTTCTGCAAATCACGGTGTGCATAGCGCACACACTCGCATTTCCCTCTGCCGGGAAAACTTGACAATTAACATAAATGAGCTTATATTTTTTTGTAGCATATTGCTACTTTTGTAGTACACAGGGGGAAATGATATGGGAATACCGATTCGGATTGATGAAGAGCTTTACAACGAGGCAAAAAGCACGGCGGCGGCTGAATACCGGTCTATTTCCAGTCAAATCGGGTTTTGGGCACGGGTGGGAAAGACCGCATTGGATAATCCTGATCTGCCTGTGGAATTGATTCGGGATATTTTGATTGCAAAAGCTATGGATCATTCTGTTGCGGAACCGTTTGAACCATCAGACAATAAATAAATGACAACCGAAATTCAAGTCCTCCAAATGCCGCCTTTCAAGCGGGCCTACAAACGCCTGCATCCCAACCAACGGCGCATTGTTGACAAGGCTGTTCATGTCATTGCCGCCAATCCCGAAGTCGGGCAATTAAAAAAGGGAGATCTGGACGGCGTCTATGTGCACAAATTCCCCTGTCTCGACAGGCAGATGCTTCTTGCGTACGAATGGGATTCAACGACACGTGTTTTGCTGGCATTGGGCGTTCATGAAAACTTTTACCGCAGGCTGAAAAAATAACTCAGCCTCTCACAAAGGATAGATTCGCAAAATGGGTACAGGCACCGCAGGCCCTGTTCCCGTTTTGCTTCTCTGCTTTTCTTTCAAGTCACAAGTTACAAGTCACAAATTACAAATTACAAATCACGGTGCGCGTAGCGCCGTTCTGTGCCGCACGCGCAATCATTCCACCTTTGTTGCAGGCGGTTTTCCGTTCAACACCGCGTCCACATTGCGGGCGGCGAGGATTGCCATGTCGTTTCTCGCTTTTTCGGTGGCGGAGCCGATGTGGGGCAGCAGCACCGTGTTTTTCATGGTTTTGAGTTCATCGGAGATTTCCGGCTCGAATTCGTAAACATCCAGCCCGGCAAAGGCGATTTTTCCGGTTTTAAGGGCGTTTACAAGGTCTTTTTCCCGGACAATGGGCCCCCTCGCGGTGTTGATGAAAACAACGCCGTCTTTCATTTTGCTGAATTCTTTTTCTGTGAACATGTGACGGGATTCTGCCGTCAGCGGCAGGTGGAGCGAGATAAAATCGGATTTTTTCATCAGGGTTTCAAAATCCACAAAAGGGTAGGGAAGGTTCTGTTTTGTCCGGGAATGGTAGATGATTTTCGCGTTAAATGCCGATATCATCCGGGCAAAAGCCTGTCCGATGCGGCCCATTCCGACAATTCCCACCGTTTTTGTATCCAGGCCTTTTCCGAGAAAGAGAAGGGGGCCCCAGCCCCGGAATTTCCCTTCCCGGGCAAAGCGGTCTGATTCCACAATCCGCCTGGATGCGGCAAGGAGCAGCGCCGTTGCCAGTTCCGCGGTGGCTTCTGTCAGCACGTCCGGTGTGTTGGTGACGATGATGCCCCGTTTTTTTGCCGCTTGAATATCAATGTTGTTGGTTCCCACCGCGTAATTGGCAATAATCCGGCATTTTCCGGCTTTTTCCAGTACATTTGCGCCGATGGGGTCGGACAGCATGGAGATGATGCCGTCAAATTCTTTCAGCCCGTAAACCAGTTCATCTTCTGAAATCAGTGTGTCGGATTTTCGGATGACAACTTCATATTCCCGCTCTTTGAGAAAGCGGATTCCGGTTTCGGGAATCGGTTTTGTGATATATATTTTCATTTCAATGCGCCGGTTCGGTTTAATTCAGCGGCCCGATAACGGTTTCCACCGCTTTCAGGATTTCAGTGCTTTCCACCAGTTTTTTCATTGCGTTGTGGTCTTTGTAGAGCGGCCGGTCAATGTCGAGGAATTCCACGTGTTTCCGAACCGTTTTTTTCGCTGTTTCCACCCCTTTCCCAAATGAAAAATCACGGAAATCCAGCGCCTGTGCCGCTGCCATGAATTCAATGCCCAGCACTCCGCAGGCGTTGTCGAGAATCTGAAAATTCTTCTGTGCCGTGTTCATGCCCATGGAAACAAAGTCTTCCTGATCCGCCGCCGCCGGAATAGACTGGATTGCCGCCGGTGTGGAAAGGATTTTCTGTTCCACAATCTGCATGTCCGCGGTGTACTGGCTCAGCATCAGCCCGGAAAACATTCCGGCGCCTCTGGTGAGGAAGGGGGGCAGCCCGCCGCTTAATGCCGGATTGTTCAGCCGGTTCATCCGGCGTTCGGAAATAACGCTGACCATGGTAACCGCCATTCCCGCCATTTCCATGGGCAGGGCAACGGGGGTTCCCTGAAAATTGGCACCGGAAATCTGAACCCCGTCGTCGGGGAAGAAAACCGGATTGTCTCCGACTCCGTTCAGCTCGATTTCCACCTGAGACCGGGCGTATTCCAGCGCGTCCCGTGCCGCCCCGATTACCTGCGGCGTGGAGCGCATGGAGTAGGCGTCCTGGACTTTGACTTTCAGTTTTCCGGTGAGGAGTTCGCTTCCTTCCACGCATTTGCGGATATTCGCGGCACTTTGAATGGAACCGGCGAATCCCCGCGCCCGGTGGAGGCGCTCATCGTAGGGGCTGAAGTTCGCCATCAGGGCTTCCAGCGACATCGCGGCGGCGATTTCCGCCTGTTTCAGCCAGTTTTTGGTGTCGTAAATCATCAGAGCGCTCATGGCGGTGAGTACATTGGAGCCGTTGATGGTGGCGAGGCCGTCCCGTGCTTCCAGCCCCGGCAGCGGGATGCCCGCCCGTTCCATCGCGGTTTTTCCCGGCAGAAGTTCCCCGTCAAACCACGCTTTTCCTTCGCCCATGAGCAGAAGCGCGATCTGCGCCATTGGCGCCAGGTCGCCGGAAGCGCCCACCGAGCCTTTTCTGCACACAAAGGGGGTGACGCCCCGGTTGAGCATTTTTACCAGTGTTTCGGTGATTTCCAGCCGGCACCCGGAATTTCCATGGGCGTGAACATTGATACGGCCCGCCATGGCGCCCCGCACCCAGTCTGCCGGCATGGCGTCTCCGATTCCGGCGGCATGGTTGTAAATCAGGTATTTCTGAAATTCCCTGACCTGCTCGTCGTTGAGTACGACTTCTGAAAATTCACCGATACCGGTGTTGACACCGTACATGATTTCGTGTTTTTGAATCTTGTCTTCCAGCATTTTCCGGCATTTTTGAATCCGGTTTTCCGCGTCCCGGTGGAGTTCCACTTTCTCCCCGTCCCGGGCAATGCGCACCAGTTTCTCTACCGTCAACGAATGGCCGTCCAGTACAATCATTCTAAACTCCTGTGGCTGAAAAATTCCTTCGTTTCATCATACCGCACACTCCCCTCCGGGGGGAAGGGGAAAGGGAAAGAAGCGGAGGGGGATGTGTGACGTGTGAAAAGGCAGGGCCGGGCCAACTTCCTGATTTGTCTGTTTCTTGCGCGCGCTTTCAATGCCAATGCCCACTCTCTGCCTTTTTGCTATCCTGTTCCTGCTCTTCCAACCCGGTTAGGGGCAGGTCAGGGTGGATCCGTCTTTCTGAGGATTGTAGACAAATGTTGTGAGCCCCATGGCCTCAATGGCATTGATTGTGGCACAGTCATCCTGCCCGAAATTGTTGTAATTGCAACGGAAATAATCAATTGAGTCGCATCCGGTGACGTCCGGAATATCTGTGAGCAGACAGTTGGAACATTCCAGACGTGTCAGTGTGTCCAGAGCGGATAAATCCGGAAATGTGGTGATGGGGCTGCTGTTGCAGGTAATAGATTTCAGATGGGTCAGTCCTTCGATGCCGGATAAATCGGTTAGCAGCGTTCCGAGGCAGTTCAGATTCTGCAGGGAGGCCAGTGATGAAAGGCCGGGAATCTGCGAAATCGGGTTGTTGCAGACGATAAGGGTTTTGAGCTGGGTCAGGGCGGACAGGTCAGGAAGCGCAGTGATTCCACTATTCTGACATTGTAACTCCTGAAGGTTTGTCAGCCCGGAAATTCCGCTTAAATCCGTGACCGTTGTGTCATAACATTGAAGCGTTTGGAGGTTTGTCAGGGAAGAAAGCCCCGGGATAGTGGAGATGCCGCTGTTTCTGGCGCAGCTTAACCAGGTCAGGTTTGTGAAGGAACTTAAATCCGGAAGTGAAGTCAATTGATTGTCCCAGCAAAAAATAGATTGGAGTTCTGCCAGTCCCGTGATGTCGGGAAATGTTGCCACCCGGTTGGAATGAAAGTCCAGGTTTTCTAAATGTGTAAAAGCGGTGAGAGATGGGATTTCAGTAATCTGGTTTCGGCTCACATTCAGAAAAGTAAGGTTTGGCAGCATGGTCAGGTCGGGAAAGGTGCTCAGTTGATTGTTGTCCACATAAAAATGTGTAAAGTTGTTCAATGCAGAAGGCATTGTGATTGTACTGATGTGATTCAAAGACGCAATCATGTTTTCCATGGAATCCGGAAGGAGACTGCCGTTAATTGATGTGAGCTTATTGCTGTTTACTACAAGGTAGACCAGTTTATTTAATGGCGAAAGATCCGGCAGCCAGTATAGATCTTCATAATTACAAGTAAAATATGTAAGGTTCGGGAACATCTGAACCCCTTCAATGCTGCGGATATTTCCCGGTGTGCCATATGTTCCCGGAGTGTCAATATTTGTTACCGCTTCCCGTTCCGTCTGTGAAAGCGCACCGTCGTGGTTTGTGTCAAAATTTTCCAGCAGAAAATTCCAGAAATTCTTATCCGGCACCTCGGTACCGAATGCATCCTGGTCGGCCAGAAAAAACACATGGCGATTCTGTTCGCTGTTTCCGGTAATGGATAATGGTTTTGGAATGGGGGCGGAACTTCTTATTTCCACCATGTCTATATCATTGTAGGCGGCAGCGTCCTTCTGATTTGCCGGAATATCCGGCCAGAAGTCAGACGACAGGCCTACGGTTTTTGTGTGGGGTGCCAGGGTTTTGGCACCGGTGGCCAGCAGTTGTCCGTCTTTGTACGCGTCCAGTGTTACAATTACTTCATTATCCGTTGGGTTGCAGAGGGCAACTCCGAACCAATTGAACCAGTCATGGATGGAATTCGGAATAAACCAGTGGACACTGTCCGTATCCGACAGGAAGAACTCGCAGAGGGATTCCGAATCCATGTACCGGTAAGACAACTTAAAATGCATACATCCGTTGGTTACAATAGAAGCTGTTCCGCTGTAGGCAAAATCCGCCCCTGCGGTGAGTACAGCAAAGCCATGTGCCGGAACCGACACCACCCTTGCCGCCACATCGGCCGTGCCGTTCCCATCCCAGCTTGAAAACGTGAATGTCTGTGCGGAATCTTCATTGTTGTACGCCGTAATGCGTGTTGTCCAGTTTTCTTCCGCCACATGGGGAACGGCATAGACTTTTTCGGTTCCCGAACAGGATTCCACCTCGTTTTCCGCCAGAAAAAACACATGGCGGTCCTGTTCCGTATTTCCGGTAATGGACAGTGGGGCGGGAATTTCCACGTTGCTGTCCACCGTCACCATATCCACATCGGCGTAATTGATGCCGGGCCAGAAACCGGAAGAAATATTCACCAGCTTTGTGTGGGGGGAGACTGTTTCCGTTGCGGTGGAGACGATGTTGCCGTCCTTCCATGCGGTTAGCGTTACATTTGCGGCGGAGCCGCTGAAATTCGCCACTGCGGCTCCGAACCAGTCAAAGTTACTCTGGTAGGGATTGGGCAGCATCCAGTGTTTTGTGAGATGCTCCTGCGGGATGAAAAATTCGCACAGGGAGTGGGAATCCTGATAACGGTAAGACAGCTTTACCACCAGTGTGGCATACAGCGGTGTGACAACCATTGCGGCGCCGTTATAGCCGAAATCCGCATTGGTCAGGGTTGTGGAACTATTCGCCGGGACGGAAACCCCGGTCAGCGTCGCCAACGCTGCTCCCGAATCGTCCCAGCGCTGCAAATCGAATGTCAAATCATCCGGCCCATCGTTGTACACGGTAATGGAAGTGGCCCAGTTCTCTTCCGCCACATGGTCAATGTAATAGTTTTCGGAGATTGCCGGAATTGACAGTAATCCGGCAATCCACAGGAACAGAAAAATCTTTTTCATATTTTCCCCCTTCCGCCGTAAAGCGGGAATTCAGGTTTTGTGTAATGTAAATTCATTAAGATTATACACCATGTTTCAATAAATGCAAAAAACATTAACCGGATGATGAACATGGCCGGGATGTGAAAAGCCGATTTTGTAAGGGGAAAAAGGCTGGGGGCGGGGATGCTGTCAATCTTTCCATTTCCACCAGTTGAGCTTTTCCGGTTCAGGTTCAGGGGTTTCGGCAAAGTAAACGGCACACCGGAACACGTAGAGCAGACAGCGGTCCACTTTCATCCCCTTCATGACACAGTGTCTTGTATAAAGGGCTTCCGGGTTTTTGCCGACCAGGTCTGAAACGTGCCGGATATCCATCTCCACGAGGTCTTGTGCAATGGAATTGCCGATTCCTGGAATCTGCTTCAGTTCCCGGATGGCAACAGCATCTTTATCTGCGGGGCCTCTGCCCATCACAGCCTCTGAATTTCGCGGCCGAAGGGGACCAGTGCCAGCCCCGCCAGTTTCATGTGCTGTTTGGCAAAGGGCAGGCCGATGATGGTAATGGCGGTGAGAAGGGCAAAGAGTACGTGGGTCAGTGCAATCCAGAAACCGCCGAACAGGATCCATAAAATATTCATGAAAACCGGCAGGCATCCGTTGGCGTTTCCTCCGTCCGTAACGCGTTTCCCGAATGGCAGGAGGGCAAGCATGGAGAGTTTAATGCATTGAATCCCGAAAGGAATACCGATGATGGTGATACAGAGCAGCACACCGCCCAACAGGTATTCGAAAAACAGAAAAATTCCACCGCCCAAAATAATCCAGAGGATATTCCCCAAAATACGCATCATTTCCCCTTTTCCCGCCAGTTAAATAATTTCATATCTTAATTTATCACATCTTTATCAAATTCCGGCTGAAATCAGAAGTCTTCCTGTGTTTAAAAGTTGCCGTCTTCACTGGAACGGGTACGGAAAATGGGGTAAGGCCGCTGTTATGAGTATTGCGTCGGAATGGCGCTTGCTGTAAGATAGCGGAAGGAAAAGGAGGGGAGTTTGATTATTCAGGTTCATCCTGAAACGCCGCAAATTGACAGAATCAGCCGTGCAGTTGAGGTGTTGGCCGATGACGGGGTGATTGTGTATCCGACAGACACAATTTACGGTATTGGCTGTTCTATCTATTCTAAAAAAGGGATTGACCGGATTCGCAGAATCAAGGGAAGGGACGCGACCAAGCATTTCAGCATTCTCTGTGCGGATCTGAAAGATCTTTCGAAGTATGCCCGGAATGTGTCCAATTCGGCATATAAACTCATGCGGAAGATGCTTCCCGGGCCCTATACCGTTGTGTTGCAGGCGTCCCGGGAGATTCCGAGGCTGATGCAGAGCAGAAAGAAGACCATCGGAATCCGGGTGACGGAAAATGCTATCTGTCAGTCGATTGTGGAGGAGTTAGGCCATCCCATTGTGACGACAAGTGCCAATCCTTCCGGTGAGGTTCCGGTGGGAAATCCTTATTTAATTGATGACTGGTGCGGAAGCCTTGTGGATTTGATTATTGACGGCGGGGAGCTGGATTCTGTCCCTTCCACTGTAATTGACCTCAGTGTGTCTCCTCCGGTTGTGCTTCGGGAGGGGGATGACCCTTTCCACATTCTGGAGCTTTTATGAACCGGAATGTTTCATCTGTTTCTGTCTGTGTACGTTTGATTCAAAATCTGTTTTCTCCGGAGATTGGCTGGGACCGGGGGCTTCTGGGAGAAAAGCTGGCGGATGAGATTTTGCCTTTTCTGTCGGATGAGCCGGCACTGGTTCTTTTTCTGGGGGATGAGCCGTGTTTTTTCAGCCACGGTTTTTCTGATCATGTCGCAGATAAGATGCGGGGCCATCTGCTGTCTTTTTATGGACGAAAGGGGTTTTCGCAGTTATTTCATGATGATGACAGGCCGTTTTCTCCGGTTCCGATATCCGAGATTATTCCGGATGACTCACAATTACGCCTGCGGTTTTCCGATGGAATTTTTCTGTTTCCATTGAAGGGGAGGGATGAAGAGGTTTCCGGGCTTATCGGTGTAATGGCGGGAAGGGAGGCGGCGGGCAGCGAGAAGTTGCATGCGATGCCTCTTATCGCTCTTGTTGCCGGCTCGATTCTCAGTTCTGCCGATGAGATCAACAGTCTGGAATCTTTTCTTCAATTGACATATCAGATTGTGGAAAATGATCCCAGCGGAATTGCAATCTGTAACCCTGACGGGAGGGTGATTCGGGCCAACCGCGCAATGGCCGAGTTGACGGGGGTGTTGCAGGAAGAATTGGCAGACCGGGCGATTTCGCGTTTTTTTCAGCCGAATGTTTACAGTGAGCTGCGGGAACGGTGGCGGCTGGATAAGGCGGACAGTTATGAGGTTTTTATTTTCAACCGGAGCGGCGACCGGGTTCCGGTTCGTCTGAGCCCTTACCGGATCCGGCTGAAAGAGAAGGTATGGCATGTGATTCAGCTGGAGGATCTCAGAGAAATGTATGAGCTGAAACAAAAGGAGATGGAGGTGGAACGGTTACAGGCGGTTTTCCATGCAGCTGTGACGGTTCAGGATAAAGTTAATACGCCCCTCACGATTATTCTGGCTCATCTTGAGCGCCTGCGTTTGAAATGGCAGAGCGGCCTTACGAAAGAGGATCTGGATAAATCTCTTGAAGTGGTGGAAAGGCAGGTGGACAAGATTACAAAGACCTTAAGCCGGATGGGGGAGTTGAAGCATTACAGGGTTCAGGACTATGCGTTGAATAATCGGATGATGCTGGATATTTCCGATAGTACGGATATGGAACAATCGCATTCCGCTTCCCGCGACGGAGATGATAAGGAAAGAAAATGAAACAATTGAGGCTTTTCCTGAAAGATAAGAAGACGTGGTTTAATACTGCAATTCTGGAATTTGTTACGGAAGGGAAAGAGGCGTTGGATGTGAAGGCCGGAATGTTTTTCATGCTGGAAGCCGGCACGCTGCTGAAAAAACCGATCAGTGTTCTGGATGCGGATAAAAAAAGCGGAATGGTTAAATTTCTCGTTCGCCGGGTGGGCAGGGGGACGGCGTTTCTCTATGATTTGAAACCGGGGGATGAGTTGAATGCGGTCGGCCCGTCCGGAAACACTTTTCCCGACCCCGCAGGGCGTCCGGTGCTGCTGGTCGGCGGCGGCAGCGGGATTCCCCCCATGTTTTTTCTTTCACGGAGACTGCCCCGGGGGTCTTTTCATGTGGTGTATGGCGGCAGGAGCAAATCGGATATTGTCCCGCTTTTCGGGAAATCCGTTTCCCACCGGATTATGACGGATGACGGTTCGCTGGGATTGAAAGGTACGGTGGTAAAGGGTGTCCGAAAAATTATGAAAGACAAGCCGGAATTTAAAAACGCGCTGGTGTTTTCCTGTGGGCCGGAGGCGATGGTGAAAGCTTTGAACCGGGCTTTTCCGCAGATGGAACATTTTACTTCTCTGGAACGGTACATGGGCTGCGGCTTCGGGGTTTGTCTCGGGTGTGTGGTTCAGACTTCCGGCGGTTTTAGGCGGGTTTGTGTGGATGGCCCGGTGTTCAACACAAGGGACTTGGAGTGGAATAATGGAAATGAAAACTGACCTCGGCAGAGGCCTTGTGCTGAAAAACCCGGTGATGCTGGCCAGCGGGACGGCCGGTTTCGGAATGGAATTCACAGATTTTTATTCCCTGGATAAGCTCGGTGCCATTGTGACCAAGGGGGTTTCAATGGAGCCGATTGCCGGGAATCCGGCGCCGAGGATTGTCGAGGCGTCCGGCGGAATGATTAATTCCATCGGTTTGCAGAATCCCGGTGCCCGTGTGTTTGCGGATGAGCTTTTGCCCCGGATCAGGGAATATGATGTTGCCTGTGTCGTGAATGTGTTCGGACATTCGGATGAAGCTTACGCCGAGGTTGTGGAATTTCTGGAAGGGGTGGAGGGGATTGACGGTTATGAAGTCAATATCTCCTGCCCCAATGTGAAACACGGGGGAATTCAGTATGGAACCAACCCGGAGATGACCCGCAGGCTTGTAAAAGAGTTGAGATGCCGAACCAATCGTCATTTGATGGTTAAACTTTCTCCCAATGTGACGGATATTACGGAGTTTGCCGCGGCATGTGAAGATGCGGGGGCGGATTCGATTTCCCTTGTTAACACACTTCTCGGGATGGCAGTGGATGTTAAAACCCGCCGTCCGGAAATTGCCCGGATTGTGGGGGGGTATTCCGGCCCGTCCATCAAACCGGTGGCATTGCGGATGGTTTATCAGGCGGTAAAGCGGGTGTCAATTCCCGTGATAGGGATTGGCGGGATTCAATCTGCGGAAGATGCGCTGGAGTTTCTGCTGGTGGGGGCCCGGGCGGTGCAGGTCGGAACGGCGAATTTTTATGATCCGGGAATCGGAGGGCGGCTGGCGGATGAAATCGGCCGCTGGCTGAATTTGCATGGTGCCGGCAGTCTGGACAGCTGGATCGGTTCGTTGAAGGTGTAAGGGCGGAATGCCGGTGTAAGTGCGGGTGCATGGGGGAAGGGTGAACCGCTTTCTCTATCTTTAATTAACTTTAACCTTGCCTTTTACAGAAGGAGGCGGTGGTGAATGATAATCGGATGAATCGGGTGATTGTGGCGCTGGATGTGGAAACAGGGGGCCGGGCGATGGAGATTGTCCGGGCCTGTGAGGGGGCAATTTCCTTTTTTAAGGTGGGAAAACAGCTGTTTACCGCAGAGGGACCGGATATTGTCCGCCGGATTAAAGAAACGGGGAATCGGGTGTTTCTGGATTTGAAATATCATGACATTCCCAATACGGTTGCAAACGCGACGGTTGAAGCGGTTAAACTCGGAGCTGATATTATTGATGTCCATACTTCCGGCGGTTTTGAGATGATGAAAAAGACGATGGATATGGTTCGTGATTACTGTGCCGGGCACGGGGTTCCGGAACCCGGGATTTTCGGCATTACAATTCTTACCAGCCTGGATGATAATGCCTTGAATCAAATCGGCTATACCGGAACCGCAGCACAGATGGTTGTCCGTCTCGCTGTTCTCGGCCGTGAAGCCGGGATTGCCGGTGTTGTTTGTTCTCCTCTTGAGATTTCACTTGTGAAAAAAGCATGCGGCAATGATTTCAAGACCCTGACCCCGGGGATTCGGCCGTTATTCTCTCAATCGGCGGACGATCAGAAGCGGGTGATGACCCCTGCGGATGCATTTGATGCCGGAACAGACTATATTGTAATGGGAAGGCCTATTACAAAAGCATCAAATATTGAGGAGGCATTGAAGAAACTTGACGACGAAATCGGATGATCTGGCAGTTTTTACTCATTCCATTGTTCATCGGACAGCTGCATTTTTCATTGTCGGGCTGGCGGTATTTTTTTATCTGAAGCAGTTTAAATTTGTCAGCCGCTTTTATCACGATTTTTTTTCCCAGACGGAAGCCGGCATGCATTCTTCCACATACATTCTGGCAGTTAAAACCAGCTTGGTTCTGGGTTTGGTTGCGGGGTTTCTGGTGGTCTGCCTCACAATTTATACATTGGTGGATGTCTGGGGGCTGAAAATTGTGGTGACGGAATGTTCCGTTATTGTGCTCAATACCCTTGTTCCTTTTCCCGGCACCGGCGAGATGCCGTGCAGTGAAATTGTGGAGGTGCGGAAAGGTACATTCAGGTTTCATCTTGTCGGAGAAAAATCCGTGCTGAGTTTCAGCGGTGTGGACCGGATTGATCGTCTGTTTTATTTGATCTCCGAGTGCAAACGGCGTTCCCGCAGTGCGATGCCGAAGAAATAATCGAATTTGTTTTTGTGGCCGCATTACGGGCTAAGGGGGCAGTTTTTTCCGTTTGCCGGGCCAGGGGTCAGGGTTTTTATAAAATGAATGATTTCACCTTCCCGGTTTTTTTCTCTAAACCCCATTTTTTTGAGATACCGTGCGTGGTTTCGTGTTGTTGCCGTGGCGTTCAGGGTGGTGAATCCGCAATCGGGGAAGAAGGATTGCTTTTCCTCAAAAAGAAAGTGGCCGATTTTAAAGTCCCGGTATCGGGGAACGACAAAATCCAATTTAATGTTCAGTGTACTGCCGCTGTCGGGTACGGCAATGAAAAGGCATGCGGGGATTGTATTTCGGAGCACAAAAAATGCCATGGCGTTTTTCGGGATATGAAATTGAAATTCGGGGATATGAGCCCGGATTTCTGGTTTATATTGTTCCAGAAAATAGTTCAGATACCGGGAATCCGGCCGGGGTTGCAGAATATTGAAATAATCCCGTGCAAAATAGATTTGTCTGAGATAGTAGAGGTCCACCAGAACAATGAAAAGATTCAGAACCGCTACAGGTGTTGCGCGGATTAAAATGCCGTACAGGCTCATCAGCAGTGCGCCTGCCAGATTGAACCATCTGAGATGTACGATGGAATTCATCATCAATGAGATGACCACCAGTATGGAAGCAAGGTAGCCCAGCCATTCGGCTGCCTGATGCAGTGACATGGAATTTCCTTTCAGTGTGGGGCCGGACATGAAAAAAAGAGGGATTTCTCCCTCTTTTTCGTCCGATTGCGGTTAAATTCAGTTTTGTGCGGCTTTGTTGATGAGTCGCGTCATTCTGGAAACGTAACGGGAGGCTGTGTTTTTATGAAGGATTCCCCGGTCGGATTTTTTCTGAATCAGGGATATCAGTTCGGGAAGAAAGCTTTTTGCTTCTTCAATCTGGTTTTCATCTACAAATTTTCTCATTTTTTTCATTGCAGTCCGAATCTGAGATTTTGCCTGCCGATTCCGAAGTCTTCTTTTCAATGCCTGCCTGGCCCGCTTTTCTGCTGATTTATGGTTTGCCATAACTCCTCCATTAGAGTTTTCTGTCAGGAAGAGAGTTTATGGGATTCGCTCTTCGAAGTCAACCTCTTTTCCAATGTTTTTTCCGTTTGTCACCCCATTGCCCGGGAGCCGGCATTTTCCGCCGGATTTAATGTTCCATGTGATAGACTATGAAAAGAGCAGGAGAATAATGCAGCCGAGAGGGTTCTTCATGAAATTTGTGATTGTTATTACCGGCCCCACCGCCACCGGGAAGTCAAGGGCGGCACTGGAGCTTGCACGAAAACTGAACGGAGAAATCATCAACGCGGATTCCATGCAGGTGTATCGTGGAATGGATATCGGGACCGCAAAGCCCGGAAAGGCGGAGCGGCTGGAGATTCCCCATCATTTGTATGATATCTGCGACCCTTCCGAGCGATTTTCTGCCGGAACTTATCTGTCGCAGGCGGAGAAGGTGATTCGGGATATCCTTCAGCGGGGCAGACTTCCCATTGTGGTCGGGGGTACCGGGCTCTATACCCGTGCGCTTCTCACCGGCTTTTTTGAACAACCGGAAATGGATTCCACTGTGGAAGATTGTTTTCTGGTCACGCTCGGGCGGTTGGGGCCGGAATATTTGTTCCGGATGCTGCAAAAGGTGGATCCGGAATTTTCAGGAGGGATTTCTCCCAGAGATACCCAGCGGGTTCTCCGGGGACTTTCTTTTTATTTTTCCACCGGGAAAAAACTCAGTTCAATGTGGAAGAATACCCGCTCACCACTTCATGACCTGGATTTTATTGTGTTGGGGCTGACTGCGGAACGGAATCGTTTGTATGAGGCGATCAACCGCAGAGTGGAGCAGATGATGGCGGCAGGTTTTCCGGATGAGGTGAGGGGATTGATGGTCCGTTATCCGGATAGAAATTTTCATGCTTTCAAGGCGATTGGTTACCGGGAGATGATGATGGCTGTGAATGGGGACATTTCAATGGAGGAGGCTGTGGAGCGGATTAAACGAAATACCCGCCGGTTTGCAAAGCGGCAGTTTACCTGGTTCAGGGGACAGACGGTCCAATGGTTTCAGACAGACCCTTTGGCCGGAAAGATTCCGGTTGCAGAAATCTATAATTTCATTAATATAAAGATAAGAAACGGGGGAGAGGAACTGTGATTGAATCAAAAGCCACGCCAATCAATATTCAGGACGATTTCCTGAATCGTATCCGCAGAGAGAAACTGGGAATCCATATTTTTCTGGTCAACGGCAAAAAACTTGTGGGGAAGGTGAAAGCGTTTGACCGTTTTACCGTTCAGCTGGTAAACGGGAGTTCCGAACAGCTTGTTTTCAAACACGCCATTGCGAGTATTATGATTGCGACCTCGGGGATGCAGCATGACTGAGTTAAAGAAACTGGATCTGATTCGGAAGATTCTGATTTTTTCTGATTTGGATACCGACAATCTTCGGGATGTCCTCCGTCATTGCCATGAGATTCAAGTGGGGAAGAATGAAGTGATTGTCAGTGAAAACGCGCCTGGCGACGCGCTCTATGTGATTGTGGACGGGGAAGTGAAGGTGACGATGATTTCAAACGAGGGAAAGGAGATTATCCTTTCTACCCTGCGGGGCGGGGATTTTTTCGGGGAGATGAGTCTGCTGGACGGATCCACCCGATCTGCAAATGTCATCAGTATTTCGGCGGCTTCCCTTTTAAAGTTGTCCCGGAGTGATTTTCTCAATCAGATTCTTCCCAATCCGGATATTGCAGCGGGAATTCTTGCGGTGCTGTCCAAAAGGCTCCGGGCGGCGAATGAACGGATCAGCAACCTGATTTCGCTGGATGCTTTTGACCGCCTGGCCCGTTATTTTCAGCGGGAGGCGGCAATGAAGGGGCGGGCGCTCATTGACGGAAGCGTTGTATTTGAACGTCTGCCGCAAAGTGATATTGCGGCGACCATCGGAAGTTCGAGGGAGACGGTTACCCGGATGATCCGGGAAATGGTGGAGCTGGGTTATATTGCCGTTTCGGGGCGCAGTATTATTCTGAAACGGGATTATGATGAAAAACTATCAATACGGCATGGGCAATCATGAATATGAAAGAAAAATTTTCAAATCAGCGGGCCTGCATCCGTCTGGATTCTCAGATTCAGGTGGATTTTTCTCTGGATGATGAAGTCAGTATTCTGTATTCCTACAATTTGAGTCTGGACGGGATGTTTTTGGAAACGGTGCGTCCCTACCCGGAGGGGACACGCTTTGCTATCCGTTTTAACCTTCCGGGTTCTTCCAAGACAATTCATGCGGTGGTGGAAGTGGTGTATAGCCTTGAAGAAACCCCGGATGAAGGGGAATGGCAGCTCCCGGGCATGGGGGTGCATTTTGTGGCCCTGGACGAGGATGACCGGGAGTTGATTGCAACCTTCCTGAGCGAAGAAGAGCGTATCTCCGAGAGAAAAGAAACGGAAGATTAAATAAAAATCAGCGGGTAAATTCTCCGTAAATCTTTGATGTGTCGATTTTTGTCTCGGCTGATGTTTCTTTGCCTTTCCAGAACATAAGCATGTTCAGCGTTCTTTTGAATATCCCCGGACGCTGTTCCTGAATCGGCCGTGTCGTTTCCGAATATTTTAAAACGGCAAAGACCAGTGCGGTTTGATTTTTTTCCGGATCAAAAGTAAAGTTGCGGATCGGCTGTTCGAAAATGTACCAGTTGGAGACAATGCGGATGTGATGCATGCCCGGTTTCAGGTTGTGAATCTGAAGGAGCCTGCCCCGCGCGGGGGCCGCTACCGGAACTTCTGTTCCATCTATGGAAAGACTGAATGAATGTTTGATTTTCTTGGAAAAATACAGTACCAGAGTGTGATTCTGAACACCGATCATTTGCATTTTACTGACTTTGAAAGGCCCGCAGGCAGTTGCGGAAAAAAGAGCAATCACTACTATCAGCATGATGTGTTTCTTCACAGTCACCTCCATGAATGGAATATAGCACAGCCCTTTTACGTTGTAAATCTGTGAACTGGAATTGCGGCTTGAATCGGATGTTTTACGGCGGGAATTTTCTGAATTCGATTGTTTTTCTTATCTGTTTTTCAACACCGGTATCTGTTTTTGAAATTCGCCTTGTGAATTTACTTGGGCAGTATTTTCGGGTATACTTCAGTGGATATGAAAAAGCTGTTGATTGTTGCGGGTTATTTTGTTCTGGCGGGGCTTGTGTTTGCTGCGGCCCTGTGGTTTACGCTGGTTTCGGCTGTTCGGGGCGGCGTGGTTACCGTACCGGATGTGACCGGTGTGCCTCTTTCTGTTGCCGAGCGGAGACTGGAAAAGGCCGGGCTTCACGGTTCGGCAAAAGACAATCAGACCGTATATTCAGACTTTGTCAAGCTGGGGGCGGTGGCAATTCAGGATCCGCCTGCGGGAAGTAAGGTGAAGCCGGCACGTATTGTGGATCTTGTTTTAAGCCGGGGGTCCAAGCGGGAAGTCATTCCGGATTTGTCCGGCCTTTCCCTTCCGGATGCGGCTGAAATGATCAGCACCTATCAGTTGAGGTTGACAGGGGTTGCACGGGCCTTTGATGACAGGACGGAAGGGACGGTGATCTCACAGGCTCCGACAGCGGGAAGTTCGGGAATTGTGGACAACCGGGTTAAACTGCTGGTCAGCCGCGGAAAACAGCCGTTGGCTTTTTTGATGCCGGACTTTCGGGGCCAACTGTTGACCCGGGTCAAAAAGAAATTGAACAGGCGGGGGATTCGTTATATTGTCAAGACTTTTGCGAATCAGATAGAGGATGAGAATGTCCTTTTTGTGAAAGAGCAGTATCCTCTCCCCGGATATCGGGTGTTTTCAGAGCAGACAATCACACTTCAGGTGGTGAAAAGGGAGGCATTTTGAAACTGATTTCTCCATCCATTTTGTCAGCTGATTTTACAAAATTGGGAGAGCAGCTGAACCTCCTGATGCTGGCGGGAATGAAGTATGTCCATGTGGATGTTATGGATGGGCATTTTGTTCCGAATATTACAATCGGGCCGATGATTTGCCGGGCTGTAAAACGCGCGGTTCCGGAAGCAAAGATGGATGTTCATCTGATGATTGAAAATCCCGGTGACTATATTGAGGTTTTTGCCGAAACATGCCCGGAAATTATCTACGTTCATGCGGAAGCGGAACCGCATCTGGACCGTGTTCTGGGACAAATCCGGCAGATGGGGGTTCGGACGGGGGTTGTTTTGAATCCTGCTACTCCCCTTTGTTTCCTCGAAGAGGTTTTGCCGATTGTGGACGCTGTTCTGCTGATGTCGGTGAATCCGGGGTTTGGGGGGCAATCATTCATTCCTTATTGCCTGGAAAAGATCGGCCGGCTGAATGCCCTCCGCGCCGATGGCGGCTTTTCGTTTATTATTGCCGTGGACGGAGGGGTTACGGGGGAAAACATCAGCCAGATAGCGCTTGCCGGAGCAAACCTGATTGTGGCGGGTTCGGCTGTTTTTAAAGGAGAACCGGATAAAAATTTCAGGGAATTAACACAGATTTTGAATAGAACGAGGTGATATATGCGTAAGTTGTGGTTTGTTTGTGTGCTTTTCACTCTGTTGCTGTTTAGTGCCGGCTGCAAAAAGAAAGTGAATGACTCATTGATGAAAGGGCAGAAAGAAGTGCCGGTTTCCACTATTTATCAGGAGGGGCTGAGTTATCTTGCCAGTGGCAGATATACCCGGGCCAGGAGTTTTTTTCAGCTGATTATTGACAACGCACCAAATTCGAAAGAGTTTGCCGATGCAAAACTGGGTGTTGCGGATTCCGAGTTTTTTGATCTTGAAACCGGGCCTGCCGAAGCGTTAACCGATTATCAGTCATTCCTTGTGTATTTCCCCAAAAGCAAACGGGCGCCTTATGCGCAGTATATGGTTGGAATGTGCTATTATTCGCAGATTTCAAGCCCGGATAGGGATCAGTCTTTTTCCCGTGAGGCGATCACGGCTTTTGAAGAACTTCGCCGGAAATATCCCGATTCCCCCTACAGTAAACTCAGTGAAGAAAAAATTCGGCTGTGTTGGGACCGGTTGGCTGAACATGAATTCGGAGTGGGTGTATTTTATTATAAAGTGCATAGTTATCTGTCGGCTGCCGGACGTTTTCAATATCTTCTGGATCACTATATTCAATATCTGACAAAAGAGGGGAAAGAAAAGACCTATTATTTCTACGGAAGATCTTTGTTTGAAATGACCCGGTATGACGAGGCGGCTCGCTACTACCGCCTTTTATTGAAAGAGTTTCCCCAGACCCTTTACCGTGATCAGGTTAGTTCGGAACTCGCTGAAATTGAAAGTGGGAAGTTACAGCGTGAGAAGGAAGCAAAGATTAAAGCATTCAAAGAGAAGATGAAAGAGATGAGGGAGAAGGAACTGGAGAGAGAAGGTAAGGGGCACAAGAGAAAGAAGCCGGTTAAATAAGGGAACTCGGGAGAGAAAATGCTGGAGTTTGTTGATTTTGCCGGGGTGGAGGGTTTACTCCGGCCCGAAGAAAGAATGGTTTATGATACTGTCCACGCTTTTGTTAAGGATCGGGTAAAACCAAATATCGCTGCTGATTTTGAGGCTGGGGTGTTTCCCCTCCATCTGGTTTCTGAAATGGGTGAACTGGGATTCCTGGGGCCAACACTGAAGGAATATGGCGGCGCGGGATTGTCCGATGTGGCGTATGGGCTTATCAATCAGGAATTGGAACGGGGAGACAGCGGGCTTAGAAGTTTCGCTTCTGTTCAGAGCTCGCTGGTGATTTACCCCATCTATGCTTTTGGTTCCGGAGAACAGAAGGCCCGGTTCCTTCCGAAGTTGATTCGGGGTGAAATTGTCGGTTGCTTTGGATTGACAGAGCCGGATTTCGGCTCCAATCCCGGTGGTATGCGGACCCGTGCTGTGAAATCGGGGGACAAATGGCTGTTGAATGGTTCCAAGATGTGGATTACAAATGGTTCCATTGCGGATGTGGCGGTTGTATGGGCAGCTACAAATGACGGGATCCGGGGTTTTCTGGTGGAAAAGGGGATGAAGGGATTTTCCGCCCCGGAGATCAGGCATAAAATGAGCCTTCGGGCTTCCGTAACATCGGAATTGATTTTTGAGGATGTGGAGGTGCCGGATGAGAACTGTCTCCCCGGAGCCCTGGGGTTAAAGTTCCCCCTGATGTGCTTGACACAGGCACGTTATGGTATCGGCTGGGGTGCACTGGGGGCGGCGATGGATTGTTATGAGACGGCGGTGTCGTACGCAAAAAGCCGAATTCAATTTAATGTTCCCATTGCCCGGTTTCAGTTGGTGCAGGCAAAATTGGCAAAAATGTTGACAGAAATTACCAAAGCTCAGCTCCTGGCGCTTCAAGTTGGACGTTTGAAGGATGAAGGCCACGCAAAACATTATCAGATTTCCATGTTGAAGATGAATAATGTCGGTGTGGCGCTTGATATTGCCAGAGAGGCACGGGACATTCTGGGCGCAAACGGAATATCTCTGGAATATCCGGTTTTCCGCCATATGTGCAATCTGGAGTCGGTAAAAACCTACGAGGGGACAGAGGATATTCATAGATTGGTTCTCGGGCAGTATATCACGGGGATTCCTGCATTTGAGCCGGGAAAAGTGCAGGGGTGAGAAGTGAAAACGATGCGCTTTTCATTGTTAATTTCTTTGTCGGAAAGTTTGAAGATGTTTAATTTTTCGGGTGATTCGAATTTTGTTTCAAATAAAGAGGTTGACATTTCAAGTTTGCTTTTTTAAGCTGTTTATAAATAAAAGGAAAGCGGGTGTAAAAACCGATGGTAATGAAACTTGGTGACATGTTGTTGGATGCAGGCTTAATCCAGAAAAAACAGCTGGAGGAAGCATTGAGTGTGCAGAAGACCGAGGGTGGGCGTCTGGGATTTATTCTGACGAAGCTTGGTTTTGTCAGTGATGAAGAAATTACCAGTTTTCTCAGCCGCCAATACGGTATTCCTGCGGTCAATCTGGATCATTTTGAAATCAGCGAGGATGTGATCAAGCGAATACCTGTGGATGTGGCACAGCGGTATTCGATCATTCCCCTGAGCCGAACGGGTTCTACTTTGACGGTGGCAATCGCCGATCCGACGAATATTTATGCGCTGGATGACCTTAAATTTATCACAAATCTGAATATTGAACCGGTTGTGGCATCAGAGTATTCCATTCGCAAGGCAATTGAAAAATACTATGAGACCGAGTCCGCGATGGAACTCCGGAAGGTGATGGAAGATCTCGCAGAGATTGATGAAGAAGAGCTTGAAGTAATTGAGGATGATGATGACCTGGATATTGAGAGCCTGGAAGCTTCCAGTGTGGAAGCGCCTGTCGTCCGGTTGGTCAATTCAATTCTGACCGATGCGGTTCGAAGAGGGGTTAGTGATATCCATGTGGAGCCTTATGAAAAGGAATTGAGAATCCGGTTCAGAATTGATGGTATTCTTCATGAGATTATGAAACCGCCTTTAAAAATGCGGGATGCCATCTGTTCCAGAATCAAAATTATGTCCAAGCTGGATATTGCGGAAAAACGCCTTCCTCAGGACGGCCGGATTAAACTTAAAATGAAACTGGAAGGAAAGCGCAAGGAGCTGGATTTCCGTGTTTCCGTTCTGCCCACACTGTTCGGCGAAAAAATTGTCATGCGGATTCTGGATTCGGATATGCTCATGCTGGACATGACAAAGCTGGGATTTGAGCCGGAAAGCCTGGAGACTTTCCAAACAGAGGTGACAAAGCCGTACGGTATGGTGCTGGTTACCGGCCCTACCGGCAGCGGAAAAACCAATACACTTTATTCCTCCATCAGCCTGCTCAATAAGCCGGAAACAAACATTATGACAGCGGAAGATCCGGTTGAATTTAATTTGAAAGGAATCAACCAGGTAAATGTCAGAGAAGAAATCGGGTTGACTTTCGCCGCGGCCCTCCGTTCTTTTTTGCGCCAGGACCCGAATATTGTTCTTGTGGGTGAGATTCGTGATTTTGAAACTGCGGAAATTGCCATTAAAGCGGCATTGACCGGCCACCTGGTGTTGTCTACATTGCATACCAATGATGCCCCCAGTACCATCAGCCGTCTGATGAACATGGGAATTGAGCCTTTTCTTGTGGCAACTTCGGTAAACCTGATCTGTGCTCAGCGCCTGGTGCGGAGGGTTTGTACCCAATGTAAGGAAGAGATCAAAATACCGAAAAAAACCCTGCTTGGAATCGGCTACACTGAAGAAGAAGTTGACAAAATCAAGGTTTTTAAAGGCACGGGTTGCGACCGTTGCAGTGGAACCGGTTACAAAGGCCGTGTGGGACTCTATGAAGTCATGCAGATTACCGATGAGATGAGGGAATTGGTTTTGAGCGGCGCAACGGCAATGGATTTACGGCATCAGGCGGTCAAAGACGGAATGATCACCCTTCGCCGCAGCGGGTTGATCAAAATCATGAACGGATTGACAACGATTGATGAAGTTTTGCGGGAAACCGTCCTGTAAACGGAGGGGGAGAGTATGGACGTTACGCTGACACAGCTTTTAAAAACAATGGTGGAACAAAACGGAACCGATTTGCATATTACGACCAATTCCCCTCCCCAGATCCGTCTGAACGGGAAATTGATTCCTCTGAAACTGCCGCCTTTCAGGCCGACGGATACAAAAAAGATGATTTATTCCATTCTCAACGATTCACAGAAACAACGGTTTGAAGAACAGCTGGAATTGGATTTTTCTTTTGGCATAAAGAATTTGGCGCGCTTTCGTGCCAATGTGTTTTATCAGCGGGGCGCGGTTGCAGGTGCATTTCGTTTGATTCCGTATGAAATCAGGGGTTTTGACGCATTGGGAGTTCCGAAGGTTGTGGCCAAACTCTGCGAACTCCCCCGTGGCCTGATTCTGGTTACCGGCCCCACCGGCAGCGGTAAATCCACAACGCTGGCTTCTATGATTGACAAAGTGAATTCGGACAGAAGTGAACATATTATTACCATTGAAGACCCGGTGGAATATCTCCATTCTCATAAAAAATGTATTGTTAACCAGCGGGAAGTTCACACAGACACAAAATCTTTCAGCCGGGCATTGCGTGCGGCACTCCGGCAGGACCCGGATGTGGTTCTGGTGGGTGAGATGCGGGATCTGGAAACAGTTGAAACCGCATTGACCATTGCTGAAACCGGCCATTTGACTTTTGCAACGCTGCATACCAATTCGGCGGTGCAGACCATCAACCGTGTGATTGATATTTTCCCGGCGCATCAACAGACGCAGATCCGCACCCAGCTTTCTTTTGTTCTGGAAGCGGTTCTCTGTCAGTCTCTGCTGCCCACCGCAAACGGAAAAGGCAGATGTCTGGCCATGGAAATTCTAATTCCGAATTCCGCTGTCCGGAACCTGATTCGGGAAGATAAAATTCACCAGATTTACGCCACAATGCAAACCGGCCAGTTGAAACACGGGATGATGACATTCAATCAGTCGTTGGCAAGTCTGTATTTTCAGGGAAAAATTACCCGGGAAGTTGCGTTGGCCAGGTCTTCAAACAAAGAAGAACTGATGGATATGATAAACCGGGGGGTTGGCGTTGTGGAGATGAAATCGCCAACCGAAAGGCCAAAACGTAATCCAAAGATTAAATACACATAGGTCAGGAGGGATGTATGCTTTTTGAATATACGGGAAGAACCCGGTCCGGTGAAGCCCGATCGGGAGATATCAAGGCGAAACATCGTGAAGAGGCCATTGCCCTTCTGAGAAAACAGAATATTGTGGTTACTTCCATTAAAGAGAAGGAAGTAACCGGGCTTTCGAAACTCTCTTTCGGGAGTGGAAAGGTTTCGGTAAAAGATCTTGCGGTTTTTACCAAACAGTTTTCCGTTATGATTGATGCCGGGCTTCCCCTTGTTCAGTGTCTGGAGGCTCTGGCATCCCAGCAGGAAAATAAGTTTTTTCAAAAAACACTTTTTGAAATTCGCGGGGATGTGGAATCCGGGTTGACGTTGGCCGATGCCATGGAAAAACATCCGAAAGCCTTTGACAATCTGTATGTGAATATGATTGCGGCAGGCGAGGCCGGCGGTATTCTGGATATCATTATGCAGCGCCTTTCCATTTACATTGAAAAGGCATACAAATTGAGGGCTGCGGTGAAATCCGCACTGGTTTATCCAACTACGGTTTTTACATTTGCAATCTTGATCGTGGCGGTTATTCTGTGGAAGGTAATCCCCGCTTTTGCCGGAATGTTCAAGAGCATGGGTGCGGAGCTGCCGCTTCCTACCCGGATTGTTGTGGGAGCATCCCACTTTATGGTTTCGTTTGGCTGGCTTGTGGTGGTTTTTGTCGTTTTAATGGTGCTTGGAATTCGGCAGTACTATAAAACTGACGGCGGCCGTCATATGATTGACGGGATTTTGTTGAAACTGCCGATTCTCGGGATGATTTTACGGAAAATCGCAGTGGCCCGGTTCAGCCGGACTTTGTCTACTCTGGTTTCATCCGGTGTGCCGATTCTGGAGGGGCTGTACATCACAGCAAAAACATCCGGTAATGCCATTATTGAGGATGCGGTTCTCTCTACCAGGAAATCCGTGGAAGAAGGACGGACAGTGTCCGACCCGTTGAAGGATTCCGGTGTTTTTCCTCCGATGGTGACTCAGATGGTGACGGTGGGTGAGTCAACAGGTGCGTTGGACACCATGTTGTCTAAGATTGCGGATTTCTATGAAGATGAGGTGGATACTGCGGTTGCCAGCCTGATGTCTCTGATGGAGCCGGTGATGATTATGTTTCTGGGCGGCCTGGTCGGCGGTATCGTCGTGTCCATGTATCTGCCTATTTTCAAGATCATCACCCTGGTCAAGTAGGAATTTTGCACGGTGGAATTTCCCGCCTGAGAAGGAACGGGAAACCGGGATGATGATTGATGCCTGATATGGAAAAAAGATGGTTCGGGGCAGGAGAAGAAATTTCCGGATTGCGTTTTTTCCTGTCCCGGATTTTAACGGCACTTTTGATTCTTATCATAATTTCTCTGTTAAAGGTTTTTGAACCGGCACTGGAGAACTTTTCACTGATAGTGCTCTTATTTCTCTTATACATATCAGTCATGGTTCTTTGTTTTGTTGCCGGAATCCGACGTAATTTTCTATTGCTTCTGTTTTCAGATGCGGTTTTTATTACCTTTATCATTTATCTGACCGGAAGTCAGGATAGCCAATTTCAGTTCCTATATCTGGTTCTGGTGGTCTTCGGCGGATTTTATCTGAAACGGGAGAATCTTCATTTTCTGGCAGCTGCTTCCATTGCATTTTTCTCTGCTTTATTGCTTCTGGAGTATTTTTCCGTTATTCCCCTACTGGGGGGACGTCCCCTCAGCGAGACCCGAATTCCGTACATTCTCGGAGTAAATTTTGCCGCCATTTTTCTGGTATCTCTGGTTATCGGTGTCCTATCGGTGAGAATTCGCCGTTTAACCGGCCAGGTGGAATTGAAGGAAAAACGGTTGCGGGAAATTACTCTGTTGAAAAACCAGATTGTGGATTCCATTCCCAGCGCGATGTTGACAACAAATGCGAATTTTCATGTAACTTTCATCAACAAAGCTGCCCGGGAGTTTCTGGAGAAACAGCAGATTTTTGATGAAGCCAGGCTGATGAACGGCGATATCAATGATTTTCTTCCTGTGGCTGACATGCTTCTGGAATCAGATGATGCCAGAATGCAGCGTGGAGAATATGAATTCGATAACGGAACCATTATCGGTTTGAATATGACAAAGATGTATTCAGGTGGGAAATTCATTGGTTTGCTGATCCTGTTTCGCGATTTGACAGAGTGGCGGGCAATGGAAAAGAGTGTGATGTTTAAAAACAGTCTTATGTCACTGGGGGAGATGGCGGCGGGAATTGCCCATGAAATCCGGAATCCCCTCGCCTCCATTCAGGGGGCGGTTCAATTGCTTCGGGAACAGTCCGGGCCGGGCCAGGGGGAAGAACTCTATGAAATTATTCGCCAGGAGATTGACAGGCTGGGGAATACAATTCAGGATTTTCTGAGTTTTACCCGGGACAACGGCCCCAAAGCGGAGCCGGCAAACATCTGTAAACTTGTGGCGGAAGTTGTCAACCTGTTTGAAAAGGGCTGCAAAGAAGGAATTGAGCTGAATGTGTCCCCTGTCGTTTATACCGGAGAAGCCTGGGTAAAATGCGAACGGGGGAAATGCAAACGTGTGATCTGGAATATCTTGAAAAATGCGGAGAAAGCCGTGCAGTATCAGGAAACCCGGCGGATAGATGTGGAGATTGAAACCGCTTTTCCGGAGGTGGTGATCCGAGTTGCCGACAACGGAAAGGGAATTTCGAAAGCCGCCCGGGACAAGATTTTTCAACCTTATTTTTCAACTTTTGCCAAAGGCTTCGGGCTGGGGCTTTCAATATCAAAAAGTATTGTGGAAGAGATGGGCGGCAGGATTGAAGCCGGTGACCGTTCCGGTGGAGGTGCGGTTTTTTCGGTCATTCTGCCCCGCTGTGACAATAGCGGAGATGAGGCGGTGAAACAATGAACACAACCCGTATTCTACTCGTTGATGATGAAAAGAGTCTCCTTCTGGTGATGAATCAGGCATTGCAGTCCCAGGTGTCGGAAATTCATCAGGCGGAGACGGCGGAACAGGCACTTTCAATCATGGAGGATGAGGAATTTGATCTTGTTATTACAGACTTGAAATTGCCGGGTTTATCCGGGCTTGAGCTCTTTCAGGAGGCAAGGAATCGGGGATATCAGCCTGATTTTGTTATTATTACGGCTTTTGCTTCTGCCGCTTCTGCTATTCAGGCTCTAAAGCTGGGCGCATCGGATTACCTGATGAAGCCCTTCGATTTGGAAGAGTTGAGAATTGTTGTAAATAGAATTCTTTCCCATCGTTCCATGAAAGAAGACGTGAAAACCCTGAAACATCAGTTGATGGAAGACGTGGACACTGCCGGTATCATTGGAAAAACTCCCGGCATCAGAAGCCTGTTGCAGATGGTCCGCCAGGCTGCACCCACAGACCTCGCGGTACTGATTACCGGTGAAAGCGGAACCGGCAAAGAGCTGGTGGCCAAAGCGGTTCATAAGAACAGCAAACGGAAGGAAGGCCGTTTTCTATCTGTCAATTGTGCCGCTTTACCGGAATCTCTTCTGGAAGCGGAATTGTTCGGAGTTATGAAAGGTGCATACACCGGGGCGGTTTCTTCCCGGAAAGGGCTTTTTGAGCTGGCGGACGGCGGTACCCTGTTTTTGGATGAAATCGGTGAAATGCCGTTAAGTATGCAATCCAAACTACTTCGGGTTTTACAGGAGTTTGTGATTCGACGTGTAGGTGGCGAGCGGGATATCCATGTGGATGTCAGAATTGTAGCGGCAACCAATCGCAATCTCGAAGACTTGATTCGGGGGAAGCAATTTCGTCAGGATCTGTTTTTCAGGATTAACGTGTTCCATTTACAGTTGCCGCCTCTCAGGGAGAGACAGGAAGACATTGCAGTACTTGCCGAGCATTTTATCCGTCGGATCAGCCGACGCTTGAAAATGGCAGCTCCGCGTATCAGCCCGGACGCACTGAAACGGATGGAAAATTACAGTTGGCCGGGGAACATCCGGGAACTTGAAAATGTCGTGGAAAGAATTCTGGCATTTTCTCCCGGTGAAGTGATTCTTCCTGAACACCTGCCCGAAGAGATAAACCGGGGGCCCGGGGCATTGTCTGAAGTTGCATTGTCGGACAGGGGGATTGATGTGGAGAGAGAACTTCGGCAAATCCGTTATCTTTACATGATAAAAGCTATGGAGAAATGCGAGGGGCACATGAATGAAGCCGCTTCCCTTCTCGGTATGACATTTCGGTCATTTCGCTACCATTTTCACAAGTTGTGTGAGGAATTCGGAACTCAAACCAGGTATGGGGAATAGCCATTTCCTGCGGTTCAGGCACTTTCTGCGCTATAATAGATAGCTGATGGAAAAGGAGTATGTTGTGGAAGAGATTCAGGGACAGGGCCAACAAGCGGCGGCACCGGAAGAAAGCGAAAAAAGAAGCAGGAAACTCCCTGCTTATCTCCGGTACTGGGGATTGAAACAGTATCCCTTTGCCCTGGCGCCGGATCCGTCCATGATTTACATGAGCAAGCAGCATCAGGAGTGTCTGGTCCGTTTGAAATTTGCGGTGGTTTCCGGGAAAGGGGGGGCACTTCTGATTTCCGAAAATGCCGGAGACGGAAAAACCACACTTCTGAATAAATTTATGCAGACCATTGAAGAAGATGTGGGGTCGGACGTGCGCATCGCATTTCTGGATCATCCCACTTTGTCCGTGAACGAAATGCTGGGAGAAATTGCCCGGCAGTTTGGCGTGGATGAATTTGATACTTCGGACAAAATAAGCATTCTCAATAACATGCGGAAGAAGCTGACCGAATTAAATGAGAATAATGTAAAATGTATTGTTGTAATTGATGAAGGGCAGATGCTGGCGCACAACCCGGAAATGCTGCAGGAACTCCGGATTCTGATGAATCTGGTGCATAATGGAAATTTTCTGTTGAGCTTTATTCTTTCGGGGCAGAAACCCCTGGAACCGGCGATTCGGAACATGCCGGAATTCTGGCAGCGGCTTCCGGTACGTTTTTTTCTCCGTAATCTGGATTTTGCGGATACAAAGCGCTTGATTGCCCATAGAATCCGGCTGTCAGGCGGAGACAGCTCAAAGATTTTCAGTGAAACCGCATTGAAGGGGATTTACAATTTTTCAGAGGGATGTCCCCGGGTTATTCTGTCAATTTCAGACCTGACACTGGTAATCGGCCACTCCATGTACTCCAAAAAAATCGACTTTGCGGAAGTGTCCGAAGCTTGCGGGGACATGAACAAAGGTGGAGAAAGCTATCATTATTTCAATTATCTTAATGATGACCGTCTGGATGCAAGCGAGGTGAAAAAGCAGAAATGCCCCTTTTGCGAGTCGTTGATTGACGACGGCCTGATTTATTGCCCGAACTGTAATTTTTTGATTGACAAGAAGGTGACTCCAAGCGCAATTCAGTGCATCCATTGCGGTGTTCTGAATAAACCGGGCTCAACCCTCTGCTCTTTCTGCGGGAAGATTTTAATGGTAGAATGTCCTTTCTGCGGGGCGCATAACCCCCCCGCAAGGAAACAGTGCGGTGCGTGCGGTTACGCGTTGAATACACAGGCCGGCCCGAATCCGCTGGATGAACTGAAACGGATGCTGAACAACGGTGAGCTTGCCGGATATATGGATGTTTCAAAAGTCCGGGACATGTTCGCGAAAGAAGATCCGCTGCTCCTTTTCAGTGTGCAGTCCAAATGGTTTCGGAAACTTCCGAAAATTCAGGTTTTCCGGGACGGCCGGCGGATTAAACGGTTCAATGGCGCCGTTATTGTAACAAACCGGGGAATCAGCATGGTGGGGAGCGGGAATTCCCATTATATTCCCTATTTTCATGCCGACCGGGTTGAACGGACTGTGGACAAGTATTCAACGCTGATAATTTCACTGCGCGAAGTGCAGGAGAATGTTGTTATTGAGCTTCCCCTGGGGGAAGCGGCCAAGTCTCAGCTGACCATGGCTTTAACCCGTTATATCACGAGTATTCAGGAGGATAAGGAATGAAAAAGTACGTATACTATTTTTCGAAACAGGGTGCGGAAGGCAATGCCGGAATGAAAGACCTGCTTGGCGGCAAGGGGGCCAATCTCGCTGAGATGTGCAATCTCGGAGTGCCGGTTCCACCGGGGTTTTCCCTTTCGACAGAAGCCTGCGTCCATTACTATAAAAACAACGGAACCTACCCGGAAGGGCTGGAAGAGCAGGTAAAAGAGAATCTGGCGCGTCTTGAAAAAGAACTGGGAAAAACCTTCGGCGATGTTAAAAACCCGCTGCTGGTCTCCGTGCGTTCCGGCGCCCGGGTCTCCATGCCCGGAATGATGGATACCGTGCTGAACCTGGGGCTCAATGATCAATCGGTTCAGGGCCTGGCGGCGGCATCCGGAAATGAACGCTTTGCCTATGATTCCTACCGCCGTTTCATTCAAATGTTCGGAAATGTGGTTATGGGGATGGAATCGGAGCATTTTGAGTCCAGACTCACTGCAATGAAAAAGGATCGCGGCGCGGCCCAGGACACAGACTTGAATGCGGACGATTTGAAGGAACTGGTATCGGTATTTAAGGCAGTCTTCAGGGAAAACACAGGGGAGGATTTTCCCCAGGATCCGGTGAAACAGCTGTGGAAAGCCATCGGTGCCGTATTCGGGTCATGGAACAATGACCGGGCCATTACCTACCGGAGGATCAATCATATTCCGGATGACTGGGGAACAGCTGTCAATGTTCAATCCATGGTATTCGGCAACATGGGGAATGACTGCGCCACAGGCGTTGCTTTTACCCGTGACCCTGCTACCGGTGAAAAACGGTTTTTCGGTGAATATCTGGTCAATGCCCAGGGAGAGGATGTGGTGGCCGGTATCCGTACGCCGCACCCAATCTCAAAGGAACAGGCCGGAGATTCCGGGTTGAAATCGCTGGAAGAGGAAATGCCGGAAATTTATAAAGAACTGGTTGAGATTTATAAAAAACTGGAAGCCCACTACCGGGACATGCAGGACCTTGAATTCACCATTGAGAAAGGAAAACTCTATCTGCTCCAGACCCGGAACGGGAAGCGCACCGGTTTTGCCAGTATCCGGATTGCTGTGGATCTGGTGGAAGAGGGGCTGTTGACCGAAGAAGAAGGGTTAAAAAGAGTGGAACCCACCGCCATTACCCAGCTTCTGGCACCGGTTTTCAACGAGGAGAACAAAAAGGCGGCTTTGAAAGAAGGACGCCTGATGGCAAAGGGGCTTAATGCCGGCCCGGGGGCAGCCAGCGGCAAGATCGCCCTGTCTGCGGAAAAAGCCATTGAAATGGCTGAATCCGGGAAAGTAGTTCTGGTACGGTTTGAAACTTCTCCGGAAGACCTCGCGGGAATGGATGTGGCAGAAGGCATTTTGACCGCCCGCGGCGGCATGACCTCCCATGCTGCAGTTGTGGCAAGGGGAATGGGAAAACCGTGTGTGGTCGGCTGTGGTGAACTGGAAATTGACTACGCTGCCGGTACCGTTACCGCCGGCGGCCGGACCCTGAAAGAGGGGGACAATATTTCCATTGATGGAACAACCGGTGAAGTTCTGGAAGGGATTGTGGAAACCATGCCCTCCGAAGTGATTCAAATCCTGGTGGAAGGCAAAGGCAGTGCCTCCAATTCCATTGTGTATCGTAATTTTACCAAGCTGATCGGCTGGGCGGAAAAGGCAAAACGCCTCGGCGTCCGTACCAACGCGGATACGCCCCACGACGCGAAAGTTGCGCGGAGCCTCGGTGCCAGGGGTATCGGACTGTGCCGGACAGAACATATGTTTTTTGATGAAAACCGTATTCTTGCCGTCCGGGAAATGATTGTTGCCAAAACCACCGAAGAACGGGAAAAGGCTCTGGCAAAAATCCTCCCCATGCAGCGGGAAGATTTTGAAGGCATTTTTACAGCAATGGACTCCCTTCCCGTTACTGTCCGGCTGCTGGATCCGCCGCTTCACGAATTTCTGCCCAAAGAGGCGGAAGCCCAGGCAGAACTGGCGGAACAGCTGGGTGTTGATTTGGAAGCCTTGCGCCAGCGGATTGAATCTCTGATGGAAATGAATCCCATGCTGGGTCACCGCGGCTGCCGCCTCGGCATCACCTATCCGGAAATCTACAAAATGCAGGTCCGCGCAATTTTCGAAGCCGCTGTGAATTGTAAAGAAAAGGGTGTAAACCCGGTTCCCGAAGTGATGATTCCCCTGGTCGGTTTCAAATCCGAGCTGGCGTATTTAAAAGAGATACTGGTGAAGGAAATCGAAACCGTATTTGAAGAGCGGGGAACCCGTGTGGACTACCTGCTGGGAACCATGATCGAAGTTCCCCGGGCAGCCATCACTGCTAATGAAATTGCGGAAATCGCGCAGTTCTTCTCGTTTGGTACCAACGACTTGACTCAGATGGGTCTTGGTTTTTCCAGAGATGATGCCGGAACCTTTATCGGGGATTACCTGAAGAAGAAAATTTTCCCCTTTGACCCTTTCCAGTCCATTGATGTGGCGGGGGTCGGAGAACTGGTACGGATTGCCTGTGAAAAAGGCCGGAGCGTAAAGCCGGATTTGAAATTGGGAATCTGCGGAGAGCATGGCGGCGATCCGAAATCCGTTCATTTCTGCCACAATGTCGGATTAAACTATGTCAGCTGTTCTCCATACCGGGTACCGGTGGCGATTCTCGCTGCTGCCCAGGCAAATTTAGACTGAATATTTTTTGTGAATTGACCGAAGCCCGCCGGGAGGCGGGCTTTTTTTATGTGTTACACTTTTATTGAAAAAACGAAACGGGCATTTTCCTGAAAATGTCCGGTGGGAGGAATCATTGAAGCGGAACGATCTGATACAGCCGAAGGCATTTAAGTCTTTGATGGCAGATGCGGGATCGCGGGCGATTATGGACAAAACCATTTCATTTTTTGAAAAAATGGGCAAAACCCGTCTGATAGAAGACTTTAATCGGCGGATCTGGTACCGGGAATTTCTTGATTTTCTCAAAAAAGAACAGATTTTCGCGAAACTTCTGACCCCGAAACAATATGCCGGGGGCGATCCGGACTGCCGGTGGGATACGGCAAGAAACAGTGAATACAGTGAACTTCTGGCATTTTATGGGTTCGGGTACTGGTACTGTTTTCAGGTGACCATTCTGGGACTGGGCCCCATCTGGATGAGTGACAACGAGGCGGCGAAGAAAAAAGCGGCCCGTTTATTGAAAGAAGGGGCAATTTTTGCCTACGGCCTGTCCGAGAAAGAACATGGTGCGGACATTTACTCCACCGAGACAAAACTGACCCCGGCCGGTGACGGAACCTATTTCGCCAACGGTGAAAAATATTACATTGGAAACGGAAACGAAGCTGCTATGGTTTCCACCTTCGGGAAAATGGATGACGGCAGCGGTGATTACGTTTTCTTTGTGACCAATTTTGAGCACAAACAGTATGAACTGAAGAAAAATGTGGTGAACCATCAGGAATATGTGGCAAATTTTGCCCTCCATGACTACCCGATTACGGAAGAAGATATCCTGATTCGGGGGCAGGCGGCCTGGGATGCCGCGTTGAACACCGTGAATATCGGAAAATTCAATATCGGCCCGGCATCCATCGGCCTTGCCGAACACTGTTTTTATGAAGCCATTACCCACGCGGCCAACCGGATATTGTATGGAAAACCGGTTACCGATATGCCCCACGTTCAAAAAGGATTTGTGGATGCGTGGCTCCGCCTGATTGCCATGAAACTCTACCAGCGGCGGGCAACCGACTACTTCCGGCTCGCCTCCGCGGATGACCGCCGGTACCTTCTGTACAACCCCACCAGCAAAATGAAAGTAACCCTGCAGTCCGAGCAGGTCATTGCCCTGCTGTGGGACATTATTGCCGCAAAGGGATTTGAGAAAGATACCTACTTTTCCATCGGAGTGTCCGATATCTGGGGTCCGTCCAAACTGGAAGGCACCGTACATGTGAACGTGCAGCTAATCCGGAAATTTATCGAAAATTACTTTTTTCGTCCGAAAGAATATCCCGAAGTGCAGCCGGTACTGGATGGCCGGGATGACAGCTATCTCTTCAACCAGGGCCCGGCAAGGGGCCTGGGAAAGGTCCGGTTCCACGATTACCGGCCTGTTTTTGAATCATTCAAGAATCTGCCCAATGTGGCGCGTTTCATGGAGCAGGTCAATATTTTCAAACAGATGCTGACGGAAGCTGCTCCCAACAAAGAGCAGGCTGCGGATCCGTCATTTTCCCTGCCGGTGGGAGAGATGTTTTCAATCGTAGTGTATGGACAGCTCATCCTGGAACAGTGCCGGTTATCGGGGATGGACTCAGCTGTTGTGAACCAGATATTTGATTTTATGGTTCGGGACTTTGCCTCTTTCGGCCTTCAAATTTATGATATCCATGTGACCGGAGACGACCAGCGTGAATTCTGCAAAGGGATTATGCTGATCAAGCCGGAAAGAAATGATGAAGAATACCGGAAAGTCTGGAAAGAATACGTGTATCCCCTGAACGGGGAATATGTCATGACACCGTAAACCTCACGGGCGGACGGCAGGGGAGTTGGGATTGACTGTTTATGAACAACTCCCTGTTTTCCCCCGGGGCATGTACATTTGCCCGCATCGTTTCCTGTACCGTTTATTCTTCAAGGTCTTCCGGGAGCAGCTCCATGATTTCTTCTTCTGTATCTTCCGAAGCAGAGGTGGCGGCTGCCGGTGCGGCGGAACTCAGTTCCTGCCGGGCTTCGATGGCATCCACGATATCCAGATAGGAAAGCGGTGCCGCGACAATTTTTAATTCCAAATGATTCAGCAGATGTCCGTGCATATCCACTGTTTCCTGATGCAGTGCTTCGCAAACTACATCGGTTGTGAGGTTCTGATAGGCAAGGGACAGTGTGATGGTCCGGTTCTCCGGTTTTTCTTTACAAAGCAGTGTCAGGCCCCTTGTGGAAATATCGGTAACCAGGCCGGGCTGAAAACGGCTTGCTTTGCTGAACCGAACCTGCATTTTCAAGCGTCTGGCGGGTTTCTTTTTCTGATGGGATGAATCCATGTCCTTCTCCTGTTCTTCATGTTTGTTTCTTATACTTTCTCATTTATTCAATCCTTTGTAAAGCCTTGTTTTGGGGAGGAGGGGAGGGAACGGGTGTGGCGTCGGCAGGCCGGGACAGGGGATTGGCTGTTTTCTGTTCCTTTCTTTGTCTTTATTTCTGCTTCTTTCCGTCGTCCCTGCCCGGTACAGTGTGCCGTTTCTCCTCCTTTGGCGCTCACTTTCCTTCAGGCAGAAATCTGCGGTACAGGCTGTTTTTTTTCAGGAGTTCTTCGTGGGTACCGGATTCCACAAGTTCTCCTTTGTGGAAAACGAAAATACGATCCGCTTTCCGGATGGTGGAGAGGCGGTGGGCAATGATGATGGTGGTCCGGTTCCGGGTAATTTCTTCCACGGCGGCTTCAATGAGATGCTCGGTCTCGGAGTCAATGTTTGCGGTGGCTTCGTCTAAGATAACCAGTTCCGGTTTGCTGATCAGCGCCCTGGTAAATGCAAGGAGCTGCCGCTGCCCGGCGGAGAGCCGTTTTCCGGATTCCAGTACAGGTTCATTGTAATGCCGGGGCAGGGTTTGGATGAAATGATGGGCATGTGATTTTTCCGCTGCGGCCCGGATGTCGTTTATGGTAATTTCGGGGCGGTGCAGGGAAATATTGTCCGAAACCGTACCGGTAAAGAGAAAGGGAGTTTGAGGAATGGTGGCGATTCGTTTTCTCAGCTCATGAGCGGAGAGTTTGCGGATATCGGTTCCGTTGATTTTTATTGTTCCGGCGGAAATGTCGTACAGGCGGTTAATCAGTTTGATGATGGTGGATTTTCCGGAACCGGTGGCGCCGACAAAGGCGGCTGTTTCTCCCGCACGAATATTGAAGGTGATGTTTTTCAAAACCGGTTGACCGGGGTTATAGCCGAAGGTGACGTTTTGAAAACTGATTTCCATTTTGCCAGCTTCGGCCAGGCCGGGATGCCGGGTTCCGGTCATTTCTTCCGGCTGGTCCAGCATTTGAAATACCCGTTCGGTTGCAGCCATGGCGGATTGAAAGAGGTTGAATTTTTCCGCCATCTGCCGCAGGGGGAAGAAAAACATGTTGATGTAGGCAAAAAAGGCGAAAATTACACCGGGTTTAAGGGCGGTTCCCATCAGGTAGTGGGCGGTAAGGAGAATCAGAATCATTCCGCAATTGGAAACAATTTCCAGTACAGGGAAGTAAAGGGCATAGGCCTGAATCACTTTCAGGTAGGCGGAGAGGTAGTTGTGGTTACAGGATTCAAACACTTCGGCCCGCTCGCCTTTTGTACAGAAGAGCTGGATTTCACGTGCGCCGCCGATGGTTTCCGTCAGTACGGTGTTGATGTCACTGTTTGCTTTTCGAACATCCCGGAAACCGCTTCGGATGGATTTCCGGAACATCCCTGTTGCGGCGATGAAAAACGGAAGGGTAAGAAAAGCGGCCAGTGCAAGGCGGGGGCTGAGCATGACCATGGCGGTGGCGATGAAGACGATTTTCAGGATGTCCCCCGCCACCGTTACGATACCGTCGGAGATGAATTCCCGGATTGCCTCCACGTCACCGGTGATGTGGGTCAGGGTTTTTCCCAGCGGTGTTTTGTCAAAATATGAGGCCGGGAGGCGCATCAGTTTTTGAAACAGTTCCATCCGGAGATCGAAGAGGAGGCGCTGGCCCAGGTATTGAACAGTGACGGTAAAGGTAACTTGAAGCAGAAATCCGCATACCAGGACTGCTGCCAGAATGAGGGCGATCCGGGTGAGTCCCGGGATATTTCCGTTTCGGACATAGCGGTCGATTCCGATTTTCAGGAGCCACGGTTTTGTGACGCTGGCGGCATCCACCAGAATCATCAGCAGCACCGAGAGCGCTGCCAGCAGGCTGTGTTTTTGAAGCGTGGGGATCAAGCGCCGAAACAGCCGGTTTTTTTCTTTTCCGGATTTCATGCATTCCCCCTGTGTTCCATCGGTTCCGCTTCCTCTTCCATTTGCTGGAGCCTGGCCAGATTCCCGTAGAGGCTGTTTTTCCGGATGAGGTCTGTATGGCTGCCGGATTCTACAATTTTTCCCCTGTCCAGTACATAGATTCGGTCTGCATTTTTCAGGGCACTGATTCTGTGGGAGATGATGATGACAGCCCGGTTCTGTTTTTCTCCCGAAAGCGCACGCAGAATTTTTGCTTCGGTGCGGGAATCCACGGAGGAAAGCGCGTCGTCCAGTACAAGGAGAGATGCCGGCCGGTACAGCGCCCGGGCAATGGCGACCCGCTGTTTCTGTCCGCCGGAAAGGGTAATGCCCCGTTCTCCGACCATTTCGCGAATTCCCTTTGAAAATGCGGCAATATCCTTTCCCAGCCCGGCTTTTTCCGCGGCGGATTGAACCGCTTTGGAATCAGGAAATTTTTCTCCCAGCGCGATGTTTTCCGCGATGGTTCGGGTGAACAGAAAGGGGTCTTGCGGAACCAGTGCCACCCGTGTTCCGAGTTTTACAGGGGGGATGGCGGATATATCGGTGCCGCAAATAAAGATCATGCCCGGTTCGGGGCAGAGGATGCCGGTGAGGAGTTCCGCCAGCGTGGATTTTCCGCACCCGATGGGGCCGGTGATTCCGATGGTTTCTCCTTCCCGAACTTCCATGGAAATATTTTCCAGTGTTAATTTTTCAGAGTTCGGATACCGGTAGCTGAGATTCTGAACCGAAACAAACATGGTTTTATCCGGAATGTTCCTGTTTTCTGCAAAGGTGTCTTCCGGGGCGTCCAGAATTTCGCCGATACGTCCCATGGCGCTGATTCCCTGTTGAATGAGGGACATAATCCAGCCGAGGGAGAGAACCGGAAAGGTGAGGTAGGAAATCAGGATGTTAAATTGGAGAAGCTGTCCAATGGTCAGGGTTCCGTCAATGACTTGCCCCCCGCCGACAATCAGAATCAGAAGTTCCGTTAGAGAAAAGAGAAAAACAAAAAAGGGCCACAGAAAGCCCCGGTAGAAAGCGAGGTTCATCTGTCTGCCGATATACCAGCGGTTCAGTTTCTCAAAACGGGCGGTTTCCACTTCTTCCAGTGTATTGAGTTTAATGGTTTCAATGCCGGAAATATCCTGCCAGATCCGGGTGTGAATGGCGGCGGATGCTTCCTGTACTTTTCTGAAACGAATTCTGATCAGCGGCATCAGAATCAGGATCATGATGATAACCGTGCCGATCAGCACGAGCAGCCATCCCATTAACTGCGGGCTGAGGGACAGCATGATGGGCAAAAACAAAGCCACACGGCTTATGGAGTTGGGAACGTACATCAACCCCGGCCCCAGCAGGGTCCGCACGTCATTGAGGTCGTTTGTGCTCCGGGAAACCAGATCGCCGGTTTCCCGGAAACGGAAGAACATGGCGTTCAGGCGCAGAAACTTGGCGAAAATGTCCGACCGGAGTTCGTACTCAATTTTTCTTGATACGCCGATAATCAGTTTTCGCATACCATACATGGAAATCACGGCGGCGGCGGTGAGAAACAGTGCTTTTTCAATATTGTTCAGAATGACGGGGAAGCGGTTGGCTCCGGTGATTTCATCCAGCATTCCCCGCATGCAGGCCGGTATTTTTGAAACCGCGTAGTTTTGCAGAATAATAAAGAAAAAGCCGAAGCCCAGTTCCACACGGTGACGTTTGAGGTACGGAACAAGTTTTTTCAGGTGCCTGATGGTACCGCTCCTTTCCCGTTCCCGGAAACCGCGTCCAGATAAAGCTGATTGTAGCGGCGGACAATGGTTTTCATGTTGAATGTATTGACAGCATGTTCCGCGGCTTTTTTTCCCATGGATTTATGAAGATCCGGGTCTTCAACGATTTGCAGTCCTTTTCCGACAGCGGTTTCCACTTCTCCGATTGGAAACAGAAATCCGGTTTCTCCGTCTCTCACCACTTCCGGCAGCCCCCCGGCCTGTGCCGCCAGAACCGGCAGCCCGCAAGCCATGGCTTCAAGGGCCGATAAGCCGAAAGATTCTTCCCGGCTCGGCATAATCAGCAGGTCTGCGCTGGCAATAACGGGGCCGATATTGGTTTGGATTCCCATGAACCGTACCCGGTCTCCAATGCCGAGGCCGGCGGCAAGGGCGGCCATTTCCGACTGCATCGGGCCTTCGCCGAGAATCCAGAGTTGCATGGGTTTTGCGGACTTAACCACCAGTCCGTGGAAAATCCGGATTACATCCAGCGGCAGTTTTACCCGGCGCAGGTTTGATGTGTGGAGGCAGATGAAATCATTTTCAGGATTCAGCCGCTGTTTTTCTTCCAATCCGGGATTAAAAAATTCAGGGTTCAGGAAATTGTAAATGGTGCGGATCCGTCCTTTCGGAAGTTCAAAAATCCGTTCCGTTTCCTTTTTCAGATAATTGGATACTGCGGTGACCGCATCGCACTTCATCAGGGCATGGCAGGTAATGTTCTTCATTGTGGGGTGGGCGCCCACAACGGTAATGTCGGTGCCGTGAAGGGTGGTGATACATTTGACATTCCGGCCTGAAATGTCCCGGGCGAGAAGGGCTGCCACCGCATGGGGCAGGGCGTAATGGCTGTGAATGACATCAATGTCGCATCTGACAATGAGTTCACTGAGCTGTGAGGCCAGAGCCAGGGTGTAGGGCGGATAATTAAATACCGGATAATCTTTGAGCCAGACCTTGTGAAAGTGAATTCGGCTGGAATACTGTTCTCCCATGCGAAACGGGGGTTCCAGCCCGACAAAATGAACTGTGTGTCCCATCTCTTCCGCCATGGCGCGGCCGATTTCGTAAGCGACAATGCCGGATCCGCCCATCCGGTGGTAATTCAATATTGCAATTTTCATTTCCGGCATCTCCTATCGAAGCCCCGGCATCGTGAAGGCCGACATTACATTGCCGATTTTAAGGGGGCGGGAGCTGAAAAAAGGTTCACCGTAAACCGTACCCACCGCCGCACCTGCCATAACCGCCCGCGCTTCCAGAATTTTCCAGAATTGCCCGGAACGGATCAGGGTTTTTGTATTGCCTTCATCCTCTCCCTCTGCCGTAACCTGCGAGCCGTATGTCCGGATGGCATCCAGTTTTATTTTCCAGAAATCCGTAATATCCACTACAAAATCCGGTTTCCCTGCCGGAATCAGTTCCGGAAACCCGATACAGGCGGAGGGACGGAATGGCGGTTGGCCGGTTTCAATCTTCTCAAGCCCCGCGAGAAAAACGCAATCCCGGACAATTTTGCCTGTGGCCCGGTGATCCGGGTGGCGCATGGGGGCATCTGTGAATGTAAACACCAGTTCCGGCCGGGTTTTCCGGATGACTTCAATCACCTTCTGCCTTGCCGAATCGGTATTTTGTATATTTCCATCGGGTAAATCCAGTGTAACCCGTTTTTCCACCGCAAGAATTTTTGCCGCTTTTGAAAGTTCCGAACGCCGGATTTCAGGGGACCCATACGTCCCTGCTTCTCCCCGGCTCAGGTCCAGAATACCGGTTTTCAGGCCATGCGCGTGGAAAGCGGCAATCGCGCCGCCCATAAAAATTTCAATGTCATCGGGGTGCGCCCCCACTGCAAGAATATCAAGCACGGCCAACCTCCAGAACCTGTGATTCGAAGCGGTGCTGTTGCATCAACCATTGTACAAAATTCAGCCCGCCATAACGGTTCATGAAATAAAAAAGATTGAAAACCCGTTCCTGATGCAATCCTCCCGGCAGCAGGCGGTCATGGAGTTCCCCGGCATCCGCCGGTTTTCGGCCCAGCGCCGTATTGATATCAGCCCTTTTTCGGCCAAGAATGGTTTTCAGGACAGGTGTCAATGCGTTGTAAACCGCTTTTCTGTCCAGTTCCAGTTTTTCAATCCTGTTCAGGTACTCTTCTGTTATGTCTGACAGTTGGTTTTTTATTTCCGGGAGATTGACACTGCTTTCCCGGGTGCGGATCTCTTTTATCAAGTCTTCCCTGCTCTTGGCAAGTACCTCTTCCGCCGTCAGGGAACATCTTTGAAGCAGCCGTTTTGTCCGGGGTTCCAGTAAAACGGCAGACATCCGCCGTTGAATCCGGGCCGGTTTCACCCCGTGGCGCCGATACCACGGGCCCAGTTCTGCGAGGTATGCCACTTCCCCCGGCCCGGCGACATAAACTTCAGTGTTGAAATACGCGTCCTGACAGACACTCCGGGTTTTCAGATTGGGCAGGAGAACGCCGCTTTCAAGGTCGGCGGGACGCTTATCCCGGAATATCACCCCGGTCTTTGTTTTAAACAGGGCGAGGCGTTTTCCGTTGACTCGAAGAAAAGCATTGCACTGCTTTCCCGGTTTTGCCGCCTCAATTTCCCTTTCCAGAATGGGCCGGATTTCTTTTAAAAATCCATCCTTCGACGGGTCAAAAATGCGGACACCCAAACTGCCGTACAAAGCGGATGCCAGTTGGGAACTGGCTTCTCTCAGTGTTTTCCCCGGCCTGTAACAGGACATGGCCAGTTCCCGCAGTGTTTTGGTCCACTCTGTCTGTGTTAAATCGTCAAAAAAAATATTCAGTATTTCCGTTAGCTTTTCATCCACTAATATCAGACCGCAGGAAAGCCCGCCGGTATCTTTGTCCCATCGGAGAGTTTTCAGGCTGTTCTTTTTATCCAGATAAGTAAAGTGATTAATCTCGGAAAAATCCGCGTCGTTGGTTTCCAGCCAGTACACCGCCTGCCCTTTTTTCTGCCGGGCAAGAGCAGCGGCTCCCAGAACCTTGTATGTTGTGTACAGCGGCCCTCCCAGCAGCCCGATTTGCTGTCCGGTGGCAAAAACCGGGTCAGCCACCACGTTTCTCCGCAAAAAGAATAGTCCGGGGCATATCCGGGGACCATTTTCTGCCGTCATAGTCTCCGAAACTCCCGGCCGGTTCGAGCCCGGCATCCCGCAGCATGGATTCCAGCCGGTCTTTTCCGTACAATTTCACCCGTTCCTCATAGTGTTTTCCGCCTTTCCTCGAGCTGAACACAATTTCCTTGATTACCATATCTTTTTCAATTCTCCGTTTTTCCGTAACAACAAGCCCGGGTTCCGGTTCCCGTACCGTTTCCGGTTTCAAATTTTTTCTCACATAATCCGGGTTGAGAAAATCCAGCCAGAATGTCCCTCCCGGTGTCAATGCCTGTGATACGGATAAAAATACCGACATGTTCTCGGAATCATCGTCAAAATAACCGAAACTGGTAAAAAGCGAAAGGATCAGGTCGAATTTTCCCGTAATCTTCCGCATATCTCCCACCGCAAGGCTGAGGTAGGGGAACTGTGCCTTTCCCCGCCCAATCAGTACCGGAGACAGGTCAATTCCAAAAGCACGGATTCCCAGTTGATGGAGAAATTCAAGGTGACGGCCCTCCCCGCAGCCGAGATCCAGAATCCGGGCGTTTTTCGGCAGTTTAAGCGTGGAGAGAATCAGCGCAATTTGACGTCCGGCATCTGCCAGGTCCCGATGGCGGTACAGTGTGAGATAATCTTCGTTAAACCAGTTTTCAAACCAGCGGGGCATGCTTTCTGTCATGGAACTACTGAATGCCGTGCCGGAGCTTATAGTCAGCCCAATTCTGTTTCAGCCAGTAAAACGCGCTGAAATCGGACAGGCGGAGAATAAACGGGTTGCTCTCCTGTTCCCGGCCAATGGTAGAGCTTGGTGTTGTACCGTAGTTGTGTCCCGGCCATACCCGGATATGCGGTTCCATCTCCATGAGTATCAGCAGGCTCTGAAACTCAATTTCAGCATCCTTCCGGGTCGCTGTTCCGCCGATTTTCCCCACAAACAGCGTGTCTCCGGTAATCAATTCGTCTTTTACGTGGATGCACATGGAATCCGTCGTGTGTCCCGGGGTGTGGAGAAAAGAAAGAATCAATTTCCCAAGCGGCAGGGAAGGGCAGGAATCATCCACACGGATATCTCCGTGGGGGGCGGCCGCGTGTGTGACAATATTGCACCCGGTTTTATCCTTTAAAAAAACATTTCCGCCTGTGTGGTCGCTGTGGCTGTGTGTGTTAATAACCATCTCCAGGGAAAGCCCGTGCTTTCGGAGTGCTTCCAGGCATGGCTTCGGATCCGGTGAGGGGTCAACAAGTGCTGCTTTGGCAGTTTCCTCATCACCGATCAAATAGCCGAAATTCCGGTCTCCTCCGGTCTCAATCTGCTCAAAAATCATATCTCCTCCCGCCCTGTATAAATTCAATAACAGTGTTGCAAGCCGGAAGGCGGATGTCAAGTTTCGGGAATTGTTTCATCTTCTTTTTTAAAAATCCGGTATCAGTCAGGAGAAATTTCAACCGGTATTTTTTAGCAGCCTGCAGCAGAAATTTCCCCGTCGCTGATGTGCTGTTCCGGCCCGTATATTATGAAACTATCTGGCATTTTTTTCTGCCGCAATTTGATTGTTCTGTTAATTGCCGATTGCACCGGGGGCATGCCTTGCCAAAAAGCAGCGGTATATGTTTTCCGTTTTTGATTACAAAACATGTTTCAGATTATTTCCGGAGCCCTTATTTTCTTGTTGAAGGGGATGGGGATTTTTCCATAAATTCCATCAGGGCTTCACTCAGCGGTTTCATTGGTTTTACGGAAAAAATGAACTCTACCGGAAATTTAAAAAATTCACTGATCCGAAATGCCAAATCAAGGCTGGGGTTGTATTCTTCCCGTTCCATATAGCCGACAGTTTGGGGATTAACGCCGATGACTGCCGCAAGCTCTTTTCGGGTGATTCCCCTCTCCTGCCGCAGAACTGCAATCCGATTGTATATTTTGCGGGTTTTCATAATGCATCACCGGGTACTTCTTTCTCTGTCCATGCCAGAATTGAGCCGGGCAGGGTATGGGCAAAATAGATGAGGCTTACAGCCAGTGGTACCGTAATAATAAATTTAATTTCAGGTATGAGGCGATATGTCATCGCATAAATCAACATGATTGACAGGCAGATAATTGAAAACCATCCGTAGGCATGTCGCAGAGCATAATGCGTGAGTTGCAATTCCCTTTCGTCCAGTTTGTCGGCATGAGTGTGGGTTAATTTCCATAAACCGGTTTTAATGTGCCCGTATCGGAATGTGACGGCTACGGCTGCCAGAGCCAGCAGCCCTGCGGCATCTATGATATGACTGGAGTTCTTCCACTGAAAAACACAATAAAATGTGACATTCACAATGAGCAGACCCGCGTAGTTTATAAAAATAACTCTTCTCCTTCTTCCCCTTGCTGTTTGACGATTCATACAGATGTTCCCCCTCCATTGACTAATTTATGTGTGACAAAAAAGCCATAGTCATTGCATTGTAAATATACGCAAAACATCTATAAAAAGCAATAAAAAATATAAAAAAATAGCATAATAGATAGGTTTCCAGTATTAAAAGTCAAATATACTTGACAAAAAGTAAATTAAGGCATACATTGTGATTGCTTGTATAAAGGGAGCTGAATATGAAACGGGAAACACGGGTTCGATATTATCGCTTTTTGAACGGAGAAATGACCCAAGCTGAATTAGCACTGAGAGTCAAGGTTTCACGGCAGACTGTTGTTGCCATAGAGAAGGGAGATTACAGCCCTTCGGTTTGGTTGGCAATACGCCTTTCCCGGGTTCTGGGGGCAAAAGTGGAAGAATTGTTTTTGTTAAAGGAGGATTTATCGTGAAAACCGGTGTATTAAATATTGTGCGTTTAATCTGGATTCTTATCGTCTTGTTTTTAGCGGCAGTATGGCGGGTGGAAGCTTTGATTTTGATTTTCGGGTTGGTATTTTTCGGGCCGTTGCTCAGGGAAACCGGTATCTGTCATGATGTTGACGAAAGGCAGCAATCATTGCATTGGAAGGCGGGGTATTATGGTTTCATGTCGCTTATGATTGTGTTATTTGCTGTTTTTGTTTGGAATCTATTGATTGTTCATAAAGAACTGAAACCGGAATGGTGGCTGTTGTTGATTGTGCCGTTGATTGTGAGAAGCGGTTTTTACAGTTGGAAGGGTACCGGCCTTCGCCGGCTGGGTCTTGGGTTGGGATTTACGTTTGGAGGTATCTGGACGGTTTTTACCTTATTGTCCCATGGATTCTCCACGGAGAGCTTGATAGAGTCGGCTGTTGGTTTTGCCATTCTGTTTCCGACTGCGGCCTCAATTCGCTGGCCCCGGATCGGTGGCCTGTTCTTGTTTTTGGCAGGGATCGGTTTTGCTTTCATGCTTATCCATGCATGGGATCGGATGAACGGGATTTTTCAAATTATCCTGATGTGGTGCATATTGCCGCTTCCTCCCATAATTGCCGGTATCTCGCTCTTTCGATACGGCGCAAACTGGCGGGAAGAAGACGGTAAGAAGATAACTTGAAAAAACAGAAGTGATGCATGAAAAACCTGTGTTCGTTTATTCATTGGTATATTGAGGCAGTAGTCGGGTACGGGAAAAGATAGGGCAGGTAAATAATGCACCAACCGGCGGTATGATCATTATTTGTCTGTTCCCATATGAAATTCAAATCTCATATTTTTTATGGACAAGTATGCTTGTGAATCGGTAATATATTTAATAGTGGTATTAGCTGAACAATTAAAATTATTGATTGCTCCTGTAATAATCACAGGATCAGAGGAGGTTTCAATATGAAAAGGATAATGCTCTTCTTTACAGTGGTATTTTTTTCCGTGTCTGTTCTTCAAGCGGGGAATGCTATCAAAAAAGCGCCTGAAAAAGGGCTATTGAAGATGACGATTATTTCCTCCACCGGGAATAAGGCCCTTTCCGGGGTGAAGATCACGGCGAAAATGGGGAAAAGGGTGTTCAGTGCCCTAACGGACAAAAAGGGCTACGCCCAGCTTTCCCTTCCTGCCGGTACCTGGAAAGTAAGCCTCAGCCTCAAGGGCTGGCAGCCGCAGTCCAGCAATGTAAAAATCAAGTCGGGACGGTACATTACATACAAAATTAAACTCTATCCCGCAGGGTCAAAGCCGGGTTCGGCCAGTTGGGTTCCCTCTTCCGGCGGATTGGTTCCCGGGCGATATTGATGCTGTAGTTTGAAGGAGGTTTCAATATGAAAAGAATGGTAATGTTTTTTACGATGGTATTTTTTTCCGTGTCTGTTCTTCAGGCGGGGAATGCCATCAAAAAAGCGCCTGAAAAAGGGCTATTGAAAATGACGATTATTTCCTCCACCGGGAATAAGGCCCTTTCCGGGGTGAAGATTACGGCGAAAATGGGAAAAAGGGTGTTTACTGCCCTAACGGACAAAAAGGGCTACGCCCAGCTTTCCCTTCCTGCCGGTACCTGGAAGGTAAGCCTCAGCCTCAAGGGGTGGCAGCCGCAGTCCAGCAATGTGAAAATCGAGTCGGGCCGGTACATCACATACAAAATTAAACTCTATCCCGCAGGGTCAAAACCCGGCGGCACCAGTTGGGTTCCCTCTTCCGGCGGATTCGTTCCCGGGCGTTTTTGACGTTTACAGGTGTCAACCTGTATCAGGACAAAACGAGATTATCCATTATTTTTTCTTTGCTCAATTTGCTTTGTCTTTGCTTGCCTTTTTTCTCTGGATACGCTATTTTTCTTTTTGAACAGCGCGGGAGAAAGGGGAACGTAAATGAAGTTGAAGCCGTGGCAGATTGTGAGTTTCGGAGTTTTGGTTTTGTTCATTGTGATACCGTTTCTTTTCATCTCAATACCCCACCCCCTTCCTCTGAAAAGATTTCTGGAAAAACCACCCTGTTCCAGCGGGTCAGAGACAGACAAATGGCTGGAAGGCAAAATCCTCCCCGGAAAAGGTTTTGAAGACTCCATTCTCGCAGTGGACGGTTTCGGCCTGCGTCAGGCGATGGGAATTGTCAATGCCCTCCGGGGAGAAGTGGATTTCAGGCGTCTGAAAGCGGGGCAGCGTTTTCGGCTGCTTCTTTCTCCGGACGGGAAACGGATTGTGAAATTTGTCTTTGAACCCGACATCATAACCCGCCACAGCCTTGTGTGGAACGAAGAAAAAAAAATCTATGATTACAAGTTAACGGTATTCCCGACAAAAAAACGAATCCGTTTGATTGAGGGAGAAATTCAGACCACATTGAATCAGGCATTGAAGGGAAGGGGCGGTATTTCCAGCCATCTGCGTAATATTGCCAACGGAGTGTTGGAATGTCTGGTAAATCTCCGCCGCTATGCCCGTAGAGGAGACCGCTACCGCCTGCTGGTGGAAGACCGCTTGTACAACGGGAAACTTGTCCCGCCAAGCCGGATTCTCTACGTATCTTACCGGGGAAAACGGGCCGGATTTCATGAAGGTTTCCGTTACGACGACGAAAAGGAAGGTTCCATATGGACCGGACATTATGACCGGAAAGGCCGGGCATTGGTATATTCCTCATTGCGCTATCCTCTGAATCGTATCCATGTAACCTCTGCCTTCGGCTGGCGGCGTCATCCGGTGACAGGTAAACGCTCGTTTCATTACGGTGTGGATTTACGAGCCCGGGTGGGGACTCCCGTTTTTGCCGTGGCAAAAGGCCGTGTTGTCCGTTCCGGTTATCGGAAACCGGATGGGAAATTCATTGAATTGAGGCATCGGGACGGCACACGGACCTACTACCTTCATCTGAGCCGTATTCTTGTGGGAAAAGGACAGGTTGTCCGGTCTCACCAGGAAATTGCACTGTCGGGTAAAACCGGCCGGGTAACGGCACCCCACCTTCACTTCGGCATCAGGGCTCCCAACGGCAAATGGCTGAATCCCATGTCTGTGCGGATGATTGCCGCAGCAAAACTGCCGAAAAGAAAAATGGCACGTTTCAGAAAGCAGGTTAAAGAAATTCAAAAGCAGTTATCCCGTCAACTTGAAATGGCGGAGAAAGCAGCGCCGCTGTATCAGGGCAGCCATTCTTTCCAAATAGCTAACGCATCCCCGGTAATCCGTTGAACAACAAATACAATGAATTGTTTTTTAGTCACCTGTGATACACGTTGCGTTGAAATTTACCATAATTAAAGAATGGGGAAGCTCTCGGCTGTTTTGCACGATATTTGGAAACGGCAAAGAACAGGAATTTTCTTTATTGCCTGTTCCGGTGAATCGGTGTCCGGTTCCGAATGTCGGCAATGTTCGGGTTTTATTTTACGTTTCTGTGCTTCAGGCAGTGTGAATTTTTCAGAAACTGAATAGCGGAAGGGGGGGCGTTTTTCGAACCGGCCGGGGGAGGCGGAAACTTTTTTCCCTGTAGAGCAGAAGGAGTTCCACATAGGGTGTGGAGACACTGCCGCTTATTGTCATGTTATTGTTCAGTATTCCGCTGCCGACCTGTTCAAGACGGTGGAATGCATCTATCCGGTACTGAAAGTAATAATAGCAGCTGTCCGTTTTCAGCCCGGTTAGATGCAGCACATATCCCGCAGCCGCAGAGGCAGTATCTGAAATGAGAACCGCAGCCTCTTCTCCGTCAGCGGATTTCCCCGCTAAAATAGTTCTTCCCAGTTTATCGCCGCCGGATGCCGGCACGAGGATTGGCGTTGTCCGGAAGTTCGCCAGCGCCTGAAATACCAGGCCGGACCATGAAATGCTGCCGTCATCGTGAAAAAGTCCGAAATAATATTCGTCCGACCGGTACCGGAAAGCGTCTGTGAGGCCGGCATTCTGAAGACAGGTTATCACGGCGGCGGCGCTGGCCGCACTTAATGGGTCATCCCGTCCCATGTCCAGCCGGTTTGCCGGATCATATCGCCATGTGTTCCATTCGCTTAGATACAAATCTACGCCTTTTATGCCGTAACCGGACAATAGTTCTTCTGCGTCCCGGTTCATTTGATAATAGTAGAATGGGTTTGATGTGCCGTAATAATGGTAAGAAAAGAAATCCAGAGGCGTTTTGTGATCTTTTACATAACTGAGAAATGTATGAAGAAAAGCGGTGCTGGCAAGGTTGGCAACCGCCGGGCCGCCGACCTGCAATGTGGCATCACAGGCTTTTATCGCACGGGCAGCCTTGTCGTAGAGTTTTGCGTACTGCAAAGCCGTGCCGGTCCAGAATTCCCGGACATCCGGTTCGTTCCAGATTTCCCAGTGCCGGATATTGTAATAAAAACCGTTGTCCCAGCCGTAATTGTAATGGAGAACAATATGGCGGCACACTTCTGCCCATATGTCTAAATCCGGGGGCGGGGCGTTGTGTACCGGTTCGGATTCGTAACTTTCTCCCAGACGAAAGAAGACCTCGGCACCGCTTGCGGTAATTGCACCGATTATTTGGTCTGTCGTGTCAAAATGGTAAGAAGCCGGATCATCTGCGGGAAGGCTCCAGTCCGGGAAGATACCGTGGATGTCACAGGGGCCGTGGTAGTCATGGGTACGAACCGAATGAATGCCCATCGTTTTAAATTTTGAAACCAGATTTACCCGGGAACGAAGGCTGATGGGCCCCGCATTGGTTGAAAGAAAGGGCTGTACCGTTCCGATGTTTTCAGCTGCGTTCACTGAGAATTCTGCGGGTGAATTGTCTGTTTCCGGTATCAGGCTCACGCTGTCGAACCAGGCTGTTCCATTTTTCCCTGTCAGAATCAAAAATACAATAAGTCCATGAACTTCCGGGGGAACTGTCAGCCGGGAAGCGTATGTCCGCCAGGCGGTTGTTCCGGTTGAAGGGAAAAAATCCTGCTCCAGTACCATCTTGCCGTCTTTGTCCAGCCATTGAAAAAAGGCGGATGTCCAGAAACTCACGTCACTGGTTTTAATCGCATAACTGAAATGAAGATGACGGCCCGGTTCCACCGAAATGATCTGGTAAAATGCCGCTGTATTGCTTTCTTTTCCCTGTCCGACAATGAGCTGAGCCGACCGGGCTCCCGTAAAAACGTCTTTTGACACCACCGAGAAAGAACATTCTTCCCCCGATACATATCCGGTCCAGCCGTTTTCTCCCGATTCAAATCCGCCATTTATCAGCATTTCCTGTCCCCATGCAGGTAAAACAGCCAATAGCAGGAAGCATAACAGTCCGGTTCGGACGGCAATTTTCCGAAATCCGCCTTTCATCGTTCCGCTTAAAAACCAGTTGCCCCGTACCGGCCTCGGTCTTTTCCCGAAAATACGGATGTTTCTCCGTCCGAAACCGGAAAATTGTCCTGCATGCGTCAATGGCATGGTGTTTTTCGTTTCCAACCGGGAAAGTTCCGGGGACATCTGTCCCAAAGCCCCTATCAGCAGAAAACACCTCCCTTGAATGATTTCTTTGCCTGTTCATTTTACAACAAAATATCATATTCTCTGTGGACTCTCTTTTTTTGTGTCTGTGATTCTTTCGGGTTACAGGCCCGGGGGCATGGAGCTGAACATGGCCGCAGTTCAATAATGTTGTGGGACGCACGGAATTTTGTGGAAGCTTTGGAAAGCGGATCCTGCAGAAAACAAAACAGGCCGGTAAGCGTATCGGAACGGAATCCCCGGCGGTAATGGTATTTTGTCCGATGATTTTTCTGATATAATTAAAACAGTTTTTCTGGTGAATTGTTTTTGTGGACAAATGCAAGAAGGAGGCGGCATGAGTTCGGGAAAGCGTATCGGGTTGTTTATGGGGCCGATTCTTTTTCTGTTGATCCTGTTGCTGCCGCGGCCGGCGGATTTTCCGGCAGAGGCACACAAGGTGGCGGCGGTTGCGGTTTTGATGGCGATTTGGTGGATTACGGAGGCAATCCCGATTCCCGCTACTTCGCTGTTGCCGCTGGTGTTGTTTCCACTGCTTTCTATTTCAAGTTCCAAGGTGGCGGCGGCACCTTATGCCAATCATTTGATTTTTCTGTTTCTCGGCGGTTTTCTCATTGCGGTGACGATGGAGCGCTGGGAGCTCCACCGCCGGGTGGCGTTGCAGACAATCCGAATGGTGGGTGTCAGCCCCGGACGGATTATTCTCGGTTTTATGATTGCCGCCGGTTTTTTGTCCATGTGGGTGAGCAATACCGCCACCACGGTGATGATGGTGCCCATCGGGATGGCGGTGGTGCAGAAAGCCCGTTCGGAAGGAGAGTCCGGTTCGTTCGGCACGGCATTGATGCTGGCCATCGCATTTGCCGCCACCATCGGCGGGATGGCAACGATTATCGGCACCCCGCCCAATACGGTGATGGTGGCAATGGTGGATAAAATATACGGCCAAACCATCACCTTTGCTCAATGGATGGCAGTAGGTGTGCCTATTGCGGTGATTATGATGGCAGCGTGCTGGATTATCCTGACCAGGTTTGTGTTTGAGATGAAGGGGGATATTGTTCCCGGGGGCCGTGAAATCATCATGACGGAGTTGGCTGAATTGGGCAAGATGAAAAAGGAAGAAAAGATCATTCTTATTGTTGGTGTCCTTGCTGTTTTGTCATGGGTTTTTCATGGTTTTATTCATGTTCCGGAGCTGAAGTTTTTTGATGATGCTACAATTGCCATGACAGCGGCGATGGCACTGTTTATTATTCCGTCGGATTTTAAGAAAGGTGTTTTTCTACTGGACTGGAAAACCGCATTGAAGGTGCCCTGGGGTGTGATTATCCTGTTTGGCGGTGGCCTGTCGCTGGCGAACGGGTTTATTGTGTCGGGTTTGTCAAAGTATATCGCGTTGCAGTTTAACCGAATGGATGGAATCAGCCTTGCGGTTGTTGTAATTGTGGTGGTGATGGTTACGATTACATTAACGGAGATGACATCCAATACCGCTACAGCCACTTTGATGATTCCCATTGTGGGGAGTATGGCGGTGGCTTTGGGATTTCATCCTTTTGTCCTGATCCTCGCGGTGACCATATCTTCATCGCTGGCTTTCATGCTGCCGGTGGCTACGCCGCCAAATGCGGTGGCATTCGGGAGCGGAGAGATTACCATTCCCCAGATGATCAAAGCCGGTATCTGGGTGGATGTGGTGGGAATTGTATTGACGATTCTTGTTGTTCTTTATGTGATGCCGCATTTCTGGGGAATTACAGCTTCCAGTGTTCCGGCCTGGGCAGCGGTACTGCATTAACAGCCGGGTCTGAATGGGGGAAGGGAGGCGCGAATGTGTTCTCTCTCAATGTTTAATGAAAAAAAAGGCGGGGTTCTGCCCGCCTTTTTTGCACTGGGCCTTTTTGCGCTGATTGTTCAGGTTGTACTTCTTCGGGAACTGATGGTGGTGACGTGGGGGAACGAACTTTCTTTTGGGATTGGTCTGGGGCAGTGGCTTGTGGGGGTCTGCGCCGGTGCGGCGGCAGGTTCCCGGCTGTCCGAAAAATTTTCCCGTCCGTTCCTTTCTTTTGTTGTCATGCTGCTTTTTGTTAATGTGCTTGCGGTTGCCGGAGTGTTGTGGATTCGCGGGATGCCGCTTTTTGCGGGTGTGATGCCGGGTATGGAAATGGCGTATGGCCGGGTTTTTCTGCTGGCTTTTCTGCCGTTTTTTCTTACAGGGTTTGTCGTCGGGGCTTCTTTTCCTGCCGCTGTTTCGGTTCAGTTGGCGGCTGTATTGCCGATGCCGGAAGATATTTCTCCTGCCAATGCGGTTTATATTGCGGAAGGAGCCGGGGCTTTCACAGGTTCCCTGCTTTTCACTTTTCTGTTGGCCGGTCGGGTTTCTACAATGGCGGCAATTGGATGGAGCGGCCTGATTCTGTTTTTTCTTTTGCTTTTCGTACTGAGAAAAGAACATTTTCTCAGGGGTGCTGCAGTGTTGTTGCTGCTGTTGAATGTTTCTCTTCTTCTCCTTCCGGGCCGGGTACTTTCCAATTGGTCACTTCGGCAAAGGTGGAAAGGGATTTCTACGGCAAAATGGATTGAATCCGTTGATTCCCGTTTTCAGAATATCGAAGTGGGGAAGCAGGGGGGGCGGTATCAGTTTTTTGAAGGGGGCCGGTTTTCTTTTTCTTTTCCCGGAGGGTCCGGAAAGCAGGTGCTGGCGGCTCACATAATGGTGCAGCATCCCGATCCGGGTCGGGTGCTGGTGCTGGGAACGGTTCTGGACGGACTGGGGACGGAACTGCTTCGATACCCGCTGACAAAACTGAATTCCGTAGTTTTGGATGAGAAGGCGGCACAGCTGCTCCATCGTCTGAATCGCTCGGACTGGGAGCGGCTTGAAAGCGATTCCCGTTTTCATGAGATTATTGGAGATGGCAGGCATTTTGTCCGTTCACTGCCGAAATCCGGCGGGAGAGGCTACGATGTGGTGTATCTGAACCAGCCGGAACCGGTTTCCACACTGTTGAACCGTTATTACACAGTTGAGTTTTTCAGGGATGTTTCCCGGATTCTTGCACCAGGCGGAGTTTTTTCTTTGAAGATGGCATCTACCGTGAATTATACGGCAGGTGATCTGGGCCGTGCTGCCAGAACGTTGGTTGCCACTGTTCGGGCGGTTTTCCCTTTTGTGGTTATCAGTCCGGAATCTCCCCATCTGGTTTTTGCATCGGGAAACAGAAACAGTATCTCATCCGATCCAACGGTGCTGGCTGCCCGGTACCGCCGGTTTCATTTGAAACCGGCGGTGATGGCGCTGATGTTCCGTTCCCTCTACCCGCCGGAACGTACCCGGGCACTGGCGGAGAAGATGGAAGGTGCAAAAGGCGGGATTTCCCTTAATTCCGATAATTTTCCCGTTTTAAGCCTGGAGTTTGCGCGCTTGACAGGCTGGTACAGCGGCAGTCGGATTGCCGGTGTTCTGGGGCAGCTGCGGCAGGCACCCTGGTCTTGGGTTGTTTTATTACTTTTATTTTCGGCACTTTCCTTTGGGGTTGACGGGAAGCGCCGGGCATCTGCGTTGATTGTGGCGGGAGCGGTGGGGTTTTGTGCCATGTCGCTGGAATTGGTTGTGGTGTATGTTTTCCAGTCTGAGGTGGGGATGGTGTATGGCAAAGCGGGGCTTTTAATCGGACTTTTCATGACCGGCCTGCCGTTTGGCGCATGGTGCGGGAACAGGGGATTTCGGTGGTGCAGTGTATCGGAAAAACCAGAATTTCTGCTGCAGCTTGCGGTTGCGGCCATGATTTTTATGATTGCAGTATTTCTCCTGATTCAATGGGGCGGAGTGCGGCTTCCTGCGGGTGGATTTTATCTGCTGATGGCGGCAGACGGTTTTCTCACCGGGCTGGTTTTTCCCGCTTCCGTGGCTGTGGCAAAAGGCAGCGGTGGGGAACTGGTTTTTACAGCCGGCCTTGTGGATGCCCTGGATCATGGCGGCGGTGCGGTGGGAGCCGTACTGACCGGCGGTTTTTTGCTCCTTGTCCTCGGTGTACCGGTGACGCTTCTTTTTCTGATAGCGGTACTTGGCATTGCAATTCCGGGGAAGAAAAGAAATTAAGTTCTCCGGGCCGGTGTTGAGCCGGAAAATTTTTTTGAGGCCGGTTGGAGGGAAAGGGAAATGGAAGACAGGGCCCGGCATGGAAGATTCTTTTCCTGTTGACGAAGAACTTGCAGACTGTCAGAATATTATCAGAAAGGCCGGTAAAGGGGATAATGATGAAGAAGCTTTTGATTTTCGTGTCAATCTTTCTGATTCCTGTGGCTGGAAGTACCGCTTTGGCGAAGACGCTGCAGACGGTTCCGGAACAGACGGATTATAAAAGCACATCTCATTTGAAGGATGTAATTTCTTTTTTCAGTGAACTTCAGGCAAGATATCCGAATCAGGTGGTTCTCAGTTCCATCGGAACAACTTTTGAGGGCCGCAGAATTCCGCTGGTAATTCTCGGAAATCCTGTTGTAACGGTTCCGGGGCAGTCAAAAAAACCGGTGATTCTGTTTGTGGCCAATATCCACGCGGGGGAAGTTGAGGGCAAAGAAGCATTGCAGATGCTGGCACGGGATATGCTGAAAAACCGCCATCCAGCTTTGAAACGGTTCACTGTTTTGATGGTTCCGGTCTTCAATCCGGACGGAAATGAGAAAATCAGTCCGCTTCACCGTGTTTATCAACAGATAAAAAACGGGGTCGGTGTCCGTACAAACGGGCTGAATATGGATTTGAACCGGGATTTCGTAAAACTGGAAAGCCCGGAAGACCGTGCGCTGGTGCGTCTGTTCGACCGCTGGCTTCCCCTTGTTTATGTGGATTGTCATACCACGGACGGTTCTCACCATACGGAGCCCCTGACCTGGATTTGGGGCAGGAGTGCCAACGGAAGTGAGGCTGTGCACCGTTATATTTATGCGATTCTCCGCCCGTGGCTCAACCGGTATGCCTGGAAGAATTACAAAATTGCCGCGATTCCATACGGAAATTTTGATGATGCCGCCCATCCGAAAAAGTGGGTACAGTTTCCGTCTGTGCTTATGGTGGGCGTGGACTATTTCGGTGTAAAGGGGGCATTTTCTTTTCTTGATGAAAATTATGCTTATGCGGATTTTTCCACCCGGATTCGGGCCTGTTACGCTTTTCTGGACAGCCTGCTTCACTTCACTCTTTCGCATCAGGACGAAATGACAGCACTGGTTCGCAGGTTCAGAAACCGCCCCGGTGTTGAGTTTCACTACAATGTTAAGGCAAAGGCATTTCCCGAAAAGGTTATCATCCATGGGTTTCGGGAATACCGGAATAAAAACGGCCGGCGGGTGGTTACCGCAGAACGGGTGGACAAAAGATTGGATTTCATGGGCGATTTCAGTGGGGATGTGAAAAAATTTTCCGGTGCTTACGTATTTCCGGCGGGGATGAATGGGTTGAAAGAAAAACTGCGGCAGCACGGTATTCAGGTGTACACCGTCCTTTCTCCGTTTACTGCAAATTGCAGGATTTACCATTTTTCAAAGATTACATATAAAACACGCCCTTTTCAGGGGCATGTCATGATGGATACGGTGGAGGGGAAGTGGCGCAGTTCGGAAAAAACGATCCCCGCCGGCTGGTATGCCGTACCGTTGAATCGTTCCCAGCTCTTTCGTCAGTTGGCTGTTGCGGTGCTGGAACCCGAAAGCCGGGATGCCCTCTATCGCTACGGGTTCTGGTCCACCATGATTTATCCGTCGGAGTGGCGGGATGTTCCCGGGGATTATCCGGTTTACCGGATTGAAAAAAGCGGCGGAATGAAAATCAGGCTACTGAACAATGCAGAATGAGAAACTGGCCGGGCTTGTCCGTCATTTTCACAGACGCGGTTTTCGGGATGTGGGCCTCTTTGAGACCCGTGAAGCGCTCCTGGCTGCTTTTAAGAAGGAATTGGAAAATGTGGTTTCTGTGGGGTTCGGCGGCTCGGTTACAACGCGGGAATTGGATCTCCCCGGCCTTGCACGAGAACAGGGAAAAATCGTTTTTGACCATTGGGAGCCGGATGTTGACAAAGCTGCCATACGGAAAAAACAGCTTTCTTCCGATTTATTTGTGACAGCGGTAAATGCCGTTACGGAAGATGGAATTATTGTAAACGCGGATGGAATCGGAAACCGGGTGGCCGCATCTGTTTTCGGGCCGGAGAACATTCTGTTTATCGTGACTTCAAACAAGCTTTCCACAACCCTGCAGGAAGCTGTAAAACGGGTTCGTAATATTGCCACTCCGTTGAATGCCCGGCGTCTCGGCCTGTCGCCGCCATGTGTGTCCGATATGCAATGTCACGGCTGTATCGGGGAAAAACGGGTGGACCGGGTTTTTGTAATTCACGAATACTGCCCTTCGGGCACAAGGTTTGTTATCTTTATTCTGAATCAGTCAATGGGTTATTGACTTTGACGGGCATACTCCGGTAGAATCAGTATATGGACAAAGCCGTACTGATCAAACGAATCAAACAAGCTGCCGATTTTTATAAGGAAGGGCGGGTATATGAAGCCCTTCGGCTGATTGCGCCGCTTCACAATCGGATTCAGCATGAGAAAGTGCAGAAACTGTATAGGGTTTCCCGAAAAAAGGCTTTGGAAAACTTCAAGCATCTTCTGGATGAAAAGAGGTATTCACGAATTCTGGAACTGTATGAGGAGTTTCTATCCGGGCTGGATGACCCGGATTTTGAAATCCTTGTGGAAGCGGCAAGGGAAGAAAGCCGCAACCAGGAAGTTGTACATCTTGAAATTACCCCGGAGGATATTGACCCCGCACTCGAAGACCCGATTACCGAAGTGATTTCGGCATCCTGGGCAGCGGGAATAGCCAGCGATGACACTCAGTCGGAAATCCCCGTGGAGGAAGCAGAAGATTCAGAGTCCCCCCCTTCGGAGGAAGAACAGGTTTCCGTTGCCGAACCGACGGCTACAGACAATTTTGAAGAATTCGGGATGTCTGATGAAACAGATGTCAATGAACTGATTCAGCGTGGTGTTTCGCTCTATGAGGTGGGGGATGTGGAGAACGCGTTGAGAATCTGGCGAAACGGGCTGCATTTTGATCCGGACAATGTGATTTTAAAAGAATATATCGCAAATGCCAGCCGGGAAGTTGAAAATGAATCTCCTGATGTGCCGGGCCCCTCAGGCGGAGTGGCGGCTTCTGCGGAGAGTGGGGAACCGGACCCGGCCGAGATCAGCCGGATAATTGCCATGGCTCGGGCAGGAGACGTGGATAAGGCACTAAATTCATTGAAGATTTTGGAACAGCATTCCGGTCCTTCGCCTAAGATTGAAGAATCCAGGGAATACATTCAGGGCTTGTCCCGTCAGTATGGAATCAGTACCATCTCTGCGAAAGTAGAGGAGTTGCTTGCCGCTCACCGTTCGGCGGATGCGGTACGGATTCTGGAACAGCACCTTAAGGAGCATCCCGAGCATCTGGAATTGAAGGATTTACTGGAGACTGCCCGGAGAAGGATGTCAGACGAACCGCCGAATCTGGAATCTTCCCTTGAATTGGATTTTGATGCCAAAAATCTCGGTGCTTCCGCACCCCATGGAACTACGGCAGCTCCTGTTCCGCAGTTTTCTGCACCGCCGAGGAAAAAGGGCAAGCAGCAGGCTGTTGTGATGGTGAAAAGCAACAGACGGCTGGTTTCAATTGGTATCGTTGCGGGAATTTTTCTTGTTTTGGGAATTGTTGCGTATTTTCTGATTCCCCAGATTAAGTTGCAGCAATTCTACAAGAACTTTAAGAAGCAGAATGCGGTCAAAACGGCTGTGAACCGCCCGGAAAGCGATCTTCAATTGAAACGGGAACGGGACTATCAGGCATCCACTCAGCGTGCAAAAGAGTTTTACAATGAACACCGCTACCTTTTTGCTTACTATCTCCTTCTTCATGCAGATTCCATTCACCCTTTGAAACCGGAAGACCGGCAGTTTTTAAACGCAGCCCGGAATGAAATGCTGCGAAAAGTGAATGTTTCAAAGCTGAAGAGAAGGGCAAAGCGGGCTCTCTCCCGTGGAGACTATGCCAATGCAATTGATAGTATTTACACAATTCTGTCATCCAATCCGGATGATATCCAATATAAAAACCAATTGATTCGCCTTTATGTACAAGCCGGAATTGACAATGTCCGCAACAACAAACCCAATGATGCAAAACTGGATTTTGCCTTTGCGGAGATTCTGGATCCGGCAAATTCGACTTTGAAAAAACACATGATGGTTGTAAACCGGCTCTTGAGTGCGGAAATTGACCGTCATCAGGCAGATGAATGGTTTGTTTTCTTCCGCTGAGGAAAAGCTGATATGCCGGTGAAATGCAGATCCTGTGGCCATCTCAACAAAGATGAGGTGAAAAGTTGCGAACGCTGTGGCTGTGATCTTCGGTATTCTCTGCTTTTTGACACTGTTATTCGCAACCGTGGGGAAGAGTCGCAATTTCTGTTTCCTTTGAATGTCCCCGGAGAGGAAGAGGAGACGATTTTCCCGGAAACCGGGAACGATTTGGATACCGGTGAAACAATATTGCCAGAGAGCCGGCCCCATGTTGAGGAAAGTCCGGTATTTCGGCAGCGGAAAACCGGCTCTGCCCGACGAATCGGCACTGAACTTCAGGAAAATGCAGGCCAGTTGCTTGTGACATATACGGCTGAAGTCCTTCTGTTCATGATACTATTTCTGATTGTGTCTATGATTGCGCGGATCGCTGCTCCCGAATTCGTATTTCAAAACTGGAGGCTGGGTGTTGTGTCGCTGTTTTATTATGGATTTGCTACTGTTTCATCATGGTTTTTTGCCGGTCGGACTGCGGCCTCCTTTCTGCTTGCAGGGATAATTCACTGAACCTTTTTTGAATAAAAAAAACCCCCTCCAAAGGGAGGGGGTGCTGTGAAAATGTAAGTTGGAGTTATTCTCCGATTTTGAAACGTGAGAACCGGTTGATTTGGATATTTTCGCCGATTTCGGCAATTTTTGATGAAATCAGCTGACCCACTGTCAAATCCGGATTTTTTACGAAAGGCTGTTCCATGAGGCAGTTTTCTTCGTAAAATTTCCCCATTTTACCCGCAACAATCTTTTCGACAATATTTTCGGGTTTTCCCTGAGAACGGATTTGATCCATGTAAATCTCTTTTTCTTTGGCCATTACTTCATCTGTCACATCTTCTTTCCGGACGAATCGGGGGTCACTGGCCGCCACGTGCATGGCAAGGTCTTTTACCAGCTCCTGAAACGCTTCGTTCCGTGCGACAAAATCTGTTTCGCAGTTAACCTCAATCAATACACCCAGTTTTCCGTTGGAGTGGATATAACTTCCCACCAGGCCTTCAGCTGTTTTCCGGCCTGCTTTTTTGGAAGCGGCATTCAAGCCTTTTTTCCGCAACAGTGTTACGGCTCCTTCAATGTCTCCTCCGGTTTCCACCAGCGCTTTCTTGCATTCACCCATGCTGAGGCCGGTTTTTTCACGGAGTTCTTTTACCTGACTTGCAGTAATATTTGCCATTCCTACGTCTCCTTACTTCTCTTCCTTGTCAGCGGCGGCTTTTTTCTTGGCCTTGGGTTCGGCTTTTTTTTCCACTTTCTCTTCAGTTTTTTCCTTAGTGGCTTTTTTTGCTGCAGGTTTTGCTTTTTTCGCAGTCTTTTCTTCAGCCTTTTCGGAATCTTTTGCCTTTTCGGTTTTCTTTTTCACTGCGGTTTCTTTTTTCGCTTTTTTCTCTGTTTTGCCAGTGTCACCGTCTTTCTCGGCTTTTTTCCCGGTTTTCGGTGCTGCCGTTTTTTTTGCTTCCGCTTTCGGCTTTTTCTCAGTTGCGGTTTTTGTTTTCGGTTCCGCGGTCTTTTCTGTTTTTTCCGCCTTCTTTTCAGTTTCGGAAGCCGGTTTTACTTTTGCTTCGGCTTTTACTTCGGCTTTCGCTTCCGTTTTAACCTCGGCTTTTGGTGTTTCCGGTGCGGGTTCCGGGTCCGATACGGCTTCTTCGGCGTTCAGAGCTTCTTCCGCGATTTCCTGATTGATGCCGGCCATATCCCGGCCTTCCTGAATCGCTTGAACCATTTTGCTGACAAACAGTTTGATGGCGCGGATCGCATCGTCATTTCCGGGAATTACCCAGTCAATGACATCCGGATCGCAGTTTGTATCCACCACCGCCACCACCGGGACATTCATGATTCTGGCTTCCTGTACTGCGATTTTTTCCCGTTTCGGGTCAATTACAAACAAAATATCCGGAATCCGGTTCAGTTCTTTTAAGCCCCGGAATAGTTTCAGCAGTTTATTCCGTTTCCGTTCCAGGCCGTAGCGTTCTTTTTTGGAATAATTTTCAATTTCTTCACTTTCCAGCAATTTTTCAAGGTCATTGAGTTTGTCAATACTCTTTTTAATGGTGCTGAAATTTGTAAGGGTTCCGCCCAGCCATCTTTGATTGACAAACGGAATACCGGATTGCCCGACACTCTCAATGGCTTCCTGCGCCTGACGTTTGGTCCCGACAAACATGACGTTTTTCCCTTTCGCGGCCGAGTCGGTGATAAATGCGGCTGTTTCACGGAAAAGTTTCATTGTTTTTTGCAGGTCAATAATGTAGATGCCGTTCCGGCTTCCGAAGATGTACTTTTTCATCTTAGGGTTCCAGCGGCGGGTCTGGTGTCCGAAGTGAACTCCGGCTTCAAGCAGTTCTTTCATGGAAATGTCTACCAACGAATACCTCCTTTAACAGGTTCCTTGCAAGATTGGTTTGATAATTAACGTTTGGAAAACTGGAATCTTTTCCTGGCCTTGGGCTGCCCGTATTTTTTTCTTTCTTTCATTCTCGGGTCACGGGTCAGGAATCCGGCAGTTTTCAACCGCTTCCGCAATTCGGGATTGTATTCGAGCAGTGCCCGGGCAATTCCGTGTCTGATTGCCCCGGCCTGGCCGGAAATCCCGCCACCCTTGACGGTTACATACAAATCAAACTTATCGGTTGTTTCCGTCAATTGCAGGGGTTGGCGAATAATCATCTTCAGAATGTCGCTGTCCACATATTCATCAACAGGTTTCCGATTGATTATCATCTTACCCTTGCCGGGTCTCAGGAACACTCTGGCTACCGCTGTTTTCCGGCGGCCGGTTCCATAATATTGAAGGTTTCTCACTAAAATCCTCCTACTTCTTCCGTTACAGGCTTAATGCTTCCGGTTTCTGCGCTTCATGGGGATGCTGATCCCCTGCGTAAACCTTCAGCTTTTTATACATTTGTCTTCCCAGCCGGTTTTTCGGCAGCATTCCTTTTACCGCGTGTTCCAGAATCCGTTCAGGATGCTTGTCCAGCATCTGCCGGGCGGTTCTTTCTTTCATGCTGCCGGGGCGAGTAGTCCGCCACCGGTACATTTTCTGGTCCCATTTGTTGCCGGTGAACACCACCTTTTCGGCGTTGATAACCACAACAAAATCACCGGTATCCACATGGGGTGTATACACGGGTTTATGCTTTCCCCGGAGAATCCGTGCAATCTCCGCCGCCAGCTTACCTACGGGACGGCCTGTGGCATCCACCACGAACCATTTGCGGTCAACCGACTCTTTTTTTGCAAAAAAAGTTTCTTTCATTACCGAACTCATTGCCAAGCTCCTTCAGTCAAATAATCACAGACAGTCAAAAACCCCCCTTAAACGTAACTTAACTTAAGGGATTATCTCAACTTTGCTATTTATCGGCATTGGGAGATTCACAGGGGCGTGTGGTAAAATCCCCATGCCATGGAGAATATTAGCATAAACTACCTCGTAAACGAAATTAAAAATTTTGTAAAAACACAGGCAAAAATCAGCCGGGTGTCTTTGCGGTCCGGATATCTTGAATTCCGGTTGAAAACCCACTACCTGATTTTTTCGTCTGTTCCCCGTTCCGCCCCCTTTTTCCTTTCGGAACCCCGTTTTTCAGCCGGGGCATCCCGGGGGTCCGACATCAATGTTCTGAGAAAGTATATGGAGGGGGGGACGATTCTTGCCATTGAGAAGCCATTCGATGAACGGGTCATTGATTTTCATATTTCCAAGCTGGCAATCTGGGGCGAAGAACAGCTTTTTCATTTTATTGTCAATGCCGCTTCCGTTCCCACCCGCTGGGCAATTACCGACAGCGATATGAAAGTGATCTGGAGCCGGAATGACCCCCAAGCTGTTGCGGGAACCCGTTTTCTATGGCCGGAAGACGGCCGGAAGCCTCTTGCTGAGCTTAAACCGGAAGATATAAAATGTTTTCCGGATTCCACAGCGCTAATGAAAGCGTTCAGAGGCCTCGGTCCGGTTTTTGCCGCGGAACTTTTTGCCGGTGAAGACCCCGGTGCGCTGCTGCGTCTTTTGCGTAAAGCGGAACCCGGCCGTGGATTTGTGTATGGAAACCGTGTTTTCCCCTTTCCCATGAAGGCCCTGGGAGAGCCGGATGCGGTTCGGCCGGATATGAGTACCGCACTGTCGGAGCTTCATTTGCGGGAACTGGAAAACGGTTCTTTTCGTCATGCCCGTTCCCGGGCAGACAGGCAACTTCGCAGGGAAATTGAAAAGAAACAGAATTTACTGAATAAACTGGAAAAAGAACAACTTTCCTGTGACAAAGCCGCCGGACTGCTGAGGAAGGCCGAAACCCTTTCCGCCCATTTTCGGGAATTGAAACCGGGAATGAAAGAAATCCGGCTTCCTGATCTGCAGAACGGGGAAATGCTGTTTATTTCTCTGGATCCTGAACTGGACCCAGCTGAAAATATCAGCCGTCTTTACCGGAAAGCCGCAAGGTTAAAACGAAAACTTCCCCGAATCCGGGAACGAATTCAGGTGGTCCGGTCCGAGCTTGCCGCTTTGCAGGATGACAGGTATACGGTGGAACATGCCCGGTCTCCGGAAGGCCTCCTGGGCCTTCTCCCGGAAAAGCCGGCAAAAAAAGCAAAAAAAACATCAAAATCAATTTCCGGAATCCGCCGGGTTGAATTGGAAAACGGTTTTTTTGCCTATATCGGGCGGAATTCGCTGGGAAATCAAATTCTGTATTCGCAGAAGCTGGGGCCGAAGGATATCTGGTTCCATGCCAAAGACATCCCCGGGAGCCACGTTGTCCTGAAAAATCCCGGAGGAGTGCCCATTCCCCCCAAACTGGTGGAAAGGGCTGCGGCTCTGGCCGCGGCATATTCTTCCGCCGGCTCCAATCCTTCGGTGGAAGTTCAGTACACAACAAAAAACAACCTCTATTCAAGCAAAGGGAAGGGAAGGGGCTTTGTTCTGCTGCGTAAATTCAAAACCATCTTTGTTAAACCTGCCGACATAAAAAACACGGAGGATAGAAACTGAAATGGGCTCGTGAAATCCTCTTCATTAAATATGAAGCGGTTTCATTGGGAACAGGATTATTGCCGAAAACCTCCGGTGTGGTAAAATTATCAATAAAATTGATACCGGAGGCAGTATGAAACTGATGTTGCGTATTCTTTTCCTGACAGCGGCCGGGCTTCTGATTGCGGCTGTGCCGGCTCCGGTAGTGGAGTGTTCCATTGATGCCGTGTTTCCGGTGCCGGTGTTTCAGAGCAATGCTTCCACCGTGTTTACCGATATCTGCTTTGATAAACAGACGGGAAAACTGGCATTGTGCAGTGACGGCGGATACGGAGAATTTCCGCTTGTCAGCGGAAAGGTGCAATATAACACCCCGGGATTTATTGCCGCGACCGGGAATTTCATCATCCGGGGCTATACCAACACGCCGGCGGGATTGTCTGCGGTTGATAACCGGGGGCGCTTCGTGTTCTGGGGAAAATCCGGCCGCCTGCCTCTTCCGGTGGATGTGGGAAATATTTCCGGAATGGCGTGGGATGGCAGCCGTCTCTGGATTGCCAGGCAGCTTCCTGCCTGCCTTTTCGCGTTCCGTCTTGAAAACGGCAGCAAACTGGTACTGGACCGGACAGTTGATTTTTCTTTTCCTGTGCTTCAGTCCGTTACTTTTCACAATAACGCGCTCTGGATTACGGACGGTGAACATATTTTCCGTATGAACGGCAGGCAGCAGATTGTGGAAAGCTGGAATTATCCCCGCCCGATCAGCGGGTTCTGTTTCGCGGATAACGCGATTTACGCGGTTTCACTTGACGGCCGCGCAATCTACCGTTCCCCCGCAAACGGAATGTGAGAATTTGAATTTAATTGTTTTCATGCGGAAAATAGATTTTTTGCCGATGTCTGTTATCAATATAGGAAGGAGACTAAAAATGATTAAATCAAAAACCGCCGTAATGATGCTCTTTGCCATGTTTCTGTTTACTGTTTCCGGATTTTCCGCTGACCGGAATCTTTATGAAAATAATCAGTGGGTGGGCCATCGTGATGTGGCAGGCAGCCGGGATTATCCCTTGGTTTCACGATTTTCCGGTTCCATAATTCAATACTGCAAAACTCTGAAATGGGATAAATATACGCTGCCGGTTTCCCCCATTGTTCCGGACGGCGGCGGAAAAACCTGGAAAAAGAAATTGAACCTTGCCGGAAAAATCACACGGCTTCAGTACACGGTTTCCCGGGACAACAATTCCGCTTATGTCTATGCGAACTATTTGACCGCACTGAAAAATGCCGGTTGGAAAATTCTTTTTACGGGAAACGGAGACCGTCAATTGGGTAATGATTCCCGGGAATGGTGCAATTATTATTATGGAAATGACGGGTTGAATCTCGGCCGTTACGGAAATTCTTTTAACCCGGAAGGTGATAATCATTGTTATATTGCCGCAGAGTATCAGGATGAAGGCCGTACCGTGTATGCCGCCATCTACATTACAGACTATGAGAACAGTCCAAAAGGGCTGGCATTTACCCTCATTACACAGGATACCATTGAAATTCAGGCTCCGAAAACCGGCTTGGTCACCGCTAAAGTTATGACAGATAAAATCCGTTCCAGGGGCCACGTTTCACTGGATGGTGTTTACTTTGAAAGCGGTAAAGCAACTCTGAAAAGAAGCTCCTCAGCCCAATTGAAAACGATTGCTGAATTTCTGAAAGCCCACGGAAAGCGGAAATATTATATTGTCGGCCATACCGATAACATCGGAACTTACGAGAGAAACATGGCATTATCACTGAATCGGGCAAAAGCGGTGAAAAATGTGCTGGTTCAGCGTTTCGGCATACCGGTTACCCAGTTAAAAGCCTGTGGAGTGGGGCCTGTTGCTCCGGTTCTCTCCAACGAAACCGAAGACGGGCGTGCACGGAACCGCCGGGTGGAAATCGCAGAACAATAATTAAAATATGCGGTTTTGTGCCGTAGCGGAGAAAAACCAAATGAAAAGCAGTAAAAATTTGCTTGTTTTTGCAATTCTGCCTCTGCTGGCAGCCATGCTGTCTGTCTTTGCCGGCGACAACTGCACTTCTGCCGTTATCAGCCGTTTTGTTTCCGCGTCCGGTGCCCCCATACTGTGGAAAAATCGGGATACCGGGGTACGGTCAAACAAAATCGTGCTGGTCAATGAATGTCCCTACCGTTATCTCGCTTTGGTTAATTTTGATGATTCTTCCGGGCGTATCTGCTATGCGGGGCTCAATGAGGCAGGATTCGGCATTATGAACACCGCTGCCTACAATCTTCCGGAAAAGCCGGGAGAATTGAAAGACATGGAGGGATTTATTATGGCCGATGCCCTCCGGAAATGCCGGACTGTTTCCGATTTTGAAAAATTGATAGAGGCGAATCTGGGCCGGGACCTCGGCTCGGAGGCAAATTTCGGTGTTATTGATGCCGACGGAAATGCCATGCTTTTTGAGGTTCACAATCACGGATACAAAAAATTCGACCCGGCATCTGTACCTGAAAAATACCTCATCAACACCAACTTTTCCCGAAGCGGTATCCCGGACAGAGGCGCCGGTTATCTGCGATTCAAGCGGGCATCGGAATTATTCGCATCATTGGGGGGGAGGCCGGTACAGGTGTCGGACATTCTCCGCCGCTTTTCCAGGGACACCGGGAATATTCTGATTGGGCAGCCGTCATTTGAAGATTTCAGCTCTTTCCCTGCCAAACCGGATACATGGATTTCCACCCGGGACAGCATTGACAATTTTTATACCTCCGCCTGCGTGGTGATTGTGGGGAAAAATCCACAGCATCCGGAACGGCTTCCCACGCTGTGGATTATTCCGGGCGAACCCCTCACGGCCATTGCTGTTCCGCTGTGGGTACAGTCGGGAAAGATTCCCGGTATTTTCTGGAAAGGAAAGAAAGCCGCAATCTGGGAATGCTCCGGCAGGCTGAAAGCCATTATCCGTCCCCGGCGAAAAGGAAATATGGGGGACTACCTTCGAATCAATAAATTGGATAACCGCGGGCATACCGGCTACCTTCCTGAACTGCTGAAAACGGAAGCCCTTATTTTCAATAAGGCCGATGCGTTTCTGAAAAACCGGCACACAGCGGCAGAGCTGGCACAATTTCAGCGCAAAATGGCAGATATCGCCGTGAAAGAAATACGCCGCGCGGCAGAACAATGATAAACAAACAGGCAATACCGGACAACACCGGGGAAAAGACACACGCGGGGGAAATACCGGCAGGAGTTGTTTGACGATTTCAGGGCACAATGGTATGATTTTCCAGCGCCCGGATGGCGGAATTGGTAGACGCAAGGGACTTAAAATCCCTCGGGTTTTTCCCGTGCCGGTTCGATCCCGGCTCCGGGCACCACTTTTTTTAGAAACATGGGCACACTTATTCCATCAATTCGTTTCTTCCCCTGGCTTTCCTTTTGATGTACAATTGCCCCGGGCAAAATGTCTCGGAAGGAGAATAAAATGTCGCGAAAATTTCTCAGCGCCAAGATTCATCGGGCGACCCTTACCGGCGCCAACCTTGAGTATTCCGGTTCGCTGACGATTGACGAAGCTATTCTGGAAAAAGCCGGCATCGCGGAATTTGAACAGATTCATGTGTTCAATGTGAACAATGGTGCCAGGCTTGTCACTTACGCCATCAAAGGCGAGAAAGGAAAGGGGCAGTTTGAACTGAATGGTGCCGCCGCCAGGCTGGGAATGCCGGGGGACAGGATCATCATCGTTACATACCGAACCCTTTCGGAACCGGAAATTCCCGCTTACAGACCGAAAGTGCTCATCATGGGGGAAGATAACCGGATCGAACAGATTCTTTAACTGTTTTCCGCCGGAGTCTGACTTGTAGTTTTCATACTCAATGAAATCCGTTTCAGTTCCGGGTCCACCACCAGGACTTTTACCTTTACCCGGTCTCCCACCGAAACAATATCTTTCGGTTCTCTGACAAACTTGTTGCTTAACTGGGAAATATGAACCAGTCCGTCCTGATGAACGCCAATGTCCACAAACGCACCGAAATTTGTTACATTTGTGACAATTCCGTTGAGCAGCATCCCTTCGTCAAGGTCTTCGGGTGTTTCAATCCCTGCGGCGAATTCAAACGGTTCATACTTCTCCCGGGGGTCCCGTCCCGGCATTTTCAATTCTTTTACAATATCCCGTAAAGTGGGCATGCCGAAAACTTCTGTTACCAGCTTTTCCAGCGGAAGTTTATCCAGTGCGTCATTATTTTGAATAAGTTCATCCACAGCCATACCGGCCGATTTTGCCATGCGCTGAACCAGCCCGTAGCTTTCGGGATGAATGCCGGTGTTGTCCAGCGGGTTTTTTCCGTTCCGGATTCTCAAAAAACCGGCGCTTTGCTGATAGGCTTTCGGCCCGAAAAGCCGGACTTTTTTCAGTTCTTCCCGGTTTTGAAACGGGCCGTTTTCATTCCGGTGTGCCACAACATTCCGTGCGACAGTTTCTCCGATTCCGGACACGTAGCGAAGCAGATGAAAAGACGCGGTATTCACGTCCACTCCCACCCGGTTCACAACGGAGATTACAGTGGTATCCAGCTTTCGTTTCAACAGAGACTGATTGACATCATGCTGATACTGTCCCACACCGATGGACTTGGGGTCGATTTTCACCAGTTCGGAAAGGGGGTCCTGAAAACGCCGTCCGATGGAGACGGCACCCCGAACCGTCACATCGTGATCGGGGAATTCTTCCCGTGCCGCTTCGGAAGCGGAATAAACGGATGCGCCGGACTCACTGACCACCGCCACAACAATATCTTTCGGGACAATATTTCTGAAAAATGTTTCTGTTTCCCTGGATGCGGTGCCGTTTCCGATTGCCACAGCTTTCAGCCGGTGGGCGGTGATCAAATGAAGGGCTTTTTCAGCCGCCCCTGCCTCGTCGCTTCGGGGTTTTGTGGGGAAAATCACGTCATGGGCCAGGAGTTTTCCCGTTCTGTCCAGCGCAACAATTTTGCACCCGGTCCGGTAGCCGGGATCCACACCGAGCACCGGGATATTTCCCGCCGGTGCCGCCAGCAGCAGTTTTTCAAGATTTTCAGCGAAAACAGACACCGCTTCTTCATCCGCCTTTTTTTTCATTTCTCCCCGGATATCCAGTTCAATGGAGGGCAATACCAGTCGAATCAGTGCGTCTTCCAGTGATGCGGTCAGCCATTCCCGGTACGGATGGGAAGCGGGAATCATCCGTTCCCCTTCCAGCCGTGACAGAATTTCCCTGTCCACATTCAGTTTTGTTCTCAGAACCTTTTCACGCTCTCCCCGCCGGATTGCCAGCATCCGGTGTGAGGGAATTGTTGAAATTGTTTCACGATAATCGTAATACTGCTCGAATTTGGAACGCCTTCCTTCCCATTCTTTGGATGCGGAGCTTTCCAGAATTCCTTTCCGGGCTGTAAAATCCCGCACCCTGCGGCGGAAATCCGCATTTTCAGAGAAAAGCTCCGCGACAATATGTCCGGCGCCGGTAAGGGCATCCGCTGAATTTTCCACCCCTTTTTCAGGGTTTACAAATTTCCGGGCAAGCTCCTCCAGCCCCGGGCCGGAAGCGGAGAGAATCGCATCCGCCAGGGGAGCCAGCCCCCGTTCCCGTGCAATACTGCCTTTTGTCCGCCGTTTCGGCTTAAAGGGCAGATACAGGTCTTCCAATTCCTGTTTCCCGTGAATGGTTTCGATTTTCAGCTTTAATTTATCCGTGAGCTTTCCCTGCTCCTCAATGGTTTTCAAAACCGTTGCTTTCCGTTCATTGAGCTCTTTCAGGTATTCCAGGCCCTCTTCCACAGAAAGGATAGCCACTTCATCCAGTCCGCCGGTCTTTTCCTTCCGGTAACGGGCAATAAAAGGAACGGTGCTTCCCTCTTTGAGAAGTTCAATTACCGCTGTTACCTGTTCTTCCGAGACAGCGGCCTTTTCCATGAGCCACTTTTTGTCATTTGTATTCAGCATTCCGCTACTCCTCAATTTCAATGAGCCACATTTTAACACGATGAAAAACAGAAACAAGTCAATACCGCTCTTTGTTTATGTACATGTAAATCATCTGCTTAGATAATTTGTGCCCCCGGCCGGGGCAACCGGTTCCGGTTTCACAGCATTCCGTTTCCCCACCTTTGCTACTTCCCTGTGTTAAAATAACAGGGTTCGTTTTGAAGATCCAAAAAACTGGAGGAACTATGAAAAAACTGCTTGTACTGACAATGGCCGTAGTGTTCGGTGCGCTGTCTGTCCTTGCGGGGACACCGGAAAAAGACCATGCTGTTTATGAAATCCGAAAACCCGATAAGGTACTGAAAAAACTGAAAGACGAAAGTGACAACCTGCTGAAATCCGTTCAACAGAAGCGGGAAGCGTTCGAGAAAAAACTGAAAGCTGAAAAAAAGAAAGAAAAGAAAGAAAAAAAGCGGTTTCGTATGGACTTTTCCAATGTGAAAGTACCGGCATCCCCGGACGTTTTCGAATCCGCTTTCCATTTCCCCCCCGTCGCCCAGTACTACACCGGGACCTGCTGGTGTTTCAGCACCACATCCTTTATGGAGTCTGAAATTTACCGGCTCCATAAGAGAAAAGTAAAACTCTCCGAAATGTACACCGTATACTGGGAATACATTGAAAAAGTCCGGCGTTTTGTCAAAAGATACGGCCACTCTCTCGTGGGCGAAGGCTCCGAATCGGACGCCATTCCCGCAATCTGGCGGAAATACGGTATTGTTCCTGAATCGGCGTATCCCGGATACGTCAACGGACACAAAGAATTTAATCATATCCTTTTAATGAAAGAGCTGACAGGCTATCTCAACTACGTGAAAAAACTGGACATGTGGGACGAAAACGAAATCCTTGCCCATACCCGGACCATTTTGAACAAATACATGGGCGTTCCCCCGACTTCTTTTCAGTATCAGGGCAAAACCTATACGCCCAAAGCATTTCTGAAAGATGTCTGCGGGCTGAACATGGATGACTATCTTGAATTTACATCCTTTGAATACATGCCGTTCTGGCAGAAAGGCGAATACACCGTGCCGGACAACTGGCGCAAAACCAAAGACTGCTACAACGTGCCGCTTCCTGTCTGGTATGGAATCATCAAAAAGGCAATGAAAAACGGCTATACCATCGCCATCGGCGGTGACGTATCCGAACCCGGCTACCGGGGCAAATACGATGCCGCAGTTGTGCCGGATTTTGACATTCCGGAAAAATACATCAATCAGGATGCCAGGGAAATGCGGTTTTACAACCACACCTCCACCGATGACCACGGCATACATATGGTGGGCTGGACGCATTTTGACGGCCACGACTGGTATTTGATTAAAGACTCTTCCCGGAGTGCCCGGAAGGGGAAATTCAATGGCTACCTTTTTTACCGGGACGATTATGTCAGGTTGAAAATGCTGGATATCATGGTTAATAAAAGTGCGGTGGATCCCAGCATTCTGAAGCGGTTTGAGAAGAAGGATCAACCGGAAAAAGCAAAAAAGAAATAAACTGCCGAACCGAAGAACGTAACAGGCCGGGGGAAATTTTCCCCCGGCTCCGTATTGACGGTTCCGCCGCGCTGACGGCTGATGCCGTCAGTACGGGGAATTGCCCCGCCAATCCATTTTGAGCAAGCTCAATGTCTTGGCGGCGCAATTCCCCTATCCCCAAAAACTGCGTTTTTGTGGATCGCGGCTTTCTGGAAAGTGGGCAGTTTGTGAAGAACCCACCCCCCTCCTTCTCCTGGACGCTCAAGTCTCGGGCCATCTGGCGGCTTACGCGCCCTCCGCTTGTCGTCATGTACAGACGTACAATTCCTCCCACGCTCCGGGCACAAGCACCGCCATCTGGCCCAATCCGTCGCGTCCCGTTCCCCTGGTTGGTGCGCGGACACCAAAGCTGTCCGCTCCCGCCCGGGAACGGAATAAGGAAGTG
>JAADGL010000055.1 GCA_013152385.1 Acidobacteriota bacterium
AGGGATTTATCCGGGAAGCATACAGCCTCTTCGGGGGAACAATTATTCAGAAGAAGGGACGGGGAGCGTATACGGTGGGAACCGGCCCGGGCGTTTATTCGCTGAGACGGCTGACCGGATGAGTGCCGCGCTCTGCGCACGGGATGTCGGGTTTTAGATGAAAAGGTGTTAGATATTCAGAAAAATCAGGGAATTGTCCATTTTTCTGCCTTTTCAAACACTCCCACTTGAGCCAGAGAGGGGGCAGGCAAATAATAGGCAGAGGAGGTTTAACCGATATTTTGTGGTTGTCGGACGCGTTTTCCCCTTTCGTTCCACAATGGTTTTCCGCGGTAAAGACAAGAGGTAAACGGTTCAGCGATCGCTGTTTGACGGGGCATTGGCTTTTCTGGAGTTGGTTTGAAAAAATGGGGGGGATACCAGAATATGATTCTCCTTGACTGCTGAAAGATACGGGTGTATGTTAACTTAATATGAGGGGTGTTATGTAATTATGTTTTCAAATCTAATTTGGGGTGGGCTGGCCGAAAGCACGAGGCCGTGTATTAATAGGGTATTTGTCATATTTGTATTCTTGTTATTAATCACTTACAGTGTATTTGCTCAAACGGCTCACCGGTTCGGATCTCCTGTGCCATCCAAACTGTTGGATGGAAATAAGCTTGTACTTAAAAAAATGAACTGTTCAATAGAATCGCCGTGGTCCAATTCAAAATGGTTTAAAATGAAAACGGAGCACTCGACAATGCAATCCTTCTATTGTCAAAATACAAAAACCGGTAAATTTTTTCTTTTTTCCATAAATACAACTCCAATTGCCCGATATAATAGTTATGACATGAAACGTTATTTTCTGGGTATTGAGGATTCTCTGAAAAAGTCAGCTTACAAACTTAAAGAACATTCATTCAAGATGTCCAGTGTACCGGTTCCCGATTCTTTTTCATATCGTTATTCAGTGGTAGGCCCTTCAGGAGATGAGATTTTCTTTCACGCGTATTTGATTACGTCTCATTATCTTTATTTGATTCAGTCTGCATCAGCGGATCCGGCAATAGATCAGGACTTTCTGTCTTTTGTTAAATCCTTTGTTTTGCTGAAACCACAGGTTGACAACCGGACAGTTCCTTCTGTTGTTATGGAAATGAGCTCGTTTGTCAGTTTTTGTGTAATGATTCTCTATTTCATTGCTTTTTTTATCATTTCCAAAATCGGAAGAAAACGCAAATCGGAGCAGAAAAAACCATTTGGAATAGGTGTGGTGGTCTTTTGTATTGTCATTCTCATTTTCTTGCTGCACGTTTTATTTCAATCTTTGCTGATTTTTGGGTGCACCCCTATTACAGCAAGAGAGTTTGGCCAGTTAGTGGGTAGTGTGATCTGGGCTCTTGGAATTCCATTATTCATTTATCTTATTGTACAAACACGACGGAAAAATCATTCAGGGGATAGCGGAGTTGCTGAAAAGAGTTTATGAAAAAACATTAGTATATTTTTGTGTTTCTGATGATTGTCTGTTGTAACCCCTACGGTAATTTTTACAAAAATTTCGGGCACAGTACTAAAATAATTACTACTAACTGCTTATAGAAAAGAAGGTTTGCCGTATAGAACCGGGAAAAAAAAGAATATCCAACAATGCCGAGAGAAGGTGGCAGGAGTTGAAGGGTACGTCGCCTTCGGCGGGACATTTTTCGCACATTTTCCGTTTGTGCAGGGGGGAATGGGTATTTGTGGCAAATGCGTTTGATTTTGGCGGGGGATTTCTCTACAATTAAGGGCTGTACAGGAAAGTGAAAGAGGTAGTTATGCTGGATATCAGATTTGTCAGAGAGAATATGGATAAGATTGCGGAGATGTTGGCGTGCCGGCACACTGCGGTGGATGTGAATGCGCTGAAAGAGCTGGATTCCCGGCGCAGGGAATTGATTGTGAAGGTGGAAGACCTGAAGGCGGAGAAGAATTCCATGAGCCGGGAAATCGGCGCGCTGAAGAAGGCGGGCGGCGACGCGGACGCGTTAATCCGAAAGATGAAGGGGGCGGGAGAACGGATTAAGGTACTGGAGGAGGAGCTTGCCGGTATTGAGGATGATTTTTTTGCTATTTTGAAGACGATTCCCAATATGTTTCATTCTTCTGTTCCGGTTGGGAAGGATGAGTCTGCCAATCGGTTTCATCACGATTGGGGCGAGAAGCCGGAGTTTTCGTTTGAACCGAAGCCGCACTGGGATATTGGTGAGGCGCTGGATATTATTGATTTTGAACGGGCGGCGAAGATTTCCGGTGCCCGGTTTGCGGTGATGAAGGGAGCGGGGGCAAGGCTGGAACGCGCTCTGATCAGTTTTATGCTGGATACCCATCTTGCCCGCGGATACCGGGAGGTTCTGCCTCCGTTTATTGTGAATGGAAATGCGATGTACGGTACGGGGCAGCTGCCGAAGTTTGAAGAGGATTTGTTCAAGCTCTGCGGCGACCGGAATTTTTATCTGATTCCCACCGCTGAGGTGCCGGTGACCAATCTCCACGCGGGGGAGGTTCTGGACGCGGAATTGCTGCCGGTGGCGTATGCCGCGTTTACGCCGTGTTTCCGGTCTGAGGCCGGTTCTTACGGGAGAGATACCCGGGGGCTGATTCGGCAGCATCAGTTTAACAAGGTGGAGCTGGTGAAGCTGGTGCGTCCGGAGAGTTCTTACGATGAGCTGGATAAGCTCCGGGATGACGCGGAGCGGATTCTGCAGCTTCTCGGGCTCCATTACCGCACGGTGGTGCTCTGTTCCGGGGATTTGGGTTTTTCCGCTGCAAAGACGTATGATCTGGAGGTCTGGGTACCGTCTCAGAATACGTACCGGGAGATTTCTTCGTGCAGTAATTTTGAGGATTTTCAGGCCAGACGGGCGGGAATCCGTTTTCTCGATGAAAAGAAGAAAAAGCGTTTTGTACATACTCTCAACGGTTCCGGCCTTGCGGTGGGCCGCACGGTGGTGGCTATTCTGGAAAATTATCAGAATGATGACGGCAGTGTGACGGTGCCGGAGGCGCTGGTGCCTTATATGGGCGGGATGACAAGGATTGAAGCCGGTTCCTGAACCGGAGAGGGGGGTAAATGGATAAAGGTTGTAAGTTTCAGGTAATTAACCATCCTCTGATTCGCCACAAGTTGACGTATATCCGGAACCGTTTGACCGGGAAGAAGGAGTTCAAGGAGCTTGTGGATGAGGTGGCGATGCTGATGGCGTTTGAAATTACCCGCGATTTCCCTCTGGTGAAGACGACGGTTGAAACTCCTTTGATGAAGGCGGACTGCGAGGTTATGGGAGACCTTCAAGTTGTTCTGGTGCCGATTCTCCGTGCCGGAATCGGCATGGTGGACGGCATTATGCGGTTGATTCCTTCGGCGAGGGTCGGCCATGTGGGGCTTTTCCGGGATCATGATACGCTGAAACCTGTAACGTATTATTTTAAGATTCCCCCGTTGGCGGAGAATCATCAGTTTATCCTTATTGACCCGATGCTGGCCACCGGCGGTTCCGCCATTGAGGCGGTGAATCTGCTGAAACGGGAAGGGGTGAAAAATATTAAGTTCATGTGTCTGATTGCCGCGCCGGAGGGGGTGCGGGCATTCTGTGATGCCCATCCGGAGATTGAGGTGTACGCGGCGGCTTTAGATGAAAAATTGAATGACAAGGCGTATATTCTGCCGGGTCTCGGCGATGCCGGCGACCGGCTGTTCGGAACGGTTTGAGATGGATTGCGTATGGTGTTTGAGTTTTGATTTAAGAAGGAGAGAGAGATGAATTCAGAACATGGGATTTTTCACCCGAGCACGCGGCTCTACCGGTTTACCATTCTGCTTTTTGTCAGTCTGCTGACATACGGCAGTTATTTTGCCTATGATTCCGTGGGTGCCATTGCGCCGACGCTTTTGAAGGTGCTCCATGTGCCGAGAAGCGCAATCGGCACAATGTACACGGTGTACAGTATCGCGGCGATTCTGTCGGTTTTTCTCGGCGGTGTGCTGATTGATAAAATCGGTACCCGGGCGGCCAGTTTTATTTTTGCAACTCTGGTGGCTGTGGGAGCGGCTATTGTGGCGTTCGCGCCGAATATTTATGTGCTTTATGCCGGGCGCTTTATTTTCGGTGCCGGTTCCGAGTCGCTGGTTGTGGCACAGAGTGCAATTCTGGCCAGGTGGTTCAAGGGAAAGGAGCTGGCGCTTTCTTTCGGTATTGCGCTGACCATCAGCCGCCTCGGCACGCTTTTTTCTTTCAATACCGAAGAGTTGATTTCAAAGTATTTCAATAATTACAAGGCTGCCCTGTGGGCGGCTGTGGGGTTTACGCTGGTGTCTCTGGGCGCCGCCGCCATTTACTGGCTTATGGATAAGCATGGGGAAAAGGTGCTGGCGCTGGAGGACGAGGGCGCGGAAGACAAGATTGTTCTTTCCGATATTAAGAAGTTTCCGAAATCTTTCTGGTATGTTGCGATTCTCTGTGTAACTTTTTATTCCGCTATTTTCCCCTTCACCGCGCTTTCAACCGATTTTTTCCATGACAAGTGGGGAATTCCGCTGACAGCGGGGGGAACCGGCGGTTTTTTCGGCCAGGTTTTCAATAATATTATCCATATGTTCTCCACAGCCGGCGGTACAACTACAATTATTATTTTTGCTTCCATGGTGCTGGCACCTTTTGCCGGGCAGCTTGTGGACAAAATCGGGAAACGCGCTTCTTTGATGACGGTGGGTTCCCTTTTGATGATTCCGAGCTTTCTCTTAATGGCATTCACGATGATTCAGCCCCGTTACCCGATGATGCTGCTGGGTGCCGCTTTCGTACTGGTTCCCGCCGCTATGTGGCCGGCGGTTCCGCTTATTGTCCGCAAGGAGATGGTGGGTTCCGCTTTCGGACTCATTACCATGATTCAGAATGTCGGGCTGGCGCTTTTCCCTTATCTCAACGGAAAACTTCGGGATGTAACCCACACGTATACGGCAAGTATGCTGATGTTTGCCTGTCTCGGCTTTGTCGGCCTCATTTTCGCCTGGCTGTTGAAGCGGTCGGACGCGAAGGAAGGCGGGGTCCTGGAGAGGCCGTAGGGGGGTGTTGTTGCGTAAAAACGGGCCGGGTTTCAAGTCCGGTTTAAAGATTGTGACAAAGGGGGGCGCTTGCCCCCTTTCCGCTTTTCTGGTGGATATTGACAATACGGTGATTGATGTAAAACGGCGGGATTATCAGTCTTTTCTGGATACAGCTTTGGAAATGGGGGTTTCGGCGCTGAATTTTGATGAATTTGTTGAGATGAGGCTTTCCGGCGCCTCTTCCCGTGAAATCGGAGAAGTTCTGTTGTCCCGCGGCGGGCAGCCGGAGAAGCTGGAAACTTTTCTTTTTCTCCGCCATTCAAAGCTGGACCGGCCGGAACTTTTTCAGCTGGATACACTGTTTCCCGGTGTCCGCCGTGCGCTGGCGCGGATGTTTGAAACCGGGTTGCCGGTGATTGCCGCGACTTTGCGCCGTGACAGCGGGCTGCTGGAACGGGAGTTTTTAAGGCTGGGAATCCGGGATTTCTTTTCCGGAATCTTAACGGCGGGGGATATTGAAGGGAAGGCGGACCGGCGGTATAAGCCTGAATACGATTGTTTGTGTTATTTCAAAGGCCTGGTGCTGAAAGAAGCACTGAACCGGTTTCAGCTGACGGCGGAAAGCACGGTTTTTATCAGCGATACGGAGTTTGATATTGAGGCGGGGGCGGCACTCGGCATTATTACCGCCGCGGTGGAAACCGGTTACGGCAGCAATGAAAAGCTCCGGGAGATGGCGGATGTGTGCCTGCCTTCGCTGGCGGCGCTTTCCGGAAGGTTAGTTTTCGGTGTTTAATTCCGGCTTTGCTGCCTGTAACAGCGGTAAATTACTGAACATCATGTAGTCTTTTCCCTCCCATATTTTTGCCAGTTTCCCAGGGAGAGGGCGATGGTCCTGCTTTTCACGGATAAAAAGCATGGGAACCCGGGCCCTGAACATCTGCCAGAGGTTCTTTTCGGAGAGGATGGTGGGGGATTTTTTCACTTCTTCCGGCAGTGTTTCATTGTCAATTTTTGTTTCCAGCGGATTGATGCCGGTGTAAAGGGTCAGGCTCCGGGCAATAAATCCGTCACAAACGACTGCGATCCCGCCATGAGACGGGTTTTCCAGCGCATTGACTGCTTTTGCCAGGGGTTTGGCGGTTTTGATGTATTTCAGCGGCTGAAGCCCCAGAAGGTGCAGCGCAAAGGCCATTACCACCAGTACTTTCACAGCTGTTGTCAAGACGGTTGCGACAGGATATTTCCGGACGAAGAGAAGTAAGAGGTTAAATGACAGTATGGCTGTGGCAATAAATAAAGCAAAACGGTTTTCAAGGGGGCCCAGCCCGTGCATCCAGAAGAGAAGGGTTGCGGCAACCAGCAGGGATTCCGCAGCAATGTAGGTTAACAGAGTGCCCCGGTAGGATGTGTGATAAACAAACCGCGCTCCGAGGATGGCGGCGGGGGGAACGGAAAAAAGTACGTATAAAATCAGTTTACTGGACGGAACAGTAAAAAATATCAGGGGGAAGAGAAGCCAGGAGATCAGCAGAACCGTTTCAAAGGAGCGTTTGGAACGGACCGATTGAAACACCCCTTCCACAGCCGGGATAATCCAGGGGAATGTGGCAGCCGGGAACAGATAGAGGTAAAAGGCAACGGGCTGCGGGTGGCCGAAACCGTGGCGGGAAAACCGGCTCAGCATCTGCTCCACAACAAGATAATTAAACGCGCCCGGCAGTTTCAGCATAATGAAAACCGGCCACCAGAACGCCAGCAGCAGGAATACAAGAACCGGCAGGGGTTTCAGCAGTGTTTTAATGAATTTCCCTTCATGCTCAATCCAGAGGAAAATGCCGATGACGCCGCCGGCCAGAATCAGCCCGATGGGGCCTTTTGCCATGCCGGAAAATCCGAGGGAAACCCAGAAAAGCCATACCCCGGATTTTTTCTGTTCCCGATATGCCATTAAAAAACCGTACATGGCAAGAAGCGTGAAAAAAAGGAGAAAAATATCTGTGGTGACAATGCGCCCGGCGCCGATTATCAACGGAGAGGTTTCAAAGATGATTGCGGCAAGAAAGGCTTCAATATCCCTGTCTACAAAAAAACGGGCAAGAAAAAATACCAGCAAGGCGCACAGAAGGCCGAAAAGGCCGGAAAAGAAACGCCCGCCGAATTCATTTACTCCGAACACAGCATAACCGGCTGCCACAAACCAGTACACAAGGGGCGGTTTTGTGATGTGTGCCATCCGGTTTTGACGGGGAATCAGCCAGTTACCGAACCGGTAGGTTTCATAAGCGATTTCGCTGTATCTTGCGTCGGAAGTTTCCGCGAATGGAATCCGGGATTCCTGAAAGAAGAATGAAAAAAATCCGAAAAGTACAATGACGGCCAGCAGCAAGGCCCGCTTATTCTGTTTCATGGCGTATTGACTCCAAATATTCCTGCCATTCAATGGGCAGCAGGTATTTTTTACGGGAATTGCATTCTTTGCAACAGGGGACCACATTGCCTTTTGTGGTCCGCCCCCCCCTTGCCAGCGGCACGAGATGGTCCATTGTCAGCTCTTCCGGGGGGAACTTCCTGCCGCAGTAATAGCAGATGCCGGAACTTCGTTTCCGTTTCCACCACTGGCTTTTCCTGAGCTCTCTTGCCTTGTGTTTTTCCCGCCGGATATGGGACGGATCCGCTGTGCTGAAATAAACATCCTCCATAATCATAGAATAGCACATTTCTCCCGGATTTTAGAACTTGGGAAGCCTTGTTGGTTTTTGTGCTGCGGGGTTGCTCTGATATCCCCTGTTTTTCAGCTCTGAAGTAATATAAGGAGCGATATAGCCGAACACGGTTCGCAGGTTTTCCCGAATACAGACACGGGTAAGGTTTTTGACGGTGATCTGAAAAAAGGGGGATACCGGAACGACGCCCCCTTGACAGGGAAGGGTGGGAACCGGATAATTCCGCTAAGGAGTTTATATGAGAATTGTATTGGAGTTCCCGGGTTTCTTACAAATTACCGGTGTAGACAGCGGCGGGACATCGGAAGTGGCGGAGGGAAAAACCGTTTCTCAACTTCTGGATGATTTTGGTATTGCTTACGACCACCAGAGATACATTATTCCGATTGTGAACCGTGAGGAAAAGCGTTTGGATTATGTGTTGCAGGATGGAGACCATCTTTTTTTGTACGTACCGGTTGGCGGTGGCTGATGGGGGATGGAATTAAAATCCGGCTGAATGAGAAGACGATTCGGCTGGACAGCCCGGTGTGCCTTCGTTCTCTTCTGGAAGTTGAGTGTGCGGAGAAGATACCGGATGTCGTTGTTGTAAACGGATTTCCCGTGGCTTCTGCTGATTGGGGAGGGGTTTTGATCAGGGACGGGGATGTTGTCGTATTGATCAGCCGGGGGGAAATGCCGTCTGATAATGAGTTTGTTTCCATGTTGACAGCCCGGAACAGTCCGGCGCTTCAGGGTTTTTTCTCCGATGGAACAGTTGGGGTTGCCGGGCTCGGCGGCCTGGGTTCACACGTTGCAACAGCGCTTGCGCGTACCGGGATAGGTGCCCTTGTACTTGTGGATTTTGATGTTGTGGAACCGTCAAATCTGAATCGCCAATGTTATGATGCTGCCGATATCGGCCGCTATAAAGTGGATGCGCTGGCGGAACGTATTTCCCGGTTTAATCCTTTTGTACAGCTTAATCTTCACCGTTTGAAGCTGGATGAGACTACGGTGTTTCCGGTGTTTTCCGATTGTGATGTGGTGGTGGAGGCCTTTGACAGCGTAGAAGCCAAAGCTATGATGGTTAAAAGTTTCAGCCATCCTTCATTTCGGTCGAAATTTCTGGTGACTGCGTCCGGCCTTGCGGGGATTGGCTCTCCAAATGAAATTCGTACCCGGCAATTAACACGCAATGTGTTTCTTTGCGGGGATCTTGAGTCTGCCGCCGGGCCGGGGGAAGGCCTGATGGCTCCCCGGGTGATGGTGGCAGCCGGCCACCAGGCAACAGTTGTCTTGAGGCTCCTTGCCGGGAGGATATGAAGATGGAATTTACCCGGATTCCCGGCCTGGATGTGCCGGTCTCCCGGATAGGGCTGGGCACATGGGCCATCGGCGGAGCATTCCGTGGCGGGTCTGACGAGTTGGATTTTATCCGGACAATGGGCAGGGCACTGGAAAGCGGTATTAATCTGATTGACACTGCCCCGGTGTACGGCTACGGTGCTTCGGAGGAGGTGCTGGGAAAAGCAATCCGTCGGTACCGGGCACGGGACAGGGTTGTTGTGGCGACAAAAGCAGGTTTGGAGTGGGGGGGTGGAAAGATTCGGCGGAACGCGTCTCCCGGGCGGTTGAGGAGGGAGTTGGAAGACAGTTTGAAGCGGCTGAAAATAGATGTGATTGATATTTATCAACTCCACTGGCCGGATCCGAAAGTTTCCATGGAGGATGTTGCGGAAGCCATGCTCCGTTTCAGGGAAGAGGGGAAGGTCCGGTTAATCGGGGTGAGTAACTTTTCCGTTTCTGAATTGGCGTGTTTCAACAGGACGGTTCCGGTTCAGGTGCTGCAATCTCCGTACAATATTTTTGAGCGGGAAATTGAAAATGATACGGTGCCGTGGTGCAGGGAGAATAGAGCGGCGATTCTGGGGTACAGTGCCCTTTGCCGGGGGCTGTTGAGTGGAATGGTGGGCCCGGGCACGGTGTTTTCAAAGGGGGATGCCCGGAAGGTGGACCCGAAATTTCAGCCGCCACGCCTGAACCGGTATCTGGAGGCGGTGAAGATGCTTGATTCTTTCGCCAGGGAGCGGTTTGGAAAGCGGGTCATTCACCTGTCTCTCCGCTTTGTGTTGGATATGCTGCCGGACGGTATTTCACTATGGGGAGCGTGGAAACCGGCCCATTTGGCGCCGCTGAATGATTGTTTCGGCTGGAAGCTGGGCCCCGGCGCACTGGATGAGATTGGCAGAATTGTGGCGGAGATGGTTCCGGATCCCATCGGCGCTGATTTTCTTGCTCCGCCAGAGTAGAAATTTAAGATGAACGGAACTTTTCAGTTTTTCAAAGCGTCCGAACTTATTGTGGAAGTTATTTTTTCAGGAGGAACAGATGAAGTTTATGGTGACGGTTGTGATTGCAATTGTGATGTCATTTCCCGCTTTTGCCGGAGCGGAAATTCAGTTTGAGAAATTAAATGTGAATGCCGGGACACTTCACCCCAACAGCCGGGCGGAAATTGTGTTCAAATTTAAAAATGCCGGCGATGCAACTCTGAAAATCAGTAAAGTCAATGCAGCCTGCGGCTGTACCGTTCCCAGGATTAACAAGCGGGAATTTGCGCCGGGAGAGTCCGGGGAACTGTTGCTGTGGTTTTATACTGCGGGCTATTATGGCAAGGTGAACAAAACAGCAACCATCATGTCCAACAGTCAGTCGAATCCCGTTGTGACGGTGTCGTTCAATGCTGTGGTGAAGGCGGAGCTGCTCCCGGATCAAACTAAAATTGAATTTCGGAATGTGGTTCCCGGAAAGGCGGTTGAAAAGGTCATCACAATCGGGAACCGGATGAATCGCCCGGCAAAACTCGGGAAAGGACGGGTTTTGTTCGGAAAGGAGCACATGGAGGAAACCGGGTTAAAATGGAAAGCCAGTCCACTTGCAAATGGTGATTTGGCTTTAAGATTTGAGCTTTGCTTGAAGCCGGGGATAAGGGCCGGCCGTCCGATTCACATGAAGGTGGCGTTTTCTACAAATTCAAAACTGGACCCTGAACTCATTTTTTATCTGACAATCCGCCCGATGCCTTCTATGGCGGCGACACCGTCTTCATTTTTTCTGCCCGGCCTGGTTCCCGGTGCGAAGCACGTGGCCGCAATTCACGTGAACAGTACCGGCGGGCAGAAACTGGTTGTTGACCGGGTACAGCTTCCGGGCAGGGTATTCAGCTATGAAATTGAGGTAAAATCCGAAACATCTTCGATTATCTGGCTCAATGTGAAGGATTCCGCAGAATCCGGCCGCTTGCAGGGGGGAATACAGGTCGTTGCCACGGTTGCCGGCAGCCCCCGGATGCGGATAATTCCGGTGAAAGCTCAAATTCGATAATGATGAAAGATAGACGGAAAAAGAGCGCGCTGATCCATTCCTGACCGATTTTGAGGCATTGGGACAGTGGCCCGGCTCAATTGAAAGAAAGCGGCGGATCCTGTTCTTTACATTTTCGCAGGCTTCTTTATAATAGATGTATGTTTAGAAAGTTTCTCTTTGTCTTTTTTTGTACAGTCGGCCTGATGTTCTCAGGGCTTTCCCTTGCAGGGAGTCCCGCACCGGTGGCGGTAATTCATGTTCGGGATACGATTCAACCGGTTTCCGCTCAGTTTATTCTGGATGCGCTGAAGGATGCGAATGAAAATCCGGAAATTCGCCTGATTATCATTATGCTGGACACTCCCGGGGGGCTGCTGTCTTCTACCCGGGACATCACCGGCGCGATTTTTGCTTCAGAAAAACCGGTTGCGGTTTATGTGCATCCTGCCGGAAGCCGGGCGGCTTCTGCGGGTTTTTTTATCCTTCTGTCTGCAAATTTTGCTGCCATGACACCGGGAACAAACGCAGGTGCCGCGCATCCTGTTTCCGCTATTCCATTGTTTAACAGCCCCTCTGAAAGCAAGGGAAAGAGCAGTGTAATGGCAGATAAGATGGTAGAAGACACCGCTGCTTTTATCCGGGCCATCGCGGAGAAGCGGGGCCGGGCAGTGGTGCCGGCGGAGCTGGCGGTTCGAAAAAGCCTGGCCTATTCTGCAAAGGAATGCAAAGAGAAAAATCTAATCAATTTTCTTGCATTGTCAACAGATGATCTGGTTCACCGGATTGCGGCGGCTAATCCGCAATTAAATCTGCCTGTGGCCGGTCCGGTAACGACTCTGGATTACCGCTATTCTTTTCGGGAAAAACTGTTAAGCCGGCTGGCCTCTCCCGAACTGGTTTTTCTGCTGCTGATCGCCGGTGTGATCGGGATTTTCATTGAAATGAAAACGCCGGGAGCAATTTTGCCGGGGCTTATCGGGGTGACTTCTCTGATTCTTTTTTTCTTTTCCATGCGGATACTTCCGATAAGTTTTGCCGGGATTCTGTTTATTGTACTGGCAGTGGTGCTTTTTGTAATGGAAGTTAAAGTAGTCAGTTACGGATTTTTGACAATTGGAGGAATTATTTCTATGGTTATCGGTTCCATGATGCTGTTTAAGCATGATCTTCCCGGGATGGGTATTCCCATGGGAACAATTGTCATCATTTCGCTTTCAGTGGCGCTGCTGGTTATTCTGTTGCTTCGGCTTGTGGTCAAGGCCCATCTGAAACAGGTGATTTCCGGGGAGGAGGGGATGATCGGCATGACCGGATTTGCGGTTCAGTCCTTTGAAAAGAAAGGAAAGGTTTTTGTAAACGGTGAATACTGGAATGCCGTTTCCACCGCACCGGTTGAAAAAAATCAGGAAATAGAGATTATTCAGGTTGAAAATATGGTTTTACATATCAAACCCAAGGAGGCGTAAATGGAACCCATTTTTGTCATTTTTATTGTTTTCGTATTGTACCTCTTCAGTTGTATTAAAATTCTTGCCGAATACGAGCGGGGAGTAATCTTTCGTCTGGGCCGTGTTCTGCACCATCCGAAAGGGCCAGGAATCATCTTTATTTTCAAGCCGTTTGACCGGATGGTCCGTATCAGTACCCGGATTGTGGTGCTGGATGTTCCGCCTCAGGATACCATCACAAGGGACAATGTTTCCCTGAAAGTCAACGCGGTGGTTTATTTTCGGGTTCTGGACCCCATTAAAGCGGTGATTGAGGTGGAAAACTATCTCATGGCCACTTCCCAGCTTGCCCAGACGACCCTGCGCAGTGTGGTGGGGCAGGTGGAATTGGATGAACTCCTGTCTGACAGGGAAAAGTTGAATGTACATCTGCAGGATATTCTGGATAAACACACAGATCCGTGGGGTGTGAAGGTTACGGCTGTTGAAGTCAAGTATGTGGATCTGCCGGAGAATATGCAGCGGGCTATGGCAAAACAGGCGGAATCGGAGCGGGAAAAGCGGGCGAAGATTATTCATGCGGAAGGTGAATTTCAGGCGTCCAAACAGCTTGCGGCAGCTTCGGAAGTGATGGAAGTTTCCGGTATCGCTCTTCAATTGCGCTATCTCCAGACCCTGACTGAAATTGCCACGGAAAAAAATTCCACCATTGTTTTTCCGCTCCCGCTGGAAATGCTGGACTTTTTTATGCAGAACCGGGATAGAGAAAAAGAGTAAAGGGAAGTGATTTTCCATAGCAACTCACAAGCGGGGCGTTATTCAGCGCCCCGTTCTTATTCAGGCGGAGTCTAAAATGGAACGAAAAGGGGAATTCACAGGTCTTGATATTCCGATATTGATTCGGGCTGCGGGAGAAAACCGCATGGATTGTATTCTGGCCCTTAAAACCGGAAGCCGGACAGTTCGTCTGTTCTTTGAGAAGGGCAGGGTTGCCTTTATCTCTTCCGATGACCCGGACGAGCGTTTCGGGGAATACCTGCTCTACAAAGGCGCCATTACGCTGGAGCAATACCAGTCCACTTCGGGGATGCTTTCGGGGGCGGGGAAGAGAATGGGTGATCTTCTGGTGGAACAGGGGATTCTGACTTATGAAGAATCCATGGATGCCCTGACCCGCTACATTCTGGAGCTGGGGACATCACTGTTCCGGGAAAAACGGGGGATTTACGCTTTTCTGAAACCGGGAGATGCCGGGAGTCTTCCCATGGAGCTTTTTATTGACTACCGGAAGCTGATTTATGACGGTGTGCGGCGCTATCACTCTCTTTCCCTCGTGCTGAAGATGATACCGGATACCGGATGCCGTCCGGATTTTACAGACAGTTCCGAGCAGATACTTCGTTATCTTGAGACGGATGTGGAAGAACAATCCATTGTGGAATGGATTAACGGAAGAAACACGGTTGCTTCCATTTGCAGCTACTCTTCCCTGACAGAATTTGAAACACTGAAAATCCTGGCCGGCCTGGGTTATTGCGGTTTCATTCAGTTCCACCGGCAGTCTTCCCCCCATGTCAGCGCTCAGGAAATGGAATACAAAATTGAAGACCTGGTCCGTGCGTATAATGAAGATTTTGAATTTATTTACCGCTTTCTCAACGGGAAAGGAGAATCCGCTTTCTCGTCGGTGCATGACCGCGCGTTTGATATTGTCCGGGAAGAATTCGAAGATAAATGCAATGACCTGGATTTGAACAATTACGGCTTTCTGGATGTGGATGCTTTTCTTAAAAACGTTTTTCCGGTTCCGCAGGACGAACGGGTTCGTTTTTCTGAAAAGCTGTTGAAAGCCATTCGGAAAGCGCTTATAGTGGAGACGGGAAAGGTGCTGGGAAAACCGGTGCAGCAGGAATTGAAAAAAGGACTTGAAAAACATGAAACAACGGATTGAACCACCTGTTTTTACATGGTTTCTTGTGGGAGCGCTCTTGTTTTCTGCACTGACCTTTCTCCTCGGGATATGGGTCTGTTCCAATGCTCCCCGGGCCGGCTACAACGCCGGGGATGAGGTGCCTACCGTTGTGGAACAGAAAAATCATTCCATCGTTATCACACCGCCGGAAAAAGAAACGCTTCCGCCCCGGAATGCCCCGGCCCCTTTTCCGGTGGAATCCCCTTCTTTGAACAAAGTGGAACAAAAACCGGCACCGGTGGTAAATAAGAAGAGCAAAAAAGCAGCCCCAAGCCAGGTAACAAAGAAGAAGAACCTTCGGAAAACACGAAAAAAAACGATAAAAACAAAAACAGTGAAAAAGACAGGCCGCATAACTTCGACCCGTCAAACCGGTAAAATTTACTATGTGCAGCTTACTGCCACAGTGAACCGGAAACTGGCGGAAAAAATGAAACAGAGCTATGCCGCCAGAGGCTACAACATGTACCTTGTTACAGAGAGAAAACACGGAAAAATCCTGTATAAGGTCCGAATCGGTGTATTCAAAGAATGGAAAAAAGCCAAAGCAATCGCGGAAAAAATCCGCAGAGAGGATAAGCTGAAACCATGGATAATCGCAATGTAACCCGCCTGCCGGACTGGATTCGGAAAGAACGGATCAGTTTGAAAGAACTCCACGAAATGAAGGTTCTGCTCCGGGAACAGCGGCTCCATACCGTATGTGAATCCGCCATGTGCCCCAACCGGGGGGAATGTTTCAGGAGAGGAACTGCGACATTTCTCCTCCTCGGCGATATTTGCACAAGAAATTGCGGCTTTTGCAATATTGTTTCCGGCAGGCCCGGCCCGGTGGATTTTGAAGAGCCCCTGCGGGTGGCGGAAACGGTGAAGGAAATGGGAATAAAATATGCTGTATTGACCATGGTAAACCGGGATGATCTCACTGACGGCGGAGCGGGAATTGTGGCGAAAACCGTTCGGAAAATCAAAGAAATAACCCCGGAAACACGGGTAGAAGCACTTGTGGGGGACTTTCAGGGAAAGCAAAGCGCCCTTCAAACGGTTATTGACAGCCCCATTGACGTATTCAATCACAACATTGAAATGGCGGAGCGGCTTTTTCCCCGGATTCGCCCCAGAGCGGACTACCGGCAGTCTCTGCAAATTTTGAAACAGGCTTCCCGAAGGGCCGGGGTTCCGGTTAAATCCGGTTTCATGGTGGGGCTTGGGGAAAAAGAAGAAGAAATACAGGCACTGATGTCTGACCTTCTGGAAGCCGGGGTTCAGATTGTTACAATCGGGCAATACCTCCGCCCTTCTGCCCGCAATGTGAAGGTGGCAAAATACTACTCACCGGAAGAATTCGATACCCTGGCGGCGAAGGGCAGAAAAATGGGCTTTACCCATGTGTTTGCCGGGCCTTTTGTCCGAAGCTCATACATGGCGGAAGAAGTTTTTGGAGTTGTCAGTTATGACGGATAAAAACAAGATGTCCCTTCGCAGCGGATTGAAAGCTTTCTTTATGCTGATGCTGTCCGCTCCTGTTTTTTCCCGGATTTTCGGGCGTCTGGCGGCGTGGAAACGTCCCCGCCGGCTGGCGGCCGCGTTAACCCGCCGCTTTATTGCAATGTACGGCATTGATACGAGTGAAGTGGAAAAACCGGTGGATGAATATCCCTCCCTTTCCGCCTTCTTTGTCCGGCGGCTGAAACCGGGGGTCCGGCCGGTGGACAGCGATCCGGCTGTTATTGTTTCCCCGGTGGACGGGCTGGCCATGACAATGGGAACACTGACAGAAAAGCCGGAAGCATTTCAAATCAAAGGCAGAAGCTATGCACTTGAAAAACTTGTGCCGGAAGGAACGGACCTGGCTCCTTACCGGGGCGGTTATTTTGTGCAGCTCTACCTTTCTCCGAAAGATTATCACCGGATTCATTTTCCCTTTGACAGCCATGTTTCCCGCGCCAGCTACCGGAAAGGGCGGCTGCTGCCGGTGAACCCTTTCTCCCTTTCCCACTTTAAAAACGTATTTCCCGAAAACGAACGAATCATACTTGAACTGGAACACCGGAGCCAAAAGGTGCTGATGGCGTTGGTGGGTGCCTTGAACGTGGGTCGGATCGGCCTGGTATTTTCTGATTTTGAAACCAACTGTGGCAGACGAAGAGACCGGGAAATTCCGCTGAACCGGGAGCAGGGGGGAAAAGGGGAAGAACTGGGCTGGTTCATGATGGGCTCCACCGTTATTCTCTTCTTTCCCGAAAAGGTGTTCGAACCGTTGATTCGGGAAGGCGAAAAAGTCCGTGTCGGCCAGTCCATTGGGAAATGGCGGTAAACTTCCGGAATCTGCGCAATGCCGGCACTTTCCGCAGACGGAAAACGTCCGGCCCCGAAAACCCGCTTCCGTTCAAAACGCAAACCCGGGTGAAACTGTCACCGGATGAGATTCCCGTAACCGGAAACTTACGGATGTTGACCGGGCTTTCTGCGCCTCTGTCCCGGCTGTGTTTTTTTGATACGGAAACCACCGGCCTGTCCGGCGGTGCGGGGAGCATGATTTTTCAGGCCGGCGTCGGTTACTTTGAAGGAAACGGGCTGGTTGTTGATCAGTTTTTCATTTCATCCCCGGCGGATGAGCCGGCATTTTTGTCGGCATTGACTGAAATTCTCAAATTCAGGCCCGCCGTGGTCACCTATAACGGCAAAAGTTTTGATATTCCGCTTTTAAACACCCGTTTGATTCTGAACCGGATGGAAGAACTCCGGCTGAACGTAATTGACCTGCTCCATGTATCCCGCTCTGTCTGGAAACATCACATGCCGTCCTTCCGTCTCATTGACGTGGAACAGCGGGTGCTTGGGATTTTCAGGAAAAACGACCTGCCGGGCTCCATGGTTCCCGGTGTCTACCGCAACTACATCCTCGGCAGGGACAGCGGCGAAATACGCGAAGTACTTCGCCACAACCGGCAGGATATCATTTCTCTTGCACGTCTCCTGTCATGCCTTGCCTCATCCTGCAAGGATGAAGATGACCCCCATGTCCTTCTGGCGCTTGCCGGAAAGCATCTTCAAAACAAAAATGCCGATGCCTGTATCAATGCCGCGTCCCGGTGCCTCTGCGGCCCGGTTCCGGAAAAGGTCCGGGCTGAGACACTGTGGCTGGCGTCACTGGCATTGAAACGGAGGGGGGAACTGGCCCGGGCGGCAAAAGTGTGGGCAAGGCTTTCTTCGCGGCAGGCAAAAATTGAACTGGCAAAGTATCTGGAACACACTGCCGGAGACTACGAAGCTGCGCTGCGGGTGGTAAACCGCCTGCTGCGTGCGGACAACATGCCGCCCCGGATTCGGCACCTTCTCCTCCACCGGAGAAACCGTCTCCGGAAAAAAAGCTGTAATTTCCGGACATAAGCAGCCAAAATATAAACTCAAGTTTACGTTGGGTAAACTAATACGGTTTTTTTTCCGAGCTTGCCGCATCTGTGTTGATGGTGGCAATGATTGTCAGTTTTTCTGTTCCGGTTCCGTTTACATTGCAAGGAAATTTTCAAAAATCCGGCCGGCCGGCTCAAGCTGTTGTTGTGCCGGAAGAGTGCCGATGAAATGTTTTTCCGCTCCTGGGTCACTTTTTCTGACCTGTTGAAAGATGAATTCAGCTTCGGAAGGGCCGTATTCCGGATGAAACTGGATTCCCCAGGCCGGAAGGTTCCGATACCGGAAGAGGTGAACGGCACATTGGGGTGTTTTTGCAAAAATCCTGAAATCGGATTCAGGCAGGTTGCAGACTTCATCGTAATGGGAAACCATGGCGGTAATCTTCCGCAGGGTTCCGGCCAGTGCGCAGGGGGAGATTTCGATTTCAGCCCATCCGAATTCAGGGGTTTCTGCCCGGCGGACACAAGAGCGCCCGGCCAGAACCCGCGCCAGAAACTGGTGTCCGTAACAAATTCCCAATACCGGTTTTTCTGCTTTTACCCAATCCCGGGTCAGAATTTCCAGCGGTGCAGTCCACGGATAGTCGTCCAGCGCGGAGGTTTCCGAGCCGGAGATAAGGAGATGGGAAAAGGGTGTAATACCGGTTCCGTTCTTCAGTTCAGTCATACGGAGTACCTGGATATCGGCTCCATCCAGTTTCCGGGTAATTGCCCTGTTAAAATCCTTCGCGTAATCGTCCCGCTTAAAACAGTTGATTACCAGTATCCGTTGCATGCCTGTTTCTCCTTTTCAGAACATTTTCCCCTGAATTCAGTATAATAAATCATTATTCATCAATCCGGGAGGTAAAAATGAATCAACTAAAAGAAAAAATCATGAAAATACTCACACCCCATCAGTTAATGTGCCTGGCAACCCTGACAAAAGAAGGGAAACCGTGGGTTCGTTATGTAACCGGTGAAGCCCCGGATGACGAAACAATCCGAATCGCTACTTTTTCAAATTCCAGGAAAGTAGCCCAGATTCAAAATAATCCCGAAGTTCACATCACCTGTGGGTTCACAATTCCGGAGCAAAGCCGCGGTTACCTCCAGATCGCCGGTACCGCACAGGTCAGCAATTCGGAGGAAGACCGGAATCTCTGCTGGCATGACGGGCTGAAAGAATATTTCAAAGGGCCTGACGACCCGCTTTATTCAGTGATTTTTGTTCATCCGTACCGCATTGAGTATATGGGGCCCGGCGCAATGAAACCGGAAGTATGGGAACCAACGCGAAACTGATTACAGCTGGCACAGATTGCCGCCGCCGGTATCGGATACAGGCATAGATTCGGAAACCGGAGCAAGTCCGCCGCTATTCGGTACGGGGTTTTCTGTATATCTCCAGGTAGGCACGTACGGTTTCGGACCATGAAAAGTTTTCAGCCATGCCGTTTCGGGCAATTTTATCAAAAGCATTCCGGTCTTCCCGGTACAGTTCCACCGCTTTTTTCAGGGTTTCATAGAGCATGTACGGGGAGTAGTATTCAAATCCGAATCCGGTCGCGTTTTCCGGCCCGTGTTCGATTGTGGTAACAGTGTCCCGAAGGCCGCCCACCAGGCGAACCAGCGGTACATTTCCGTATTTCATGGCATAAAGTTGGCTTAAACCGCATGGCTCATAGCGGGACGGCATCAGGTAAATGTCCCCCCCTGCCTGAATCCGGTGGGCAACCGCCTCGTTGTAATCAAGATAACTGACCGCTTTGCCTTTGTACCGGTATTCGGCCCCCCGGAAGAAATCTTCAAATTCATTTTTTCCCGTTCCGAGAAGGATGAACTGAATATTCAACTCCATCATCATGTCAAAGACAGGCAGAATCAAATCAATCCCTTTTTGCTCGGTGAGCCGGGTAATAATGGTAACCAGAGGGGTGTTCCCGTTTACTTCCAGCCCCATTTCCCGTTGCAGTGCCAGTTTGTTTGTCTTTTTGCGGTCAAAGAATTTTGCGGAATATCTGGACTCAATGTGGCGGTCGAACCAGGGGTTCCAGAGCCGGTAGTCCACTCCGTTCAGAATGCCGGTCAAATGTCCGGCCCGGGAGCGGAGTACCCCGTCCAGTCCGAACCCGAATTCCGGAGTCTGAATTTCCCGGGCATAGGAAGGACTGACAGTTGTAATTTCATCCGCGTACACGATACCGGATTTCAGGTAGTTGATGTGATTGTAAAATTCAATCCCCTCCGGTGTAAAATATTCCCAGCCCATATTGAGAAGGTGCATGTCGTGGTGCCAGAAAAGCCCCTGATACCCCAGATTGTGGATGGTCAGAACGGATTTTGCACCGGTAAATTTTCCCAGTTTCCGGTAGTATTCTTTCAGATAGAAGAGGGCAATGGCGGTGTGCCAGTCGTTCATGTGGAAAACATCCACTTTTTCCAGCCTGTCCGCAAGTTCCAGTATGGCGCGGGAAAAGAATAAAAAGCGTTCGGCATTGTCGGCATAGCCGGTGTCCCCGGTGCCGAACAAATGTTCCCGGTTGAAATAGTGTTCATTTTCTATCAGGTAAACTGTTAAATTTTCTGAAATATTTATCTTTGACACCGAAGCGGATACGGTTCTGGCGCCAATGGGGATGTCAAATTGAATCCCGGCCGGTTCAACGGGAACCGCTGCCCGGTTAATGGCATTGTAGCCGGGCAGCACCACAGAGACAAGGTGCCCCCGTTTTGCCAGTTTTTCAGTGAAACTGCCGGCAAAGTCGGCCAGTCCACCCATTTTAATCAGGGGATAATACTCGGAAACGCCGAAAACAATGTGCATGGTTCTATTCGCTTTCGCCTCTGAGGGCGGCGGCGGCCTGTTCCGGTGCCACCGGGTTGGTGTACAGTTGCCCGCCCATGGCCTGGCCGGGATAACAGGTCAAGACAGGGTATATTTCCAGATGCCAGTGAAAATACGGAAGGTTTTCTTCCTGGAGCGGCCCGTTGTGCATAACCATTGCGAAGGGGGCATTGCCCAGAACCCGATACAGTTTTTGAAAAGTTTCCGTATAAATTTCCGCAAGGTTGTACAGGTGATTTTTGGAAGAAGCTTCAAAGTGGCTCAAATGGTTCGTCGGAATAATCCACGTTTCAAAGGGATAGCGGGAAGCATAAGGGCAGAATGAAATAAAATATTCGTTTTCCGCTACCATTCTGAGGCCGGCTTTCTTTTCCTGTTTTACCATATCGCAGAAAACACAGCGTTCTTTTAAATCAAAATATTCTTCACCCCCCAGCAGCTCCTCTTCCACCGTTGCCGGAATAAAAGGGGTGCCGATCATCCGGGAATGGGGATGAACCACCACATCTCCCACCTGATGGCCGAAGTTTTTGAAATAAAACAGGTAATTGAGCCGGATGTCTTTTCTCAGATCCAGAATCCGATCATGAATAGCCCAGAAAACCTGCTCTACCCGGTTGGGTTGGATCCGATGGGGCAGGTCGTTGTGGTAGGGGGATTCGATGAGGATTTCATCTGCTCCCACGCCGCTCATCCAGTCATAGATGCCGTCCGCTTCTTTCTCCGTTTGGGTTTCCACCCGTAAAACCGGTATCCGGTTGGGAATTACCCGGATATCCCAGTCAATCCCTTCTTTGGGAATAAAATTATAGCGGAGAAGTTCCGGTCCGGCTGCAACTTCCTTTCCGGGGCAGAAGGGGCAGTCCGGGTCATGCGCGGGCAGATTGTCGGGTAAATCCACTTTGTACAGGCCGCTGTCGTCCAGAGGATAGTCCGGATCAATAATCACCCAGCGGTTTTGTACCGGGTCTTTCCGGAATTCAGACATCTTCGCACCACCACGTCAGGTCCAGGCTTTGAAAACAGTCATTTTTCATGTGGCAGCGTTCCAGAAATTTCTCGTCATCCGCTGTCAGTCTTTCTCTGCCGTTCAGGATATTGGCCATACCGAGAAAACGGGCGACCTCGCCAACATGGCCCCGGAAACGTTTTTCCACATAATCCAGTGCCGACTCTTTATGAATTAAGAATTGCCAATCCGATGCCTCGGCGAGAAGCAGAGATTTCGCCGCTTCGGTCAATACCGATTTCAATGTTGAATTCTTCTGCCATTTTCCCCGGTTTTGCTGTACAAAGGAAACAAAATTCCGTTCCACCGAGTACAGTTCCCGGAAAGTCCATTTTGTTTCGTCGTTGAGCCAAACGGAATGATCCGCGTTTTCCCCCCAGGAACCTTCCGGCAAATCAATGACTTCAGCTGTTTCGGATACCTCCGCCATCTCTCTGCAGGTTACCGGAACGACACTGTCGGTACTTTTAAGGAGATGCAGAACTTCATACAGCCAACGGGGCCCTTCAAACCACCAGTGTCCGAAAAGTTCTGCGTCGAACGGCGCCACCAGTACACCGGGACACCCGTTTGTTTCTTTAAATTCTGCCATCAGGCGGTTTATCAGCCCGACAAAATGTGCCGAATTTTCTTTAATCCGGGCTTCCGCAATTTCCGGATCATAAGGCTGTTTGCCGCCGAGGTCCACATCGGTTCCGGTAATCCGCCAGAACTTGATGCCGCTGGTATCTTTCATTTTATGAAATTCCAGATAGTACGGGTCACCGGGATAACCGTGGTGCCGGCTCCAGACCTGATACCCGGTAACATGATCCCGGACAAAAAGCTGCAGGCCGCTTGAGAGTCTGTAAGGCAGATACGGAGTCCTGGAAAAATGTATTTTGGAAAAATCCGGTTCTTTTTCCGAATACATGCCCAGAAGATTGGCGTTGCCGAGGAGAGGGCTGTCAATTACTGTATATTCCAGCCCTTCTTCCACCAGAATTTCATCTACGCCTTTCCGGACAAATCTCTCTTCCGGAACAATCGGATTAACCCACTCTCCGGCCGGACGGTACGCACATTCCGGCATCCAGATTCCCTCGGGTTTTCTTCCGAACGCGTTTTCATATACTTGAATACCGGCTTTTATCTGAGCCCGGACACAGGCATCCCGGGACAAAAGGGGAAGATAGCCGTGGGTGGCCGCGGAGGTCAGAATTTCCACCAGTCCCTCATCCTGAAGTTTCCGGAATGCATCTACAATGTCCCCTCCGCAGAAATTCTGAAACGTGTCAATGGAATCTCGATAAAAATCACGCCATCTTCCGGCCAGTGCCGCCATCCGGGAATCACCGGACTCTTCCAGCAGCGTCACGTCTTTTATTGCCAGATTCAGTTTTTCATTTAAAAATTCGCTGAACCGTTCCCGGAAACCGTCGGACTTCATCTGCTCCACCAGTACCGGTGTCATGCCGATACTGATGGCGGGCCTTTGCTTTTCGCTTTCGAAACGCCGGAGCGTTTTTAAAAGTGGGAGATAGGTCTCTGCCGCTGCTTCAAACAGCCAGTGTTCACCGTGGGGCCAGACACCGTGATTCATTACATACGGAATATGCGAATGCAGCACAAACAGAAAGCGGCCGGTTATTTCATCCATTTTTTCCATCCTCAATTCCAAATTGCCGTTAATTAAACTGAAGACCTCTGCGCAAGCGGTGAACCCACGGATTGACGGGGAACAAATTCCCACTGCACAAAGGCCTGAACTCAACACACAATATAGAATCCCGCCCCCCCGATGTCAACAAAAAGCACATGACTTCCCCCGCAGCCGGGCCTGCTCCCCGTCGCGGCGGCGAATGGAACCCCGGCCCCTTTCCGGTGGACTTGTCCCGGGTTTCGCTTTCGAACAAATTGTCTGCCGAAGAGACCTTGGCCTTTTTGCCGTGGTGTGGCGAGAGGGGCCCCCTGCAAAACGCCAAAGAAGAGAAGCTTGTTTTTATTCCCGAATGTTTGCCGGGGAAAGTCATCTCACTTTTCTCTGTTTATTTCCGGCCGTTACGGCCTTTTCTGACTGGGCCGGCTATGCTTTTCCGCGGAGGGGAAAGGGAAGGGCGGCGGATGAAAAAAGTGAAACAAATCACTTGCAAGGCGGAGAAAATGTGTTAGGTTGTAAAGTGTAATCTTTCACAATGAGGGTGAGGGAACATGAAAGAGCGTTTGATTCAGAAAATGAAAGCGTTATCCAATGAATGCAGGGTAGACCTTCTGCTGGAACTTGCAAGGGCGGATCAGCCGGTTCGTGTCGGTGAATTGGCAGCGGCTGTCGGAGTCGGAGAAGCCCGTGTTTCCAGAAGTCTCCAGATTTTATCTTATGCGGGCCTTGTGGTGGCCAGGCGGAAGGGTACCCGTGTGTTTTACGAGTTGAACAAGGGAGATTGTGTCGCGATTTCTTTAAGCGGCTGTCTTCTCGGTGCGTTGGAGTCTGAAAAAGAACCGAAAACTGAGAAATAGAGGAAAGGGGATGGTGAAATGACCGCAGGAATTCGGGCGGCAACGGATGAGTTGCAGGATGTTCTTCGGAAGTTCGGGAAGAACCGGACGGATCTGCTGCCGATACTGGTTGAAATCAATCGTTATTTCGGGCATATTGACAGCAATTCGATTATTGAAGTGAGCCGGTACACAGGTGTTCCCATCGGGGAGATTCACGGTGTAATCACTTTTTATTCCTTTCTCGGCCAGAAGAAACGCGGACGGTTTGTGATTCGCCTCTGCCGTACAATCAGCTGTGATATGGCGGGTAAAGATCAGATTGTTCGGGTGCTGGAGAAGGAATTGGGGATTTGTTTCGGGGAAACGACGGATGACGGGATGTTCAGCCTGGAGTATACCAACTGTATCGGGATGTGTAACAATCCGCCCGCGATGCTGATTAACGATAAGGCATACGGGGGCCTGACGCCGGAACGGGTTGTGGAAATTCTGGATTCGTTCAAGTTGTCGGAGTATCAGGATATGTTCGGGTACGGAGGGGTGGAATGAAGAATGAGAAGAAAAAAATACTCTTCGGGGAGTTCGTGACAGGAGCGGCGTTGACCCGGGCATTGGAGATGGGGCCTGAGGCGGTTGTGACGGAGGTGAAAGCATCGAATCTCCGGGGCCGCGGCGGAGCGGGGTTTCCAACGGGATTGAAATGGGAATTGACCGCGAAGCAGGAATCGGATGAAAAGTTTGTTATCTGCAATGCCGATGAGGGGGAACCCGGTACTTTTAAGGACAGGCTTCTTTTGATGGAACAGCCGGAAAAGGTTCTGGAGGGTATGGCCATTGCCGGGGTGGCAATCGGCGCAAAGCAGGGGTTTATTTATCTTCGGGGTGAGTATGTTTATTTAAAGAAGGAGTTGGAAGAGGCAATTTCTTCCATGGAAGACCGGGGATTTCTCGGTTCCCGCATCAATGGAGGCGATTTTTCTTTTTCAGTTGAAATCCGGCTGGGTGCGGGGGCCTATGTATGCGGGGAGGAGTTCGCGCTGATTTCCTCCATGAACGGTTACCGCGGTGAGCCCCGGAATAAACCGCCGTATCCCAGTGAAGCGGGATACCGGGATAAACCGACGGTTGTCAATAATGTGGAAACACTTTGCTACATTCCCTATATTGTGACAAAAGGGGCACAGTGGTTTAAAGAGCATGGAACCCGGGCATCCACCGGAACAAAGCTGTTTTCGGTTTCCGGAGATGTGAAGCATCCCGGTGTGTATGAACTGGAGCTGGGGATTACGGTCAATCAGCTGCTGGCGGAGGTTGGAGGCGAAGGGGCGAAATCTGTTCAGGTGGGCGGTGCTTCCGGGCTCAATGTGGCTGAAAAGGATTTTGATCAGCCCATTTGCTTTGAGGGGCTGCCCCCCGGCGGGTCTATTATTGTTTTTGGCCATCAACGGGATATGCTTCATGTTCTGAAAAATTTCATGGAGTTTTTTGTGGAAGAGTCCTGCGGCCAGTGCACGCCCTGCCGGGAAGGCAATTACCGTCTGCTGGAAGGGGTGAGGATGCTGGAGAAAGGGGAATGTTCGGTTCGTTATCTGAAAGAACTGGAGGCTCTCTGTGATGTGATGAAGGATTCTTCAAAATGCGGGCTGGGACAGACGTCTCCCAATGCTTTTCTGTCCATTGTCGAAAATTTTAAAACCGAAATTCTGTATCGGTGAGGATAGACATGAGTGAAATGATTTCTGTCCGGATTGATGATATCAGCTGTGAAGTTGAGAAGGGAACAACGATTCTGCAGGCGTGCAAGAGTGCGGGGCTGAGAATCCCCACCCTCTGTTATCATCCGGATCTTGAGGTGGCGGGGATTTGCAGGATTTGTGTGGTGGAAGTGGAAGGGATGAGCGGGCTGCAGGCGGCCTGCGCTTTTCCGATTCGTCAACCCATTACGGTACGGACCAATTCTCCCCGTATCCGCCGGGCGCGGCGGGTGAATCTTGATTTGATTCTTTCCGAACATTACGGAGATTGCTATACCTGTGTCCGGAACGGAAGCTGTGAGCTGCAGGCACTGGCAAGGGAATATGGAGTGGACCGGTACCGGTATCCCAGTACAACGGCTCCGAAATTCAGAATTGACCGGTCAACTGCCATTGTCAGGGATCAGAACAAGTGTATTTCCTGTAAGCGTTGTATTCGTACCTGTATTGATTTGCAGCAGGTTTCGGCTCTGGAAACCGCCAACAGGGGGCATGATGTTTTGATTCAAACTGCTTTTGACAAGCCGATTTCCGAAGTGGTCTGTATCAACTGCGGCCAATGTATCAACCGCTGTCCCACCGGTGCGCTTCGCTCCAATATGCCCAATGAGCTGCTCTGGCATGTGATTGATGATCCTGAAAAGCATGTGATTATTCAGACTGCGCCCAGCCCCCGGGCCGCAATCGGCGAAGAATTCGGTTATGAGCCCGGTACATCGGTAACCGGGAAGTTGAATGCCGCGCTCCGGCGTCTGGGGTTTGACAATGTGTTTGATACGAATTTCGCGGCGGATCTGACAATTATGGAAGAGGGGACGGAGCTGCTGACACGTTTAAAAAAAGTGCTGGTGGATGGAGATTCTTCTGTCAGGGTGCCGATGTTTACTTCATGCTCCCCCGGATGGGTAAAATATGTTGAACATTATTATCCCGAATATCTTGATTATCTGTCCACCTGCAAGAGCCCGCAGCAGATGTTCGGAGCTCTTTTGAAAACGTATTACGCGAAAAAGACGGGAATTGACCCGGAGAAGATGGTGGTGGTGGCGCTGATGCCCTGTGTGGCGAAGAAGTTTGAGTGTAACCGCCCCGAGATGTCGGACAGCGGATATAAAGATGTGGATTTTGGCTTAACGACCCGGGAGATGGCTGTGATGATCAAGGAGGCCGGAATTCATCTGAAGGATATGCCGGATGAGGATTTTGACCACCCTCTGGGCCTGGGTTCCGGCGCGGGGCTGATTTTCGGTGCTACCGGCGGGGTGATGGAGGCGGCTATCCGGAGTGTGTATGAGATTGTGACCGGGCGCCCGGTACCGTTCAAAGGGCTGGATGTTACTCCGGTCCGGGGAATGGAGGGAATTCGGGATGCGGCGCTGACGATTGAGAATCCGCTGCCGGAGTATCAGTGGCTGGACGGCGTTACACTGAAGGTGGCGGTGGCCCACGGAACAGCCAACGCAAAGATTTTGATGGAGAAGTTAAAGGAAGGCCGGTTGGATTATCATTTCATTGAGGTGATGGCCTGTCCCGGCGGCTGTCTCGGCGGTGGCGGCCAGCCGATTCCGACATCCCCGGAGATCCGTGCCGCCCGCGCACGGGCGATTTATTCGGAGGACCATGAACTTACGGTAAGAAAGTCACATGAGAATCCTGAAATTAATCAGCTGTATGCGGAGTTTCTGGGGAAACCTCTGGGACAGTTGTCTCATAAGCTACTCCATACCCGTTACACCCCGAGGGGGCGCTTTTTTACGGAGGGATTTTGACGAACGCAGCTACCGGTTTTATTGACCATTCCCGGATTTTAGGTGTTCTGGAGAATTCTTGCCCTCCCGATAAGAGTGAGGTAGAGGAGATTTTATCCCATGCCCTTGAAATGAAAGGAATTTCTGCCGTGGAAACGGAGCGGCTGCTGATGGCGGAGGATGATGAGTTAATTGATGAGATTTGCCGCGCCGCTCACCGGATTAAAACTGAAATTTACGGCCGGCGGCTGGTTCTTTTCGCACCGCTTTATGTGTCCAATCTATGCCGGAATGATTGTCTTTACTGCGCCTTCAGAAAAACAAATACGGCGATTACCCGGCGGACTCTAACCCAGGATGAAATTCGAAGGGAAACGGAAAATCTGGTTTCTCAGGGCCACAAACGGGTGCTTCTGGTTTCCGGGGAGGGGCTGGGAGAAGATGCGCTGGATTATTCCGTCCGGGCGATTGAGACGATCTACGATGTGAAAGTCGGAAACGGAGAAATCCGCAGGATTAATATTAATATTGCGCCGCTGCCGGTTGAAGGGTTCAGGCGTCTGAAAGCGGCAAAAATCGGAACATATCAGTTGTTTCAGGAAACGTATCACTATGATACGTACAAAAAAATGCACCGTTCAGGGCCCAAGTCCGATTATGTGAACCATTTGACGGCAATGGACCGGGCAATGGAGGCCGGAATTGATGATGTGGGGGTGGGGGTGCTGTTCGGCCTGGCGGATTACCGCTTTGAGATTATGGCGTTGCTTCAGCATGTCCGTCATCTTGAGGCGTCTTTCGGTGTGGGGCCCCATACGATTTCCATTCCGCGGCTTGAGCCTGCAGAGGGTTCGGATATTTCCAGAAATCCGCCCTTTGCCGTCGGGGACCGGGATTTTCGTAAAATAATTGCGATTTTAAGGGTTTCCGTTCCATACACCGGGATGATTCTCAGTACGCGGGAGACGGCGGAAATGCGGCGTGAGGCGTTTTCACTGGGGATTTCACAGATCAGTGCCGGTTCCAGGACTAACCCCGGCGGATATTCGGAGAATCATTCCGGTGCCCAGTTTTCACTTGGGGATCACCGCAGCCTGGATGAAGTGATTGCGGATATTGCTGCCCATGGTTATGTCCCTTCATTCTGTACCGGCTGTTACCGTCTGGGACGGACGGGGGCGGATTTTATGGATCTTGCGAAGCCGGGATTGATTCAACTCTATTGCCTGCCCAACGCGTTGACAACATTTAAAGAGTATCTTGAAGATTATGCGGCTTTGGACACAAAGGCTGCCGGCGAGGCGGTTATCCGGGCGCAGTTGGCAAATATCCCCTCCGATGAGGTAAGAAAAAAAACCATTCGGAATTTGAAAGAGATTGAATCGGGAAAGCGGGATTTGTATTTGTAGGGGGTGCGGATGGCAATTGAAAACAAAGACGGCGAGAGCCTGATGGGAGATTTTTCCCGTCAGGCCCGGGAAAATTTTCCTCTGTCCCGGGGGAAACCGTTCCCTGAATTGATTCATGCGCTTTTTCAGGTAAAACTGGCTTGTCTTGAGACCAATTTCCATTTGGGCTTTTTGCCGGAATCTGTCTTCGGCCCGTGCCGTAATGCGATCGCGGACGGGCTGGATGGGAAACTGGACGAAAATTTTGATGTTACCCTTTATCAGGGCGGGGCGGGAACTTCTCTGAATATGATGGTGAATGAGGCGGTGGCAGGCCGTGCAGTACATCTTTACGGCGGCCGGGCGGAAGGGGAATCGGCGATTCATCCGATTCTCCATGTGAATCTTCACCAGTCCACCAACGATGTGGTTCCCACCGCCGGGCGGGTGGCGGCGATTTTTCTGGTGTATCGGCTGGAAAAAGTGGTTTTGATGTTGCAGGAGGCGCTGCAGCGGAAGGAGCGTCAATTTGAAGAGGTTGTAAAACCCGGGCGGACGCAGTTCCAGGAAGCGTTTCCCATTACGCTGGGCCGGGAATTTTCCGCTTATGCGTCTGCTGTCGCCCGGGACAGGTGGAGGGTCTCCAAGCTGGTGGAGCGGCTCCGGGAGGTGAATCTCGGGGGAACGGCAATTGGAACCGGTGCGCTGGCACCGGCGAAATATATTTTCCGTGTTGTGGAGAGCTTGAAACATATTACCGGTTTTCCCATTGCCCGCTGTGAAAATCTCGTGGATGGAACGCAGAATACGGATGTGCTTGTGGAGGTTCATGGTATTTTAACCGCTTTTGCCGCAACTTTAATTAAAATTTCCGGAGATTTGCGTCTGATGTCTTCCGGGCCGGAACACGGTTTCGGAGAGATTCGGTTAAAAAAAGTTCAGGCAGGGTCTTCCATTATGCCGGGGAAGGTGAACCCGGTGATTCCGGAGTTTGTGACAGCGTGTGCGCTGCGGGTTACAGCCAATCATCAGATGTTGACAACGGCGGCGTCAATGGGGAGTCTTGAACTGAATCCTTTCGGGCTGATAATGATTCACGGACTGCTGGAATCCCTGACGTTTCTGCTGGCGGCGGCGGGACAGCTGGCCTTCTGTGTGGATACCGCCTCGGCAAACACTGAAAAACTTTCCGTTTCTTCCCGAAGCGATTCGATTGTGATTCACGTTCTGGCCGGCAGGTTCGGTTATGAGAAGGCGGAAGAGATTCTTCATGATGCAGCTGTTGCGGGGGAGAAAGTGGCGGAGTATGTGGTTAAATCGGGTCTGGTTTCAAAAGGGGAACTGGATTATTTGTTGTCCCCTGAAAATATTCTGAAACTGGGGTTCTGATATGGCCGGCACTCCGAAATCCAATCGGCCGCATATTGCGGTTTTCGGCCGCCGGAATGTGGGCAAATCTTCACTTATCAATGCGATAACATCCCAGAATCTTTCCATTGTGTCCGATACTCCGGGCACAACAACGGATCCGGTTGAAAAGGCAATGGAACTGCTGCCGTTCGGGCCGGTGGTTTTTATTGACACTGCGGGGCTGGATGATGAGGGAGAATTGGGGAGCCTGCGGGTGAAGCGTTCCCGGGATGTGCTTCGGAGGACGGATATTGCCATTGTTGTGGCGGCGGGAGAGGTGGGCCCTGTTGAGCAGGGATTGATTGAACGGCTCAATGCTATGGAAATTCCGTTTCAGCTTGTTTTTAATAAATCGGATGAAGAAGCGTTTTTTCCGGAAGAGAACGGTGACAGGCGGAACTGGCTGGCGGTCAGTGCAAAGACAGGAGAAGGTGTGGAGGTGCTGAAAGCCCGCCTTATTGAAATTCTGCGTGACTGGGCGGAAGATTTGCCCTTTGCGTTGACGGCAGGGCTTATTCCCCCCGGCGGCCTTGCGGTACTGGTGGCCCCCATTGACAGTGAAACGCCGGCAGGCCGTTTGATTCTGCCGCAGGTTCAGGTGATCCGGGATATTCTGGATACAGACGCACTCTGTATGGTAATGAAGGAACGGGAGCTGGCCCACGGCCTTCGTCTGCTGAGCAGGCAGCCGGATATTGTTATTACGGATTCCCAGGCTTTTCTGAAAGTTGCAGGGGATGTTCCCGATGAAGTCCCCATGACTTCGTTTTCCATTCTCTTTGCCAGGCAGAAGGGGGACCTGTCCTTACTGGCGGATGGAGCCCGGCAGATTGACAGGCTGCAAAACGGGGATACCGTACTGATTTCGGAGGCATGTACCCATCACACTGCGGGGGATGATATCGGGACGGTTAAACTGCCCCGGCTGCTTCGGCAGTATACCGGGAAGCGGCTCCGGTTTATTCATTCCAGGGGCAGGGATTTTGAGTTGGATGACAGTGTGTCGCTGGTGATTCACTGCGGCGGCTGTATGCTGAACCGCCGGGCAATGGTTTCCAGAATGAATATGAGCGGCGGCAGGCGGATTCCCATAACCAATTATGGTATGGCAATTGCTTTTACACTGGGTATTTTTGACCGGGCACTGCGGCCTTTCGGTTTGTTCTGATCTGTAATTTATTTTTCAGATGACATGACCTGACGGATGGTTTCGGACAGTTCCTGCATTTGAAACGGTTTGTTTACCACTCCGTGGAATCCGTGTTCCCGGTATTGCGCCATTACCGGATCGTTGGCGTATCCGCTTGATACAATGGCTTTAATGTCCGGTTTCAGTTTCAGTAGTTCCACGATGGTTTCTTTTCCGCTGAGGCCGCCGGGAACGGTGAGATCCAGAATTACGAGGTCGAAGGGTTCTCCTTCGTCCATGGCTTTTCTGAATTGTTCGATTGCCTGCTTTCCGTCCAGTGTTTCCATGACGCGGTGTCCGAGGAAAGAGAGCATTTCACCCAGAATTTCAAGGATGGCGTCTTCGTCATCCATGATCAGGATTTTCAGAGGAGATACTGTGGCACTGATGGATGCCCCTTCCTCTTCTTCCTCAGGCAGAATGTTTTCATCCGCACTGCTGACGATTGCCGGCAGAAGAATTGTAAATGTGGTACCTGCCCCGGGTTTGGAACTGACATCAATGTAACCTTCGTGCCGGGTAATGATGGAATAAGCGGTGGAGAGCCCCAGTCCGTTTCCTTCTTCTTTTGTGGTGAAGTAGGGATCAAAGATTTTTGTTAGAAATTTTGCCGGGATACCTACACCGTAATCCCGGATAAAAATGCGGACATATGGGCCGTTTGGCAGGGTGGGGTGTCCCTGAAGTTCGGTATTTTCAGCAGCGATGTCAATGAGGCCGCCTTCCGGCATTGCCTGTTTCGCGTTGAGAACAATGTTTTGAATTACCTGGCTGATCTGGCCCTCGTCCGCACTCAATGTGTACAGGTCCGGCGCAATGAAGAAACGGGGGCTTACAGCCGCGCCGGCCAGAATAAAATTCGTGGTATCTTCCAGAAGATTTGCGATATCCATTCGTTTGCGAATGGGGGCCCCTCCCTTTGAGAAGGTCAGCAGTTGCCGGGCCAGGTCTCTTGCCCGAATTGCGGCGTTTTTGGCTTCCTGGATATTTCCCGAGCTTTTTGCGGTGTCGCATTTGATGCGGGCCATATCCAGGTTGCCCATAATCGCAGTCAGCAGATTGTTAAAATCATGGGCGATTCCCCCGGCCAGAAGCCCGATGGATTCCAGTTTCCGGGTTTTAAACAATTCTTCTTCCACCTGTTTTTTCTCGGTTTCATCCCGAAATACCAGAACAACACCGATGATTGTACCGGTTTTGTCCCGAATGGGGGCGCCGGAATCCGCAATAATATGTTCTTCTCCATTTTTCCCAATGAGGACGGTATGGTTGGAAAGGTTCACGATCCGGCCGCTTTTCATTACGGTTTCCACAGGGTTGTCAATGGGTTCACGGGTCAATTCGTGAATAATTGTAAACACCCTGTCCACAGGTTCTCCCACCGCTTCCGTTTCATCCCAGCCACACAGCTGGCTGGCAACCGGGTTTAACAGAAGGATTTTCCCGGTGTTATCCGTGGCAATCACAGCATCCCCGATGGACTGAAGGGTGATACGAAGCCGTTCCTTTTCTTCACGCAGAGCATCCTGGCTTGTAATTTTGTCAGTTATATCCATGGCGGTTCCCAATGAGCACCATTTCCCTTCATACAGAATCCGCTGTGCGGAGAAATCAATCCATTTTGTTTTTCCGTTCTTTGTAATGATTTTAAACGTATAGTGATCCTGAATATTTTCACCTTTTATCCGAGCCATTCCCCGCTGTTTGACCAGTTCCCGATGGTCAGGGTGGACCAGATCCCAGAAATTTCTCTGATAAAATTCTTGTAAAGAATAACCGGAAAGTTTTTCGGATGCCGGATTGGCAAAAATGAATTTATCATGGTAGATAAAAATAGCAGCTGTGGTGTGATCTGTCATGGCGCGGAATTTTTCTTCACTTTCCCGTAACGCCTGTTCCGCTTTTTCCCTTCGGGTAATGTCCCGGACAACAGCCATGATATATTTTTCATTGTTTAGTTCGATTCGTTTCAGCCTGACTTCGACCGGAAATTCGGTTCCATCTTTTCTCCGGGCCATCCAACGGAAATCTGCACCGCCGCGTTCCCAGGCGAGGAACAATTGTTCCCTTGCCATAGCCTCGGAATAGCCGTCGCCGCTGAGGTCGTCTGCCAGGGATAGATTCGGAATTTCATCTTTCTCATAGCCATACATCTCGGTGAATGTGTCATTTACCTGGAGGATTTCACCGGTTCGGGTATGGAGGAAAAAAGTGTCGGGGATGGCATTCATCAAAAACCGGTATCGGTTACTGATGGATGCAATTTCTTCTTCCCGTTTTCTGATTTGGTCAATCATGGCGTTGAATTCGCTGGCAATCCGTTCAAATTCCCGTTTCTGAATCAGTGACAGTTTTTTTGAGTATTCGCCGCCTTCGGCGATTTCTTTCATGCTTTCTCCCAATTCCCGTAGCGGATGTATAACAAAACGCCGGAGTTGAAGGATGGATGTAAACAGCACCGCGATAAAAAAAATCAGCGACATGAGCGCCATAATCATGACTGTATGGCGGGCCCTGGAATAGGCCTGGAAGATAGAAAATGTCATGGTTACGGTACCGATATTCATCTTGTTGAAATAAATGGGCCGTGTCATGGAGAATTGATTTTGTTGTTCCCTGGGGTGGGACATATGGTGTTTTTCCATGACAATCTGTCCCCGTTCATCACGGATCTGGACTCCGTTTACAAGGGAATTGTTCAGGAAGATTTCGGTATACTGGGCCAGTGTGTCTTTGTCAAAATTCCAAAGTGGCCGGGATAGAATGCCGGCAGCCTGTCCGATAATTCCTTTCCCTTCCTGCTGAAGCCGATTGACACTGTTTTGGTAGGTTAGAGTATACCCGGCAACAATTGCGACAAGGACAATGAGAAAAAGTGCAATTCCCTGGTAGAGTGAGAAGCTGCCGACGACAGATTTTGATGGTAAACGGGGATGTTTAGTTTTCCCCATTGATCAAATCCTTTCTTAATTTGTCCAGCAGTTTGCTGAACATGATATTCTGGATTTCGCCGCTGGTTCCCAGTCTTTCCAGAATCCGATCTATCTGTGTCCTGACACTTTCCGGAACAGCCGGACTATACCCAATGAAGGCTTTGGATGCGGGAAGGCAGGTGAGGCAGAATTCAATCCGGTTTTCCACCCCCATTTGGAGAACGACGGTTCCGGTACTGCTCAGGGGGTCTACGATGGCGTCCAGCCGTCCGTGAAGCAGTTTATTTACATTGATGGCCGGGGTCATGGCACTTCTGTCCAATGTCAGCATTTTTTCAAATTTCGGTTGAATCAGAATCGGTTTTCCGCATACGGTTCCGATTCGTTTTCCCTTCAGAGAAGACAAACCTTTGTAGGGAAAAGCATTTTTCTTCAGCATCCACAGTACGTTCGGAACGGTGTAAAGCGGAACCCGACTGTACAGGATGCCCTTTTTTTTTCGTTCGGGAGAGATTCCGAGGCCGAGATAAGCCTGATAGCGGTTTTGAGCCAGTTCGTCAATACAACGGCCGATGGGAAGCTCTCCCTGCCGGGTGATGCGGTAGCAGAGTTTGATACCCAGGGGCTTTAAATTCCGATTTAATACCTGCAGCAGGTGGACACGGACTCCCCGAAGATGGCCGGTGGAATCCAGCCATAGCTGTCCGACGGAACGATGGACCGGCATGTAAAGAACAATCATCCGGGGATGAGAAGCTGATTCTGGATTTGAGGCAGGTGCCGGGAAAGAGATGAAACTCACAATAAGAAGAAAAGATACAAATACTCTATTCATGCTTCTCATCCTCCCGGTTATGTGAGTGACTCATTCCATTTCATTATACCGCATTTGAATTTGAAATAAAGGCTTTTCCTCCGGGAGCCGGATTATTATTAAAGTATAAAAAATATACAAAAATGTAGAAAAGTCTTCTTTGCCCATACAAAACGGCGGAAGGTTTATTGTGGGAGAGCTTTTGTGACATCGGTCACTTTTGTACAAGATATTGTGTTGACAAGCCGTGTATTCCACCATATAATGAATTTTAATGAGAATAAGAAATTGGAGGCACAGATGGGGCCTGAAGAGAAAAGCGAATTGTCTTTAAACACCTTGGTGACTGTCAAAAATGTCATTCGAAGGAATAATGAGCCGGTTGAATTCGATGAGCAGCGGATTTTCAGTGCTATTCTCCGTGCGGGAGAAACCAGCGGTGAATTTCGCGATGTGGAAGCGGCCAAGCTGACTACCATGGTTCGGAGAATTCTGACCCACCGTTTTTCCGGCCGGGATATTCATATTGAAGAGATTCAGGATATGGTGGAAGAAGCCCTGATTATGTCCGGTTACATTAAAACCGCCCGGGCGTATATCCGGTACCGGGAAAAACACCGGGAACTTCGCCAGGACAGAAAAGCGGCGATTGAGGCAATTTCCACGGTAAACGAATATCTGGATCGGATGGACTGGCGGGTGAATGCCAATGCCAATCAGGGATATTCACTTGGTGGATTGATTTTGAATTCGGCAGGGAAGATTATTGCGAATTACTGGTTGTCACATGTTTATACGGAAGAAATCGGGCAGGCGCACCGGGAAGGAGATTTTCATATTCATGATCTGGATATGCTTTCCGGATACTGTGCCGGCTGGTCGCTCCGGATGCTTCTCGAAGAAGGTTTCAACGGAGTGCCGGGAAAAATAGAAGCAAATCCGCCGAAACACCTGTCCTCCGCTTTGGGGCAGATGGTAAATTTTCTGGGGACATTGCAGAACGAGTGGGCAGGCGCCCAGGCTTTCAGTTCTTTTGATACCTATCTTGCTCCCTTTGTCCGAATTGATCGAATGTCCGAGAGGGAGGTTGAGCAGGCAATTCAGGAGTTTGTATATAACCTGAATGTGCCGTCCAGGTGGGGAACCCAGACGCCGTTTACCAATCTGACGTTTGATTGGGTCTGTCCGGAAGACCTTGCCGGGAAATCACCTTTGATCGGTGGCCGGCCTCTGCCTTTTACTTACGGAGAGCTGCAGTCTGAAATGAATATGATAAATCGGGCTTTCATTAAAGTGATGCTTGAGGGAGACCGGAGAGGGCGGGTTTTTACTTTTCCCATTCCCACTTACAATATTACGGAGGATTTTAACTGGGATCATCCCAATACGGAGCTGCTGTTTGAAATGACGGCCAAATACGGACTGCCGTATTTTCAGAATTTCCTGAACTCCGAACTGAATCCCGGTATGATTCGCTCCATGTGCTGCAGGCTGCAGCTGGATTTACGGGAACTTCTGAAGCGGGGAAACGGTTTGTTCGGTTCTGCTGAACAGACCGGCTCAATCGGTGTCGTAACAATAAATCTTCCCCGTCTGGGATATGTGTTCAGAGGTGATTTTGGCGGGCTGTTGAAGCGTTTGGATCAATTGATGGATATGGCAAAGGAGAGTCTGGAAACCAAACGGAAAGTTGTCTCCCGATTGATGGAAAACGGGCTTTTTCCATTTTCAAAACATTTTCTCGGGTCTTTCAGGAATCATTTTTCCACAATCGGAATTAACGGAATGAACGAGTGTGTGCGCAATTTTACCGATGACCGGCATGATTTGACAGAGCGCTGGGGGATTGATTTTGCCGAACGGATTCTCCGGCACATGCGGGAAAAACTTGTGGAATATCAGGAGGAAACCGGGCACCTTTATAATCTGGAAGCGACTCCCGCGGAAGGAACAACTTACCGCCTTGCAAAAGAAGACCGGAAACGGTATCCCGATATCCTTCAGGCGGGAACGGATGAAGGGCCGTATTATACCAATTCCAGCCAGCTTCCGGCGGGGTTTACCGATGACCCCTTCCTTGCGCTGACGTTGCAGGACAGATTGCAAACCCTGTATACCGGTGGTACGGTTCTCCATCTTTACATGGCGGAACGGCTGTCGTCAGCCGATGTCTGTAAACGGATTGTCAGGAACGCGCTGACAAAATTTCGTTTGCCCTACATTACCATTACGCCTACTTTTTCCACCTGTCCGAAACATGGATATCTGCAGGGTGAGCAGGAGATGTGTCCCAAATGCGCGGAGGAAGGAAAAGAACAGGTTTGTGAAATCTGGACCCGTGTCATGGGGTATCACCGGCCGGTTTCGCAGTTTAACAGGGGAAAGAAATCGGAATATCGGGAGCGGGTATGCTTTACGGAACAAACCGTGCGGCAGCGGGGGCAGCTGTAGTCCCCATTGGCGGGGTAACCCCTTTTTCCACTCTGGATTGTCCCGGCCGGATTTCTGCGGTTTTCTATTTTCAGGGGTGTCCGTTCCGTTGTCCGTATTGCCACAATGCGGAATTTCAGCCTGTAAATCCGCCGGCATATCCGATGTCGGATTTTACCGATTTTCTCCGGGAGCGGAAAGGTTTTCTGGAAACGATTGTGTTCAGCGGCGGGGAACCGCTTCTTTTCCCGGAAGCATTGGATGAACTGACCGGGTTGGTGCTGCACAATGGGTTTGAGGCGGCATTGCACACGTCCGGTTTCAGGCCCGGAGTACTGAAAAATTATGCGGCGGATTTTCCGTTGAAATGGGTGGGGATTGATTTGAAAGCTGCACCGGAAGATTATCCTGCGGCAACCGGAATAGAGGGAAATTATTTTGAGAAAACGGCGGAGAGTATTCGGATTTTAAAGGATGCCGGGATTCCTTTTGAAGTTCGAACCACAATTTTTCCCGCTCTGCTGGAAAGGGAAAAGCTGGAATCGCTGGTGGAAAGTGCCCGGAATCTCGGAATTAATCAGACTGTCTGGCAGGTGTACTCTCTGGGTGGAAGGCCGGATCCCCGGGTGAAAGCCGGGATCATTGAGTTTATCCGGGATGGAAAACTTGAACCCTTTATTCAGGTGCGATAGACTGTCTCTCCGGCGAAGGGTTTGATGACGGGAGGCGGAATTGATAGAGTTTATCGGAAGCGATATCGGTGGTACATTGACGGATCAAAACGGTGATATCAGCCGGAGAACCCGGGAAATCATTACCAGTTTGCCGATTCCATTCTGTCTGGTGACAGGATTTAACCGCTATGTGGCATTCCATTACCGGGATCAGTTTGAATCCGATGACCTGTATCTCATTGCCCAAAACGGCAGCTTTGCGTATCGCGGGAAAGAGCATTTGTTTTCCAGCCTGCTGGATGGAGCTCTTGTGGAGGATATTGTAACGTTTATTCTCAGTGCAGGTTGTGTCGCGCGGATATTTTGTACAGACAACAATGTGTACTGTCTGGTACCGGACGGATATGACAGGAAAATTCTCCGCTGGGATGAACCGGTTTACCGGGTTTTTGACCGCTCCTTATCCGAACTTCCGGATAAAGTGATTCAGGTGGGGGTGTTTGAGCCTGTTTCATTGATTCGCCGGCTGATGGAACCGGCTGAGGAAATTTTCGGTAACATCTGTATGCAGGGCCCGCTTCTTTATGGGACACACCAGTGGCTGGAGTTTAATCATCCGGATGCAAAAAAGGAAATTGCATTTCCCCGTTTACTGGACATGCTGGACATTCCGTTAAAAAATGCCATGTATTGCGGGGATAATTACAATGACCTGGCGTTATTGGAAAAAGTTGGATACCCGGTGGCGGTGGAAGATGCGGTGCCGGAGGTCCGTGCGGTGGCGAAGACTGTTACCGGTCCCGGTTTTGAAGACGGAATTGCCGGATTTCTTGCCCGGGAATTTGCTCTGGAATCAGGAGGTGCCCATGGATCGCATTGACCTGCATACTCATTCTACAGCTTCCGACGGTTCAAACACTCCTGAAAAATTACCGTTTCTGGCAAAGGATGCGGGGCTTTCGGCGGTCGCATTAACGGACCATGATACTGTGGCCGGGCTGGATGCTTTCCTTTCCGCTTGTCAAAAGGTGGAAATAGAGGGGGTGTCCGGTATTGAAATCAGCAGCCGCTGGCATTTTCCCGGTGAGGTTCACGTATTGGGCTATTTTGTGAATCCGGCAGACAGAGGTTTTCTCAAACGGCTGGAATTTCTCCAGAATGCCAGATCGGACCGCAACGGTGAAATGATTCGGAAGCTCCAATCATTGGGGATAGACATTACATTGGCGGAATGGCAGCGGGAAGCCGGCGGCGAGATTGTCGGGCGGCCCCATCTGGCGCGTCTTCTCATCGAAAAAGGCGTGTGCAGAGACATGGGGGAGGCTTTCGGCAAATATATCGGAACGGACGGGGTTGCTTTTGTGCCGAAAGAAAAACTGACAACGGTTGAAGCGGTACGGTTTATCCGTGAGTTTTCGGCTGCCCCGGTGCTGGCCCACCCCGGGCTTCTGAAGCTGGATACCGGGACACTGCGGGATTTTCTCGTGGAACTGAAAGACAACGGGTTGGCCGGTGTTGAATGCATACATTCCGACCATAATGAAAAAATGACGGTGAAACTGCTGGAACTGGCTGTTCGCCTGGGGTTGGCGCCAACCGGCGGCTCCGACTTTCATGGCACACCCAAACCCCGTGTCCGTCTCGGAATTCCTGAAGTTCCCGGGCGGTATCTTGAGGGCCTGAAACAGTCGTTTTCCGGGCAGCTTGAAAGGGGATTCTGACTTTTCCCTCCGCAGGCTGTTGGAATTTACTACGAATGATGTAAAATTCCACATATCATGTAACTGATAGATAAATAGATAGAATTTAATATAAAGTAGCTATTGTGATGGAAAATACAGCAATATCGGATTGGAATCCAAAAGCCTGAACTCAGTATAATCTCATTTAGAATATGTTAGTTATATCTTCTGGCACGTTCCTTGCTTACTAAGTTGGCAGGAGGTGTGAGATGACGAGCTTACTGATGGCGTTTACATTTCTGGGTTGTTTTCTGATGATTCGGGAAACAGGCCATCATGGAACAAGCCGCAACCTGGATGGGGTTCCGGGGGATTTCCCGGAAGCGGAAGGGCTGAAAGAAGTTTTCCCCGACCTGCCTCCTGATCGCCGGATTTGCCGGTATTATTTCGGGAATCAGGCTGGAGCGCCGGTTTACTGTGAAAATGAGTACGAGTGTGTGTCCTGTCATGTTCATCGGAAAATGATGGCTGCAGGGCCGGGGCAGCCGGATGAGTTGCGGTGCGGGTTGAAAGTGGCCGGAGTGCCGTTTCCCCTTGAGAGGTATTACCATCGGGGCCACGTGTGGGCAAGGCCGGAACGAAACGGTTACGTGCGTATCGGGCTGGACAGCCTTGCGGTTCAGATGGCCGGAGCGGCTGTAAAGGTACGGTTACCGGATATTGGAGAGATGCTGGACCAGGGGGAATGTTCTTTTTCCGTGACCCGTTCCGGCGGGGAAACGCTGCCGTTTCTTGCGCCGATGTCAGGAGAAGTGGTGGCGGTGAATCAATTTTTGCGGGAAGATCTCAAGGATTCTCAAAAAAGAAATGAGAGCTGGGTGCTGGTAATTAAGCCGTTCTCTATGAGCCGGGAGCTGCAGAACCTTTTGTTCGGCACGGAGGCGGCAAAGTGGTTTCGGTATGAAATGGATTCTCTGGTGAAGTTGGCTGCCGGTGAAATGGGAGAAGATGAATTTGCAGCTGACGGCGGAACATTGGATGTGGAAACACTTACCGGGTTTCCGTGGGGGAAATTCATTACAAATTTCTTATTGTCGGCTTGAGGCCGGAGGGAGGATGATATGGTTGTTTTACTGGTTATTTTAACTTTTGCGGTGCTGTTCGCGGCGGGAATGATGGTGGAACGGCGGGAAAAACGGGAACGGTCTGCGGCCAGGGAACTGCACCGCCTGGCGCAGCAGGCGGTATTTGCCCAGGATGGCGGTGAGCCGTTGAAAAAAGAAACGGAGGATTCACCGGAGAAAAATTCCTGAAAGAGACGGCAATATTTTCTGAAAGAGGAGGTGGGATGAGGAATAAAAAATATGGAAACAATCAATTGACGGAAATTTTTCCGCCGGCATGAGGGCCGGATACCCGCAAACGGTATCCGGCCTTTATTGTCGGAACAGTTGATGGCAGCGGAAGTTTAGAAAGGCGGAAAGGGGCAATTTTTGTTTTATCCAAACATAAGATGTGATAAAATGTTTCAAATTGCCGGTGCTTTCCGGCTCCGGCATTTCCGGAACTTCAATTACACAAAAACAATATGTTGAAAAATTCAACAATTGCATGAAAACACAACACTCTTTATAACTATTGAAAACAAAGATGATAGCTTGAATATGGAACGTTGGTGTAGAAAATCGCAACAATTGCGTCCCGTGCTTCTGGCCAGCCGTAAACAATATAACTAACTGAAAAAACAATTAGATATCATTTTGGCATGGCAATTGCAATATAATCGGGTGTCGGGCGGTAGCCCGGGGTCCTTGAAATAAAACGGCGGAAGCCGATGGGAGGCACAAAATGGTTGCTTTGTTAGTCCTTTTTACAATTGTCGGATGTTTACTTGCGGATTCGATTGTTCTGTCGGTGCGGCAGCGGAAAGCCGTTATGGCTGGTGAGCGGAGATTAACCGGTGCTGAAAGTCTGGTGTTTGCCCAGGATGGCGGTAAGCCGGTCAAAAAAGAAACCGAGGCCGACTCGGCTGGCAAAGATTCGTAAAGGAGGACTGAAATGGTTGCTTTACTGGTTTTGTTTGCAATTCTCGCATGTCTTCTTGCGGATGCAATTCTTCTTTCGGTGCGTGAACATCGGGCAGCCACAGCCGGCAGTTTGGCCAAAACTCCGGCCGGTTCCATGGTGTTTGCTCAGGATGGCGGCAAACCGGTGAAAAAAGATGAAAACGGCATTGGTGAGGTGCACTGGAAAGAAGATATGAAATCTGATGACGGGAATGAGAATCAATGAACGGGATGTATAGATAATTTATGGAGTGCCGCAAGGTATTTTCGGGAAATTTGAATTTCGGAACCGGTGTTGAAGGGAATGACAATGGACACCGGCTCCGCTTTTGTGTATAGTAAAGATAGTGCGTATTCGGGATAACAAAATAACAATCATCAACAAACCTTTCATCTCCCGGCTTCCGGAGGGGGGAAACAGGGTGAGCCGATGCTATTGGTTTAACTGTTCGGAAGATGAATCAAGTATGAAATAAGGAGTGTTCGATGCCCAAAGCCATGCTGGTGGACATTACAGAATGCGTTGGGTGCGGGATCTGTGCCAAGGCCTGTAAAAAGGAACAGAAGCTTCCCGGGCCGGTTGGAAAGAAACGGGATTGGGCCAATTATACGGTACTTCGCCCGGAAGGGGATGATGTCTATGTCCGGGAACTGTGTATGCACTGTACGGATCCGACCTGTGCCTCGGTTTGCCCGGTCAGTGCACTGCATAAAACCCCGGAAGGCCCGGTGGTGTATGATTTTGACCTTTGTATTGGCTGCCGCTACTGTATGATGGCCTGCCCCTTCGGTGTTCCGAAATATGAGTGGCAGAAACCGATTCCGAGAATCCGCAAATGTATTATGTGCTATGACACAAGGATAAAAAAAGGCTTGCCGACAGCCTGCAGCCAGGCATGCCAGGAAGATGGCGGCGGCGCCACTTATTTTGGCGAACGGGCGGATTTGCTGGCGGAAGCGCACCGCCGCATTAAAGAAAACCCGGATACCTATGACAATCATGTGTATGGAGAACATGAAGTTGGCGGTACCAATGTGTTGTTTCTTGCACCCAAGAACAAGCCTTTTAAATCATTGCAGTTTAATACAAAACTTCCGGACGAGGCACTGCCTGAGTTGACGTGGCAGGTGCTGAACAAGATTCCGGTCATTATCCCTGTCTGGGCAACTTTTCTCACCGGAATGTGGTGGCTGAATAATCGGAAGGTTGAAGTGGAGGAGAATCAGGGTTCCAAAAAAATCCGTGACGAGAAGCTGGAAGGGGGCGATGATGAGTAAGCCGAAATTCAAGTTCACATTCTGGCGGGTTGTGGCGGCGCTGATATTGATTGCCGGTGCGGTGGCAACTTATCAGCGTTTTGTGTACGGATTGGGATATGCGACTCATCTGTCCGATGATTTCCCCTGGGGAATCTGGATCGGGTTTGACGTGATTTCCGGTGTGGGACTGGCGGCCGGCGGTTTTACCATTACCGCAATTGTTTATATTTTTAACCTGAAAAAATATCATTGTATTGTAAAGCCGACAGTGCTGACCGCTTTCATGGGATACGTACTGGTTGGAACCGCTCTGTTGTGGGACCTTGGTAAATACTATGATATCTGGCACCCGCTGGTGTTCGGAAACCACCATTCGGCTATGTTTGAGCTTGCGGTCTGTGTAATGAGTTATACCGGTGTTCTGGCACTGGAATTTTCTTCCATTGCGCTGGGTAAATTCAAATGGTTCCGCAAACCGGTGAATTTTCTGAAAAGTACTTATATTGTGCTGGTCATTCTCGGTGTACTGATTTCCACTTTGCATCAGTCTTCCCTTGGAACACTCTATGTAATTGTTCCTGAAAAGCTGCATCCCCTCTGGTATAGCCGTCTTCTGCCGATTTATTTCTTTTTTACGGCAGTAGGGGCCGGGTTGAGCATGACGGTTGTGGAATCTTATCTCAGCTGGCGGGGAATGGGCCACGAAGCGCCTCTGCCGGTACTGGCAAATCTGGTGCGGGGGATGGTTGTAATTCAGTTAACCTATTTTGTCGCCATGTTTGAGGGCCTGATTGTTAATCATAAACTTGGCTATCTGGTGGACGGCTCGTTTGAATCCGGGATGTGGTGGCTGGAAATTACACTGTGGGTATTTATTCCGACCATTATTGCGTTTCGCAAGAAATGGCTGGCGACCCGTTTCGGTGTGTTTGCCGCCGGTTTTTCCGGAGTTCTGGGTTTTCTGATGAATCGTCTGAACGTTTCGATGACGGCATTTCAATGGTCTGCAAAGGTGAAATACATGCCGTCCTGGCAGGAAGTGGCGGTGTCGGCGTCTTTTGTGGTTGTTTCCTTTATTATTTTCGGCTTTGCCGTGAAATACTTTGATTTGTTCGAAGAAGAGGACCACGAGGGGCATGAATCCATAGAAGAATCCGCTGTCAAAGCGGTTTAAAAAAAGTTGCGGGCGCTCCGGTTCGGGGCGCCCTTTTTTTGAAGGGGGGTTCCCATGAACCCATTGCAGAACATTACATCAATCCGGCTGAAAATATTTATTATTATTGCGGTTTCCATTACCTTTGCCTTTCTTGCATTCGATCTGATTATGTTGAAGCACCAGCAGAATATTTATATTGAAGATTTGATGTTTAATACACATTCCGTTGCGGATACAATTCTGAAATCATTGGAACAGGATATGATGGCGGACAATACAACCAGTATCAACAAAACCCTCTTTGCAATCGGAAAACAGGAAATTATCAAGGAATTGAGAATTTACAATCACAAAGGCGAAGTTCGTTCTTCCATGATTCCGGATGAAGTGGGGCATGTGCAATTTTCCAGAGCCAAATCCCGTCAATGTACCATTTGTCACAAGAATGGAAACGGGCCGAACCGCGACAAAAATATGCTGACTTACAATGTTGATTTTAAAGATACCTGTATAACGTATGTAATTGTTCCCATTCAAAACCAGGGGAGGTGTTCCAGTGCGGCATGTCATGCCCACAGCCCGTCCCAGAAAATTCTGGGATTTCTCAATATGGGAGTTTGCAGGAAACGCCTTCAGGCTTCCATTCACAAAAGCCAGGTTCAAATTCTTCTGGTTTCTCTTCTTTTTATTCTTCTTCTTCCGGGATTGATAATGCTGTTCCTGAAAAAGCATGTGTCTCAGCCGTTGCGTCAGCTTCTGAAGAGTACCCGGCAGATTACAAAAGGAGATCTCGACTGCAAAGTAAACATTGTCAGCCGGGATGAGGTGGGACAGCTGGCCCTTTCCTTTAATAAAATGCTGGAACGCCTTGTTGCTTTCAAAACAGAGATTGAGGGGTGGAATGAAGAGTTGGAAGAACGGGTGAACCGGAAAACGGCACAGTTGAAAGAGGCTCAGAAACAGATTATTCAGGCAGAAAAGATGTCATCCCTCGGACGGCTGGCGGCTGTAATTGCCCATGAAATCAATAATCCGATATCCGGTTTAATTGTTTTTATCAATCTGTTGCAAAAAACGATGGACAAAGAATCATTCAGCGAGGCAGACCGGATGAAGGTAATAAAAAGGCTGGGTATAATGGAAACGGAAGCAAAACGCTGCGGGCATATTGTATCCGAGCTCCTGTCTTTTTCCAGGGCGGAACATAAAATGGTGGACTGCAATATTTCTGAAATTATTGTTCGTTCGGTTTCAATTCTGAAATTCAAAACCAAAGATAAACAGATTGGCCTGAACCTCGAAATTGAACCGGACATTCCGGTGATCCGGTGTGATCCGGGGAAAGTTCAGCAACTTATTATGAATTTGGTTCAAAATGCCATTGATGCGTTGCCTCAGGGGGGAGAAATTGACATTTCTGCCAGCTATTTGAAAGAAAAAGAGCAGTTGAAACTGGTGGTTCATGACAATGGGATAGGAATACCGTCAGAGTTTCTGCCGCATATTTTTGAGCCTTTTTATTCATCCAAAGACAACGGTCAGAGTGTGGGAATCGGCTTGTTTGTGGTGTATGGGGTCGTTCATCAGCACAATGGCGTTATTGATGTTCAAAGTACCGAGGGGGAAGGGACAACTTTTACCATTTTGCTCCCTGCGTAGGGAATCCTGGAAGGAGGGGACAGGAATTTATGATAGACTTTTCGGGAGAATGCCGGACCGGGAGCTGAAACGATACGTCTAAATCGGAGGCCTGAATGAATGAAAATGTAAAAATACTGATTGTGGATGATGAACTGATTGTCCGGGAATCCATGAAGGGCTGGCTGGAAGAAGACGGCTATCACGTGGAAGTGGCGGAAACGGCGGAGGCTGCCCTGGGAATGATTGGCGAAAAAGAATTTGATATGGCTTTTGTGGATATCAAAATGCCGGGTATTGATGGAATTGAGCTGCTGAAACGTTTGAAAGATCAATATTCCACCATTGATGTGGTGATGATGACGGCTTATGCTTCAGTGGACAATGCTGTGGAGGCAATGAAAGTCGGAGCATACGACTATCTGACAAAGCCTTTTGATCCGGATTATGTTTCCATGATGGTGAGAAAGATTATCGCACGGCGCCAGCTTGAGCAGGAAAATGTAAGGTTGAAAGAAAATATCGAGACCGCTTTGAAGCATGTGCATATTATCGGAGAAAGCCCGGCAATCAAGGCAATTCTGAAACAGGTGGAAGAAGTGGCGGTTTCCGATACTTCTGTTCTTATTGGTGGCGAAAGCGGTACCGGTAAAGAAATGGTAGCCCGGGCGATTCACTATGCCAGTCCCAGGCGCTTTGAGCCGCTGGTTGTGGTCAGTTGCGGTGCTTTGCCTGAAGGGCTGGTGGAAAGCGAACTTTTCGGCTATGAGCGGGGTGCCTTTACCGGTGCTTTTTATAAGAAAAAAGGAAAATTCGAGGCGGCGAACGGAGGCACATTGTTCCTTGATGAAATCGGGGAGTTAAATGCCAAAATGCAGGTGGATCTGCTTCGGGTTCTTCAGGAACGCGAAATTACCCGGATCGGCAGCAACAAGAGTATTAAAGTTGATTTCCGGGTTCTGGCTGCGTCCAACCGGAATCTCAAAGAGATGGTGGAAGAGGGGACATTCAGAGAGGATTTGTTTTATCGCCTGAATGTTTTTAATATTCATGTGCCGCCTCTTCGGGAACGAGTGGAAGATATCCCGTTGCTTGTGGAATATTTTATTTCCATGCTTCGGAGACAAACCGGCAAACAGGTAGAAGGAATTACGGCCCAGGCATTGAATAAGTTGAAGCAGCATGGCTGGCCCGGGAATGTCAGGGAGCTTCAAAACGCGGTGGAACGGGCTTTTGTGACGGCAAAGGGGAAGCTTATTACCACGGAAGAGCTGGCCTTCCTTGCGCCTGAAAAAATACCGGTTGTTACTTCTCCGTCCCTTTCACTGGCTGAGATTGAGAAAATGCACATTGAGAATGTGTTGAAGGAATGCGATTACAACATCTCCATGGGGGCAAAGGTACTTGGAATTGACCGTACCACCCTCTACAACAAGATGAAGAAGTATGGCATCGAAAAGTGAAGAGAAGATTATTCTTGCGCCTGTACATTTTCCCAAAGAGATTCTGAGTCGGCATCTTTTTGAAACGTTGGAGACGATCTTTAAACGTCCGGTGTATATTGCATCTCCAAAACTGGATTTGCATCCGTTTTTTGACCCGGCCCGGGACCAGTATCAATCCACTGCCATTTTAAAACACTTCATCAAGACCACACCCCGGGGAGAGAGCAAGATTTGTCTATTGGTTAAAGAAGACCTTTTTATTCCCGTTCTGACATTTGTTTTCGGGGAAGCACACATGTACGGGCAATTTGCCATTGTCTCCTCCCACCGCCTGCGGGAACAATTCTACATGCGGGAAGAGAATCTGAAACTCCTGGAACAGCGTTTGTTGAAAGAAATTGTTCACGAATTGGGCCACACATTCGGTCTGGTTCACTGCATGGATGACAGATGTGTTATGCACAATTCATACACGGTTGAAGATACCGACCATAAAAACGTTTATCCCTGTGAAGTTTGTTTTGCAAAACTGGACGAAGTCCTCTGAATCGGGGGTGTCCTGTTATTGATCGTTATAGCCGTTGACGTATGATGGATATTGTATGGTTTTGCGTCCGCAGGGATACCGTCTGTGTTTTAATCATATTTTTTTATGAGGGAGGTAGGAATTACAGTAAACGATTTTTTTCGGTTTAACGGTTCCTGGGGGCCAGGCGCCTGCTATGGGTTTGAAACAGCTTCAAAGGGGGTGGGTGCAAACTTGACGGAAGGCGGATCCTGGGGTATTCTCTTGATAAAGGTGGCAATATGAGTGAATTGAAAATGGAAGGTTATGTCAAGGATTTTAAGCGGGTGCTTCTCTCCTGCATGGAATTGAACCATTCCACAAAGGCGTTGTTGTATGTTTTGGACTTACAGACCGGGGATTATCGTCTGGCAGCCTATTACGGGTACTTGAAGCAGACTCCGGAGATGGCAGTTTATGAACTGGACCATCCGCTGATTCATCTGTTGATGCGAAAAAGGAATCCGTTTATTGTCAATGACTTAACAAACTTTTCGGAATTGGAGAAGCATTTCAGTACTTTTGATCTGAAGAATGCGCAGGTTACGCCTATTTACATGATGGACCGGATTATTGCATTTATTGAAGAGCGAAATCGGGCGGGTGGCGAAGATTATGATGAGGCCACGATGCGGAATGCCATGCGGGTGGCAGCCGATATGGAAGTACATCTGGAGGCTTTTTTCGGAAAATCGAAAAAAAAGCCGGGGCATGGGCCGGAAGAAGAAATGGGCAGGTCATATCAGTATTTTTTAGTAAAGTTTGCTTCGTTCCGGCGTTATCTTCCGATTATCAGCAGCCATTTTCAGGATTCGGTGGTTTTTTTGAAACCCAGTGTGAAATTCGACGCCATTGTGTTGAATGTTACCATTAACGAAAAAAGTATTAATTTTGTGTACAGTGTGCATCCTCTGGCGGAAAAAAGCAGAAAGATGCTGTCCGATTCATTGGCGGATTTTTTCCCTTTTCTGGGTTCGGGAGACAACATCACTTCTCACTTTTTTGTGGAAAAAATGTCATCCGAAGAGGCGTATGAGGGACAGGCGGAAACGTATTACACGATGAATGTGCTGGAACGGGACAGCTTCTCCGCTTATCTTTGTGCGATTCGCTTTTCTCCCGATTATTTTGAGGGGGAAGAGGTGGCGGCACTTTCCCGTTTCAGCCGGATTTTTTCAACCTTCCTTTCCCAGATTATCCGGGAATACCGCTGTTTTGACACCTATATCGGATTGATTCTGAATCTGCTGGAGCTCTCCAAATCATCCGGATATAATTTCCGCATTCATGCTCTGAATACGGCAAAATACGCAAGAGCCATCGCGGAGGCGTTTACCGATGATCTGGACCTGGTGGACGCGATTACGGTGGCGGCACTGCTTCACGATATCGGAATACTTTTGATTGATCCGGAATTGTTTGAGAAAGATTCCGTGATCAACATTACCGATTTTGAGAAGGTAAAGACACATACCCAGGTTTGTATGTCGTTTCTTGAGAAAATCAGAGTCCCCAAAGATATTCGGAAGATGATAAAATTCCATCATGAGCGGGTGGACGGAACCGGCTATCCGGAAGGACTGGAAGGCGAGGAAATTCCTCTCGGTTCCCGGATTATCGCGGTGGCGGAAGCTTTTGAGGTGATGACCGGGAAAACCGGTTACCGGAAGTCCATGCCGGTTGAGGACGCCGTTAAAGAAATTGTGGCACAGCAGGACAAGCAGTTTGATCGGAAGATTGTGGAGACGCTGGAGAAGATTCTCGGCAAGAAAAAAAAGTAAGCAGTGAGAAAATTAAATGGGTACAACGATTGCAAGAAATAAGAAAGCACGACACGACTATTTTATTGAAGACACCATGGAGGCGGGTATCGTTCTTGTGGGAACTGAGGTAAAATCCTGCCGGGAGGGCAGGGCCAGTTTCAAAGATGCGTACTGTGACTTTATCGGCGGGGAACTTTATCTTCTGCAAATGCATATTTCTCCTTATACCCATGCTTCTCCCCAGTTGAATCATGACCCGGAACGGCCCCGGAAGTTGTTGCTTCATAAACGGGAACTGCGGCATCTTCTGGGAAAAATCAAGGAGAAAGGGCTGACGGTGGTTCCTCTTGCCATTTATTTGAAAAATAACAAGATTAAAGTGGAAATTGCTCTGGCGAAGGGTAAGAAACAGTACGATAAACGGGAAACAATTAAAAAACGGGATGTGGACCGGCAGCTTAGGGCGGCTGTAAAAAACCGTTTTTCCGGCCATTGATTCGCAGCCGGGAGATTCTCATGGTGAAATTCTTTTATAAAAATCAGATTCGCACGGATGACCGCTTCCGTTTTCACAGGGGAGATGTGCCGGGAAACCTTGTCCGTTCCGTTGAGCGGGAGGGGATTTTACTTCCGCTGATTGCCGTAGCGGGAGAACAGCCGCTCCTTGTGGACGGATACCGCCGCTTTGATCTTCTTTCGGAAGGGGATTCGGTTCCGGTCCGGCAGATGCGGGATGAGGATGCGGCTGTCCGGGCCGCAGTTGAATTGAATATGCTGGCCTCCCCGTATTCTGAAATGGAAAAGGCCGGAATCGTTGCCGTTGTCCATGAAAACGCATGGATGCCGGAGAGAGAAATTCTGGATAAACTGCTGCCCCGTCTCGGCCTCAAAGGCTGTCAGTCTGTCCTGGAAAACTGTATCAACGTGGTAGATGGGCTGTCCTCCGTTCTTTTAAATGTTCTGATGGCGAAGAAAGCACCTCTGAAATTTGCGGCCCGTCTGGCAGGGGAATTTCCGGAGGAACAGGCGGCACTGGCAGGTTTTTTCTCCGGCCGGCGCTTCAGTTTATCGCAGATGATTCAGGCCTATGACTTGCTGGTTCCGATACGGAAACGGGACGGAGCGACAATTTCCGTCATTATTGAAAAGCTGAAAGAAACAAAGGGGGATGTAATAGATGCGCTGCAGCGGATGCGGTTTCCCAAAACAACCGGAATTCGGATGAAACTGGGCGCATTGTTGCTTCCGTATCGGGAGAAATTGTCTTTTCCGCCGGATTTTGAGGGGGACGCATTCCGTTTTTCATGCCGCTTGAAGAGTCCGGAACAGGCTGTCGATTGTGCCCGGCTTTTGCATGAAATTTCGCAGGATTCTTCACTGTTCCGCTTTCTTTCGGAGTATCTTGATAATGATTGAGAAGATTTTTGTAACAGAGGCGGCAGCGAAGTATGATTATACGAAAGAAATCTGTGACAGAGCTGGCCTGGAACCGGAATTTATCCGGGATGACACTGCCTATCGGAAAGAGGTGGAACGCTTTCTTTCTGACCCGGTGGGGCAGGGGAAGCGCCATTTGCTTCTGGATGTGTTCAAAGGGGAGTTCTTCCGGAAATGTCCCGGTACAAAGGGAAAGGTTTGCTGCAATTATTATGTGATTGACCAGACCACGAATTGTCCCTTTGATTGTTCCTATTGTTTTTTGCAAAGTTATTTAAACCTCCGTGCGATCCGGTTTGCGGTGAATGTCGGAGACCTTTTCCGGGAGTTGGAAGCTGTATTCAAAAAACACCGTTTTGTACGTCTCGGCACCGGTGAGCTTGCCGACTCACTGGCGCTGGAGCCCCTGACCGGATTCGGTTCAAAATTAATGAATTTCGCAGTTGAATTTCCTGGGGTTGTGCTGGAATTGAAAACCAAAAGCGCTTATGTGGAAAATCTTCCGGATGTTCACGGGAAGCCCGGCCGGGGTGTTATCGGATGGACAATGGAACCGTCCCATGTGGTAGCCCTTGAGGAAAGGGGCACGGCGACTCTTGACGAACGTCTGGAAGCATCGGCTATTGCGGCGGAAAAGGGCTATGGAATCGCGTTTCATCTGGATCCGGTGGTGTTTTTCCCCGGGTTTGAGGCGGCATATCTGGAACTGGTGGAGGAGATGTTTTCCCGTCATCGGACACTGGACTGGATGTCTCTGGCCGGTTTTCGCTATGAACCGTCTCTGAAAGGCTATGTGGAGGAGCGGTTTCCCGGATCAGAATTGCTGGACGGTGAATTTCTGCGGTGCAGTGATGGTAAATACCGCTACCTTTTTCCGGAGAGAATCCGTTTTTTCAGGCGGCTGGTAAAGAAAGTGAAACAGTTATCACCGAAGACTCCGGTGTATTTCTGTATGGAGGATGCCCGGACATGGGATTTGGTTATGGGGGAAAACGCCTTGGCGGATCCGGTTCTGGAGCCGATTTTTTCAAGGGAGGGGAATGATGAAAAACAGGGTATGTGAGCTGTTTAAGATTCGGTATCCGATTATTCAGGGAGGAATGGTTTGGGTTTCCGGTGCGAAACTGGCTGCTGCGGTATCCAATGCCGGAGGGCTCGGACTGATTGGCGCGGGCTCCATGAAACCCGAATTGCTGAGACAGCATATCCGGAAAGCAAAATCATTGACCACTGCTCCCTTTGGGGTGAATATCCCGATTTTTTCAAGGTATGCAGAAGAACAGGTCAATACAGCGTTGGAGGAAGGGGTATCTGTCTTTTTCATGTCAGCCGGTTCCCCGAAACGGTTCACGCCGGATTTGAAAGCGGCCGGTTGTACTGTTGTTCATGTGGCATCGTCGCCCACTCTGGCAAAAAAATGTGAAGATGCAGGTGTGGATGCGGTGGTGGTGGAAGGGTTTGAAGCCGGAGGCCATAACGGAAGGGAAGAGCTGACAAGCTTTGTGCTGATTCCCCAGGCAAGGGACAGGGTGAAAATTCCGTTGATTGCGGCCGGCGGGATTGCGGACGGAAGAGGGATTGCCGCCGCTTTCGCACTCGGTGCCGAGGGGGTTCAGATCGGGACCCGTTTTGCGGTTACGGTGGAGTCTTCCGCTTCACCGGCGTATAAGGAATATCTGGTATCATCGGGAGATTCCGCCACGAAACTCATGTTGAAATCATTGATTCCGGTTCGCCTGGTTCGGAATACGCTGTCGGAGGAGCTGGAGGAGTTGGAACGCCGCTGCGTTCCGGCAGCCGAACTGGAGAAAAAGTTGGGCCCGGCGGCTGCCCGGCGGGCGATTTTTGACGGAGATGTGGATTCAGGCGAAGTGGAGGCCGGTGAAGTTACGGGAATGATCGAAGACATTCCTTCCGTCTCGCTTTTGATGGCCCGCCTTGTTTCGGAGGCGGCATCAGTATTATCCGATTTTCCGCCGTGTGAGGTATTTCGAGAGGAAAATGGTTTTTCTTGAATTATTCCCGGCAAGAGTAGTAGAATGTAATTGAAATGCTAAAGAAACACTTTTCTGCAAAAAGTTTTTACATCTCGATTTTGTTTGCCGCAATGTTTTTTCTGGTATTGCAGATTTATGCCCTTCACCGTTTTCGGATTCAATGCAGTGCAGAGATTACTTCTGTTATTGTGGAGATGCACAGCGGAGAAATGCCGGATGACGTGCTGGGGATGGGGGTGCTGAAAGACGGTTATATCCACGCGCAATGGGGGATTTTGCCGAAAATTGATGCAAAAAACAGGAAAGACCGGATTGTTTCAGACGGGGCGGGGATTCTGGTTGTGTCCGGGAAGAATGCGGTTTATTTTGCAAATACCAGTCATTTTGCTGCAATTCAAAAATCTTATCGCTTTCAGATTCTCCTTTCCATTCTTTTTTGCCTTGTGGTGATGTGGTTCAGTTTGCTCTTTTATTTCTTCGTTTATCGTAGTGTACAGAAACTGGAAGGTTGGGTCAAAGGCTACACCGGGAAGAAATTTCGGAAGAAAAAAATCAGTGCCAGTCAGATTCCCATTCATGGATTTACTCAGATTATTTCGGGAATTGAAAAAATCTATTCCGACCTTATTAATACAGAGAAGGCTGTGGAGCGAAAGACCAAACTGGAAGCATTGGGGGTGTTGTTTGCGAAAGTCCTCCATGATATCAAGAACGGCCTGGCCAGCATTAAGATTTACCAGTATCTTCTCCGGGAGACCCGGGATGAGAGTAAACGGAGAGAATTAATGATGAAGATGGATGCTGGCATGAGTGACGTTACTGTCATGATTCAGGATTTGCTGGATTTTGTCCGGGGCAGCAAATCCACCCTGAAGGAAGCGGTTCGAACCAAAGATCTCTATAACGGGTTGAAAACTGAATATCAGGCAAAAGCCAGGGTGGAGGGCGTCAAATTTGAAATATCAATGGATGACGCCATTGCGGAAAAAAGTATTCATGTGGAGTTGGTACGTATCGTTACTGCTGTTAAGCATTTGATTCAAAATGCGTTCGAGGAAGTAAAGGCTGCCGCTTTAACAGATCCTGAAGTGCGTGTTTCTCTGAAGTCCGAGGGGGCAAACCTGTTGATTGAAATTGCAGACAACGGGCGGGGAATTCCCGATGAGTTTGTAGATGACATTTTTACGCCTTTTGCTACAAATGGAAAGAAGAATGGAAATGGAATCGGAGCAGCGGTGGCAAAGGAATATATTGAGGCCCAGAGAGGCCATGTGGAGTTCAGAACTTCTCCCGCAGGAACAGTCTTCCGTATAACGATTCCCTTTTCAGTTTCAAATTAAAAGGTGGCGGCTGCCGGATTCCTGACAGGCGGACTGTAGGGATATATTTTTTGGAGGTCTGAATGGAAGCTGTATTAACGGCAGATCAAATGAGAAAAGCGGATTCGATTACCATTGAGCGCCTGGCTGGGAATGGATTGCTGCTTATGGAACATGCCAGTGCCGCGTGTGTTCGGGAACTGCTCCGGCGTTTTGGTTCTTCTTTGAATGAAATGGATGTTCTGGTTCTCGCCGGGCGGGGAAATAACGGCGGTGACGGAATGGCAATTGCCCGTCAACTCCGTTCAAAAGGAATTGACGTCTCAGTGATTGTTTTCGGAAATCTTGAAAAAATTTCGACAGACGCAGCTTTTCAGTTGAAGCTGTTAAAAAATTTTGACTTATCAATTGAAAATCCGGTGGAAGGGTTTTCCAATGAAATAATATCGAAAATAAAAAATTCAAATTTGATTGTAGACGCCATGCTGGGTACCGGGCTAAAAAGTGCCCCCCGGGGGATTGTTGCAAATGCAATCGGGCTTTTGGACGATTCCAGAGGCTTTGTTTTTGCTGTGGATGTTCCGTCCGGCCTGGACAGCGATACCGGGTTCATTCCCGGTCAGGCGGTTCATGCAGATGTTACGGTGACGTTCGGGAAAATGAAACGTTGTCATGTGCTTTCTCCTTCATGCCTGTATTGCGGTGAAGTGATTGTGGACGATATTACGATACCGGAAGATGTTTTCGGGCAAGTCGGCCCGGACTGTTTTCTCGTGGAGAGGGATGATATTGTTTCCCGTATGGGGGTTCCGCAGGCGGACGCCCACAAAGGGGCATTCGGCCATGTACTGGTAGCAGGCGGCACCCCCGGGAAACTCGGCGCTTCGGTGATGGCGGGCAGGGCGGCCTTGTTAAGCGGGTCCGGCCTCGTTTCTGTTCTTTTGACTCCGGAGTGTTACACGGTTGCCGGGCCGATGGCTCCCGAATTGATGGCCTCTCTCTACGATGATCCCTACGATGAGGTGTCTCTTGTTCAAGCCTTAAACGGGAAGAATGTGATATTGGCCGGGCCGGGTTTCGGAACTGCGGGGCCTGCCCGTGGAAAGATGGAAAAGCTCTTGTCTGTTTCCCGGACTAAAGTTTTATTGGATGCGGATGTTTTCAGGCTTTTTAACATCAATGAACTGGCTGAAATTCTGAATGGACGTCCGGCAATTTTAACACCCCATCCGGGTGAAATGGCGGCATTTCATGGGATTTCAACTGCCGAAGTGCAGCGGGACCGGATAAAGTTTGCGGTGGAAACCGCTGTTCAAACCGGAGCGGTAACGGTTCTGAAGGGATATCGGACCGTGATCGGATGCCCCGATGGAACAGCGTTTGTAAACCCAACAGGAAATGCCGGGCTGGCAACAGCGGGAAGCGGAGATGTCCTGTCGGGAATTGCGGCATCGTTTCTCGGCCAGGGGATGCCGCCTCTGGATGCCGCTATATGTGCAGTATATCTTCATGGGCTTGCGGGGGATTTGGCATCCGATGAGCTGACTTTGAGGGGAGTGACGGCACCGGCAATTCTGAACGGAATTTCCACCGCATTGAAATCGCTGGCGGGGGCATATCCATGATTGTGCAAACCGGAAGTGCCTTTGAAACGGAAAAAGCGGCAGCCGGTTTCGGAAAAAAACTTGTTCCCGGGGATGTACTGGTTTTGACTGGAGATCTCGGTTCGGGAAAGACAACTTTTACCCGGGGGCTGGCTTTAGCCATGGGAATGAATCCCGATATTGTGTCCAGCCCGACTTTTACATTGATGAACATTTATCCGGGAACTCCGGCGCTGGTTCATGTTGATTTTTACCGTATTCCGGACGGCGGTGATATTTTTTTTGAAGAATTGGATGATGCATTGAACGGAAATGCCATTGTTGTAATAGAATGGGGAGACCGTTTTCTCGAACAGTTGCGGGAAATGGTTTCAGGAAGACTGTTTGTGGCTTGTTTTCGTGTGACGGGAGAAGACTTACGGGAGATTGTGATTGAAGAAGATTCTCATCATTGATGATTCGGATGTCATGCGGGAGCAATTGAGTGAAATGCTCCGGCATATGGTTGCCGGTGGTGTTCAGATCCACGAGGCAGCAGATGGAATTTCCGGTATCAAAGCGGCCATTGAGCTGGTTCCGAATCTCATTTTCATGGACATTGTTCTGCCGTATCTCAGCGGCTACGCGGCATCGGTGCGGCTGAAAAACATTCCCGGCCTGAAAGGTACAAAGATTGTGGGCATGACTTCGGATGTCGGGGAAGACACCCAGGGAAAAGTTCTCAGCTGGTGCGATGATTTTCTGCCCAAACCCATTGAAGAGGAAAGCCTGAAACAAATCCTTGAGCGGCATTTCAACTGTGTTACAGCGGCAAAACGGATCAGGGACGGCAGCCGTGCTTCTTCTTTGAAGCGCGTTACGGAAGAAATTGTCCGGCAGCTGGAGGAGCAAGTCGGGGAATTGACCCGGGCGAACCAAAAGCTGGAAAAACAAACCGGGGTGATTCGGCATTTGTACCGGGCGACAAAAAAAGCAAAGTCCAGACTAAAACGGCTCAATCAGCTTCGGGCCGATTTTACCGATCTTTTGTCCCATGAAATTAAAACTCCCCTGACAGCTGTTGCCGGATATGCGGAATGCCTGCAGATTCAGGCGGAAGATCGTCTAACGGAAGATGAGCAGGATATGCTGAAAAAGATTATGGCAGGTTCGCAACGGATTTCGATGCTGGTAAATGAAATCAGCCGGTTGAACCAGTTAAAATTTAACCTTCGTTCCGGCCACACCGCTATTTTAGCGGATGTATTACGTGATGTTGTGAAAAGCCGGGAAGCATTTATTCGGGAAAAATCCATTCAAGTGAGTATGCATTGTGAGCCGGAGCTGATTATTGCCCTGGATGGAGCATATTTGAAAGAGATGGTGGATCATGTGGTAAAAAATGCCATCATTTTTAATATTCCCGGAGGAAGCCTGGAGATTGTATGCAGGCGGACGAAAGGAAATGTGGAAATTGAAATTACAGACAGTGGAATTGGGATTGATTCGGCTTATCTCAATGATATTTATAATCCTTTGACGCAACTTGTGGATATTGAGCATTATCAGAGCCATCCCCTTCGGGGCCTGGGGATGGGCTTGACCGTATGCAGGGAAATGGCAAAAAATGTCGGTGGCACCATGGCGGTGGAAAGTGACGGTCCCGGAAAAGGAACCCGGGTCAGGATTCAACTTCCCACAGGGGAGGATGTTTCGTGAAATCTCTGAAAAAGGCATTGGCGGTTTTTCTTGATGAAGCCTACAAAGGCACAGAAATTCCGGAACCGGTTCGGGCCCTTTCAGACAAAATTTCCGGTCTTAATAATTTTTCAGAACTTCTTGCCATTCCCGATTTGGAATCCCCGGCAGACGGAGTGGTTGCAATTCGTTTGGGCAACCATTTGTATCCCCATATGAAACTGGTTGTCCGCAAAGAAGGCGGACAGCTTTGTTTTGCTGTGGATACCCATGACGGGCCGGACAGAATTCCGCCAAGTTTGCCGGGTTATGAGCGATTCAGAGAGGTGATTCGGGAGAATGCCAGAATCCGGGATGCGATTCACAGTCGCTTGGCAGGCCATATGAAACAACCCGGAGCTGATAACACCCAACCCTCCAGGGGGCGCATATTAGTGGTGGACGACGAAAGTTTTGTCCGGGACATTTTGTCCCGCCTTCTCCATTCCTTCGGATTTGATACAGTGACGGCAGACAGTGCAGATCAGGCACTTGAGCAGGTTCGCAAGAATCGTTTTTCCTGTTGTTTCCTAGACATTATGATGCCTGGGAAAAGTGGCTATCAATTCATTGAAGGACTGGAGGCGGAAGGGTTAAAAACCTTTCCCATTGTTCTGGTAACCGGAATGAATCCGAAACATATCCGGATGGATGTTGCAGAAGGGTTGATTCTGAAGCCGTTTACCGCATCAATGTTAAAAGAGCATCTTTCAGCTTTTGGCTTATTCTGATCGGTTCAGCCAGCCGGTCACAAATTTTGAAATTCCTTCTTTCTGAGTTTCTGAAATATCAATGAAGCGGCAGCCGGCAAGAATATGTTCCATTCCCGGTTCATTGATTGTGTGCCGCACCTGCAACCGGATATTGTGAAGAAAATGAAGTTCTTCCGGCTCAAATACCCGCACAAGCAAAATTTCGTGCCCTGCTTTCACATCTTCCAGTGCTTCTTTCTGGCCGATAAAGCTGATCCCTCCGGCACTGAGGCTGAGAACATTGGTGGACATGGAAAACTTTTCCGGTTCCGGAAGCTGAAATACGGCAAAAATGCTGTCCCTTACAGTAAAATATGCCCGGGGGTGTTTTCTTCTCTCAATTCCCTGTACCATGTTTCCTCCTTAGGTTTATGAAATTTGAATAAACGGATTGAATTTTTTCTCATGTCCGATTGTGCTTTCCGGGCCGTGTCCGGGAAAAACCCGTGTGTCATCAGGCAGGGAAAGCAGTTTTTCTCTGATGGAAGAAAGCAGCAGGCCCGTGTCTCCCCCCGGCAGGTCGGTTCTCCCGATACTTTCCCTGAAAAGCGCATCTCCGGTAAAAACACCGGTTCCGGGGATATGAAAACTGACGCTTCCCGGCGTGTGCCCCGGGGTATGCAAAATATGAATCGGGGTTTCATTCAACTTAATGGTGTCTCTGTCTGCCAGCCATTCATCCGGTTCAGGGGGGATGTGAGCATGAAGAATCTCCTGATACGGATTTCCCGCCACATGATTCAGAAAACCCCGGTCTTTTTCGTGCATCCGTACCGGACAGTTGAGTTTCTGTTTCAAAGGAGCCAGCGCGGCAATATGGTCAATATGGCCATGGGTAAGGAGAATCGCTTTTGCCCGGAACCCGCTTTTCAGCAGTTTATCGAAAACCGGAGATATGGCCGGGGTGTCAATAACGATGAACTCCATCATTTCAGTATCCTTCAAAATGAAACAGTTCACTTGAAAGGCACCCAGCGGAATGGTTTTTACCTCAATCATTGCCTAACTCCATTTCCTTTTTCAGTTTCTGACGGTGGCCGCATGACGGGCAACGTACAAATCTGTACCTGAACCGATAAGGAATGAACAGAAAAAAGCCGCTGAATTTCCGGATGGACACAGGCGATTGAATGATGTTCCCGCATTTTCTGCACCGAACCATAACCATTTCGGATTTCTGTATCTCATCTTTTACCTGGTGCCAGAAAAGAAAAAACATCAATCCTTCTTCAGCTGAACCGCACGGCTATTCAATACCTTGATTCCTATTCTATTAAATTTTACCACTATCCGGTTACCATTGACAACATTCAGTACAATTCCTTCACCGTAGGTATGATGGAAAACCCGGCTGCCTTTGTGAACCCCGGATTGAGTATCCGTTCTGTTCTTATTCAAATCATCCGATGTTCTGCCGGGGGAAGAATGGGATGCCGTGAGCAGTCCGGATTGTATGTTCGCCATTGCCGGGCGATTGACAGTCAGCAATTCCATTGGGATTTCCCGGATAAACCGGGACATTTTTTTTCGGTTCATTTCCCATTTCCATCCCCGTTCTCTGGAGAATGTCAGGTACAAATTCTGCTTGGCACGGGTAATGGCCACATACATCAGACGGCGTTCCTCCTCCAGTTCCCTGCTGGATCCCATTGTCCGCTGGTTGGGAAAGGTTCCTTCCTCCAGCCCGCACACAAAAACAGAATGGAATTCCAGCCCTTTGGCACAGTGGATTGTCATCAGATTAACCCTGTCGTCATCTTCAATTTCATCCGTGTCGGACAGGAGGGAGACATTGTCCAGAAACCCGTTCAGAGAGGGAGATTCTTCGACAGCGATGTAATCTCCTACCACTGTAATCAGTTCTGACAGGTTTTCCATGCGGGTTTCCGCTTCCAGTGCATCCTCTTCGGTTTTCAGCATTTCAATATATCCGATTCTTTCAATCAAATCCCGCAAAAAATCCGGGTCAAACCGGTCTTTTCTTTTGCGGAAATCTTCAATGATATGATGTAATTCATCCAATTCCCGTTTTCTCGGAAACCGGTCCGGAAGATGTTCAATAGCTGTGTACAGAACCGGGTTGACATTTTCCAGTTTTTCTATGGTTGCCGGCCCGATTTTTCGCCGGGGTACATTTACAATCCGTTGAAAAGAAAGGTTGTCTGAGGGATTCCGAATAACCCGCAGGTAGCCCAGAATGTCTTTAATTTCTTTTCGTTCGTAAAACTTGTATCCGCCGACAATTCTGTAGGGGATATTTCTTTTGCGAAAGGCATCTTCCATGGCCCGGGAGAGGTAGTTTGCCCGGTACAGCACGGCAATGGAGCGATACGCGATGCCCTGCTGATGTAGAGCGGACACCTGTTTTGCGATAAAATTTCCTTCTTCCCGGGGAAAGGGCGCTTCATACAATACAAAGTCTCCTTCCGTATGAATGTCGGAGCGGAGAACTTTGGGGTTTCTCATGGAATTATGAGAAATAACGGCATTTGCAATATCCAGAATTCGACTTGTTGACCTGTAGTTTTCTTCAAGTTTGATAATTCGGCAGTTTTCAAAGTCCCGGGGAAATTTCAGGATATTTTCGAAATCCGCTCCCCGCCACCCGTAGATGGACTGGTCTTCATCACCAACCGCACAGATATGGACAGTTTTGTCGGCAAGAAGCCGGATGAGACGGTACTGAATTGCATTGGTGTCCTGAAATTCATCCACCAGGATGTAGGGAAACCTTTCCTGATAGTGGGCGAGAATGCCGGGATTCTGCTCAAAAACCGCTACTGTGTTCAACAGAAGGTCGTCGAAATCCATCAAATCATTTTCCCGGAGAGCAGCGTCGTAGTGGTCCAGAATTTCATCAATACCGGGAAGCTGTTCCAGTTTCCTGTCACTGGCACTTTTGTTTTTTACGGAGGAAATCAGGGCCTGCACTTTTTTCGGAGCGTATTCTTTGCGGTTCTTTCTGCCACTTTCGGACAGAATCCGTTTAATCAGCGACAGTGCGTCAGCGGAGTCGCAGACAGAAAAATCATTGCTGTATCCCAGCATTACCGCTTCCCGCCTCAGAATTCTGAGGCAGAGGGAATGAAAAGTGGAAATGGTTGTGCCGATCTGCGGCCGGTCCAGCATCTCCATTGCCCGATGTTTCATTTCGCCTGCGGCTTTGTTGGTAAACGTCACGGCGAGAATCTGACTTTCCGGAACAAACTCTTCCCGGACAAGGTGAGTGATTTTACAGGTGATAACCCGTGTTTTTCCGCTTCCCGCGCCGGCAATGACCAGAAGCGGCCCTTTTGTGCAGGAAACAGCTTCCCGCTGGTCCCGGTTCAGTTTTACATTCATTTTTCTATTCTCCAAAAGGCGCAGGGGGCCGCCCCGCCCGGGGTCAATTCGTGTCTGTGTTTGTTTCCTGTCCGACGGTAAATTCTTTGTTTAAGTCAAAATAGTACCATTTCTCTGTGCCGTTGGGGAGCTGTTCCCGTCTTTCGGGAAAACCGTATTTCCGAAGAATTTTATAGCGCCGGGAAGATGGGTTCAATGCTTTCAGGACAATTTGAAGGTCACTCCACAGAGGATTGGTTTTCAATACCCGGTTTACAATAATTTCCGTTCCTTTTTTGACCTGTTTTGTGATATTTTCCGGTTCCGGGCGGAGGAATTGGGCGAAATCAAACCCGTCTCCATGAAAATAAAGGTAGAATCGGTTAAAATAATGATCTACATTGAGGGAGAGTTGATAGAGGCCGTGGGCGTCTGTTTTTGTGCTGACGGTTTTGCTTTCCACTTCCTGATATTTCAGGTTCCGGAAATTGAAAACCACCCGCTTCATCACCAGATAAACCGGAGAGTCTGCAACGGGATTTCCCGCCTCATCGGAAACATTCCCTTTTATTTCAATCGCCGTTGCGGAAATACTGACCAATAAAAAAATCAGAAGAACAGCTTGCTTCATTTTACTCCCTCCGGATTAAAAAGTTGTGGCGACAGATGAATTCCGGCGCGGAAATCGGAAAACTTGTAGGTGATCACCTGGTCGCTTTCGTCAATAATTTCAATTTTTACCGGCCTTGAGCCGCTTTTATCCAGCGTTAGTTTCAACATGGTAAAGGGTGTGTCCGGTGCCTGTTTTCGCGGGACCAGGCGGTAGGTGAGGGGAGAGTCCGAGAGTTTTTTCATCACAAACGCTGTTTTAATTGCGTCCCGGTTAATCAGCAGCTGAAGAAAGGGATTGGATTTAATCTCATCCCATTTGAATACCAGCGGCTGGGCTTCCCCTTCGGAAAATTGATAGATGTTCCGGCAATCCCCGATGGTGATTCTTTTTTCGTTTGTTGTGTATTCAAAACGGAATTTACAGCCTTGAACCGACAGAATTCCGGAATCTGTGATTTCCGGAAACAGCGGGCTGACAGTTTTCTGTTCAAAATGGACCTGGAAACTGTCCAGCTTGATAAAGGAAGCGGGGAACTGCATCAGAAGGAACGGGAGTAAAAAAAGAATTTTCATGACTCCAAATCAATTAACAGTTTCATCAGTGCCTTCCGGGTGCTGCCTTTTTTCTGCAGCTGAGTGGTAAATTGCTGCATGTCGATTACTTCTCCCGATTCGTCTTTGAATTCAATGATAATGTTGGCTTTGCTGATTTCTTTGAATTCTTCGGGTTTATAGGAAAACTTCATCTTTTTGATAAATGTCTGTTTGGATGGAACCAGCCCGTTCAGCAGTTCATCCACATCCATGGAAGTTTTGATTTTCTTTTTCTTTTTCGGTGCTGCCGGTTCATCCATCAGGTCATCCATTGTCAGTTGAGGAGCGTCATGGACAGGAGCCGGTTTCGGTTTTATTTCGGATTTTTCAGCTTCCAAGGTGACGGGATGAATCCCCGCACCGCTTTTGGAACTTTCCTGAAGGTAAGTGGCACTGACTTCCCGAATGGGGGGTTCCGTTTTTTCTGCGGCCGGTTCCTCTTTTGCGGGAGGGGTTGGCCGGGGTTGAGTTTTCACAGCGGCTTCTGCGGTTTTTCCCGGTGAGGGAGAAGCCGGTTGTGTTTTTTTCTCAGGAGTTGCCATTTTCCTTTTGACTGCCAGCAGGGTATGTTTGGATGCCAGTTTAAGTGTTTCAAACACACCGGTGCCGTTGATGGCGGAAGATTCCACATAGGGCAGATTGTCCACATTCAATTTTGCGTTGAGTTCGTCCACGGGGACAATATTTTTCAAGTCCCGTTTGTTGTACTGGAGAACAATGGGAATAGAATGAAAATCCACATCCAGTTCTCTCAGGTTCTCTTTCATGTTCTCAAAACTTTCAATATTGGCATCCAGCATGGGAACCTGAGAATCCGCTACGAAAATAATACCGTCAACGCCTTTTAATACCAGTTTCCGGGTGGAATTATAAAAGACCTGGCCCGGTACGGTATAGAGCTGAAAACGGGTTTTGAAACCACCGATGACCCCCACATCAATGGGCAGAAGATCAAAAAACAGGGTTCTGTCGGTTTCAGTTTCAAGGCTGACCATTTCTCCCCGGGAATTGGATGCAGTTTTTGAGTAAATGTATTCCAGATTGGTGGTTTTGCCGCACAGACCGGGGCCGTAATAAACGACTTTAATCACCATTTGCATGGTGGAATAGTTGAAAAAAACCAACCCGGCCTCCTGAAGTCAAAATCCAAGTCATTGTAACACGCTGATTTGTTAAACGTCAAGAATTCAAAATAATTTATGCCGTTGGAATGAAAGGTGCCGGCCGGCAGTGGATGGGAGACTGTGATGGTTGCGGGCGGGTCAGGCCAGTGAGCGCAGGAGATTGCCGATCCGGGCAATAAATGATTCAATTTCTTCTTTTTCCCGGCGTTCAATCCGGAAAAAACCGCTGGCGTCAAGTGTCACTCCCGGCGTATCTGGAATCATAGCCAGAAGTTTTTCTATTTTTATGGAATGATGCTCTCCCGGGGTGATTGTACAGGTGCTGCCTTTAAAAGAGATGGATAGGATTCCCAGTTTTCTGGCAATAAGCCGGACCCGGTGCCCTGCGGTTAATCGTTGCAGCTGAGGCGGCGGTGTTCCGAACCGGTCCGCAATTTCATCTACAGTCTGTTTCAACTTTTCCATTGACGTTGCCATTCCCATGCGGCGGTAGAAGGACAGGCGGATGGAGCTGCTCTCAATGTAATTTGCCGGGATTCGGCCCCAATGCCCGATTTCCAGTACCGTTTCTTCTTCGACAATCTCATCGGATGATTTGATTTTTCTAACGGTTTTTTCCAGCATATCAAGGTACATTTCAAATCCGACGGCATTGATGTGGCCGCTCTGTTTTGCTCCCAGCAAGTCGCCGGCCCCCCGGAGCTCGAGGTCCAGCATCGCGATGCGGAACCCCGCGCCCAGATGGGAAAATTCTTCCAGTGCCTGCAGCCGTTTCCGTGCGTCTTCGGACAGTGTGTGTTTTCCCGGTGTGATCAGGTAAGCATAGGCAGGTCTGTCCGAACGCCCGATACGTCCCCTGAGCTGGTAGAGCTGGGACAGGCCGAAGGTATGGGCTTCGTTGATAAACATGGTATTTGCAATGGAGACATCCATTCCGTTTTCAATAATCGCGGTGCTGACCAGGATGTCAATTTCGTGCCGGAAAAACCGCAGCATAACGCTTTCCAGTTCCGCTTCCGGCAGCTGGCCGTGGGCAACGGCAATCCTGGTGCCGGGGGGAGAGAGTTTTCGAACCGTGTCTGCCAGTGTTTCAATGGTCCGGACATGGTTGTTGACAAAGTAAATTTGTCCGCCCCGTTTCAGTTCGTACCGGATTGCTTCCGAGATGGTGAGGGGGTCAAACACGATGTGGTAGGTGTTGATTGCCAGACGGTCTCTGGGAGGGGATTCAATGATACTGATGTCTTTCAGCCCCATGACCGACATGTTCAAGGTTCTGGGAATTGGTGTGGCACTGAGGGAGAGGACTTCAACATTCTGTTTCAGCATTTTCATTTTTTCTTTGTGGAGAACACCGAATTTCTGTTCTTCGTCTACAATTAACAGGCCCAGTTTCGGTACAATAACATCTTTGGAAAGAAGGCGGTGGGTACCGATGAGAATGTCCGCTTCCCCCGCGGCGGCTTCCTGCAATGTTTTTTTCTGTTCCATCGGGGATACAAACCTGGAGAGCATACGGATTTCCACCGGAAAACGGCTGAAACGTTCCCGGAAGGTCTGATAATGCTGAAACGCCAGCACCGTTGTCGGGGCGAGAACCATCACCTGACGGCCGTTGTCCACCGCCTTGAAGACGGCACGCATGGCAACTTCCGTTTTTCCGAATCCCACATCTCCGCAGAGAAGACGGTCCATGGGTGCGGCGGCTTCCATGTCTTTTTTAATTTCTTCAATAGCCTGAATCTGGTCTTCCGTCTCATTGTAGGGGAATAACTCTTCAAATTCCTGCTGCCACATGGAATCGGGGGGATAGGCAATTCCCCTGGCCAGTTTTCGTTTTGCATACAATCGGAGCAATTCTTCCGCGTATTGTGAGATTTCTTTTTGAATTTGTCTTTTTGTTTTTTTCCACGATGCGGAACGGAGGCTGGAAAGCTGCACCGCAGTATCGGAACCCTGATATTTCTGCAGCAGGTGGAGCCGGGAGACCGGCAGCAGCACTTTTGAATTTCCCTGGAACAGCAGTTCCAGACATTCTTCGGAGGCTTCGTCCACCGACATTGTTTTCATCCCTTCAAAACGGGCAATTCCGTAATCCATGTGAACGACGTAATCTCCCGGTTTGATGTCGGAGAAGTCTGAAAAAAACGGGCTGTAAGCCGGTGTGCGGTGCTTTTCCCGGCGCCGTCCCGGAAAAAGGTCAGCTGTGGTAAGGAAAATCAGGCGGTTTTTAATCTCAAAGCCGGTGCGCAGGGGGGTTTCTTCCAGCAAAACCGCTTCTTCTTCAACCGGAGTTCTGGAATAGGGAATCCCGTTTTCAAAAAGAAAGTTTTCCATCTGATCGGATTCCGCCGGATTTCGCACCCCGAGGATAACCGGTGTTTTTTTCAGTGCGGAGGTGATGATTCCGGTGACGGCAACGGCTTTTCCTCCGATTGAAAGGGTGGCAAAAGGCCCGGGCCCGCTATTCCCCGAAATCATGAATTGTTTGTGTGAAGCGTAAAATTCCGATAGTTTTTCCATTGTCAGGAAATGTTTGGCAGGATTCAGCCCGATGTAGCCCTGAGGCACCGCCTGTTGATAATCCCCTGCAATTTTTTTTAGAAAAGATACCGCCGCGGTCTGAACTTCGGCCGGGTCGAGGATTACGATTGTGTGTTCCCGGAACAACCCGTTCATGGCGGTTTCGGGCCAGAGAATATGGAAATAGTGGTCAAATCCCTCCAGTTCTCCGGCATGAATCAGGTTCAGTTTTTCTTCCAATTCAAGTTTCAGGTTCGGGCCGGAGAATTCCCGTGCAAATGCTTCCGCGAAGTGCTTCCGGTTTTCCGCCGTATCATCGAACAGCCGGGCCGGATAAATTTCGATTTCTGTCAGTTTTGTCATGGAGCGCTGGGTAATGGGGTCAAAATGCCGGATGGAAACTACAGTGTCAAATTCTGTTTCCATTCTGATCGGGGCATCAAGATTGATGGGAAAGACGTCCACGATATCTCCCCTCCGGGAGAATTCGCCCCGGACACGGACAACATCCGCCGCTTCATATCCGATTCGTGCCAATTTTTCCGCCAGTGTTGTTACAGACAATTCTTCTCCGCTGTGAACCGTAAGGAAAAGCGAATGAATTGTCTGCGGGCCCGGAAAACGGGCCAGGAGTGTGGTGGGATGGGCCACCGTGATATTACGGCGGTTTGAGGGTTCCGCAATGGATTTCAGCGCGCCGAACCACTGCCGTTTTACTTTCAGGTGGGGAGAGAGAAAAGAAGATGGCATCACGGCGGTTTCCGGCAGAATGTTGGCATCCGGCATGTCCCGTTTGATTGTTTTAACAGCTGTTTCATCTGCTGTGACCAGGAGGACCGGCCCGGTGCTTTTTTCCGTAAGAAAAGACAGGAAGAGTGTCAGTAGAGAACCCGGAAGGGGGGGGAGTTTTGCCCCGTTTTTTTCTAACATATCGGAAAACAAAGAAAAGACAATGTGTTTCAGGTTCACACAACCCTCCGAGGAAGCATTGTAACATAGTCGGCAGTGTCCGTGTACCGCGGAGGGAGACAAGACCCTCTTTGATGAAAGCGAATGGTTTTTTGCATTAAAAAACCGGCCCGGGGCAGGGCCGGTTTGGGGTTGGCATTTGGGAGAGGGTTGAATGGAGGTCATGCTCATCCAAATGCCTGTTTCCATTTCCGGGGTGTTGAGGGGAGATGGCCTGAAATGGAAACCGCTTCAGCAACTCATTAAATATGCAAACTTCATGCCACTTTGTGACTGTTGGATTTTCAGGGATTTTCACAGTTTTCCGCCTGCAGGTATGTCACACTGGCGCTTTCGTCTGCCAGAATGGCAGGTTTTGCCAATTAAAAAAGGGGAGCGGCTGCTCCCCTGTTATGATTACGGTTTCCAGACCTTCCAGACCTTTCCCACCAGGTCGGGGCCCGGTTTCAGGGTGGGCTTTCCCGGTGTCCAGCCGGATGGGGTGGCTTCGGTGCCTTTGCTTTTCCGAACCAGCTGGAAAGCCTGAACCTGCCGGAATGTTTCTTCCAGATTCCGGCCCACAGCCGGTGTCAGCACTTCCATTGCCTGAATCACTCCATCCGGGTCAATGATGAATCTGCCCCGGATATCAACTCCGGCAGCTTCATCGTAAACGCCGTATATCCTGCCAATGGCGCCGCTTCCATCGGATGCCATCGGAAAGGGGATTCCACCGTCTACCATTTTCTGCAATTCCTCTTCATCCCAGACTTTGTGAACAAACTGGCTGTCCACGCTGACGGCAATAATTTCCACTCCGAGTTTCTGGAACCGGTCAAACTGGTCAGCGACCGCTGACAATTCGGTTGGTCAGACGAAGGTAAAATCGCCGGGATAAAAACAGAGCAACACCCATTTTCCAAGGTAATCGGACAGTTTAACGGATGTAAATCCGCCTTTCAGGTATGCGGGGGCTTCAAAATCCGGGGCTTTCTGCCCAACTTTTGCCTGCATCGTCATCTCCTCTTCCGGTACCGGGGATGTGTTCTCCGGTACGGTTTTTGTTTCGCTGCCCACAACAGAACCGGTGGGGCGGCCGCAGCCGACATCAGCCATATCTTCCTCCTTCCCAGATCGGGAACATTATTGAAACTAACGCTACTTTATAGAATTTAAGGAAGATTTCTGTTTTTGTCAACCATTCCTGACAACAATCTCCCCATTATTTTCCGGCTGTTTCCGCAGAGATGAACTGGTCCCGATAATAGGCGGGAGTCAGTTTTTTACCGGTGGCACGCCGAATCATTTCGTTCCATTTGTAGCGGGCACCCGGGGCAAATACTTTTTCTTTGAGAAAATTTCCGACAGCGGGGTTTTCTCCGAGAAAAGTCTGGCGGATGTTGCCGGTTTTCAGAATATTTGTGGCAATATAGGATTGGAATTGAGATGCCAGCATTTCTCCCAGCATGTAATTCTGGTAATACACCGGATAGATGGCGATATGAATTTTGGCGGCCCAGTCCGGATTGTTCCGTCCGTCCGGTTCCCGGAGAAGCTGATATTTTTCTTTCAGCTGCCACCAGAGTTTGTTGAAATAGTCAATACCTCTATCCGGGTTTTCATACAAAGCCTTTTCAAACCGCATCATCACCTGACACCAGCGGGAAAAAGTGAGCTGCTGAAATTTCATATCCTTATAGAGTTCAGGTGCGATTTTCTCTGCTGTTTTTTCGTCCACTCCGCAGTATGTTTTGAGGAATTTGGGGTTCTTTGCCTGACGGCCGAACATCATGGCAACGGCTTCGGTGGTAAAACTGTGGGCCGGTTCCCGGAGCAGGTAGGGAAGGCCTTTTCCAAGGTATTTGTCGTACATGGCGTGGCCCAGTTCGTGGAGAAGGGTGTCCATCCATTCCGCATCCGGTTTCAGGTTGGTGAGGATTCGGATGTCCTGTTCGTGATCAATATCGGTGGAAAACGCGTGCTGCATTTTCCCCGGCTGTTCATAGAGGGAACTTCGTTTCAGCACACTGTCCACCGAGAGCCCGATGCTTCCGTAGAATTTTTTCGCGATGGCAACAAGGTCTTTTCCGGCGTAGAATTCGTCGGGATTCACCAAGCCGGGCGCGACACCGTCCTGAAAAAACGGGTCTTCGTAGTGCCAGGGCATAAGTTTGTCTTTCGGGACACCGTATTTTCTGGCCTGAATGCTGTCCATCTCATCTTTTACTTTCGCGTATTCCCCGCGAATCATGGTGTCCAGCCGGTCAAAAAGGGCAACAAGGTCTTTGTCATTCAGGTCCGAAAGTGCCAGTGACATTTGAAAATAATTGTCATATCCCAGAGATTTTGCCAGTTTATTTCTCAGTTTTGCCAGTTCAATCACGTCCGGTGCGACTTCCGCGCCGATTTGTTTGGTCCCTTCCCATGCCAGTTTCCGCTTTTCCATATCTTTTGTTTCGGTTTTCAGAATTTCTTTCAAAGCGTTGTCCGGGACTTTTTTTCCGTTTAAGGTGGCACGGAAGGTATTGAATTTCTGTTCCACTTCGGATTGCTTTTCAATGATTTTTTTCAGCAGGGCAGGGTCACCCTGATTGGGGGCGAAGGTTTCATACAGAATTTCCATTTCCCGTTTTAAAACCGGGTCTTTAATTCCTTCTTTCAAAAATCCCTTGATTTTTTCAAAGTCCGCGCTGTTGGAGCGGATTTTGGTCAGTTTCAGCTCCAGTTCGGATGCTTCCCTGTATTTCGCGGCGTCGCCGGTGACGGAGGCGTCCCAGTCCGCGAGGTTTGCCTGTTTTTCCAGCGGTTTTACAGCCGCGACATAATCGGCGATAAATTTTTTCATCTCCTGCTCCCTGTTTCCATTCTGACAGGATACGAGAAAAACAGTTCCCACCAGAAGTACGAAAAATGTCTTCATTGGCATTCCCCCTGCTATTTTGTTCAGGATTTTACCTGTTTCAGCCGTTTGAACCGGGTGGCGTCCCGGGTATCTTCCAGGATAATTCCCATCTCTTTCAGCTGATCCCGGATTTCGTCCGCCCGGGCGAAGTTTCGGTCTTTTCTGGCCTGATTGCGTTCGTCAATGAGTTTCATGATTTCTTCATCCGCCAGTTCTTCCCCGAAATGAAAGCAGGCGATAACGGTATTCAGCTCGTCAAGAAATGCCAGTATTTCCGTCTTGTTATCTTCGGGAACCTGAGAGTCGGGATATTTTGTGTTGATTTCCCGGATGAATTCAAAAAGCGCCGCCAGGCCGCCTGAAATATTCAGATCATCGTCCATCGCGGCGGTGAATTGTGCCCGGTATTTCGTAATCAGCTCCGATACGGAACCGGAACGGGGATTCCGGTTCGCGGTCTGGCTCACGGCGTTGTAAAAACTTTCAACCCGGCCGATGGCTTTTGCGGCGTTTTCCAGTGAGTCGAAGGTGAAATTCAATTGTTTCCGGTAGTGGGCGGCAATGAGGGTGTAGCGGATGGCCATGGGGTCGTAGCCTTTTTCCAGCAGCTGGCGCAGGGTGAAGAAATTCCCCAGGGATTTGCTCATTTTTTTCCCTTCCACAATGAGATATTTGCAGTGAACCCAGTGGCGGACAAAGGTTTTGCCGGTTGCCGCTTCGCTCTGGGCAATTTCATTTTCATGGTGAGGGAAAATCAAATCTTCTCCCCCTGCGTGGATATCCAGTGTCTCGCCGAGATATTTCATGGACATTACCGAACATTCCAGATGCCAGCCCGGGCGGCCTTCCCCGAAAGGGCTGTGCCACGCCGGTTCGTTTTCTTCTTTTTTCCCTTTCCACAGAACAAAATCCCGGACATCATCTTTCTCGTATTCGTCGCTGTCCACGCTGACTCCGGTTCTGATTTCCCTGCGGTCCAGCCCGGAAAGCCGTCCGTAGGTGGGCAGGCTGGAAATGTTAAAGTAAACCGACCCGTCTTTTTCGTAGGCGTGGCCCTTTTCCAGCAGTGTGGAAACCAGTTCGATCATTTCTTCAATGGTCCGGGTGGCACGGGGATAGAATTCCACACTTTCCATGTTCAGTGTTTTGCAGTCTTCCATGAAAGCCTCAATGTACTTTTTTGTGTATTCATCCAGGCCCAGCCCCTGTTCGGCTGCTTTGCGGATTGTTTTATCGTCCACATCGGTCAGATTCATCACCTGTTTTACCTGGTATCCGCGGAATTTCAGGTAGCGGCGCATCAGATCTTCAAAACAGAAGGTACGGAAATTGCCGATATGGGCATAGTCGTATACGGTCGGCCCGCAGGTGTAGATGGTCACGAGCTTGTCATTTAAAGGGGTAAATTCTTCTATTTTCCGGGTCAATGTGTTGTACAGTCTCATCTTCCACTCCATTTTGTATTCCCGCGAATTATACCACAGCTGTATTGCAGAAACGGGACTGCGGAAGTGCCGGCGAAATTATCGGTTTGTATGTGTGCTGTCCTTCTTTCAGAGGGACACCCAAGCCAGGGTCATAAATGAAAGATCGGCGGGGGTATGGAGGAGAGAACGCAGAGACAAAAAAATGGCTCCGGAGGAGAGACTTGAACTCCCGACAAAGTGGTTAACAGCCACCTGCTCTACCAACTGAGCTACTCCGGAACCCATCAGGCGAAACGAATAGTAGCAAATCCCCAATCCCCTGAAATGCGTCAACAGTTTTTTTGATTTTGCGGGCCGCACCCTGTTTTTATGTAACTTATGCTTATGTAAGATGATGGGTCCTTTTTTGCTTGAACCCCCTGCCGCCTGCTTTCATCATTTTTTGTTTTACGGCGGTTAAATGAGGCCGGAGAGTGCTTTCCGCAATTCCCGGGCATTCTGATAACGTTTTTCCGGGTTTTTTTCAAGGCATTTTAGAACAATGGTTTTCATTTCCAGACTGATGGCAAGATTTTCCGGGAAGGGCGGCGGAGGCGAATTGAGAATTTTATAGTAAACACTGATCTGGTTTTCATCGGTGAACGGGGGCGTACCGGTCAAAAGCTCATACATGGTCACGCCCAGAGCGTAGATGTCACTGCGCCGGTCCACTGCGAGGCTGGAAAGAGATTCCGGCGCAACGTAGAGTAGTGTGCCGACGAGGCTGCCGTCTGTGGTAAGCCCTTCCCGGAGCAGTTCTTTGGATACCCCGAAATCCATGAGTTTAATCTCTTCCGGCCTGATTTTACCGCTGATTTTTTCTCTGTGATGGATGTACATGATATTGGAGGGTTTCAGGTCTCTGTGAATAACCATTTTTTTATGGATAATTTCCAGTGCGCCGGTTACCGCAACTGCGGCCGCGGCCACGGCCTGTTCGGGCAGGGGGCCGTTTTTGTCCAGAATTTCATCCAGTGTGTAGCCGTGGAGCATTTCCATGGCGATGAAAAAGCGGTCCATGTGCTCTCCCCGGTCATATACTTCAATGATATTGGGGTGTTTGATTTTGTCCAGAATCTGCCATTCCCGTTTGAAGCGTTCGATCATCACAGGGTCCACATTCCGGTTAAGAAGTTTCAGTGCCACATTCCGGTTGTTTCGGATATCTTTTGCATGGAATACGGTGCCCATTCCCCCTTCTCCGAGCTGTTCCAGAATTTTGTAGTGGGCGATGTAACGGCCTTTTTTCCATTTAAAATATCTCAATGCGAGAATGAGGGCGATGATGATTCCAAGGAGCGCGCTGATCCACCAGGCAGGAGAGATTTTGCGGGTGAGCTTTGCCGTGAATTCGATTGTGCCGGTTTCCATCGGGGCAATTCCTGCCAGGGTGAGACGGTGAATTCCCGCTTTCAGGGATGTGGGAGAGACGATGGCCCCCTTTTCCAGGATTTCCGGCTTTCCGGTGTAACGCGGCTGCCCGCCGAAGGGTGTAAGAAATTTTGCGGATATTTCGTTTAAATCTGAAATCGGAATTTCGAATTTTCTGTTTTTCAGAATTGTAACCGGTGTCATTTTTCCGCTTCCGGTGTCCAGGAAAAGTCCGGAACCGGCATCTTTTCTCAGAAAAACGGAATGATTCCCAATTCGGACAAAGTCGTGATTTCTTCCCAGTTGAACCAGGGCGGGCAGTGCACTTGTTTCCAATATAAAAACGCTGCTGTCTGATACCATCAATAATTTATCTTTGTTTATGGCCACAAAATGCGGTTGTTCAATGGAATAAATATGGAAAATATTTTCTTTTGTTTTCACAAAGACACCATTTTCCGTTGCGGCAGCCAGCGAAGGGCCGGCAGCGTCCAGGGCGAATACCTTTCCGGTGGTATGGCCCCGGAATATCGGGGCGGCGCCTGTTTTTGTCAAAAAGAATGCCCCGTTTTCCGTGCCTGCCGCCATCAGTCCGGTGAAAGGAACAAAGCAGTTCACTTTGCCGGGAATTGTGATTCTTTTGCCTGCCCTTTTGTAATCAAATGGGATGATTTCTCCGTTTGAACCGAGATAGAGTGTGCGATTGAATTGTCCGATTGCGAAAATCGTTTCACCTGCGGGCAGCCCGTGATGGTGGCCGAAAAACCGGGGTGGCCTGTCTTGCTGCCATTGGACAAGGCCGCCGCCGCTGAAGGACGCAAGGACTGTGCCGGTTGGCAGCTGCGTAATGGTTTGTACCGGTGAGGATGGGTAAAAGGTTTTTACAGGGTGCAGATGGCCGGGAATTGTGCCGGTCCATGTTTTGACATGGCCGCTGCTGGTTAATACCGCGAGTCCGGAGCCGTTTATTGCGAATTTTTCCAGTTTTGTCCGAAAAAGTTTACCGAATGTGCGGGTTTTCATGTTGAACACGGAAATTCCTTTTCCCCGGAACCCTACGGCAAATTTGTCCGGCCCGATTCTTATCACCGAAACCGGGTGTTTATGGCCGTTCTTTTTCAAAATCGGAATTTGAATCATCGGAACGGTTGTTTCAACTAAAATGGCATGATCGGTGGAAAAAAAGGTAACCGGCCCGGCGGAACAGGCATTTGACAAATGTGACTTTCCCATATTTATCCGGAAGATGTTTTTATTTTCAAAAATAAAATTCCGCTTTAACAAGGTGGTAAGCATCCATTTCTTTTTTCCGAGGGCCACGGCTTTTTGGATGATGCCGCAGGGAAAGGGGATTTTAGCGGTAATTCCGGATTTATCCAGTGTCAGAATAAGGTCCGGACAAAAAACAACAAAATGATTTGTTGAGGTTTTTGAGAACGAGACGACATTTTTTAGTTCCGGAAGTCCGGGATAAAGTTTCCGGTATTCCCATTTTCCGGTTCCGGAAACTTGAATGACACGGAAAATTCCTTCACCCGCTACGGCCGCGTAAATAATTCCATCTGCGATTTCCAACCCGATTACCGGCTTGTCAAGGATGCGGTTGATACCGGCCCGGGTGTGGATGTACAGGCCGGTTGAGCTGCCGAGCAGAAGATTTTTCCCCCGGAACCGGACACAGTTCAATATTCGGTCCGGAGGCAGGGGCAGAGAAAGGATTTTACCGTCCAGGAAAAGTTCTTTCCGGCTGATTCCGGCCCAATGGCCTTTTCTCGCCGTGAGATGCCGAATGCCGGCGACCGGGCTGAGGCGGGTGTAAAAGATACCGTCCGATTGAAATACACCGCCGGGCCCTGCCAGAATGGTCTGCCTGCCGTCCGTGGCCGCATCTGTTATTCGGACCAGCAGTTTTTTCAGCGCGATATTCTTTGCCGTTTTATTCAACTGATATACGGGGAAACAATCCGCCGGAAAAGAGAGAAGGGAACGAAGATAGTTTTTTAAGATATTCGAAAAGTACTGGAACGGCCCTCTTTCAATGTGCCGGACAAGGAGCCACGCTTTACCCGGTTTATGACACTCATTCACAAGAAAAGAAATGTAATGAAGGTAAAGCTGATGATGTTGGCGGAAAAACCCTTTGCGGTAGGTGAGGTTGGAAAAACGTTTCCTTGCCATGGCTTCAAAAAAATCCGAGGCTTTCCGATAGGCTTTCCCCGCCATCTGCTTTTTTCCCAGTGCGTTGTAGGCACCGGCAAGGTCAATCATGACATCCAGCAGGGTAGGTGCGTCCATGGGAGCGCTGTTTTTCAGGCAACGATTCAGATAAGTCACCGCTTTTTTGTAATTTCCCCTGGCATAGGCAAGCCGCCCGAAAATGGCTTCATTTTTCTTAATCAGGGCGGGAAAAGAAGTGGCATTAACCTTTTTGAGATATGATTCCGCTTTATCCAGTTCTCCCCGTTTGATATAGAGTTCGGCCAGGTTCCGGTATGTGTACTGGAGTTGAAGGGGTTGATTGTTTTTCAGTTCCCGTTTCAGGATTTCAAGGTAAATTTTTAAAGCTGTATCCGTGTCCCCGATTGCCCCGTACGAATAGGCAAGTTTGGCCTTCCAGACCCAATACCAGCCTGGTTCCGGTTCTTTCAGCGTATCGCAGGCGATGCGGTATGAATCCACTGCTTTGTCAAATTGTGCCAGGTTGCTGTAGCAGATTCCCATGTAACCGGCGTAAATTCCCGCCTGTGTCCGGAGGTGATATTTCAGGGACAGTTTTCTTGCTTTCCGGGCAAAGAAAAGGGCTTTTTCATAATCGAAATGAAAAATTCTGTGAATTGAACGGGTGGAAATAATATCAATGGCAGTATCAAAGAACTTATATTTTTCACATTCTTCAACATATTGGTCATACTTTTCTTTGTCCAGCCGGCTTTCCCCGAGATAATTTACCTCCAATGCAAGGATTTGAGATTCGACATAGAGGGCGGCTTCCGGATTTCCCGCTTTTTTCGCGGCATTTGCCAGAAAAATCATTTCCGGAAGCTGCCGGTCCATTTTTCCATTGGTATTGGGAAAGTTTTCCACCAGTAAAATCAGGTAATCGGATTTTTTCGGGTAAGCATCCAGGAGTTTGTGAATTCCCGTCAGTTTCAGGTTTTCCAGTTTCTTTTCGATTTTCAGGAAGAGTGCGGCCTCCCGGTTTTTGGGCAGTTTTTTCAGCCGGGGCGGCAGCTTTCTTTCATTTTCGGACAACAGATCCATCATGAGCAGATGCGCCATGTCAATTTCATTCCAGTTTTTACAGGCAGATTCAACTCTGTCCAGGAATTCCGATTTTTCTTTTTCCGGAAGAGAATATCCGAGATTTTCCAGCTGATTCAGGGCGATGGTTTTTTCCGGCAGTGCAGAATCGGGCAATGACATGAAAAAAAGTTTTCCTTCCTCGGCTTTTCCTGCGTAAACATAAAAAGAAATAATCTGCCGGATTCCCCGCAAAGTAAATTCCGGATGCTGTCGGATAAACCTTTTCAGTCGGGGAATTGCGGCACTTAGATTGTCCGGGTCGGCGTTTTGCAACAGCCTGTAATAGCTCTCTGCCACCGTCCCGGCCGGTTTTGCCGATCCCGGCATCCCGTGCATGCAAACGAGTATAAAAAAAATGATATGAATCCAATATTTTTTCATCATTACCATCATCATAACCGGCATTTTAAGCGGTTTCAAGGAATTTCAGTTATTCATCCTTACTTCTCCGGCGGGAACAACCGGGTGTCCGGGGCAGCGGGATGAAATGGCGGATGCGTGAATCTCGTGTATAATTGCTGTGACAATCCGGAAAGGAGGCGTTGCGGCATTGATCAGCTATTCTGTTCCCTCTGAAATTGTGGCCGGAACGCTTTCGCTGGAAACGGCGGATAGAGAGGGCGGGCTCCGGGCACTGGCGGGACGGCTGGGATTTGAAAAAGTATTTTTTGCCAACCAGGTGCATTCGGGGGATGTATTGACCTGTGGGCTGAATGCTGCCGGAGAAGACGGGGATGCGGTGATTTGCCGGGAACCGGGAACACTTCTCGGGGTTTTTACCGCGGATTGTGTGCCGGTATTGGTGTATGGCCCGGAGCTTACCGGATTTATCCATGCAGGGTGGCGAGGCTTCAGAAAAGACATCTTCCGCCATTTTTTCTCTTTTCTTCCTGTGGAAGCGGAAACTCTCCACTGCATTATCGGCCCCGCAATCTGTGGCGGATGCTATGAGATCGGGCCGGAAACAGCGGCATTTTTCCATTCTCCCGAATTGGCCCGGGATGCGCATGGCCGTTTTTATCTGGATTTACCGGTGTTGGCCCGTAACCATCTTATGTCCGGAGGAATTCCCGCCGGCCACATTTACCTTTCGCGGGAATGTACCTGCTGCGGCGGCATGGGGCTGCATTCCCACAGGCGAAACGGAACTTTTCTCCGGAATCTGTCATTTGTCGGGAGAATTCTTTCCTGAATCGGCAGGGGAGCGGGGATAAAAAACAATTCTGTTGAAAACTTCTTCCGTTTGTTATACGATTCTCATTGGCAGTAGTAAACTTTTTTGGATGAGGTGGTTCTAATGAAAAATAAGGGTTTCTCGCTTTTAGAGCTCTTGATTGTTTTGGCAATTATCAGTTTGATTGCGTCTGTTGCGGTTCCAAAATATTTAAATTCTATGAATAAAGCCAGATGGGAGACATCCCGTATGCAGTTGAAGCGGGTTGCGGAAGCATTTGACCAGTTCAATCTGGACAGGGGGTACTATCCGGAATTTGCCAACTGGGACGAGATTGCCACTCCGACCAATATCCTGATTAAAGAAGGATACATTGACAAAATTCCCCTGAAAGATAAATTCGGGCAGAAGTATGAAGGGTACTCGAAAGCAGATACCTATCTGTTTATCGGCCACGCGGCCCGGGGACGCTTTGCCCTCAAATATCCGAAATACTACCTGAAAGACGGGAATTTTCTCTCTGAAAAAGATTATCAGAACCTGATGGCTGCCCGGGATCAGGCGGAAACGGCTCCGGCCGCATCCCAGGGTGATAATCCCGATGCGGCGGCTCCGGCGGCCGGCCAGACCCCGGAAGCCAATACCCCCCAGAAATAAAACAACAGCCCATTCATAACATGAAAAACCCGCCGGGAGGCGGGTTTTTTAATATCTTGGCCGTACCGGGTATCTGTTTGGAACCGGTATGTACAGTGGGGGGCACCCTTTTTTTCTTCTCAATTCTTTCATTGAGTTTTTTGTCTTTTTGTGTAAGCTCGGGCTGTCGGAGGGAGGAAGAGATGGGTACAAACGGTATAACCCGGGAAAAACTGATTGGGATGATTTCCGGCAGGAATGCCGAGGCGCAGGCTTTGTACCGGAAGGCATACCGGGTGAAACTGGAACAGGTGGGCAAACTGGTGTATTTCCGGGGTATCATTGAATTCAGCAATATCTGCACAAAAAACTGTTACTACTGCGGGATTCGGAGGGATAACCACAAATTCAAAAGATTTTCCATGACTGAAGGTGAAATTCTGCAATGTGCGGAACTTGCCTGGAATTACCGCTATGGCTCCATTGTTCTTCAGGCGGGGGAACGGAGCGATGCCGAATTTGTAGAATTTGTGGAAAAGATTCTGAAAAAAATAAAAAAAATGTCAGGCGGCAGTCTCGGCATTACCCTTTCTCTCGGAGAACAGGCTGCAGATACATATCGAAGATGGTTTGAGGCAGGTGCCCACCGCTACCTGATTCGAATTGAAACCTCCAGTCGGAAACTTTACCGTTCTCTTCATCCAGAAGACCATGATTTTGACCGGCGGGTTTCATGCATTGCCGCCCTTCGGGATATTGGATATCAGGTGGGAACCGGTGTAATGATCGGGCTGCCGGGGCAGACGGAGGAAGACCTTGCCGACGACATCCTCTTTTTCAGGGAAATGGATGTGGATATGATTGGCATGGGCCCCTACATTCTTCACCGGGATACTCCGCTGGCAAAGAATGTGTCCGGTTTTGACCCGGCCCGTCAGCTTCGGCTGGGGCTCAACATGATTGCTGCGGCAAGGATTGCCCTGAAAGATGTGAATATCGCAGCCACAACCGCACTTCAGGCGCTGGACCCGAAGGGGCGGGAACTCGGCCTGCAGGCCGGCGCCAACATTGTTATGCCGAACATTACCCATACCCGTTACCGTTCCGGCTACCGCCTGTATGACAGCAAACCGTGCCTGGATGAAAACGCCGGTGTCTGCCGGGCCTGCCTCAGCCATCGTATCCGCGATATCGGGGAGGAAATCGGCTACAACCAATGGGGAGATTCCCCGCATTTTTCCAGGCGGAGTTTGAAGGGCGGATTTGATTGATTTTTCCGGTTTACCTGTGAGGGGAGTTATGCTATCGTAGTGCCGTTCGGTTCTTTGACTGTTCATTGAGCGGAGAGATGACCGAGTGGCCGAAGGTGCACGACTGGAAATCGTGTGTACCGCAAGGTACCGTGGGTTCGACTCCCACTCTCTCCGCCATTTTTATTTTTAGGGCTTTGTATGGAGGCCTGGTCCTGTGCAATGGCGGTTTTCGAACCGTGTCAGGCCCTGACGGGAGCAGCACTAAGGAAATTTGCCATGTGCCGCAGATCCCCAGGCTTCCATAGAAAATCTTAAAAAAAGAGAAGTTAAGATGAGTTATGACGTAATTGCCCGGAAATGGCGGCCGCAGACCTTCGGGGATGTTATCGGACAGACACCGGTTATCCGGACGTTGACCAATGCCATCCGGACGAATCGGATACATCATTCATTTATTTTCGCGGGGCTCCGGGGAACCGGAAAAACCTCCACCGCCCGGATTCTGGCAAAAGCATTGAACTGCAAGGACGGCCCCACAGACACCCCCTGCCTGAAATGTGTGGCCTGTGATGAGATTACCCGGGGTGTGGACATTGATGTGTTCGAGATTGACGCGGCATCCAACAAAGGTGTGGATGATATCCGGGATCTGAAAGAGATTGTCAAGTTTCCGCCGACACGGGACCGCTACAAGATTTTTATCATTGATGAAGCCCATATGCTGTCGTCCCACGCCTTTAACGCACTGTTGAAAACCATTGAAGAACCGCCTTCATATGTTGTTTTTATCCTTGCCACTACGGAAGTTCACAAAATTCCAACAACAATCCGTTCCCGCTGCCAGCTGTTTGAGTTCCGCCATATCCCCAACCGGGAGATTCAGGAACAGCTGAAAAAGATTGCGGAAACGGAAAAAGTGGCGGTGGAAGACGGTGCCCTTTCTCTGATTGTGGACGCGGCGGAAGGGAGTATGCGGGATGCCGAAAGCCTGCTGGATCAGGTGATTTCATTTTCCGGGGATAAGGTACTGGAAGAAGACGTTTCCGCTGTTCTCGGAATTGCCGGCCGCCGGGCTCATTTTCAGCTGCTTTCCGCAATTGCGGGAAGCGACGGCGCCGCGGTGATTGAGCTTCTTGACGAGCTTGAAGACAAAAATACGGATTTTCTGAAATTCCTTGTCCGGTTCGGCAGTTTTCTCCAGGAAGCACTCCATGCCGTGATGCGGAAAGATACCGGTTTTTTCCCCGATGGATTTGACGCTTCCCGCCTGTCGGTGGAAGATATGGTGCTGTACCTGAACATGCTGGTACAGAACGAAGCGTCGGCAAAACACGCATTCAACGCCAGAGTGGCGGTGGAACTGATTGTATTGAAAATGACTTTTGCCGGCCATGTGGTTCCCATTACCGAATTGCTCAGCAAAAAAAAAAGCCTGAAAACTGATTCTGCCGCGCCGGATTCGGCTGATTCGGCGGAACAGGGGCAGAATGAACAGAAAGATGCAGGCCCTGTTAACTCCGGCAAAAAAAAAGAAAATCGGAAGCCCGCACCCCGTGAGCTGTTTGACCGGGTTTGCGAATCGTTCAGCCACCTGCGCCCTTTTCTGAAATCGGTGGATTTTACCCTTTCCGGTTCCCGGTTGAAGATTGGGTTTCACCAACAGGTTCCCCGGTTGATACAGGAGGAAATTGAAGGGGAGTTCCGGGACCGGCTGTGCCGGGACCTTACCCGCGCGGAAGGGGGGGCGGTGGAAGTTTCTTTTTCATATCCTGTTGATACAAAATCGGATTCAATACAGGAAGAGATTAAAAACCACCCGTTGGTGAAACAGGTGCTGGAGACCTTCGGCGGGGAAGTGGAAGCAATAACCGAAAAGGAGAATATGTAAATGGTTGACATGAACTTTCTGATGAAGCAGGCAAAAAAGATGCAGGAAAACCTTCAGAAACAGCTGGAAGAAACACGGATTACCGCCACTTCCGGCGGCGGGGTGGTTTCGGTGACAGTAAACGGCCACAAAGAGGTACTCGGCATTAAAATTGCCGATGATTCCGTAATGGATGACCGGGAAATGCTGGAAGACCTGCTGATGGCGGCACTGGGCGAAGCCTACCGGAAAGTGGAAGAAGAATTGGGAAAAACCCTGAAAGGGATTCCCGGCGGCGGCATGCTGCCGGGGCTGATGTAAGCGGGCTTGCCGGGGGCACTTGTACCGGCGGGGGGAACAGGCTTTTATGAAAGGATATCCTGAACCGATTCAGCGGGTGGTGGACAATTTGCGGAAACTGCCGGGTATCGGGGCGAAAAGCGCCGAGCGCCTGGCCTTCGCACTGTTGAAGCGGCGCAGGGAAGATGCCGTCCGCCTTTCCGATGCCATCCGGGAAATGGCTGAAAAAATCGGCTACTGTGAGCAGTGCAGAAACTATTCCGGTGGAAAGCGCTGTGCCATCTGTTCCGATACCACCCGGGACAAACATCTGTTCTGCGTGGTGGAACAGCCGGAAGATGTTCTTGCCATTGAACGTGCGGGAGAATTCAACGGTTTGTACTTTGTTCTTCACGGAAGCATTTCCCCGCTGGACGGCCTGGGGCCGGAGGAACTGGGGCTGGAAAAACTGGAAAGCCTGATTGATGCACTGGAAATCCGGGAAATTATCATTGCCACCAACCCCAACGTGGCAGGGGAAGCCACTGCCATTTACATTGCCCGCCGCCTGAAAGGCAGGCCGGTACGGGTTTCCCGGATTGCCCTGGGAATTCCCGCCGGAGGAAACATCGGGTACGCCGATGAGGTAACCATGCTTCGGGCACTGGAAGGCCGCACCCGGATTATCCTTGAATGAACAGAGGCGGCAGGCTATACTGTTCTTGAATCGTGACAGCGTTTAGCGAATATTTCTCAAAGGAGACAAAAATATGAGTGTACGTCTTGCAATTAACGGATTTGGAAGAATCGGGCGTATGGTTTTCCGGGCAATTCATAACGATCCCGGCTGCGGAATTGAAGTGGTTGCCATCAATGACCTGATGGATAACGCCACCCTGGCGCATTTGCTGCAGTATGATTCGGTTCACGGTAAATTCCCGGCGAAAGTTACGTCTTCGGATGAAGGTATCAATGTGGACGGAAGATTGATTCCCATCACCGCCATTCGGAACCTTGATGAATTGAACTGGGGAAAATACAACGTGGATGTGGTACTGGAATCCACAGGGATTTTCCGTACCCGGGAAACAGCGGGAAAACATCTTGGCGCAGGCGCCAAAAAAGTTGTTATTTCCGCTCCGGCAAAGAGTGCTGATATTCAGACCGTGGTTCTCGGTGTCAACGACAAAACCATTGATCTGAAAAACGCCGATATCCTCTCCAACGCGTCCTGCACCACCAACTGCCTGGCACCGGTGGTAAAAGTCATTGATGACAACTTTACAGTGAAACACGGCCTTCTGACCACCATTCACTCCTACACCAACGACCAGCGGATTCTGGATCTGCCCCACAGCGACCTGCGCCGGGCACGGGCGGCGGCAGTGTCTATGATTCCCACCACAACCGGTGCGGCAAAAGCAGTGGGACTGGTATTGCCCCACCTTGCGGGGAAACTGGACGGCCTGGCGGTCCGGGTACCGACCCCCAACGTATCCCTGGTGGATGTGGTCTTCACCGTTGAAAAAGCCACCGATACCGAATCTGTCCGGAAAGTTCTGAAAGAAGCGGCAGCAGGGGAACTGAAAGGCATTCTGGATTACAGCGAAGAACCGCTGGTGTCCTGCGATTACAACACCAACCCCCATTCTTCCACTGTGGACGCGCAGTTTACACAGGTGATTGAAGGAACCATGATAAAAGTTCTGTCCTGGTATGACAACGAGATGGGCTATTCATCCCGCTGCAAGGACCTCATTGCTAGGATCGGATAAGGGAAAATGGCACGGCTCACAATCCGGGACCTGTCCCTTTCCGGGAAACGGGTTTTTATCCGGGTAGACTTCAACGTTCCGGTGAAAAACGGAAAAATAAGCGATGACGGGCGGATTCTTGCCGCTCTTTCCACCATCCGCCATGCGGTGGAACAGGGTGCGGCTGTTATTCTGGCATCCCACCTGGGCCGGCCCGGGGGAAGCGGATTTCAGGAAGAATACTCCATGATGCCGGTATTTCACCGTCTGCGGGAAATTTTCGGAGACACCGTGGAATACAGCAGAGACCTTATCGGGGAAACCGCGGAAACCGCATCCCGGCAACTCAAATCCGGACACATCCTGCTGCTGGAAAACCTCCGTTTCCATCCCGGCGAAAAAAAAGACGACAAAACATTTGCCGCCGCATTGAAAAAACTGGCGGATCTGTACGTTAACGATGCTTTCGGCACCTGCCACCGGGCACACGCCTCTGTCCACGCCCTGCCGGCACTGTTTGAAACACCGGCAGCCGGTTTCCTTGTGGAAAAAGAAATTCACTACTTCGACGACATACTGAAAAATCCCGTTCGTCCCTACGTAGTCATATTGGGCGGTGCCAAAGTCAGCGACAAAATCCCGGTGATTCGGCATCTGATGGGGAATGTAGACCGGATTCTGATTGGCGGGGCCATGGCATACAGCTTCCTGAAAATGAAGGGAATTGCCGTGGGCAACTCCCGGATAGAAGAAGACAGGTTGGAACTGGCTGCCGAACTGATGAAACAGGCGGCAGAACGGAACATTCCCATGGAACTTCCCATTGACCATGTGGCGGCGGATTCCTTCGGCAACCCGAAAGACATCATCATCACCGAAGGGGAAGAAATTCCCGACGGCTACATGGGACTGGACATCGGCCCGGAAACCATCGTCAGATACAGAGAATTTCTGGAACAGGCGAAAACCGTACTGTGGAACGGCCCCATGGGCGTATTTGAAGACGAGCGTTTCGCGGTGGGCACCCTGTCTGTGGCGGAAACTCTGGCGGAAAGTGATGCCGTATCCATCATCGGTGGCGGAGACAGTGCCGCAGCAGTCCGCAAAGCCGGATTGCAGGACAAAATCACTCATATTTCCACCGGGGGCGGCGCGTCACTTTCCTACATGTCCGGAGAAAAACTGCCGGGAATTGAAATCCTGGCTGAAAAAGGGGAATAAACATGAGAAAACCATTTATTGCCGGAAACTGGAAAATGCACAACGGTATCCGGGAAACAAAAGAATTCTTTGCCCGTTTTCTGGAAATTTATACCGATACAAGTGACACAGACGTAGCAATCGCGCCGGTTTTCACATCTATTGCTGCGGCAAAAGAGGCGTGCAGAGGCCGGCGGGTATTCATCGGTGCCCAGAACATGCACATGGAAGACAAAGGCGCCTTCACCGGTGAAATTGCCCCGTCCATGCTGAAAGAACTGGACGTGGACTTTGTTATCCTCGGCCACAGCGAACGGCGGCACATCTTCGGCGAAAGTAACAGCACCATCGCGCTGAAACTGAAAAAAGCTGTTACGGAAGGCCTGCTGCCCATCCTCTGCGTCGGGGAAACCCTGCAGGAACGGGAAAACGAAAAAACCGAAACCGTACTGAAAGAACAACTGGACAGTGCCTTTAACAACCTTGACGCGGCACAGGCCGCCCGGGTAATCGTGGCATACGAACCGGTATGGGCCATCGGTACCGGCAAAACCGCCACCCCGAAAATCGCAGGGGATGCGCATATTTTTATTCGCAATCGCGTTAAAGAATTGTATAATGCTGTGACTGCCGAAGACATTCGTATACTGTACGGCGGCAGTGTCAAGCCGGCAAACGCGAAAGAACTGCTCAGCGTGCCGGACATTGACGGAGCTTTGATCGGGGGAGCCAGCCTTCAACCCGACAGCTTCGCTGAAATTATAAAAATCAGCCTGGAGGGATAGAAATTGTTCACATTTATCTTAGTCATTCACATCATCGTATCACTGGTTCTCATGCTGGTCATCCTGCTGCAGGACGGCAAAGGCGGCGACCTTGTGTCCGCCCTTGGCGGCGGCGGCAGCCAGACCCTGTTCGGCAGCACCGGTGCCACAAGCTTTCTGACCAAAGCCACAATCGTGTTAACCGTTATATTCGTGTTGACATCATTGAGCCTCGCGGTACTGAAAACCCGGGAACAGCGTTCCGTAATCGGGGCCATCAAACCTGCTGTTCAGAAAACACAGCCTGTTGAAGTGAAAAAAGGACAGAAAAAGGCGGCAGCCCCGGCAGCTCTGGACAAAACCAAACCGGCGGCCACAACCGCCCCGGCTGTAGATGCCAAGACCGCTCCTGCGAAAGGGGAAAAAGCGGTAACCGCTCCGGCGGCAACAAACGGGAAACCTGCCGCAGTGAAAGCGAAAACCGTGGAAACAAAGCCGGCGGACAAAAAGAAAAAGGAAACCGGAAAGAAATAAGTTGAAAGCTGAAACCGGGCTGTACTATAATAGCCCCTGCCGCGGACAAGCGGCGCTTTTTTTGCCCAGGTGGTGGAACTGGTAGACACGCTATCTTGAGGGGGTAGTATCTTTTCAGGTGTGCGGGTTCGAATCCCGCCCTGGGCACCATTTTTTATTTCCCTATGGATGCCACCGTAGCTCAGCTGGTAGAGCAACTGATTCGTAATCAGTAGGTCAGCGGTTCGACTCCGCTCGGTGGCTCCATTTTTTTGTGTAACTTACACCCCAACCCCAACACAAAGAAAACAATGTGATCTCGAAATAATGGTAATGTCTGCTCTCCCTGCCGCAAAAACAGAAAAAAATTATAATTCCCCATATACTTCCGTTTTTTTTGCCATTTTTCTGAAATGTTTTTTGTTTTTAAACTATTGTTCTAATAGTCGGGGAATGGTGTCTTTTCCCTGATTGAAATATGGAAGGAGGAGTCCGGATGGCGGGGAACAGAATGCTGCTGAAAGGCCGGGAAGACCTTAACGCGATGATTGCACAGGCAGTGACGGATTCCAACCAACGCTGCCAGCGGCGTGATACCTTGCAGAAACAGTGGAAGCAGGCGCATTTTCGCGATTTTCAAATCATTAGGAGAGAAAACCGGGAGAGAAAATCGGGGACGGTCACCTATTAAAAATAGTGTAACATATAGATAATACATGCCGTAAACCATGGACAGCCATCTAAAAAAAGCGAGATTGTGGGGCTATTGAGGAAGCCTCGGGGAAAATACAGCCCGTTTCTTTGACAAAATGATAGAATAACCCAAACAGAACATTTGGAGGCATATTGCAAAGCGCATCCGGCTCCTGCTCTTTAATTCGCCATTCACAAGTCACCGGCCACAAATCACTGCGCCCCCGGTGCATTTACATGCTGGCCGGATACTACACCTCTGGTTCCGGACGGTTCCTGCAGGCGGATCCGGAGTGTGATTACAAGACGGATGATCCAATGTCGTTT
>JAADGL010000012.1:0-72679 GCA_013152385.1 Acidobacteriota bacterium
CTCATCAACATGACCGGCGCGGGCCTTGTTCACGAAATCTCCCGTGACACCCCGGCACCGGGGGGCGGGTCCGTATCCGCATTTTCCTCCGCGATGGGGGCAGGATTGGCTTCCATGGTTGCCGGGCTGACCCTCTCCAAAAAGAAATACGCGTCTGTAAAAGAGGAAATGGCGGAAATCGGCACAAAAGCCCAGTCAATCAAAGACAGCCTGTTGAAAGGTGTGGACGATGACACCGACGCCTTCAACGAATATTTCAACGCCCTGAAAATGCCGAAAAAAACTCCCGCCGAAAAAGAAAAACGGGAAGCCGCCATGCAAAACGGGCTGAAACAGGCGGTAACCGTTCCGTTGAAAACAGCGGAAGAAAGCCTGGAAGCCATTGAACTCTGCCTCCGTGTTGTTGAAAAAGGAAACCTGAACTCCGTAACCGACGGCGGTGTCGGTGCGGAAACCGCCTACGCCGGGCTCAGGGGAGCCGTATTGAACATTCTTATCAACCTTCCCGGCATACACGATGAAACATTTGTCAAAAAAATGAAAAAACAGTGCGAATCCCTGATAGAAAAAGGGGACAAACTGATCATAGACGTGCGCAAACAGGTGCTTGAAAAAATCGAATCCATGTAAATCCGAATAACGGAGCTTGATATGAAAACACTGAACGAACTGATAAAACAGGCGGCTTCTGTCCCGCCCAGAAAAATTGCGGTGGCCATGGCCGGAGACGGGCCGGTTCTGGAAGCAATCGCAGAAGCCATGAAACTTGGAATTGTAAAACCCATCCTCTACGGAGACCGGCCCCGGATTGAAACTCTGGCGGAAGAACTGGGAATCTCCCTCTCCGGCTGCACCCTGATTCAAAGCCAGACACCGGAAGACTGCGCGAGAATGGCGGTTTCGGCGGTAAGCCACGGCAAAGCCGACATTGTAATGAAAGGGCTGGTCAGTACCGACGTTTTCCTCAGAGCCATCCTCAACAAAGAATGGGGGCTGCGCACCGCATCCGTTCTGTCCCACGTTGCCCTTTTTGAAATCCCGGCATACCACAAACTCATACTCCTGACCGATGCCGCCATGAACATCGCGCCGGACTTACAGCAGAAAGTGCATATCACCCGAAACGCAGTCCGGTTTATGGAAAAAGTAACAGACGGGGCACCGAAAATCGCCTTCCTCGCCCACAGCGAAAAAATCATGGCCGGAAACCCCGCCTCCGCAGACGCGGCCCTTTTGTCCGCCATGGCAAAAAGAGGGCAGCTGGGAAACGTCATCGCCGACGGCCCGCTGGCGCTTGACGGCGCAATATCCGCGGAAGCGGCGGCGCACAAAGGCATTGAAAGCACGGTAACCGGCGACGCCGACATCCTCGTCTGCCCGGGGATTCAGTCCGGAAACGCCCTTTACAAATCGCTGACCTACTTTGCCAAAGCCCGTACCGCCGCACTGATTGCCGGAGCCAAAGCACCCATCGTACTGACATCAAGGGCGGATTCACCGGAAAACAAACTGTTGTCCATCGTATTCGCAGTGGTAAACGCGTAAGGATTTCACATGTCATTGAAAATCCTGGCAATTAACCCCGGCTCCACATCAACCAAACTGGGACTGTACGAAGACGAAACCCCCTGCCACATACAAACCCTGCACCACAGCAACGAAGAACTGGCAAACTTCAAACGGGTCTATGACCAGCTTGCCTTCCGCCGGGAAGCCATATTGGACTTCCTTTCGGAAAATGGAATCAAACTAAGCGAAATTGACGCCTTCTGCGGCCGGGGCGGCCTGTTGAAACCCATTCCCGGAGGCGTTTACGCCGTCAGCACCGCCATGAAAAGCCACCTCCGAAGTGCCAAATACGGAGAACACGCTTCCAACCTCGGAGCCATTCTGGCAGACGAACTGGCGAAAAAAGCAGGGGGGAAACCCGCGTTCATCGTAAATCCCGTAGTCGTAGATGAAATGCAGCCACTGGCACGGTATTCCGGCATGCCGGAAAATCCCCGTGTCTCCATCTTTCACGCGCTGAACCAGAAAGCCGTCGCCCACCGCTACGCCCGTACTCTCAACAAAAAATACGAAGAACTCCGACTCATCGTCACCCACATGGGCGGCGGCATCACCGTAGGTGCCCACAAAGGGGGCCGGGTAATTGACGTCAACAACGGACTGGCGGGAGACGGCCCGTTTTCCCCGGAAAGAAGCGGCGGAGTCCCCACACTGAAACTCATCGAACTGTGCTTCTCCGGCTTCTTTGAACCGGCAACCATGAAACGGAAAGCGGCGGGAAAAGGCGGGCTGGTCGCCTACCTCCGCACAAACGATGCCAGAGAAATTGAAAACAGAATCGAAAAAGGTGATGAAAAAGCACAGGAAGTGTACCACGCAATGGCGTATCAGGTTGCCAAAGAAATCGGTGCCATGCACACCGTGCTGAACTGCCGTACCGACGCCATCATCCTCACCGGCGGCCTCGCCCACAGTGAGCTTTTAACCGGCTGGATAGAGGAAATGGTCGGCAAACTGGCAAAAATCGTCATCTACCCCGGCGAAGACGAACTCCTCGCCATGGTGGAAGGCACCCTGAAAGCCATCCGCGGCGAAACCCCGATTCAAACCTACTGAGGCCAAATGTGCGAAAATTTTTGGCATTACCCGTTTTTATTATTTTAACATTATTAATTTTCTTCCATTATATAGCCCTATTCCATCATTTTGAGATAGAAATACAAATCTTTTCTTATCCAATATTTCTAATTTCAGGATGTTCATTTGTGAACCGACTGCATCCCGTTGTCCATATATCCAATGAAGTTTCGGTTTAATAATTAACTTCCAGTTTTCCTTTTTCGATAAGTCTCTTTTTAAATTACCTTTCTTTATCCCTTCTTGTGAATAGTAATAAATTGAATTGTTGTATTTATTAAAGGTTGCCGGCCCAATATATTCGTTATGGCCACTGAAACTTTTATCATCAGAATCACCATACTCAAATTCAGACACATAAACTTTTTTGGGCGTTAAACCGTCAAATTTAAGTATTAACCCTTTCATAAAAAAATGTTGAAGCCCGGCAGATAAATATATGTTTTTATTTGTCTCAAAAAATGATTTTACCGGCCAAAGAACAGTAAAAAAGAATTGGTCAATATCCGGTTTTAAAAACTCATTTTTTTTTGTATCAAAAATAAAAATACATCCTCCCCATTCTCCGTAATCAAATGCCATCCAAATTCTATCTTTTTTATCAATGTAATAAGTATATGGTTTCGTCCACTGATGTCTTTTATTTTTTCGATAATTAAAAGCTGCTTCTGAAAAATATTGTTTTTGAGTTCCCGTATTTATAATTCCGGTTGCCGTAATTAAATAACAAGTATTTTTGCTGTCAAACAAGACCCCAAAAACTTGACTTTTCGAATTTGCTATCCGTTGCCAAGTTTTTTTATCTTTTTCATACTTTATAATTTCATTTTTTTCGTTAGCAACTACAATTTCTCCTGACCTGTCTTTTGCCAATACCACCCCTTTTGACGGAACCGCTACAGTATCAACCTTTTCACCTCTTTCTTTATCAAAAAAGACAATTTTTCCATTTTCAGTAAGCCCGATAATGTTTTTATCAGACACAACAAGGCCTGTATATTGGGGTTGTGATTTTGCTGAAATAGTAAAAATTGAAACTATAATTAATACAATAATTTTTTTCATATTACTTTCTGTTTCTGAGGCTTACAAGTCGGTTTCTTCAGTTTCTTGAACCGACTCTCACAATATCTGTCAAGAGGTAGTGCCAATACCAACCCGACACACACCGCCAAAAGAACAGCATAGCCATTTCCATCTAACAAATACAGGAACAAAGCGGTCAAGCATCCGGAAAGTATTATGATTGGAAATAGTGAACAGAACACATATTTGCCAGAACTCCCCAGACGTGATGATTGCTTACACAATGGACATATATGTTTTCCGAATGGAGCCGTCAGATAACGTTTCCACGTCAGAGGAAATTCAACGCCACAATATGGACATTTCATAAATACCCCACTTTTTTCCAGATGTTGAGCTAAAATACATGGTTTGTCGCATTGCCTTACGCACTTAATCCCTCCGCTCTTTTACAATTAACGGCAGCTTTCATTCGCCGCCTCGGAGATTGCCTGGTTCAGGACTTTAAAAAGCCGATCTGAGACTTTTTCGTACTCCTTTTGTTCATTTCCATCAAACCACATATCATTCCACGATCCCATCCCGCCAAAAACCCATGCCCTCTGACACGCATCCAGAATAGCCCGTGCCTGATCAGATAGATACCCGGGATGAGCCAGGTCCTTGTGATATCCGTGCAGCTTCTTTCCATCCGAATCAAGGGTTTCCAATGCGTCCGCAAAACACTGTGTAAACCCTCCACAGTCATGTTTCATAGAGAATGAATGAATGTCCCGAAGTGCCTGTGTCAAACGCATTGCCGTCCCTTGCAGATCGGCCGGTTCAGGGTTTACTGTAATTTCCCCGGATACATGACCGTATGTTACGCGCCAGATTCGATCTTCAGGAGCCTTTTGATTCCACACTTCCCATCGAGCTATCCAGAACTCACTTCGGTTCTTCGGAAACATAACTTCCATAGACCATATACCACCGCCTCCGATAAACCCGGCGGACATACGGTCCGAAATGTGCGGATCGTTCTGCGGTGTCCGGAAAAGACAAATGCCGGCAGCACCGGAAGTGCGAAGGAATCTGAACCATTCATCCGGTGTTTTTGCAATTTCCTTTTCCTTCAGTTTCCCGAAGAGTGATTTCTCAACAGTAACAAAATTCACCCGGTCACAAAACATGCACGTGGAGTTCCCTGGGAAAAATTTCTCCACTGAAATCCCCTGAAGGAATGCATTTCCATGACAGGTTAACGCAACAATCTGTGCTATCGGCCCATTCATTTTGTTGCTCGAACATATTTATTAAGTAATTGCTTCATGATTTTTTATTTAATCATAAAACAACGCACATAGGAAGGGAATTATAACCGGATTGTGTCATTTTCACGCTACAAATGAATTAGTTGCCCCTCACATATCAATCGCCAATGCAATAATTCCATTGTAATCCAACATATCGGATGAACGCTTTTTTCCGTCAGGCGCAGAAATTTTCAAGTGGGTAGTGGCACTAACCACTTTGCCGCGAATCGAATACAGGCACCGCTATTTACTGCCCTGCGGTTGCGGATTAGTCTTCCAGGAGTTTTCGGGCAATGATTTTGCCTTCTTCGACGCCGGGCTGGTCGAAGGGGTTGACGTTCATCAGGTAGCCGGTGATGGCGGTCTGCATTTCAAACATGAATATCAGGGCACCCAGCGTTTCCCCGTCAATGCCGGAAAGGGTATATTCAAAAACCGGGAGGCTGTTTTTTTCAAGTGACTGCATGGTTCCTTCCGCCTCCGCCAGCATGAGTTTTCCAAGGCTTTTTCCCCGGAGAATCTGAAAAGACGGATAGCGGCCGAAAACGTCCGGTATCGGAATGTTTTCCTGGTTTTCCAGTGTAAAGAAGAAAAATGATTTGTCGCCCGGCCCTTCTTTGTACAGTTGAAGCTGGGAATGCTGGTCGGTAACCCCAACCGCCACGACGCCGGTCTGGCCGCTTCTAACTACCATTCCCCGGCGGTTTTTCAGTTTGCCGAGGCTTTCGGCAAATAGTTGAAGATACCAGTCTCCGAATGTTTTCAGCCGGTCACAGTAGGGGAAAAGAACTTTGATGTTCCGCCCCTGTTCCTGAAACAGGTAATCCAGTACGGCACCGCAGACCGCCCGGCTTTGCCCTTCCCGCTTTTCACGTTTTGCCCCGAGAAGCAGGGGAACGACATCAATTCCGGCAAACATGGCGGGAAATAGCCCCACTGGGGTCAGCACGGAGAAGCGGCCGCCTACGTTTCCGGGTATCGGAAGGCTGATGAGGTTTTCTTCTTCCGCAAGCTGGCGCAGCGCCCCTTTTTCAACGTCTGTTGTTACCACCACCCGCCGGAATGCTTCTTCCCGCCCCAGCTTTGCCACAAAATGTTCGAAGAAGATGCTGAACAGCGAAAGGGGCTCCACGGTGGAGCCGGATTTGGAAATCACATTGATAACGCTTGTTTCCGGATTCATTTCCCGAAGCAGCTGGTTTACCGTGCTGCCGTCCACGTTGTCCACCACCACAACTTTCCGGATGCAGCTGCCGGAAAAAGCATTGATGAGCATGGAAGTTCCCAGAGCGGAGCCGCCGATTCCCAGTACGTAGAGGGTTTCCGACCCGGCAGGCAGGCGGTTCAGCGCTTCATCACAGCGGTCAACATAAACAAGATTTTCCGGCAGGCCGGTGAAACCGATTTCAGGGTCTTCACATATTTTTCCGAAAAAGCCTTCCGCTTTCCGGGCCAATTCCCGGTATGCCGTCCCCTCTTTCAGGTATGCCATTTTTCTCATTTTCAATGTAATGCCCATTTCTCGCCTCCATCCAGCTCTACCCACGGCAAATAAAACAGAATTCCGTTCTGAAAAAGCTGAAATTCTTTTGATACTTTCTTCATTGATTTTAGCACGTGATGATGCACTGTGAAGTTTTTTGTGTTTTCAAAGAAAAGTTCCGGTGTCCCGTCCCGGTTCAGCGCCACACGGCGGCAGCAGCGGCCGCCGGTAGCGGTGCCGGTGGGAATCGCCAGGCCGATTGCCGCTGAAAGGATGTCAAGATTGTCCGGTGTCCGGCTCCGGTTCATTTCCTTTCCGCCAATACGGTCAAAAGCATGGTGCAAAAAGCCCCGGGCCGGTTTTTTACAGGCAATATCTTTCAAAAGTCCGGCATGAAAGAGAAACAGTACCGTTTGAGGAGAAAGCAGTATTTTCTCACCGCCGGGCCGCCCTGTCCATTCCGGTTTTTCATTCCACAGGCCGTTTTCATCTTCAAAAAGGCCGAATTTTCCTTCGGCGGAAAGCCGTATTCCGGAAGCTGTGACAACAATGTCGCGAAACCATCCGGCCACATTGGCACCTCTGCCCCGGGACGACGAAATGGAAAATCTCTTTTCCATCCTGCCGGACGGAACAGGGAGCTCCATTTTTCCCGGAGATGCCAATTCAATCAACGATGCCACAAGGGGCAAATCCGGCAGAAACCCGCCGAAGCCCACAGAGTATTCCAGCCCGTCCCGCTGCCACCGAAGCCGTGTAAAGGCCCGGATACCTTTTGCTTTCCGGCTGCCGATCTTCCCATTTCTTTCGGAAAACATTACACGGTAATATACTTCAACACTGGGGGTTCCGGCCTTTTCGGCAACAAATTCGGACAGCTCAATCAAGGGGCGCAGAAACATGAAGCTGCCTCATTCCTTCGTAAACCGCGACTGCCACACTGTTTGACAGATTGATGCTTCTTGTCTCCCCCGGCATGGGAATTCTCAGCGACTGTTCCGGATAGTTCTTAATGAAGGATTCCGGCAGCCCCAGTGTTTCTTTCCCGAATACCAGGGCGTCTCCCCGCTGAAACGAAACATCCCAGTAATTTTTTACGGCTTTTTTTGAAAAAAAATAGAACCGCTCCGGATGCATCTTTTCCATAAACGCCTCAAAACTGTCATGAAGATGCCAGTCCAGATACTTCCAGTAGTCCAGCCCTGCCCGTTTCATATAGCGGTCTTCCAGTGAAAAGCCCAGGGGTTTGATCAGATGCAGGCTGCACCGGGAACCCACGCATAACCTGCCGATATTTCCCGTATTCTGCGGAATCTCCGGCTCCACAAGCACAACATGAAAAAGAGGCTGTTTCATCTCTTCCTTCCTCCCGTCTTAAACAGGATTTTAACATAAATCGAAAGCAGGGATTGAAAAGCGGGCTTCTGTCATTTATAGTGGTCACGCAGAGAATTGTAGTATTGATTGAGGAGGAATTTCATGGAATTCATGAAAGAACTTGGGTTAGAGGGCGTTCTCAGCGGCACCTATGCCGGTGAATGGATAAGCGGCGAAGGCCGTGATCAGCTTGTTTCCGTTTCCCCCGCGACAGGAGAAACCATCGGAACGATTCTTCAAACCAGTGAAGCGGATTATGAGCGTGTAATGCAGTCTTCCACCGAAGCGTGGAAAAAATGGCGGATGACTCCTGCCCCGATTCGCGGGCTGGTGATCCGGGACCTGGCGGATGAACTGAGAAAGTTCAAAGAGCCCCTTGGAAAACTCGTTTCCCTTGAAATGGGTAAAATCTATCAGGAAGGGCTGGGTGAAGTCCAGGAAATGATTGACATCTGCGATTTCGCGGTGGGCCTCTCCCGTCAGCTCTACGGTAAAACAATGCCGTCGGAACGGCCGGAACACCGGATTCAGGAACAGTGGCACCCGCTGGGGGTTATCGGCATTATTACCGCTTTTAATTTCCCGGTAGCGGTTTACGCGTGGAATGCCGCGCTGGCTGCCGTCTGCGGTGACGCGATGATCTGGAAACCTTCTTCCAAAACACCGCTTTGCGCCGTCGCGGTTCAGAATATTGTTAACCGGGTGGCAAAACGCCACGATTGCGAAGGCGTTTTTAACCTGATTATCGGAAAAGGCTCCACCGTCGGCGAACGCCTGCTTCAGGACAAACGGGTTCCCCTGGTCAGTTTCACCGGTTCCGTTCCCATGGGGCGGCACGTCAGTGAAACGGTGGGGAGACGCCTGGGCCGCACCATCCTGGAACTGGGCGGAAACAATGCCGTGGTCGTGATGGAAGACGCGGATATTGACAACGCCGTCAACAGCGTGTTCTTCGGCGCAGTGGGCACTTCCGGCCAGCGCTGCACCTCCACCCGCCGGGTACTGGTACACAAAGATGTGAAAGGTGAATTTGTTTCCAAACTTGTGGAAAAATATCAGCACGTCCGCATCGGCGACCCCCTGGATTCCAGCACGGTAATGGGCCCCCTTGTTGACGAGCAGGCCATTGTTGCTTACGAACGGGCTATGGATGAAGTCAAAAAGGCAGGAGGGAAAATCCTCTACGCCGGCGAACGGATTGAAGGGAAAGGCTCATTTGTGAAACCCTGCATCGCCGAAGTTAAAAACGATTTCAAAATTGTTCAGGAAGAGACCTTCGCGCCGCTTTTGTACATTATCGAAATTGACTCCATTGACGATGCTATTGAAAAGCACAATGACGTGCCGCAGGGGCTTTCTTCTTCTATTTTCACGAGAAACTTCCACTATGCTGAAAAGTTCGTTTCCCCCGCCGGCAGTGACTGCGGTATGGCAAACATCAACCTCGGCACTTCCGGTGCTGAAATCGGCGGTGCCTTCGGCGGCGAAAAAGAAACCGGCGGCGGCCGTGAATCCGGCTCCGACGCGTGGAAACTTTATATGAGACGCCTGACTTCCGCTATTAACTACGGTTCCGAATTTGTTCTCGCCCAGGGTATCAAATTCGGAGAAGATGACTGAACCCGCACTTGACACACAAAAAAAGAGGGGGCAAATGCCCCCTCTTTTTTTATCTTTACCCCGGCTCATTCACAAAGCAGGGTAATCTTTCCATTGACATTTTCCAGCGAAATCCGGGTCTTCCCCCGGTCAGAAACATGGATTCTCTTTCCCCGCATCTGTGTTGTCCAGTCTTTTGGCCCTTTTCTCTTTTTCAGCACAGCGGTTCCGGTGGCGGAACTCATCTTCAATTGCCCGATCAAGCCGCACGGAACCCGGACAGTGATCCGCCCGTTTACAAACTCGGCTTTCACCTGTTTCAGCGCAGGAGAAGCAGAAACCAGGTTCAGGCTTCCGTTGACCGCGTCAACCGCAGCCTGTATTTTCAGGCCCCGGATTTCCATACAGCTGTTCACCGCCTCAATGGAGGCCCCGGAAACCCCTTCCATATTGATTTTTCCGTTCACCAGGTCCACACTGCATTTTCCCATCCCTTCCATATGGATGTTTCCGTTCACAAGATTCACAGACACATCCACGGGAACCGGAATTGATATCTCGAAATCAACAGACAGGCGGATGGAATTCCCCAAACCGAAAAACGAAGAAGAACGCGGTTTGTTCACCTGAATTTTCAAAACACCCTTCACCCGGGTAACTTCAATTCTAACCTTCTGATAATAACTCTCACACGCCTCGTCGGAAGGCCCTTTCACTGTAATCGTCGCGTTTATTGTCAGGTTTTTCTGTTTCGGCGCCAGAAAAAAATGGCAGTCTCCGTTCACATTATCCAGCGTAACGGATGTGATTCCGGGAATTTCCGAAATTTCCCTGTGAAAACTGTCTGACAGAACAGCGGCCCGGGCCGGATTGAACCCGGACAGAAAAAACAGAAAAACGAAAAAAAACAAGGCCTTTATACTCTTCATATTTCCCCCTCGGCATTTCACAGGGAGAAATACGGAAATCATTCCCGATTGTTTCATCGGACAAGAATAACAGTCCGGTTCGAACCGATCCGAAAAAAATGACTTCGTTCTGCACTCTAATTAAAAATTCATTTCAATAAATCCTGAAAAAGCGAAAGAACTCGGATAAATGGAATTGAGTTGGTTTGCCTGTCCCGGAGGGCTGAATTCAAGTGGCGGAAATTTACGGTAGCGGGGCAATGGAAAATAAGAAGCCGGAAAACAGCCCGCACTGCCGGTTTCAGCCGACAGCGCGGGTTTGCCTCTTCCAACTTACAATATAAACAACTATTTCTCTGATTTCTTCTCTACAAAAGCCTGGTTTCGAATCATTTTTTCCGTACTGTACGGGGCGGGAGCGCCGCCCAGGTATTTGTGAAACCATTCCAGATGCGCGTTGTAATATACCGGCATTGATTTTACGTAATCCGGCCAGTGGCCGTCGTTTTTGAAAATAATCAGCCGGGAGGGGACGTTCATTTTCTGTAAGGCGGTAAAAAACTGCATGCTCTGGGTGTAGGGAACCCGGTAATCCCGTTCTCCGGTGATGACCAGGCAGGGGGTTTTGAATTGTGTTACGTAGCTGGACGGGGATGCCCGATGGTAGTAGGCAGGGTTTTCCCACGGTGTGCCGCCGTTGTCCCATTCCGGAAACCAGAGTTCTTCGGTGGCGTAGTACATGGATTGAAGGTCAAAGATTCCCATCATGGATACGATGGCTTTGAAGTGTTTGTTGTGCCCTTCCAGCCACATCATGCAGTATCCGCCCCATGACCAGCCCATGGCGCCCATACGATTGGCATCCACGTAGGGCAGTTTTTCAAGGTATTGGGTCGCGTTTTCAATGTCAGTCATGACTTTTCCGTCGTAGTCACCGGAGATGGCGGCGGTAAAGTCCTGGCCGTAACCGGTGGAACCGTGGGGATTGGGAAATGCCACCACGTACCCGGCACCGGGATATACCTGCCAGTCACCCCGGAAGGAATCGGACCACATGTATTGAGGCCCGCCGTGCACATTCAGTATCAGCGGGTATTTTTTTGCCGGATCAAAGTTATGGGGTTTTACGATGAACATTTGAATTTTGCTGCCGGCGGCACCGTCCACCCATACGCTTTCCGCCGGGCGGATGTCCACTTCCTCCGCTATTTTCTGATTAAAATCGCTTAAACGGATGGGCATTTTCATATGGCCGGGGCGGAATTTCCATATTTCATACGGGGTTCCGACAGAAGAGCTGGTATAAACAAGGGTACCGTCCGGTGTCAATCCGAATTCCCGGACAAAGGTGTGTTTCAACACTTTTTTGATTTTTCCGCTGGCAATTTCAACCCGGTACACCGGGGTATATCCCTTTTCGGGAACGGTGAAATAAATGCTCCGGGAGTCTTTTGCCCATTTGAATGCAGTCACCCAGTTATCCAGAGATTCGGTCAGGAAAACGGTCTGATGTTTTTTTGTGTCGTAAACACAGAGACGAAATCTGTCGGATTCATAACCCGGGACTTTCTGCATCCGGTAGGCAATGTAGCGGCCGTCCGGGGAATATGCAGGGTCACCGTCATAGGCGGGATTCGCCGCGGTGAGGTTTGTCCCTTTCAGCGTTTTCAGGTCAAGCAGGTAGAGGTCGGTGTTTGTGGATGTTTCTTTGTGTTTGTCAAAGTTTACCGCGATGCAGGCGGTTTTCCCGTCCGGGGATACCACAAATGTACCGGCATAGGTGGGGTAGTCCTGCTTCCCCTTTGTCAGTTCCACGATACTGCCGTCGGCGGTGTTCAGGCAAAACAGGTGAGTGTACTGCCAGTCCCGGTATTGGGTCCAGTGACGGTAGAGCAAGCCGGAAGCATAGTGCGCCTGCGTCGGGCCGTCCGCCAGTTCTTTGTGCAGTTTTTTGTTCTCGGCAGAGTTGGCTCCGGCTTCCGGAAAGACCCGGCTTTCAAAAATAATTCCCGAGCCGTCCGGCAGGGGGACAGGGTTGGAAACCCCGGTGGAAAAGTCCGTCAGTTTCCGGGCTTCTCCGCCGTTTACCGCCATTTCCCACAGTTGCGGGCCGTCTTTTCTTGTGGATACAAAGTAGATGGTTTTGCCGTCCGCCGACCATTTGGGCGAGAAGTCCGCGGCTTTGTTGAAAGTAAGCTGCTGTACCGCGCCGGTTTTTATGTTCATCCGCCAGATGTCACTGTTTTTTTTCGCCTTTTTCAGCTTGAAGCTGGTTACGACAAAAAGCATCTCTTTTCCGTTTGGAGATAACTGCAATGACGAGATTGATTTGAGACGATACAGGTCATCCAGGGTGAACGCGCGTTTTTCCGCTGCCGGCACATTTACCGCCATGCACAAAACAACAAGAAGAAAAATAGCTTTTTTCATGGAACCTCCCGAACCAGTTTTCAATTTATTCTAACACAGGAAGAGGCGAATCAGCGGGAATGAAGCCAGCGTTTCAAGTCCTGGCCGAGGATGTCATAGGAAAAGATGGATAGAAACAGCATTACCATGGGAGGGACGTAAATCCACGGCGCCACGTTGAGAAAGCTCAGCCCTTCATATACCATCCTGCCCCAGCTGGGATACGGCGGCCGCACACCCAGCCCGAGAAAACTTAAAGTCGCTTCCACAAGAATGAGGTTGGCCATATTAAAACTTGCTGCCACCAGCACCGGGCCGATTCCGTTGGGGATGAGATGGGTCCGGATAATATGCCATTTGGACGCGCCGGTGGCCACCGCGTAACGGACATAGTTCATCTCTTTCAGTTTCAATACCTCCCCCCGCATGTACCGGGCCGGGACAATCCAGCCGAACACCCCGAGAAGGATGGAAAGGGAAATCATGTTCAACTCATATATCCCCGAAACAAGTATCAGAAGCAACAGCATGGGCAGGGCATAGAAAAGTTCCACAAACCGGCTGAAAATCCGGTCTTTCCATCCTCCTGAGAATCCGGCTACGGCACCGGCGGGAATGCCGATAAAAAGCGAAATCAGTGTTGCCAGAAAACCGATAATGAATGATACCCGGCCCCCGAGCATCAGCCTTGCCAGAATGTCCCGGCCAAGGATATCAGTACCCAGCCAGTGATGCCGGGAAGGTGGTTTCAATGAAGCTGTGCTGTCAATCCGGAAAGGGGAAATGCCGAAAAGCGGAAGCAGTGAAGTGCGGGCCGCCCCGGCGGCGGTTGCCCCGTGTGATACGGTGCCGGGAAGCGGGCTTGTCGGGATCAGAAACGGCATCAGAATGCTGATTGAAACGATAAAAATGATAAACCCCCTGGCCGTGTATCTAAGAATCCGCATATTTCACCCTCGGGTCAAAACAATAATAAAGGAGATTCGATATCATCAGCCCCAGAAAAACAAACAGGGTGTCAATGAAGCAGATTGCGAGAATTACCGGATAATCCCGTGCCAGCACCGCGTCAAAGAAGGTTTTTCCAATTCCGGGAAAAGAGAATAAAGATTCCACCACCACCGCTCCGCCGACAATTGCCGGGATAATAAAGCCGGCCATGGTCAGGAATGGGAAAATTCCGTTTTTCAAAACGTGGCGCAATACCCGCCGGGCCGGGATTCCCCGACTCCTCAAGGCAAAAATATAAGGAGCATCCAGAATCTCAATCAGTGAGGATTTGGTAAATCTCGTGATAAACACCAACCCGGATGCCGACAGGGTAATTCCCGGCAGAATGAGGTGGTAGAGCACGTCCAGCCAGCGCATCCAGGGGGTTGAAATACTGATATCAAAGCTGTGGAGACAGCAGGACGGAAACCAGTGCAGGGAAAACGCAAAAACAGACAAAAGCAGCACGCCGAGAACAAAGTCGGGTACCGCATACAGAATGTACAGAAGGGATTCCAGGGGGTGGCCGGATTCAGGAGTGTGATAGGCAAGAAAAGTACCCAGCAGAATTCCTCCGAGAAAAATAAGAAACAGTGAAAACAGGTTCAGTAAAACCGAATTCCACAGTCTTGGAAAAATGAGCCCGGAAACCGGGCGGCGGCTTGAAAGGGATGTGCCGAATTGCAGCCGCAAAGCTTTTGAAAACCAGCGGAGATAGGCACCCGGCATCTCCGAAAGCGAGGGCGGCCTGGAAACCGGCAGCTTTTTGGTAATGGAAAGATTCCCGGCGGTGGGAAGGACGGTTTCCCCCCCCACCCTGAACACAAGCATAAAAACAAGAAACATGACAAGCAGAAAAGACAGGCTGTGGGACAGTAATGATTTTAAAATGAATCGAAACATTATACCTGTTCGGTATCCGCAGCTCTCGGTGCCGATCTGTTCATTTTCCGCTTCTGTGTTTTTGAAGCGGTTTCGGCACGTAGGTTTTCAACAGGCCGGGATAACAGCGGAACATCCCGCTGGGCGAGGTCTGGCACGCTCTGAACCGGTTGTTTATCGCGACCAGTGCGGCGGGATAGTATAAAAACAGATAAGGCTGGTCAACGTGGACGATTTCCTGAGCTTTCATGAAAAGCGCTTTTCTCTTTGCCGGGTCCAGTTCCCTTTCCGTCTCATCCAGTAATTTATCCAGTACCGGATTCGAATATCCGTTGTCATTAAAACTGTTCCGGTCTTTTCGGGTTCTGAAAATCGAAATCATGAAATCCGGATCCGCTCCGGTTAACCAGCCGCGGAAGCAGGCATCGAATTTTCCGGCATTGGTTAATTCCTGAAATTTTCCGGCGTCCACAACCTTTATTTTCATATCAATTCCGTTCTGAGCCAGAATGGATTGATAAAATTCTCCCCAGGAAGCGCCCCGCTTGTCATCACTGGAAACAAGGTAGGTAAAACGGAAGGGATGTCCCGAACTGTCTTCCCGGATACCGTCACCGTTTCTATCCACAATTCCTTCTTCGTCAAGGAGCTGAACAGCCTTTTGGGGGGTGTAAGGATAGGGCCTGATATTGGGATTAAAAAACGGAGACTGGGGATGCACGGGAGAGGCTGCAATTTTGAACAGTCCGAAGAAATTTGTTTTATTGAATGATTCCCTGTCCGCAAGATAAGCCATTGCCTGACGGACTTTTCTTAATTTGAAAAAACGGTTTTTTTCATTCCAGCTCATCAGGTAAAATGCCAGCACATAGTATTTTCTCTTTTGAAAATTCCGCTTGAATTCCGGAGTCTGCGTCCGATACTGCCATTCAACGGTGGAAATGGGGGTTAAATCCAGTTCCCCCTTCAACAGCATGTCAAACGTCATGGCGTTTCTGTCTATGATTTTGAAAACAATTTTATCAAGGTAAGGCCGCCCGGCAAAATAGTCGGGATTGGCTTTCAATACGATTTCGACACCCTTTTCCCATTTTTCCAGAATATAGGGCCCGCTCCCCACCGGATGAAAATTTGCCGGGTTGTTATCAAAGGAATATTTCTTCGTATCGTATAGATGCTTCGGCAGAATAAAGAAATCCTCAAAGGAAGATAAGGGATTTGCCGCAGGCTCTTTAAATGTAACGACCAGCGTGTAGTCGTCCAGTTTCCGAATACTTTTGATATTTTGAAACATCTGACGGTAACTTCCCCATAAAATAGACGGATCCAGTGATTTTTTGTAGGTGTAGATCACATCGTCCGCTGTCAGCGGAACGCCGTCATGAAAGCGAACGCCTTTGTGGAGGTGAAAAGTCAATTTCAGATGGTCCCTGGAAATTTCCCAGCTTTTCGCCAGCCTGGGCACCACATTCAGATTATGATCGAAAGTTACCAGAGAGTCAGCGACCAGATACACAACATCCAGCTGGTCGGTGGAATAGGATTCCAGAAAGTTTAATGTGTTGACGGCACCGGTCGTTGTAATTAACCAGTCGCCATCTACCGGCTGATAGGCATCGGAGTGTACCGGACCGGTATGAACGGCTTTTTTGGTAACGGGCCGCCTGTTTCCACCGCAACCGGCTCCCGGCAGAATCAGAAAAAGAAACAGAGCCGGGAGGGCGATAAGCAGATCACGGGGCCTCATCATGCCCCTCTTTTCCAAAAACAAGCGTATCAAGCAACAGATAGTATGCCACTGTAAATATCATAAAACCAATAACATACCTCATTATTCCCCCGATTAGAAAATACACCAGGCCCAAGGTCGCCGGAAGGAGATATGCGGCATAAACCACCAGACGGAACTGAATGGTACATCCGCCTTTCAGATACAGTTTCCGTGCCGCAAGGGGCGTCAGCAGAACAACGGCACTGAACAGATAGCCGACCCCATTAACATAAGATTCCGATGCAATGGGTTTGATAAAGGGGTGAATGAAATAGACCATCAACCCGTAAAGAAAGGGCAGAAAAACATCAATCACCGCCCCGAATACCTTTGCCTGCTTTAAATCCATTCATCCCTCCAGTTTGGTAGATTATAACAAGGATAGGGATAGGGAACAAGTCAGATTCAAAAAAAGCGAAAATCTGTGTCCTCTTTCACACTTACGGCTGTCAATTCGCCAAAAGGAACAGAATTTTGAAACCTGCAGCGGCTGCGGATGTATAATAAACCGGGTAGTTGACCTATTTCAAGAAGAGGAGATTTCGGATGAAAAAAACTTTAATTGTTTTGATGATGGTATTCACGGCTGCGGCGGCCTTTGCCGTTGAAGGGATGTTTCCGTTAAATGAGCTTCACAATCTGGACAAAAAAAAGCTTCAGAAGATGGGGCTGCAGATTCCCCTTTCGGAAATAAAAGATGATGTTTCAAAAGCCGTGGTCAGCCTCGGCGGCGGCAGCGGCTCTTTTGTTTCGAAAGACGGGCTCATTGTCACCAACCACCACGTGGCATACGGGGCTGTCCAGTACAATTCCGGCCCGAAACACGACTATATCACCAACGGATTTTACGCCCCTACTTTTGACAAGGAACTGCCGGCACCGGGGTATTATGCCGACATTATTCTGAATGTTAAAGATGTTACTTCAATAATCAAAAAAGCAGTAAAAAAAGGGATGACAGACAAAGAACGCTTTAAGGCGATTGAAGAAGCAATAAAGAAACTGGAATCCGAGGTGGAGAAGAATAATCCGCACATCCGCGCTTCTGTTGCATCCATGTATCAGGGACGCCAGTATCTTCTGTTCACCAAGCTCCGTCTGCTGGATATCCGGCTGGTATACGCGCCGCCTCAGGCAATCGGAAACTTCGGCGGAGATGTGGATAATTTTGAATGGCCACGCCATACCGGTGACTTTTCTTTCCTCCGGGCATACGTGGCACCGGACGGAACCCCGGCGGCGTACAGCAAAAAAAATGTCCCTTTCCACCCGAAACATTTCCTCACGATTTCCATTAAACCGCTGAAAAAAGGCGATTTCACATTTATTCTCGGTTTTCCGGGCTCTACAAACCGCTACATGACCGCAGAGCAACTTGATTTTTACCTTAATAAACAGATCCCACTCCGGCTCAAGCTGTTCCATGACATTATCGACCGTTTAAATGCCATCGGCAGCGAAAGCCGGGAAAACCATATCCGTGTCGCCTTCTGGGTAAAAATGCTGAATAATTCCATGAAATACTATCAGGGAGTTTATGACGGCCTTCACCGGGATAAGGCCGTTTCCCTCTTCAGAACAAGAGATGCCAATCTTGAAAAATGGATTGAGAAATGCAAAAGCGGCTCGAAATACAAAGGCCTGATTCCGGCCATTAACCAAATAAATGACAAATTTAAACCCATCGCGAACAAATTGACCATCATGGGCTATATGCGCCTGATTCCGACATTTTCCGCCGCCGGCACACTGACCCGCTGGGCAGAGGAAAAAACAAAACCGGATTTGGAACGGGATCCCGCCTATATGAACCGGAACATTCAGAGAATGGAGATGCGGCTCAAATCCATGCAGCGGAACCTGCTGGTAAAAAGTGATGTCACTCTGATGAAGTATTTCCTTCACCAAATGGCAAACCTGCCCAAAGACCAGTGGCCGGAAACCTTCAAAAAAACATTCGGCAATGTTAATGCTGCGGATTTAAGCAAAGCCATTGACAAAAAAGTGGATGAAATGTACACGAAAACCGGGTTGACAAAAACCGCCGCCAGGATGAAATATTTCAGCATGAGCGCAAAAGAGCTGGCAAAGGTCAATGACCCTCTTTTGAAATTCGGTGGAGAATTTGCCAATGAAATCAAAACATTGCGGGACCAGAACGAATCCCTTGCCGGAGCACTGTCCAGACTGAAACCGCAGTTCATCGACCTGATCCACGCCTATACCCACAATGAGCTCTATCCCGATGCAAACGGCACCATCAGATTCACTTACGGCTCCATTATGGGATACAGCCCGAGGGAAGCGGTATGGTACCGCCCCTTTACCACCCTTGCCGGTGTGGTACAGAAAGAAACAGGCAAAAAACCCTTTGCCAGCCCGAAAAAACTCCTGGAACTGTATAAAAACAAAGACTTCGGCTCCTATGGCGACCCGGCTCTCGGTGGAAATGTCCCGGTAGATTTTCTAACCGATAACGATACCACCGGCGGAAACTCCGGTTCCCCCACCCTGAACGGCAAAGGACAGCTCATCGGACTGCTGTTTGACGGAAACTACGAATCCATCTCAGCCGATTACTATTTCAATCCGGCTCTGACCCGCAGCATTGTGGCAGACGCGGATTACATGATTTTTATTCTGGACAAGTTCTCCAACGCGCAGAATCTGATTCATGAAATGACCATTGTACGCTGATTTTACTTTCAATTTCCTTCGTATCCGAAAAGGGGCTTTCGTCCCTTTTCGGATACGTTTCGGGAACTGAAAAAAAGAAAAACCGAATCAATGAATTCAGTTGACCTCTATCAGGGCGTCGGCTAATATGAGTGAGCATGAATTTTAGGAGGGAGTTTTGACAATGGCAAAGACAAAGGTACAACCAAACGATGTGCTGAACAGCTTAAGCAAGCATATGCTTGTGGACGGTTATCATATTGTTCTGGATCTTGAGAAAAGCCACGACTGCGTGATGGTGGATGCAAGAGACGGGAAGGAATTCATTGATTTTTATGCATTTTTTGCATCCCTGCCCCTGGGATTCAACCATCCCAAGATGAAAACGCCGGATTTTCTGGATGCGCTGAAAGAAGTCTCCATTCACAAAGTCGCAAACTCGGATATCTATACAACATGGATGGCGGATTTCGTGGACACCTTTTCAAAAAAAGGCGCTCATCCGGATTTCAACAACTATTTTTTTATTGATGGCGGCGCCCTGGCAGTTGAAAACGCACTGAAAGCCGCATTTGACTGGAAAGTCCGGAAAAATTTTGCCAAAGGCTATCAGGAAGAAAAGGGAATGAAAATTCTCCATTTCCGCCAGGCTTTCCACGGCCGCACCGGCTACACCATGAGCCTGACCAATACCGACCCCACCAAAACCAAATATTTTCCGCAGTTTGACTGGCCCAGAATCAGCAACCCGAAAATTAACTTTCCCCTCACCGCCGACAGCATTGAAGATGTGGAGAAACGGGAAGCGCAGGCACTGGCGGAAATCAAAAATGCCCTCAAAAACAACAAAGACGACATTGCGGCACTGATTATTGAGCCGATACAGGGAGAAGGCGGAGACAATCACTTCAGAGGTGAATTTCTCCGGGCACTGCGTGAAATTACGGAAGAAAACGAAATCCTGTTCATTGCCGATGAAGTGCAGACCGGCCTCGGCGCCACAGGGAAAATGTGGGCTTTTGAACATTTCGGCATCCAGCCCGACATCGTCTCTTTCGGCAAAAAAATGCAGGTTTGCGGAATTATGGCAACGGATAAGCTGAATGACGTAGATTCCGTTTTTAAGGTATCTTCCAGAATCAACTCCACATGGGGTGCAAACATCACCGATATGGTCCGGTCGAAACGCATCCTTGAAATTATTGAAGAAGACAATCTTGTGGAAAACGCGGCACGGATGGGCGACCATCTGCTGAAACGGATTCACGAAGTCAGTGAAACGGCAAAAACCGCTATTACAAATATCCGCGGCCGGGGGCTCTTTGCGGCATTTGACCTGCCCACAGCGGAAATCCGGAACAAAATCGCGGCAGACTGCTTCGACAAAGGCCTTGCGGTTTTGAAATGCGGCGATGTGTCCATCCGTTTCCGTCCGGCATTGACCGTTGACGCGGCAACCATTGACAAAGGAATTGACATTCTTTCCAGTGTCCTTTCATAAATTTGTGCGTGATTAAAGGAGGTTGAAAATGGAAACAAACAACAAGGTTGAGGCAGCCTTGAATAATATCCGCCCCGCCCTGCAAATGGACGGCGGTGATGTGGAACTCGTCAAGTTTGAAGACGGCGTTGTCTACGTAAAACTTCTCGGTGCCTGCGGTGGCTGCCCCATGTCCACAATGACTCTGAAACTCTTTATTGAAGAGCGTCTGAAAGAAGAAGTACCGGAAGTTACCGAAGTGGTATCTGTATAATAATACCGGACAAAGCAAACCGCCCCCTCAAATGAGGGGGCTTTTTTATGTTCCCGCTGCCAGCTTTCATTTTTTCACCGGGTTTCCATTTCAGATTCATGATAAAATACCCGCATGAGACGGAAAACCGTAAAAAAAATCGAGATCCAGCCAACTCTCAGTACCGAACAAAGAGAATTCCTCGAATCCTTCCTTTCTGCCAAACGAATCAATACCCTTCACCGGATTCTGAATTTTCGTCTCGGAGATATCACCGTGGTTCTGGACAATCTGTTCGACCCTCACAATATGGGTGCAATTGTCCGGACAGCGGAGGCACTGGGCATTCAGGACATTCATGCGGTTGAAAAAGACACAGAACTGGACTTGAGCGCAAAAATCACAAAGTACAGTGACAAATGGGTCTCAATTCACACCCACAAAGATTCAAAAGAGTGCGTCAGCTCCCTGCAGAAAGACGGTTTCACCATTGTTGCCGCACAAATGACCCGCCAGGCGATTCCGGCGGAACAATATGAAATCACAGCAGACACAAAAACCGCGCTGGTTCTCGGCAACGAACACGCCGGCACTTCTGAAGAAATGTGCAGCATGGCGGATGTTCATGTGGTTATCCCCATGTACGGTTTTACCGAAAGTTTCAATGTATCGGTGGCGGCCGCACTTCTTCTCGGTGATTTTGTCAGAAAAAAGCGCGGAGCAATCCGTCCGGAAACCGGGACACTGGATGAGAATCGGAAATCCGTCCTTTACAGCCAATGGCTCCAGAAAGCGGTCAAGAAAAGCGACCGGCTTCTCCGGGCATTTGAGAACCGTCACGGTTAACGGTTATTTTTCTTTCCATTGGATTTCCGGCATGAAAAAGTCATCCGGCTGGTTCACTTCCCCGGAAGGAACGTTATCTTCCAAATCAACAAAAACAATCCCGTCCCGAATGCTGACCGGATACATTTTCAATTTACAATCGTTGTTCAGCCCTTCCCCGCTCTCCAGATCAAACCGCCATCCGTGCCAGTGGCAACAGACCTCATGGCCACTGAAAACCCCCCGGGTAAGATTTGCCCGGGCATGGGGACAAAACGGGGAAAAAGCAAAAATATTTTCTCCCTCCCTGTATACCGCTATCTGCTTCCCCTCCACCCTTAAAATCCGTGCCCGGTGGTTATTCAGCTCTGTTTTCTTGCACATTTTTATTATCATTTCACACTTCCCGGGTTATCCCCTGAGTGCAACCGCAAAAGATTTGAAATCCGCTCATATTCCCTCCATTTGTGGTACAATATCATAACTATGAGGCAGAAGAAGACAACAATTTTTTCACGGGTGCAAATTACCGAACATGTCCGACAATTGATATCCACTCATGTTCAGGAACCGGACAGTATTGTTGTGTTCATCCTGAAACATAACAGCCGCCTCGAAAAACGCTTTCTGAAATGGGTTATTGAACAGAGTCTCGAAAAAACACTTCCGGAACTTCAAGTTGTCATTTCCACAGATCCGGAAGATTCCGGCAAACTGCTCCGGCAGGATTTTGATCCGGCCCATCCTTTGCTCGTTATTCTACAGCCGCAGCAGCGGTTCAAAAAGGTGTCCCCTTTCTTCATTCCGCTTTTACACCGGCTGCACAGGGACGGAAAAAAACTCGTACTCATCCCCATTTCCATTCTCTGGAATAAGTACCCCCTTCCCATCACCAAGCACCCTTTGTTCTCCGGCAAACACCGCTACCATTCCGAAATTTATAATCGCTGCATGCTGCTTTTCAGGCCGAAAAACATCGCGTTTGATATCGGAACCCCGTTTGTCCCGGATATTTCGGAATTTGATGAAAACAAGGGAGAACAGCAGATCAGAAGCCGCTTGTTCCGGGCAATTTCAAGGATGGAACATGCCGTCGTAGGCCCGCCGATGAGAAGCCGGGCTCATGTCTCTCAGCGTGTCCTGAAAGACCGGCGATTTTTGAAACAAGTCGCCATTCTTGCCGACGGAGATGAAGAAAAACAGAAAAGGCTTCTGCGGCAGGCTGAAAAAATTCTCTATGAAATGGCGGCGGATTTCAAAAAATCAACCGTTATGAAATTTCGCGGAACACTGGACTGGGCATGGCCGAAAGTCATTGAAGGATTCTGGATTGACCGGGAAGGAATGGAGCAATACCGCATCCTTTCCCGGAAGGCGCCGGCACTTATTCTTCCCTGTCACAGGAGCCATGCGGATTACCTCATCGTTTCATACCTGTTTAATCTGAATAATCTGATGCTGCCGTTTATTGCGGCGGGAATTAACCTGTCGTTCTGGCCCATGGGGCCGATATTCAGGCGTTCCGGCGCTTATTTTATCCGCCGGACATTCAAGGGAGACAAGCTCTATCCCCTGGTGCTGGAAGCCTATGTCCGGAGAATCCTGAAAGACAAAATTCCCCAGGAATTTTTTCCGGAAGGAACCAGAAGCCGCACCGGAAAACTTCTTCACCCCAAAACCGGATTGCTGGCCATCAATCTTACCGCCGCAAGAAACGGGGACGTGAAAGATTTGCTCTTTGTTCCTCTTTCCATTGTTTATGGGAAACTGTTCGAAACCGGTTCTTACCTGAATGAAGCGGAAGGTGCGGTAAAGAAAAAAGAAAATGCACGGGCGGTATTGAAAACCGCAAGACTTCTCGGTAAAAATTTCGGAAAAGTTTACATGAATTTCGGAAAGATGTTCATGCTTTCCGAATACCTCCGGGAAAACGGCGTGCAACTGGACAAACTGAATGATAAGGAATTCAGGGAATTCACAAACAAAACCGGTTATCGGATTATTCGCGAAATCCAGAAAAGTACCCTGGTCACGCCCATTGCCCTGGTTTCTCTGCTTTTTCTTGCCAATGTCAGAAGAGGCATGAGCCGGGACGGTTTGATGATGCGTCTCGATTATGCCCTCCGTTTTTTCCGGTCAAGAAAAATTCCCGTCGCAGAGCTCTCCACCGAAATCAAGGAAGCGGTAATGAAAGTGCTGAACTATCTCGTTGAATCTGAAAAAATTGAAAAATATGAAATTGAAAATCAGATTATTTATCGCCCCGTCGAGTCCAAAAGAAGTTACCTGGAATACTATAAAAACAACATTATTCATCATTTTATAGATGTCTCTTTTGTTGCCGCGTCCATTTTAAAACTGAAATCATCTTCCTTTTCTTTTGAAGAATTGAAGAAAGAGTACAATTTCCTGTTTCATCTTTTCCGGATGGAATTTGTCTATGAAACAGACGAACCTCAACAAAACAGCATCCGGAAGGAGCTGGAACTTCTGAAAGAATTGGATATAATCACTGAGAAAGAGGGTAAATTCCAAATTGACAGTAAAGCTGCTTTTGTACTCAGAAATATTGCAGGGTGTGTCTTGTCCTATCTTGAGGCCTATTACACGGTTCTGGAAAGCTACTACCCGATTTCAAGACAGCATGAAACCCTGCCGCCAAACATCATGCCGTCTATTCTGACACGGGGAAAACTTCTTCATACCATGGGTGAAATTACCCGGAAAGAATCCATCAATAAATTTTATTACCAGACCGGGCATCAGTGGATGAACCGGTCCGGAATGGTAAACTGGGGAATACTTGCCCCTGACCTGAGGAAGGGCGGCGATACGGAACAAACACGTAATTATAGAGAATTGAAGGAGAAAGTTTCTGCATTTATTTCCGTAATTACAGGATAGCTACCTGCCCCGCCCCATTGACAAAGGGATGGGTTACTGGTAGCATTCCCGGGAAAAGGAGAGAAAAATGGAATGTGTATTTTGCAAAATTGTCCGGGGAGAAATTCCCACCGAGCTTGTTTTTGAAAATGAAAACCTTGTGGCTTTCAAAGACATCAACCCGGTGGCGCCGGTACACATTCTGATTGTTCCCACAAAGCACATTGAATCCATTGATGCAATGGAGACCTATGATCAGCCCTTAATCGGAGAAATTTTTCAGGTCATGCAGAAACTGGCCCGTCAATATCGAATTTCCGATTCCGGCTATCGAATTTTTGTCAACACCGGTGCAGACGGAGGACAGGAAGTTCCCCATCTGCATTTTCATCTTATCGGAGGCAAAAAACTCGGAAAATGCTGGTAACCACAGCGTTCCGAAATCGCATCCGAGCTAAACACGAAAGGGTAATCAGTGAAGAAACTTCCCATAATTGCAATTATCGGCAGGCCCAATGTCGGCAAATCGACTTTATTCAATCGGCTGGCAAAAGAGCGAAAAGCGATTGTAAATGATATGCCCGGTGTAACACGGGACCGTATTTTCCATGAAGTTGAACTGGATAGCGGCGTATCGGTTCTGTTCACTGATACCGGCGGGCTGGAACCTTCGACTTCCGACTACATCCTCGCACAGATGCGCACACAAACCCTTATCGCACTGAAAGAAGCCGATCTTGTCGTGATGATGGTGGATGCAAAGCAGGGCCTCACCGCCATGGACATAGAAGTGGCGAACGTGGTAAGAAAATCGGCAAGGCCGGTTATCCTTGCAGCAAATAAAGTGGATATCAAAGGTGCGGCGCACAACATTTCAGATTTTTTTCAGTTGGGGTTTCAGGAAATGATTCCCATTTCATCCGCCCACGGAGACGGAATGGGACAGCTTAAAGAAACAATCATGAAATTGTTGAACCTTGAACCCATTGAAATTGAGACAGAGAACCTGTCCGAAGAAACGGATTCGGAAGATCTGCCCCCGGAATATTCCATCTCCATCATCGGAAAACCCAATGTCGGAAAATCATCTCTGCTGAACCGGCTGCTGGGTGAAGAACGCGCGCTGGTATCTGACATTCCGGGCACCACCCGGGATGCGGTGGATGCCAAACTGAAATACCACGGGCGAACTTTTCGATTTATTGATACCGCCGGCATCCGGCGAAAGGCGAAAGTCAGTCATTTTGTTGAAAAAATCTCGGTTCTCCACGCCCAGCAGAATATCGAAAAATCAGATTTTGTGCTGATGCTCATTGATTCAAGTCAGGACACTTCCCTGCAGGATGCCAACATCAGCGGTTATGCCCACAACCACTACAAGAATGTCATTATCCTGTTCAACAAATGGGACCTGATTGAAAAAGATACCGGAACCGTTAAAAAATTTGAAGAGCAGATACGCCAGAAAATGAAATTTCTGAAATATGCCCCCATTCTGTTTATTTCGGCAAAAACAGGCCAGCGGGTAACACGAATTCTGCCGCTGATTGATAAAATTACAGAGCAGGCCACTTTGAAAATACCGACTTCAAAGCTTAATCAGTATCTGGCAAACGCCACGGGAAAGCACCGCCCCCCCACACAAAGCGGGCGGTTCCTGAAATTTTTTTACATCACACAAACCGGCACCATGCCTCTGACATTTACAATTTTCACAAATTCAAAAAAACCGCCGCATTTCTCATATCAGCGCTACCTTGAAAACAGTTTGCGAAATGAGTTTAATTTAACAAATGTCCCGATTAAACTGCTGTTCAGGAATCGCCGCGAAGCGCGGGAACTCCCGGCTGCCAGGAGGAAAAGAAAGTCATGAAAACAAGAGGCATTACGTATCTGGAACAGTTCCGCTTTCCTTTCGAAATTTACAGCTACCGGCATGACCAGAAAGGGGCCGAATTTGCCGCCAAAGCCACCGGAGTACCGCTGGAACGCATGATAAAAACCCTTGTGGTGGGAGATACCACCCGAACCCAATACTTTTTTATACTGATGCCGGGCCATCTTGAACTGGATCTGAAAAAAGCCGCGGCAGCCGCCGGAGTCAAACGGCTCAGAATGGCATCTGTCAGCGAAGCAGAACGCCTGACCGGTTATCAGGTGGGAGGGATCAGCCCCTTCGGCTCCCGGAAAATGCTCCCGGTATTCATGGAAGAAGATCTGAAACGCCATGTCACAGTTGCCATCAACGGCGGCAAACGGGGCTGTATCATCGCATTAAGAACGGAAAAGCTCATTGAAATATTGAAGCCGGAGATTCTGCCTCTGGCTCAAAGGAAAGAAGAAAGCTGACAAAGCCTGAAATCGTTTGACGGATACAGGGCTTTCTGCTATAAGATTAAATCTGATGTGAAATGTTGAGGAGGTTCCGATCATGCAGGTAATTCTAAAAGACGCCGTTCCCGGCCTTGGCAACCGCGGAGAAGTCATCAAGGTCAAAGATGGATATGCCCGTAATTTTCTTCTGCCGAAAAATCTGGCGGTTCAGGTAACAAACGGTAATCTGAAACAGATTGAACTGGAAAAGAAGAGCTGGGCGCTGAAAAACCGGAAAGAAGTGGAAGCAGCCAATGCGCTGAAAGACATTATTGAAAAAATGACCATCAGCGTTGCTAAAAAGGCGGGGGAATCAGAAGCTCTCTTCGGTTCTGTAACCAGCCAGGACATTGCCGACGTGCTGGCAGTGGAAAAAATCGAAGTGGACAAACGGAAAATTGAACTTCCGGAACCGATTAAAAAACTGGGGACCTTTCCGGTTATCATCCATCTTCATCCGGAAGTAAAAGTGGAAACGAAAGTCTGGGTTGTGAAAGAATAGCAGATTCACATTCATCATCGAAAGATTGTAAAAACCGCCTGAAAAGGCGGTTTTTCTGTCAGCGGCTGAAAAGATAAAAAGCGTTGAGAAGGAACAGCAGCAGTATCGTCAGGCCATCCCAGCGGATACGCCCTCTCATCCGGTATTTGAGAGAAACGATACAAACGGCAACCATCAGAATAAATATAAAGAAAGAAAAGAAAATGTGAATTCCGACATCGGCAAACATGTTCCCTCTGTACACAAGCGCGGAAACACCGAGGATTGCCATATTGAAGATATTGCTTCCGAAAACATTGGCATACGCCATATCAATCCGTCCCAACTTCACCGCACTGAAAGAAACAATCAGCTCCGGCAATGAAGTGGCAACGGCAAGAAACATCTGGCCTACAAATGTCCGGCCCAATATCAGCGTTTTCCCGGCAACAATCAGCGGTGTAACGGCAATCCGGTCACAGACCCCTGTCATAAAATAGCCCGCAAAAACAATCAGTGCTGAAAAAAACAGAAATTTCAGATAAACCGAAGCAAGTTTACGGAAATGAAACGCCGGTGCCGGCAATTCTGTATTTCCCATTGACTGCCGCTCAAAACGGTAATGAACCCCCATCAGCAACAGATAAACCGATATCAATACCCATCCCGCATATCCCGCTTTCAACACAATCAGAATTCCGGCAGCAGCGGCAATAATGATTCCCATGGCACCGGAAAGCACATTGTTTACATCTCCCATTCCGGTTTCGCCGCCGCTTTTCACCTTCCATCCCAATCCGATGAGAATCATACCGATAATCAGGGTATTGAAAATATCCGAACCCACCATGTTTCCGAACACCAGTCCCGCCTGCCCCAAAGCCGCGCCGGTAATTGAGGTAGATAACTCAGGCAGTGAGGTAATGGCCGCAAGAAGGACAAACCCGACAATATTGTGGCCGAACCCGGTTTCTTCCGCAATGGTATCGCCAAGACAGGTGAGGTAATACCCCGCAAAGACCGTCAGTGCCGCCAGCAGCGCAAATATTCCCATCAACTGCCACATTGTTTCACCCCCCCGCTGAACCCGTCGGTCTCAAAAACCTCCACTTCCAGAACTTCACATCCGAGACTGTCCATTTTCTCCGCAATAAATCCGGCAATATGTTCCGTGGAAGGCGTTGTCTCCCGAAAAAACGGAATCCGGTTCAGGTGCTGATAATCCAGGCCCTGAATTACCTGTCTGAAACAGTTTCGGCTGAACACAGGCCTGTTCAAAGACACTTTAACCCGGCACCTGAAATTGTGCCCATGGAGTGTTTCTCCGTAATGTTTGTGGGAAGCAACAAAACACCCCTCAAGGATATGAAAAAACCGGTGAATTTCAGTGTTCTTTCCGCTCAGTGAATTCATTTGTCACCTGCAATGGAAAATGTGTTAATTGTTTCGGTTAATTCCTCGAGAATGCCCTGCCCCGTTCCGTTTGACATGAAGAGAACCACATCGTCTTTTTGCAGGATGCTCCGGACAAGGGAAGGAATATCCGCCTGCCGGCTTAATCCCCTGACATTGTCCGACAGTTTCCCGGCAGGAATTGAATTAAAATTCTTTGCCAGTTCTCTTCTGCTCTCGGGAATCGGAAGCAGAAAAGCAAGATCGGCAAGTTCCAGAGACTGCAAAAGTTCCCGGCGCAATGCTCCCCGCCTCATGGTGTTGCTTGCCGGTTCAAAGAATGCCAGAATCCGGCTGCCGGGGAACATTGACCTGGCACCCCGGATGGTTGTGGCCACCGCTGTCGGATGATGGGCAAAATCTTCAATTAAACGGATTCCGGATACGGAATTCAGTGCGCGGAGTTCAAATCTGCGGCGGACACCGGGAAAAGACTCGACCGAACGGGCCATCTGCACAGCAGAGACATCCAATGCCATGCAGACAGTACAGGCCGCCGCAATATTCATGGCATTATGGCGTCCCGGCAGCCGGGAAAAAAGTGAAAAGGATTCATGATCAAGGTGAAGTCCGAGCTCCATCTTCCCTGAACTGTAACCGGAAAGCTCCACACGATTGGGATTTTCCCGTCCGAAACCGAAACTTGTAAAACGAGAATAAGAAAACTGTTTTAAACTGAGAACCCGTTTTTCATCTCCATTTGCCACCACCAGCGAATTTGCGGGTGTTCTGCGCAGCAGAAATTGAAATGCCCGCTCAATTTCTCCGATTGAGCTGAAAATGTCTGCGTGATCAAATTCAATAGCATTAATAATCAGAAAATCAGGGGAAAATTTCAGGAATTTTGAGGTTTTATCAAAAAATGCCGTGTCGTACTCATCCCCTTCCATCACAAACAATTTACTTTCAGGGGACCAGAAAAACCCGCTCTTTTCCCCCAGCGGAACCCCGCCGATCATACATGAAGGGTTGAAGCCGTTCTCTTTCAATATATGAAAGATAAGCGCTGTTGTTGTGGTTTTGCCGTGGGTACCGGTTACCAGTATCAGTTTCCGGTCTTCAACAAATTCATCCCGGAGCAACTGCGGCAGAGAACAGAAAGGCTTTCTCCGGTTGAGAATCTCCTCAACTTCGACATTACCCCTGGGGATGGCATTGCCAATAACAAAAAGATCGGGTTTCCGCGTGTTCGAAGCCTCAAAAGGCCGAATTCCAATCCCCTTCTCTTTCAGCACCTCGCTCATCGGCGGGTAAACACCGCTGTCCGAACCGGTAACGGCAAATCCTTTTTCCTGCATTCCAACCGCTACGTTTCCCATGGCAGTTCCGCAAATCCCCACAAAATGGACATGGGCGCCCGGGGGCAGATTCCACATCTTCATTTACCGGCACCGGTCCGCAAACTCCCGAGGTGCCGATGGAGGAGTTTCAGAAAACTGGGAAAATAAAACAGCGAAGCGGCCCAGCAGGAAACCACACCGAGAATACTTGTGAATCCGAGGCTCACAAAGCCCTCGAAATGACCGATAAACAGGGATCCGAAACCGAAAACAGTGGTCAGAGAAGTCAGCGTGATGGCTTTTCCGGTATGAACAATGGTATCGGCAATACCGCCGCTCTCTCCGCTTATGTATCGGTCAAGGAGATGAATTCCGTGATCAATTCCGATTCCGATAATCATCGGTGTCGCCATAAAGTTATACAGGGTGATGTCCCGGCCGGATAATTTCAGGATTCCAAGCATCCAGATAATCCCCGCCACCAGCGGGAAAAAAGACAAACCGGTTTTCAGCAAGCTGTGCTGATGAATCGCAACAATGGCAAACACAAACAACAGCGATAGAAATGTCGCAAGATAAAAGTTTTCTTTTATCAGCCGCTTAATCTCATTTACCATAATTTCGATTCCGGTTAAATAAGTTTTCTCCCATTTCTGCTTCTGAAGAAAATTATCAATCTGCTGAACCAGAACTCCCATCTTCTTTTTGTTCCATGTTGCCGCCTTCGGATAAATACTGACAATCATCTCCATCCGGCCGTTCCGCTCGTGTACAAGCCGGGAAAAAAGCGGTGCCATCGGTGACTCCAAGACTTCATGAAGAGAAAGCGGCTTCTTGATTTTCAAGCTGTCTGCCAATGCACTGATGTAAAGCGAACAGGACTTGTCACAGACCATTCCGGCTTCATCAAAATCCCTGTGAAACCGCTTTTTAATGTTTGTGGGCAGGGGGTGGGAAACCAGATATCCGATGTTTTTCAGCTGATGATCCATTGGCGGAACGATGGAATAGATGGATTCGATTTTCGCAATATTACAGGTATTCAGATAATTCCGAAGTTTTTCATACCGGGCGGAAAGTTCCCTTTCATTATCAGCTGACAGAATCAGGGACAAGGCACGGAAAGAGGCTTTCAGTTTTGCCGTGATTTCAGTTTGAAGCCGGATGGCCGGATTTGTTTTACTTCTTAAATGACGCATATCGGTTGTAAATTTCAGCTGAGTTGCCGACCCCAGCAAAATTACGGTAACAATTGTAAAGAAAATGAAGACGCCTTTTGCGTGGCGGTCAATCAGATTGTGAAAGAGATGCAGACCGAAACTTGTCAGCTGCTTCGGTTTGTATAACCGCTTCCGCATCAGGAACATCAACGGCAATACGGTGCAAACCGCGAGAAGCGTACAGAGAATCCCGACCGAAGCAATAATTCCAAACTCCCGGAGGCCCCGGAACGAAGAAACACTCATGGCTGCAAACGCCGCCGCCGTTGTCAACGCTCCGGCAATGGTAGACGCTCCGGTTTCCGTCATTGTTTTGTGAAGTGCCGCGCGCACGTCGTTCTGTTCAACCATTTCATCTAAAAAACGGGAATAAATATGGATCGCAAAATCTATTCCCAGGCCGACAATAATTGCCGCGCTGACCGATGTCAGGATATTCAGTTTTCCGATAATGAAATACGCTAAGCCGAATGTCCAGAGTTCGCCGAGCAGAAGCGGAACCATCGCATACACAACGGAAAACGGACTTCGATACGCAATTACAAAAGTAAGAATTACCAGCAGAAAGGAAAGCAGGAAGGTGGAAGTCATATCGTTTTGCATCACTTCCCTGTCAAAATAGGTAATCGCATGGGCACCGGTAAATCTTGCCGAAAGCGGACAGGGCTCATCCAGTTCTTCCCGGTATTCTTTCATGGCTGCGACCCGGGTTTCCATCAGATACCGCATGACCTTTTCCGTGTATTGCATATTGTCAGCACTGCCGGTGGGCTTCAAGAATGCCAGAAACAGGGTATGATCCCGGGAAGCGTAATAGCCGTCCGGAAAATCAAGGGCATATTTCCCCTTCATTTGAGAAGAAAGAGATGAAAGCATTCCGAGAAGCCGCAGGGGGTCCTTATCCACCAGCATGGAACTGCCTGTTCCCGTTTCCAGCAATTCTCTGTTTTTCATGATAATTTCTTTCATGTTTTCCGGTTCAAGCCTGTTTATAAATTCTGGCAGCCGGTTCCCGGGAATCAGGAGGCTGACATGACTCAAAAAAAATGGATTAAAAATCAGTTTCAGTTTTCCGGACAGGTTGTAGTCCACTCCATGAAGCAGTTTGTGATATCGTCGGTCCTTTTTCAGCATTTCCATGAAAATATCCAGAAACATTTCCTCATTCTGCACATTTCCGTCTTTCTGCTCCACTGCCAGCACTATATCTTCCGACACCCCGAAATCTTTGATGACATGAAGATAATTACTGACCTGACGATCGTTGACAGGCAAAAGGTCTGCGATGGAATTTGAATACTTCAACCGGCTGATTCCAACTGCACAAACCAGAGTGAACAAAGAAATCCCGGCAAACACAAGCAATCGATGTTCACTTAAAAATTCAATCCAGAATCTCGCCATTCGTCTCATAAAGAGATTCTACCATTTACAGAGGGCAAGCTGAACAGCAAAATCAACCCGGCAATTTGCCAAGTCCATCAAAATATGCTGAAATACTGAACGTATCGAAAAAAGGCGGTGTTATGGCAAAACAGAAACTTCGAATTCAACATACAATTCTCATTTGGATGATTGTTCTTACCATCATTCCCATCGCAGTTGTTTCTTTTCAGGGCTTTCATTGTGCAAGACAAGCCCTGATTGAAACTCAAAACGCGCATCTTCAGACCGTTCTTTCAGGTAAAGCCGCTCAGGTGGAACAAATTATGGATGTAGTTCGCTCAGATCTTCATCTCCTTTCAATTTTATCTTTCAGCGGCGTTCCGGAACCGGAAAAGGGATGTTGTGAATCACCGTCCTGCACCTGTAACCCGCTTTCCAAAGCACTCGGTGAAAAAGCCTATTACAACAATCTGGTGGCATTCGGTTCCAACTGGAAAATCAAAGGAAGCGCCAGGCCCCTGAATTCGGGAAACGAACTTCCCGAAAAATTTCGAAAATCACTGGAATCCGCTTCCGGCCTGGTTTTTTCCGGTGTCGTTGAAGACAAAAACGGGCCGAAGATTGTGGCAGGCTGTCCCCTGACGGGACAAAAGGAAGGAAAACGGGGATTCATTACCGGCACTCTGAACATTGCCCCTATTATTCGGCCGATTCTTTCCAATTTAACGGGAATCGGCAAATCCGGGCGAATTATCCTGATTTCCAGATCCGGAAAGGTTATTCAATTGGAAAAAGACGGTGTCCGGCTCTTTCAGCCCGATAAAATGACTCTAAAAATGATGAAACTTCCGAAAAAAACCATCATGCCGGAAACACTCTCTTTTCCCGGAACAGGAAAACTGCTGGTGGAAAGTACTGTGATTCCTACCCTGGGCTGGCGAATGTTTCTGGTAAGTTCCTACTCGGAGACATTCAGATGGCTGAACATTCTCAAAGAACGGGCAATTATAACCGGTATCATTGTTTTCATCTTTGTACTTTTTGCTGCCGCCCGGATGGCTGTTCGGATTTCAGCTCCACTGAAAACACTGGCCAAAACAGCAAACAGCATTGCTTCCGGGCAAATCTCAACCCGGGTCCCCTCCCTCAGCGGCAAAGAAGCGGCAGATGTTGCAGACGCATTCAACCGGATGATGGACAAACTCAGCAGGTTACAGCAGAAACTGGCACATTCTGCGTCTCTGGCAGCCATCGGTGAACTCAGCTCCAGTATTGTCCATGAAATGAGAAATCCCCTATCGTCAGTTAAAATGAATCTCCAGGCACTTCGGGAAAAGGTGAAGGAAGACCCTGACTATCGGGAATTATCCGAAATTGCTCTGTCCCAAACAATTCGGCTGGAAAACATGCTCACCGAGCTTCTGGGGTATGGGAAACCAATGAAAATTCATAAAAATCGGTTTAAATTACATAAATTTTTAGAAAGCTGTGTCAATCAATCACTTGCAATTGCCACTGAAAAAAACATACAAATCACGACCGAACTGCCGGAAAATGAAGTAGAAATCACGGCTGACAAAGAACTTCTCTCTCGGGCAATTGTCAATCTCCTGCGAAACGGAATTGAAGCCGGACCGGAAAAAACAACGGTAAAAGTTCTAATCCGAATCAGCCGCAATCGCTGCTGTTTTACAATCACGGACCAGGGGCCGGGCATTCCACCGGCAATTTCAAATGATATTTTCAAACCTTTTGTCACAGGCAAAGATAATGGCACCGGTCTCGGCCTGGCCAACGTCCGAAAAATCGCCCGACTCCACGGGGGAACGGTAACAGCCAAAAATATGGAAAAAGGTGGAGCATGTTTTCAACTCTGCATCCCACAGGAGGAGGCTTCAACATGACTCGAATTCTGGTAATTGACGATGATCGGGCAATCTGCCGTTCTTTGCAGCTTCAGTTGAAGCAAAGAGGCCATGAGGTGGAAACCGCACAAAGCGGGGCAACGGGAATGACTGTTTTTGAAACTGTTTCTCCTGAACTTATACTTCTGGATGTCACTCTTCCGGACGCAAACGGGCTGGACCTCCTTTCGGAATTCAAGAAAAGATCCCCTTTAACTCCGGTCGTAATGATAACCGGCCGGCAGGATACTTCCCTGATTATTGAAGCAATGCAGAAAAATGCATTGGATTATATCCGAAAACCACTGAACATGGATGATGTTTTCATTGCCATAGAGAAAGCACAAATGCAGACATCCAAAGAAGCGGCAGTCCTTACAAATCCGGTTGAAAACCCGCTGTCTCCTCACAGCATTGTAGGAATGAGCCGGGGAATGCTGGAGGTAATCAAACAAGTGGGGCGCTTATCGCAAAACAGGTTTCCGGTTCTGATTCAGGGGGAAAGCGGTACGGGGAAAGAGCTGGTCGCCCGGGCGCTTCATACAGCTTCAACACCTGCCGAACCCTTTGTTGCCGTCAATTGCGCTGCTATTGTTCCCACCCTCCTCGCCAGCGAACTCTTTGGCCATGAGCAGGGAGCATTTACCGGAGCCAAAGGACGAAGAATCGGAAAACTGGAATTCGCAGGAAACGGCACATTCTTCCTGGATGAGATCGGTGAAATCCCCCCGGATTTTCAGGCTCAGCTTCTCCGCGTACTACAGGAAAAAGAATTTGAACGGGTGGGCGGAAACCTGTCTGTACCACTTCGTGCAAGAATTATCGCAGCAAGTCATCAAAACCTCACGGAAATGGTAAAGCAGGGGAAATTCCGGGAAGATCTTTTTTACCGGCTCTCGGTCGGGGAAATAATCATCCCGCCGCTGAGATCACGCCCCGATGATATCCCCGTACTGGCGGCCCACTTCCTGCAAAAACATGCTCAATCCGGCCGGAAACCGATTTCCGGCATTGACCGGAAAGGATTAGATGCGCTGATGGAACATTCTTTCCCGGGCAACGTCCGGGAACTGGACAATATCATTGCCCGGGCACTGGTAAACTCCGACAGTGGAATACTGTCGGAAGAGGATATACGGAAAGCGATTCGTTCGGATCCGGCCGAAAAAATTCCCGATCGGATTCTGCCCCTTTATGAAATAGAAAAACGTCATATTCAAGCCGCACTTGATTTTTACAAATGGAATATCAGTAAAACTGCCCGGCAACTGGAAATCTCACCGACAACTTTACGGAAAAAAATCGCGGATTACAAAATCAGCAAGCCGGAATCATAATCCCTGAAATACAAAAAAGCCCATCCTTCCCGGATGGGCTGATTTTCATACCGTGTACAGAACGGTTATTTCACCGCTTTTTTCATTTCCCGGGCATGTTCTCTCCGCATTTCTTTTGCCATTGCATTGATTTCCACCAGGTCTTTCTTCATCTTGGCATAGCCGTACCATGTGGCATAGTCCGGAAACATGTGAAAAGACGCCTGGAAAGTTTTCATTCTATGATCCATAAACATCTCGTACAGTGTTTCTTCGATGGGTGTTTTGGAATCATAAAATTCAAGCAAATCAGGATACTGCCTGCCGTCTTTTGATTTAATGATGCCATCTTTGTACAAACCGGCAACCGTCGTAATTGCCTCGGAAAAGAGCTTGTCGGCAGCTTTCAACATCTGATCCGCGTTCTTCATGTTCTCATCCACAAAATTTTTGCTGTGGCATTTCATGCAGATATCAGTCATCCGCTTCCGTTCGGCATCGAAAGACGCTTTATCCAGCCGTGCCAGCTGGCCGGCTTTCACCACATCAAGCCTTCCGGTGGGTTTGCCATTGGCATCCAGCACACCGAGGCCTTTCAGAATGATTACCCGATATCCCATCCATTCCTTGTCCGCTTCAGGCAGCCGCAATCCGAGAAAGCCCCACGCGGTCATTACTCTGTGGTTTCCATCCGGCATATGGCAGGTCTGGCATTTTGGCCCGCGGTTTTTGTTTTTGGGGTCCAATTCGCGGTTCAGAAGATAGGTGACACCATGTTTGGACCCGGACCACATTTCCCACTGGGCATGGTCAAACCCGGTATGGCAGGTCATACATGCTTCCGGTTCCTGAGCTTCTTTTTTGGAAAACATGTGACGGGTATGGCAATTCTGGCAATCCATCCCGTATTTGTAGTATTTCCGCTCCGGTGTCTCCCTCGAAGCGGCATCTTTTAACCCCAGAGTATGGCAGCCGCCGCACCCTTTCTGCCCGGCATTAAACGCCATCGGCTGCATGTGAAAAGTCGGCATCGCTTTCAGCGCCACCATGCCCAGAGCATGTTTACCCGAAAGATACTGTTTTGCCTGTTTCGGATGGCACATCTGGCAGGTTTTGATGGTGGGAAGTTTCGCTTTCTCCACATCATTCATCCCCTGATGCGCATCACCGTGGCAGGAACTGCAGTCAAGGGATGCTGCCATTTTACCCCGATTAAAATCTTTGACAATCCCCGGAGTTACTTTTTTATGACACTCTTCGCACTTTGAGTTTACCGCCTGCACCGGGAACGCCAGAACAAGCAGTACGGCAGAGGCAAAAACCCCCATCCAGAATTTTTTCATCATCACCCTCCTTTTCATTCTTCTTTAAAATCCTGATCCTAGTATCAGTCTAACATTTTATGCTTTTTTTTCAATTTCAAATTTGATTTATATCAATTCCCTGAAACATCATTTCAAAACCACACGCCGGAAAATCTTCACAAAAAAAATCAACGGGCAGCAATACCGCTATTGAAACGCATGAATGAACTTGTCTCCCGCTGACTTATATAAAATGCCCGAACCGTCACAATGGAAAGAGCTTTCTTCGCTTTCTATTACTGTTTTTGTGATACACTTTTCCTGGAAGTTCGAATAAAAGAACACCAATAAACTCTTTTGAGAGGAGGTTTTCTTGAAAACACTGCTTTCAGGAAATGAGGCAATTGCCAGAGGAGCGTACGAGTACGGCTGTGTCTTTGCCACCGCTTACCCCGGAACTCCCAGTACCGAAATACTGGAAAATATCGCAAAATATAAAGAAATCAAAAGTCAATGGGCCCCCAACGAAAAAGTGGCTGTTGAAGTAGCCATCGGCGCTGCCATGGCGGGAGCCCGGTCACTTTGTGCCATGAAACACGTCGGTGTCAATGTGGCTGCCGATCCGCTGATGAGTTTCACCTTTATGGAAGTTAAAGGCGGCTTCGTGCTGGTTTCTGCAGATGATCCGGGTATGCACTCGTCACAGAATGAGCAGGATAACCGGAATTACGCAAAATTTGCCAAAATGCCGGTACTGGACCCATGTGATTCCGATGAAGCCAAACAATTTGTCGGAGAAGCTTTTAATATCTCGGAAACATTTCATACCCCGGTTATGGTCCGTACCACCACACGGACATCCCATGGGAAAGGACTTGTAAAACTGGGAGAGCCGATAGAACGAAAAGTCTCCGGGTTTGAAAAGAACTTCGAAAAAATGGTCGTATTGCCCATGAATGCCCGCAAACTGCGCGTATATGCGGAAGAACGGCTTCGGAAACTGGAAACTTTCGCAGAAAATACCAATCTTAATTTTGAAGAACCGGGGGAAGGACGTGTCGGGTTCATTACGTCCGGAATTGCTCACGTTCATCTGAAGGAAGTGCTGCCCACTGCGCCGATTCTGAAAATCGGTATGCCCTATCCCCTCCCCATAAACAAAATCCGTGATTTTGTGTCCCGTTTTGACAGGGTCATTGTGGTGGAAGAGTTGGATCCGTTTATCGAAGAACAAATTCTCGCAGCAGGTATCTCCGTGGAGGGGAAAAACCTGATTCCGGGAATCTGGGAGCTGAATCCGGAAATTATCCGGGATGTCCTGGAAAAAGAAAACATTATTTCCAAGAAAGAACGCCATGAAAGCCAGAAATCCGATGCCATCCCCAGACCGCCGGTTTTCTGCCCCGGCTGTCCTCATCTGGGAATTTTCCATGCATTAAAAAAGGCAAAAGCCAAAATTATCACAGGGGATATCGGCTGCTACACCCTTGCCGCAATTCCTCCGTTTAACGCAATGGACACCTGTGTGTGCATGGGGGCTTCCATCGGAAATGCCATCGGTATCGAGAAAGCAACGGGTTCAGGTAAAGGAATCGCAGCTGTCATCGGTGATTCCACCTTCACACATTCCGGACTGAACGGCCTGGTAGACGCAATCATGAACAACAGCCACATAACGATTGTCATTTCTGACAACAGCATCACTGCCATGACAGGCGGACAGCCGGATCCCAGAACCGGATGGGACCTCCATCACCGGGAAAACAAACAGATGGATTTTGAAATTGTTGCCCGGGCAATGGGAGCGGAACATGTTTTTTCTGTGGATCCGACAGACATCGCTCCTACCTTTGAAGTGGTCAAACGCGAACTGGAAGCCGACCACCTTTCCGTTATCATCAGCCAGGCTCCCTGTGTATTGTATCCCAAGAAAGTCAAGCGTCCGAAGTTTTTTACCTTTCTTGATAACTGCACAGCCTGCACCATGTGTTCCAGAATCAATTGTCAGGCCATTTCCCGTTCCGATGAACTGACAGACAAGGGACGGAATAAATGGCAGATAAATGTAGACCTGTGCACCGGCTGCGGCCTCTGTATTCAGATGTGCAAATTTGACGCAATCCGGCCGGTATCCGGAAGGGAGGAATAAAATGGGAAACACAAATATCCTTCTCGTTGGTGTCGGCGGCCAGGGTATTCTCCTGGCAAGTGAAGTGATGAGCGAAGTTTTCCGCCGCGCCGGATTTGACGTAAAAAAAAGTGAAGTACACGGAATGGCCCAACGGGGTGGAATTGTATCCTCACATGTCCGCTTCGGTGAGAAAGTTTATTCCCCGATGATCGAAGAAGGCGATGCCGACATTATGCTGTCCTTTGAGCTTATGGAAGCCCTGCGCTGGGAACACTATCTGAAACCGGACGCTTTTCTTGCCACTTCCAATGTCCGAATGGTGCCTCCGATCTGCAACAGCGGAAAAATTGTCTACCCGGATAATACGGCAGAAAAACTGGAAGAGATCCGGCCAGAAGCCAGAATTCTGGATATTGAAAGCACCCTTCGGGAAGTCGGAAATTCCAAAGTCACAAATGTCATCATGCTGGGGGTATTGTCCACAATCCTGAAAATACCGGAAGACAGCTGGCTGGATGTGGTGAAGGAAGCTGTCCCGGCAAAGCTTGTGGACGTTAATCTCAAAGCATTTACCGCAGGCCGGGCGTTTATGACAAAAAATTAATGTAAGAGAGGCGGAGTACCGATGCAGTTAAACGATGCGCTGGATATCTTTCTCAACAGCTTTGTCGGACAGAGTGACCCCGAATTAAAAAAGTCGCTTTCAAAAATCACTTATGTATCTGAAAAGCAAAAAAAGGATATCCTGTTCCTGGAGGGGGAAGAAGGAGACACCATTTACTACCTGATTTCAGGAGTCATCAAACTCTCCCGCACCAACCCGGAAGGGAAAGAAGCAGTGGTTCATTTCGTTCACCCCGGAGAAATGTTCGCGGAAATTCTATTTTACATGGAAGGGCGCTACCCCGTTACCGCCACTGTGCTGGACAACGCGATACTCCTTGGAATCCCGGCAGGCAAAATGACACGGCTGCTGGAGGAATCTCCCCGATTTTCCATGCGGCTCATCGGTTTGCTGGCAAAACGGCTGCAATATTTCGTTACAATGGTTGAACAGCTTGTCAATTCCGATGTCCGGGAACGTTTTATTTCCTACCTCGTACATCTGTCCGAAGAACGGGGCAGCACACAACTATCGCTCCCTGTTCCCAAGGGAGAGCTTGCGGCACTGCTGGGAACAACGCCGGAAACCTTTTCACGGCTGTTACGTCAACTTTCAAGCGACGGAATTATAGAAATCCACGGAAAAAAAATCACCCTTCTGGAAATTCCACAGTCCTGAGAACAAATAACATAAAAAAAGGGGAGAAGCAGATGCCTCTCCCCTTTTTTTACTTTTAACTCTATCTGTTACCCAAGCTTCTTCAACTCTTCCGTTAAGGCCGGAACGACCTTGAACAAGTCCCCGACAATACCAAGAGACGCAACATTAAAAATCGGCGCGTCCTCGTCTTTGTTAATTGCAATGATATATTTTGAGGAACCCATTCCGGCAATGTGCTGAATGGCACCGGAAATCCCGCAGGCAATGTACACGGTGGGAGAAACAACCTTACCGGTCTGGCCCACCTGATGGGAATGGTCAATCCATCCGGCATCCACCGCCGCACGGGATGCGCCCACTGCGCCGCCGAGAAGATTGGCCAGCTCTTCAATCAGCGGGAAGTTCTCCGGCCCCTTCATGCCACGGCCGCCGGAAACCACCACCGCGGCCTCTGCCAATTCAACCTTCCCGCCCTCTTTCAGCTCGGTGGCAACCGCAATGCCTTTGGGAGCGATTCCGGAAGCATCCACCTTTGCCACTTCGGGATCGGAAGGATTCTCTTCAAGGGGAAACACATTACTGCGCAGCGTTACCATCTGAATATCAGATTTAAATTTTACAGTGGCAACAGCTTTTCCCGAATAAACCGGTTTGGTTGCCACAATTTTTCCATCCGCAACGTCCAGGCCGGTAATATCCGAAACCAGACCGGCTTCAACTTTTGCCGCCACACGGGGCGCCACATCCACACCCATCGTCGTGGCAGGAAAAAGAATAACATTTGCACCCTGCTCCTTCGCCACATTGGCAGCAGCTTCTGCAAATCCGTCTGCCGAATACCGGTCCAGCGGCTCCCCTTCAACAACAAATACTTTGTCCGGGCCAAATTTTTTAACTTCATCAACTGCCTGGTCCGCGCCTTTCCCCATCAACACAGCCCCAACCGGCATGTTCAGTTTGGATGAAAGCCGTTTTCCCTCGCTCACTGCCTCTTTGGCAGCCTTTTTCAATACGCCGTCTCTCTGTTCTGCAAATACGAGTATCATTGCTTCCCTCCTTACAGTGCCTTGGCTTCATTTTTCAGGAAGGCGACGATTTCTTTCGCGGCGACTTCCGGTTCCACTTCCAGTTTCTTTCCGGCTTCCCTCGCAGGCGGCAGTTCAAGGCTTGCATATTCCGTTTTGCTGCCGGCAGCTCCGACCTCGTCCGCAGACAGGCCCAGATCGCCCGGTGTCAGTTTTTCAATGGGTTTGCGTTTGGCCTGCATAATACCGCGCAGTGCCGGGTACCGGGGTTCGTTGAGGCCTTTCTGTGCCACAACAACGGCGGGAAGTGCCACTTCAATTGTTTCACGTCCGCCTTCAATTTCCCGTTCACCACGGATTTTATCTCCGTCAATTTCCAGCTTTACACACATTCCGATGTGGCCCAGTCCGGCCATCTCGGCAACCATCTGGCCAACTTGAGTATTATCTGTCCCAACTCCCTGCTTTCCAAAGAAAACCAGATCAGGGCTGTACTTTTTCACCACCGCAGCCAATGCCTTCGCAGTTGCGTAGGAATCCGCACCCTGAAACGCTTCATCTTCCAGATGAACCGCTTTGTCACAACCCATGGCAAGGGCTGTCCTCAGTGCGGCTTCCGCACGGTTCGGCCCCATGGTCACAACGGTGATTTCACCGCCGAGGGCTTCTTTACGAAGAAGTGCTTCCTCAATCGCCATTTCATCATAGGGGCTGACAATGAAGTTTACGCCGTCCTCAGCAATAGACTTCCCGTCCCCCGCAATCTGGATTTTGGTTTCCGTGTCGGGAACCTGTTTGACAAACACTAAAAAATTCATGCTTTCCTCCACACTTAGTTGTAGATAACTTGATTTTACCCGAGAAATATACTTTCGTCAAGAAAAAAATGAATGAATGCTCATTCAGATAGCAGATTCCACATCAAAAGAGCCTGTTTTGTCTCAAAAACATCATGGACACGAACAATGGATACCCCCTTCTCCATGCAGAAAAGTGCGGCGGCAAGGCTGGGCGCTAAACGTTCCTCGACATCAAGCCCCAGGAGACGCCCCATCAGGCTTTTTCTGGAAATCCCAAGCAGAAGCGGGTATCCGATTTTCTCCAGTTGATTCAGCTCTTTCAATAACGAGAGATTGTGCCTGTCATTTTTTCCGAATCCGATTCCCGGGTCAACGGCAATCTTTTCAGCCGGTATTCCGGCATTTTCAGCCGCCGTCGCCTGTGCCTTCAAAAAACGGCTGACTTCAAGAACCACATTCTGATAACTCGGATTTTTCTGCATGTTCCGGGGTGTTCCCTGAATGTGCATCCCCACGTAAGCGCACTTTCTTTTTGCGACAACAGAAAACATTCGCCTGTCAAAAGTACCGAAAGAAATGTCATTTATAATGTCGGCTCCCGCCGCGATGGCTGCTGCGGCCACTTCGCTTTTGAAGGTATCCACGGATACCGGTAAATCCGTTTCGCTTTTCAGCGCTTCCACAACCGGAATTACCCGTTCCAGTTCCGCCTCCAGGCTTACCGGTTCGGCTCCGGGCCGTGTGGACTCCCCGCCCACATCAAGGATGTCCGCCCCCTCTGAAGCCAATCTGATTCCGTGGGCAACGGCAGTTTCTTTCCGGCTGTAACAGCCGCCGTCAAAAAACGAATCAGGCGTTACATTTAAAATTCCCATTACCAGCGGGACACCGTGTTTATGACAGATCCCCAGACTGTACCGGTCAGATTCTTTTTTGTTTCCGGAAATAAAATCAGGCATCTACGCCTCTTCGGCAGAACCGCCCTCATCCGATACAGGATTCTCAGCCGCCGGTTCGGGGGTATCGCCGTTTACAATTGCCATCACCTCATCCGCGGACAAAACTTCTTTTTCATACAATGTCTCAGCCAGCCGGATGAATGTTTCCCGGTTTCCTTCGAGAATTTTTGAAGCCCGCTCATACCCTTTTCGGATAAATTCTGAAATTGTGTCGTCAATCCGCTGGGCAGTGGTATCGGAATAGTTGTTGTGACGGACCAGATCTTTGCCAAGAAAGATTTCATCTTCCGCGACTCCATAATTCAATGGGCCCAAATCACTCATTCCCCATTTGCAGACCATCTTTCGGGCAAGATCGGTGGCAACCTCAATATCATTGCCGGCACCAGTGGTCATATGGCCCATAAACAGTTCTTCAGCCACACGGCCCGCCATTAAAATGGCAATCCTGCTTTCCAGATAGGTCTTCGTATAGGTGTAGCGGTCATCTTCCGGCAGCTGAACCGTGACTCCGAGAGCTCTGCCCCTGGGGACAGTGGTCACTTTGTGAATGGGGTCGGAATCCGGGAGCATCACCGCAACCAGTGTATGTCCGGCCTCATGATACGCCGTATTCTTTTTTTCATCTTCATTCATGGCAAGGGATTTCCGCTCCAATCCCATGATAATTTTATCTTTGGCTTCTTCAAAATCGCTCATTTCCACAACATCCTTCTCCCTCCTCGCGGCAAGGAGCGCGGCTTCATTTACCAGGTTTTGAAGATCGGCACCGGAAAAGCCCGGGGTGCTTCTCGCAATGACACGCAAATCAACGGATTCCGCAATGGGAACTTTCCGGGTATGAATGGCAATGATGGCTTCCCTTCCGTTTACATCGGGACGGGCCACTACAACCCGGCGGTCAAACCGTCCCGGCCTAAGCAGTGCGGGGTCCAGTACATCCGGACGGTTAGTCGCCGCCATCAGGATTACTCCGTCTCCACTTTCGAATCCATCCATTTCAACCAGCAGCTGGTTCAGGGTTTGTTCCCGTTCATCATGGCCTCCGCCGAGGCCGGCGCCCCGGTGGCGCCCCACAGCATCAATTTCATCCACAAAAATAATACAGGGTGCATTCTTTTTTCCCTGCTCAAACATATCCCGGACACGGGAAGCGCCCACACCCACAAACATCTCAACAAACTCGGATCCGCTGATGGAAAAAAACGGAACATTTGCTTCTCCCGCAATTGCCTTTGCCAGCAGTGTTTTCCCGGTTCCCGGAGGTCCCATCAGCAAAACGCCTTTCGGAATTTTCCCACCCAGTTTGGTAAACTTCTTCGGTGTTTTGAGAAAATCCACAATCTCACGCAATTCTTCAATCGCTTCATCCACACCGGCAACATCCTCAAACGTGACTTTTCTCTGGTCATCAATGAGCCGGGCCTTGCTCTTCCCGAAACTCAGCGCTTTGTTCCCGCCGCCCTGCATCTGGCGCATGAACATGACCCAGATAACAATGAGAAGAAGAATCGGCCCCCAACCGATCAATACGGCCATCCACGGGTTTTCTTTATCTTCCTTTACCTGGAATTTCTGCAGCCCCTTCCCTTCCCACGAAAGAATATCCTTGGAAAGATTCTGATAAAATTCGGGGACAACAGTCGTGAACTTTGTAAACTTGCGGCCCTGGGCATCTTTATAAGGGGTTACGAAATCCCCGTTTACTTTTTGCCCTTTCATTTCCAAAGATGAAATATTGCCGGTTTTTCCCTGTTCCATGAAAGTACTGAACGGCAATTCGGTGGATGCCTGCTCAACCTGATTAAATATATTAAAAACAAGTACAACTATGACGATGAGAAAGAGCCATAGAAATACATTTTTCATTGTCTGGTTCAAATTTTCGCTCCTCCTTTGATGCGCTGACGGGCTGGAAATTTTATCCGGCCGGTACACGGATTCTAACGCATTTAAGCGGTGAAGTAAACTGCTATCCGATTTCCAGGTATCCCGCTTTCTTTCTTTGAAATCAGCTTAACAAATCCCGGAATCCACAAAATCCGATGCCCCTTTTTCAAAACCGGCATCCGGTCCCGCTCCGCCTTTCCAATCCCGTGTTTCTTCAAAAAATTACGTATATCCGGAACAGGATGTCCGTTATAAAAAATAGCATCCTGTTCAAAATCAACCGGTGCCAGCTGAAAAGGGAAAGGAAATTGATTCTCATCAATAAAAAGAAAATCGGAATCATCCGGGACAGGACAGCTGTCATTGATTCGGCAGAACCGGATTTCTTTCCCGAACCATGAAACATAATTTCCCGGTTCATGAATCTCAAGTTCCAGGTTGGGAATTTTGTTAAGGAAATAAAGCCATTCACTGCTTCTGACCACCTGAACCCCGCTTGGAAGTTCGATGATTCCGTATCCGTTCCCCGATGAAAACCGGACGAGACGGGCAACCAGTTCACCGGTCACAAAGAAAGTTGACCCTGCGCTCTCTTCCAGAAAATAGAGCATTGCCTCCCGACTTACGGCTTCCGGCAGCCCCCGGAAAAGATTCCGGGACACGCGGAACCCGAAAGAATCCCGCTCTATTCCCCGGAAAAAGAATTTTTCAAACAGAAAACGAAGCGAAGAAAGGCTGTCTGCAGCATGTTCGGAAAGCCGACGCCATTTTTCAGGATATCCGGGCCCGAAAACAGCTGAAACGGAAGGAAGAATTTCAGCCCGGACCCGGTTCCTCATGTACTTCGGGTCATTATTACTTTTATCAAAGAGATATTGAATCCGATGTTCTTCCAAGGTTTCCCGGATTTTCTCCCGCCCAAGGCGAATCAAAGGCCGGATGATTCTCCCCCGTACCGGCTCAATTCCGGAAAGGCCCCGAAGGCCGGTTCCCCGATGAATATTCATCAGCATTGTTTCCACATGATCCGTCCCGGTATGGCCCAGAGCGATTTTTGAAGCCCGGGCCGTATCCGCCACCGCATTCAGAAAGCGTTTTCGCATTTCCCGGGCCGCCATTTCAATGGATTTTCCCGGCATTTCCGCAAGCATCCCCCGGGGTATCGCCGCACCGTGGAAAGGAACGCGGTAATTCCTGCACATCTCCCTGACAAAATCCACCTCTCCGGCCGCCTCCGGCCGCAATCCGTGATTCAGATGTGCCGCAATCAGGTGGATTCCCTTCTCCCTGCGCACGGCAAGAAGGACATGAAACAGAAACACGGAATCTGCACCGCCGCTGATTCCCGCCACAACACAGTCCCCGTCCTGCAGCATTTTCTGTTCGTCAATAAACCGGCGGCAGTGATTCACAATATCAGGAAAAGAATCCACCCAATGCCTCCACGCGGGAAATTGTCTTTAACTCCAGCATTTTCCAAGGTTCCGGAATCAATGGGGCCAGTTCGGAAAAAGAAACAGCTCCTCCGGAAACAAGAAAAGTGGAGCCGGAACCCGCCAGCGTAACAAAAAAACCCTGTTCCCGGATTTTTCCCATTACATCCGCCACTTTCCCCGACATATCCGAAACCACACGGTCAAAAGTATTTTCCCAGCAGTTATGCCGGTTATGAATACCCTTTTCCAATTTTACATTCCTGAAATCCCTTTCAGGCAGAAATTTCTTTTTCAAATCCAGCAGCCGGTACATTTCTCCCGTGGGAAAAGGAATATCCGGAAACACCGCAATAAACCGGAAAAAATCAAAACCCGGCAATGCCCTGACAAGCTCTCCGTGCCCGGTTCCAAGTGCGATTCCCCCCACAAGAAAAAACGGAACATCGGAACCCAGAGACACTGCCAGAGACATTAAATCTTTCTCAGACAGCGGAGAATTTAACATCAGATTCAGCAGGCGAAGGGTACCGGCCGCATCCGAACTGCCGCCGCCGAGGCCTCCCCCGGCGGGAATCCGTTTTTCAATACGAATGGAAACACCGCCGGAATAACCGGCAAATGATATAAGTTTCTCCGCCGCCTGCCAGACAAGGTTCCTCCGGTCCGAAGGAATGGCGGAATCCGGCACAGACAGCTTAATTCCTGATTTTGCCGTCAGTCCGATATGCAGCGTGTCATAAAGGGAAATACTCCGATAGACTGTAACAATCTCATGAAATCCGTCTTTTCGGGGCGGCCCGACCAGCAAAGGGGTATTTATTTTCCCGAAACAGTTAATTCTTTTCATTGAGCTGCCTGTATGCAGAGGGGATTTTCAGAACAAGCGGGCCACCCCCGCGCTTTTCCGGTTTTGACAACGGTGTCAAAAGAAGGTTCGAACCGTTATTGAACAGGGCGACAATACGGAGTTCCCCCGTTAGAATCAGTTTCCCCCAGGAATACGTCTGTGTCCGCCCGCCCTGCCCGGCCACGCCCCGCCGGTAAAACTCGGCAAGTGAAACAATGTCAAAACGAAACGGAAACCCCGGTCCCGGAGAAAACGGTAATGTCCTGTCCACATAATAAGTTCGGGAACGGTAATCCACCACTGTCAGGCTTTTCCCGTCGTAAAATACCGTACTGAGGGGAGAATTCATCGCAGTCAGCAGGTTCAACATAAAATCTCCGCTGCTGTCGGTTTGCAGAAACGCTCTCACGCCATGGACGGACTGGCCGTTGATTTTCCCTTCCACCCGGAAAAACGTGGAGGTAATACGTCTGTCCACATGCGTATTTATCTGCCGGACAGGATGCCGGACACAGGAAACCGGCAGAAACAGAAAAAGACTAATGATCCAGAAAAGAGATTTTTTTTCTGAGAGATGCTTCATCCACACCTCCGTTCTCGATGGCTTCCAGCCACAGTTCTTTTGCTTTGGCAAAATTTCCCTTTCTAAAATAAACTTCCCCGAGATGCTGACAGATTTCCCCGTTTTCCGGATTCTTTTCATACGCAAACTTCAAATTCTCTTCCGCATCATCCAGCTGCCCGAGAAGGAGATACGCATACCCGAGAGTGTCCCGGTACATGGGACTGTCCGGCACCAGCTGAACCGCAGTTTTCGCCAGCCGCAGGCCTTCTTTCAAATTGCGGCGGTACATCAGCAGAGAATAACTGTAATTGTTCAGCAGAAGCGCATCTTTCGGATAAACTTTCAATAAAGTTTTATAAATGGAAATCACATGATTCTGTTTTCCGTTCCGGTCATAAATAAAAGCGAGGGGAATGGCCACATCCCGGTTTTCCGGATCTATCCGGTTTGCACTTTTCAGCAATGGAAACGCACGGTCATAATCTTCCAGTGCATAATAAACAATTCCGCGGTAATAATATTTTAGAAACGCCGGCTTCTTTTTAAGGATTTTCAACAGCCGGACAGCCGGCGCCTTTTCTTCTTTCAACATTGATTCTGCAATTCGGATGGCAACTTTCTGCCGGTTGTTTAATAGGTTAATATAAACAGAATCTGTTTTCAACGGCACTGAATCAGGAAAAGATTTCAATCCTTTTTTCACCACATTCAATGCGGCTTTGTTATTTCCGGCCGCCACCAGCACCTTCAGATAGTCCCGCATAATTTCCAGCCGGACCGTTTTGCCCCAGCCGCTTTGATCCGCTGACAGTGAACGGCTGAAAAATGCGGCCGCCTCTTTGTAGCGATGCTGATGGCCGAGACAATTTGCCATGGAATACAAAGAAAGCGATGTCGGATGAGCGGCGTATTTCTGCCGAAACACCCGGCTCACCGTTTTACAGTCAGAAGCCGCCAGCGCGGCAAACATGTATTTATCCCATTGTTTAAAAGAAGCCGGGTCCAGCTGAATCTCCTGCTGCATCAATCTCAATGCTTCCTTGTAAAACCCGTGTGTAATTGCCTGATTTGCCACATGCTCCAGATAATCCACACTTTTTATACGGGCATTGATAAACATTTTTATTGTTTTTCTCAACCGGTTATTCTGCCCGGTAATCTCATAGACATTCAGCATCACCACAAGAAGCCGGGGCCGCAGACGGACGGACAGGGGAAAGGACTCATACAGTTTTGCAGCTTCTTCCGGTTTTTTCAAAACCGCAGCCATCTCAACCGCTTTTGCTCCGGCCTCCGGATCCGCCGACAGCTTCCAGCCTTTCAACAGGTTGTCATATGCTTGCCGTACAATATCATCCGAAGGCATGCCCGCCTTATACAAATCGTAATAAATATCTCCTTTTGAGATATACAAGCGGCCGTCATCGGGGAAAAAACGGATTCCCTCATCCAGAATTGACATCGCTTTTTCCATTGTCCCCTGATACGCGTAGCAATCTGCAAGTTCAAGATAAATAGATGGATTTTTATGAAGTTGTCGCGCTTTTTCAAGATGGGGAATTGCCTTTCCGCAGTTCCCGGCAGAGCTGTAATAAGCGCCGATAAAATATTCAGACAAAGAAAGCTCGGCGGCGGACGACCCTTTTTCTTCCGCCATGCCGGAAACAGCCAAAACGCTTATTACAAAAACAACAACAAGCCTGCGAAGCATCCATATCTCCAATGTAAAAAATTTTCAAAACGGAAGAAAGGCTGTAAGCCGAATTCTGTCGAGAACTGCCATTCATCTGGGACTGCCATTGCTGACAGCCTCAAGCGGCCTACCCGGAAACATCAGGCGGACAACCTTCAAACGTTCCCCTATTTGGCCTTGCTCCATGTGGGGTTTACCCTGCCCTGCCCATTACTGGGCAGGCGGTGAGCTCTTACCTCGCCATTTCACCCTTACCGCCACCGGAAACCGGTAACGGCGGTATATTTTCTGTGGCACTTTCCGTCGCCTCACGGCGCCCGGGCGTTACCCGGCACACTGTCCTGCGGAGTTCGGACTTTCCTCAGGCTTTCGCCTGCGGCAGCTCGCCTTTCTTCCTCGCGAAGTATAACACAGAAGGAGAGTATTCAGTATTTCGTTTTCCGCAAATACTTCTAAAATGAGAAGCCGTCTTACTCCAGCCAGCTCAAATCTGATTTCCCGTTTGTAAGAAAGCGGAGAAGATCGCTGCGGGTTTCAAATGAATCGGCACATTCCCTGTGTATCAGCACCACCGCATCACCAAGCCGCATTTGCACCAGATTATCCCGGCCGCTGAAAAAGAGTGCCGTCTCATGGGGGAAAATATTTTCTTTGCAGACCGGACACGTCCTTATCTCACCTTGATGCCCATCTTTTTGCATGACATACTCCTCTTTACGTCTTTCAGTATCAGTGAAATTATAGCCTTTTTACAAAAAAATGTTTAACAAAATGTGCCACTTCCATAATCTGATAATATTTGACTCATATTTTCTGATATCTTTATTGCATTTTTTGAAAAAGGGGCCATATTATTTAAGGACAAGAAAAAATTATGGAGGGAAATAATGAACTTAAATGATTACACAATAAAAGCGCAGGAAGCCATTACGGAGTCTTTCCGTTTTGCAGAAGAAGCTCTGCATCCGGAAGTTACACCTGCCCATCTTTTGAAAGCTCTGCTGGATCAGGAAAACGGAATCCTAAAACCGGTTCTTGAAAAAAGCGGCGCCATCGGGAGCGTGCTTGGCGAAAAACTGGATACAATTCTGAATTCAAAAACAAAAGCGGAGGGAGCGGACCGGACACCCTCCCGGGACTTGATGAATGTCCTGACAGCTGCCAAAAAGAAGGCAAAGGAAATGAAAGACAGCTATGTCAGCTCGGAACACCTTTTCCTTGCCATTCTGGACACCCCCGGAGAACTGGTGGATGCCCTTGCCGCAGCTCAGGTTGACCCGAAAGCGGTGTTGTCTGCGCTAGAGGAGATCCGGGGCGGAAAAAATGTAAACAGCCCCACAGCCGAGGATAATTACCAGGCAATTGAACGTTTCTGCATTGATTACACTTCACTGGCCGAACAGGGAAAACTGGACCCGGTTATCGGTAGAGATGATGAAATCAGACGGGTTCTTCAAGTGTTGACCCGGCGGACCAAAAACAATCCGGTGCTCATCGGTGAACCGGGAGTGGGTAAAACCGCGATTGTGGAAGGAATTGCCCAGAGAATCATAAAACAGGATGTTCCGGAAAACCTGAAAGACAAAAAGCTTGTGGCACTGGACCTTGCGGCTCTCATCGCAGGGGCAAAATTCCGGGGTGAATTTGAGGAACGGCTGAAAGCGGTCCTGAATGAGATTGAAAAAGCGGACGGAAATGTTGTGCTGTTCATTGACGAACTGCACACGCTGGTCGGTGCCGGAGCCAGCGAAGGCTCAATGGATGCGTCCAACATGCTGAAACCCGCCCTTGCCCGGGGCAGGCTGCGGTGTATCGGCGCCACCACCTTGAATGAATATCAAAAATACATTGAGAAGGATGCGGCACTGGAACGCCGGTTTCAGCAGGTCCTTGTGTCGGAACCCAACGTGGAAGACACCATTTCCATTCTTCGGGGCCTGAAAGAAAAATATGAGGTTTTCCACGGAGTCCGTATCGCAGACGAGGCGCTTGTGGCAGCCGCAACTCTTTCCCACCGTTATATTACAGATCGTTTTCTCCCGGACAAGGCGATTGACCTTGTGGATGAAGCCTGTGCAAGACGAAAGATTGAGGTGGACAGTGTTCCGGTGGAGGTGGATCAGCTTCAACGCCAGATCATGCAGCTTGAAATTGAAAAACAGGCAATGAAGAAAGAAAAAACTGAAGTCTCGAAGAAGCGCCTTGCTGAAATCGAGGAACACCTTTCTTCGGCAAAAGAACAGGAACAGGCACTCCTTGCAATCTGGCAGAATGAGAAGGAAAAACTGCAGCGGGTTCGTGATATTAAAAAGAAAATCGAACAGCTTGAACACGAACTGGAAGAATGTACCCGGAATGGTAACCTTGAAAGAGCGGCGCAGATTCAATACGGAAGCCTGCCGGAAGAGCAGAAAAAGCTGGAAGAAGCAAACAGAGAACTGAATCAGATTCAATCCAACCAGAAAATGCTGAAAGAAGAGATTGATGATGATGATATCGCGGAAATCGTATCCAAATGGACCGGCATCCCGGTGACCAAAATGATGGAAAGTACCCGGGAACGGCTTTTGAAAATGGAAAACGCCCTGAAACAGCGGGTGGTCGGACAGGATGAAGCCCTCGCCCTTCTCAGCGATACAATCCGGCGCTCCCGGGCCGGGCTCCAGGATCCCGACCGCCCCATCGGCTCCTTTATTTTTATGGGCCCCACCGGGGTCGGAAAAACAGAGCTGGCCAAAGCACTGGCAGATTATCTGTTTGACACCGAACAGGCACTTGTACGGATTGATATGTCCGAGTATATGGAAAAACACGCGGTCTCAAAGCTGATCGGAGCTCCCCCCGGATATGTGGGCTATGACGAAGGCGGCGCGTTAACGGAAAGGGTCCGCCGTCAACCTTATTCTGTGATTCTCTTTGATGAAATTGAAAAAGCGCATCCGGATGTATTGAACATCCTGCTGCAGATTCTGGATGACGGGCGCCTGACAGACGGAAAAGGCCGTCTGGTGAATTTCCGTAACACGGTACTGATTCTGACTTCCAACCTGGGAAGCGATCTCATTCTGCAGGCGGATGACCCCACGGACAGAGAAACACGGCAGGCACTGGACAACATTCTCCATGCAACATTCCGGCCGGAATTTCTCAACCGTGTGGATGAAATTGTTGTTTTCAACCGCCTGAGCCGGGAAGTTATGACAGATATTGTAGATATTCAGCTGAAAACGGTAATGGAACGCCTGCAGCAGCAGGGGCTGAAACTGGATCTTGATGAAAGCGCCGAAAAACGGCTGGCCGATCTCGGTTACGACCCCAAATTCGGGGCAAGGCCGCTGAAGCGGGTTATTCAGAAAGAATTGCTGAACCCGCTGTCCAGAATGATTCTGGAAGGCCGGTTTGTCGAGGCAACGGAAATCCATGTATCGGCAGGGGAAGACAGGCTGATTTTCTCTGCGTAATAAATGCAGGGGGGAAAATCCCCCCTGCGCTGCCTTTTTTAGACAAGATTAATTTGTTATTTCAATTTTTCCTGCAGCAAAGCCTGAACCGCCTTCTGAAAATCCTTCTCCTGATACATACCGGTAAAAACACGGCGAATCACGCCTTTTTTATCGACTAAAACCACATGCGGCAGCCCGGTCACTCCGTAATCGGAATAAGAATCATCTTTTCCGATAAGAACCATTGGGTACGACAACTTCATTGATTTAACAAATTCAGCAATCAGGAAAGCTTCTTTTTTCGCAGTAATATTCTGCTCATTCACTTTTCCGTCCGCAAAAAATCCATAAAGCCGGGTAATGCCGATTACATCCAGCCCTTTATCCCGTTTCTCAAGAAAAAGTCTACTGAGGGCCTTCATTTCATTCCGGCACGGCGCACACCACGGCGCGAAAAATTCCAGCACCAGCACCTTTCCTTTTTCTTTATAGAGAACCGGCGCCCGGCCGTTAAACCGGCGAACGATGTCCTGAAAATTGAAAGCTTTTTTTCCAATCATCGCCATTGCCTTTTGTGTGTTTGCCAAATCAAGGCGGGATCTTGCGGACAGTGTGTTGTCTTTTGCAAACTCAGATAACAGCTTCATTGCTTCCGGATGCCTGCCCGCACTCTCATCGTAATCCACAAGGGTATGAATCGCAAAAACCCGGTAGGCGTCCCGAAGGGTCACAACCTTGATCACCTGTTTCAGATATGGAAGCGCCCGGTTTATTTCCCCCTTCTTTTTCAATGACATGGCTCTTCCGAAACACAGCATTCCATAGTATTTCCCTTCATGGTTCAGTTTCTCAAGGTATTTGGACGCAAGTGCATCTTTTCCCAGGCCAAAAAGAGCCCGGGTGCATAAGGCATTATATTTTTCAACATCATCAGGCTTCGTAATCGCTTTCAGAATATCCCAGGCCGGAGCCATACGATTAACCGAAATCAGAATTTCAGCCATGAGTATTTTCTCATTCCCCGCAAGTTTTTTCCCTTTATACTTCACCAGCAGGTTTTCCAATGCAGCCGTCCGTTCAGCCATGAGCTTGTCCATATCCGCCCGGCTGCGTATGTTCATCCTCTTTCTCATAAACTGCTGCTGCAATGCCTGATAATCCTCACTCAGCCCGGCATACGCCAGTGAAACCGCCATCAGCACCAACAGAAAAACAGAAACTATTTTTCTCATTTTCTTTCTCCTCCCATCTGCTACTATCCACAACAGTCTACCCAATTTCCAACTTTTACTCAACACAAAAAACGAAAAACCCCGTTGACCCATCACAATATATTGTGGTATAAAAAAGGTCCCTACACTATATCTATGAAGGAGAGGGGTAATGAAGGTCTCACGATATTTTACCGGAAATTTAACAAACCCGACCGACGGCGTCCATTTTTCCGGCCGCAGTTCCCGGATGGTGAACCCGGACGGCACGTTGGTTTTTGAAGCATCGGATGTCATGGTTCCGGAATCCTGGTCCCAGGTGGCCACCGATATCATGGCACAGAAATATTTTAGAAAAGCAGGTATTCCGAAAAAACGGAAACCTGTCCGGGAAGACGGAATTCCCCGGTGGCTGCAACGGCATGAACCGGACGAAGAAGCGTTAAGTAAACTTCCCGAACACGAACGAACCGAAGGAGAAACGGATTCAAGACAGGTATTTCACCGTCTTGCCGGAACCTGGACATACTGGGGCTATAAACACGGATATTTTGATTCGGAAGAAGATGCCAGAGCTTTTTATGACGAATTGGTATACATGCTCTGCCGTCAAATGGCCGCCCCGAACTCTCCCCAGTGGTTCAATACCGGCCTTCACTGGGCCTACGGTGTCAACGGGCCGTCCCAGGGACACTTCTACGTGGATCCGGAAACAGAAACCCTACAGCGTTCCACATCTTCCTACGAACACCCGCAGCCCCACGCCTGTTTCATTCTTTCCATCGCCGATACCCTTGTAAATGAAGGCGGTATCATGGATCTCTGGACCCGGGAAGCCCGGATTTTCAAATACGGATCAGGATCCGGAACCAACTTCTCAAATCTCAGGGGAAAAGGGGAACCTCTCTCCGGCGGCGGCCTCAGCTCAGGATTGATGAGTTTTCTCAAAATCGGCGACCGGGCGGCAGGCGCCATTAAATCCGGCGGAACCACCAGAAGAGCCGCAAAGATGTGTATCCTCAACGCGGATCACCCGGACATTGAAGAATTCGTGGAATGGAAGGTAAAGGAAGAAGAAAAAGTCGCATCAATGGCTGCCGGTTCCCGGCAGTGTAACATCCACCTGAACAAAATTCTCCGTGCCGCCCAGGGTAAAAACGGAAAACCGAATGTAACTCCCTCTGAAAATCCGGAACTGGCCGAAGCGCTGGGGAATGCCAAACGCAGCGGAATCCCGGAAACCTACATCTTCCGCATTTTACAGCTCGCAAAACAGGGGGTCACGGAGATTGAATTCCCCACCTTCGACACAAACTGGGAATCTGAAGCCTACAATACGGTTTCAGGACAAAACTCCAACAACTCCGTCAGGGTTACGGCGGAATTTATGCGGAAAGTTGAAACAAACGATGACTGGGAACTTAAATTCCGTGTCAACGGCGAAGCCGCCCGGACAATCAAAGCCGGAGAATTATTCGGAAAAATCAGCACTGCGGCATGGGCCTGTGCCGACCCGGGCTTACAGTTTGACAGCACAATCAACGAATGGCACACCTGCCCGGACTCAGGCCGAATCAATGCGTCCAACCCTTGTTCGGAATACATGTTTCTGGACAACACCGCCTGCAATCTCGCCTCTTTGAACCTCCTGAAATTCTATAACACCGAAACAGGGGAACTGGACATCCCCGCATTCAGGCACGCGGTGAGACTGTGGACAATCGTGCTGGAAATCTCAGTATTGATGGCCCAGTTTCCAAGTAGAGAAATCGCGGAATTGAGCTATCGTTTCCGCACCCTGGGCCTTGGCTATGCCAATATCGGAAGCCTGCTGATGACAGCCGGAATTCCCTACGATTCTGAAGAAGGCCGTGCCATCACCAGTGCCGTTACCGCGCTGATGACCGGTGTTTCGTATGAAACATCCGCCGAGCTTTCAAAAGAAAAAGGCCCATTTTCAGAATACCGGAAAAACCGGGAGCACATGCTTCGGGTAATCCGCAATCACAGACGGGCCATCTACAACACCGAACACGACCAATACGAAGGGTTGACCGCCTTCCCTTACCGCTTTGACGAAACCCTCTGCCCCGCCTCCCTGCTTCAGGCGGCGCGGGAATCCTGGGACCGTGCCCTTGAAAACGGAGAAAAACACGGATTCAGAAACGCGCAGGTAACTGTTCTCGCACCGACCGGCACCATCGGCCTGCTGATGGACTGCGACACCACCGGAATTGAACCGGATTTCGCCCTGGTAAAATTCAAAAAACTGGCCGGGGGCGGCTATTTTAAAATCATCAACCAATCCATTGAGCCCGCCCTGAAAAAGCTGGGGTACAGCAGGGATGAAGTCAGAAAAATCACCAACTATTGCATCGGAACCCAGTCGTTTGGCACTGAAAACTGTCCCGTCAACCGGGAAAGCCTTTCTGAAAAAGGATTCTCCGGAGAAACAATTGATAAACTTGAAAAAACAATCCCCATGTTCTTTGACCTTGAAAGTGTGTTTGACACTTGGAACATCGGGAAAGAAATCATTGAAAAAGAGCTGAAAATCCCACAGGAAACCCATTCAAAACCGGGTTTTTCCCTCCTCACTGAACTGGGTTTCAGCGCCGAGGAAATCCAGCTTTCATCCGACATCATCTGCGGCAGAATGACGGTGGAAGGGGCACCTGAACTGAATGAAGAACACCTCCCGGTCTTCGACTGCGCCAACAAATGCGGCCGGTACGGCACCCGCTACATTGCGCCGGAAGGGCATCTGAAAATGATGGCTGCCGCTCAGCCTTACATCTCCGGCGCCATCTCCAAAACCGTCAACCTTCCCAACTCCGCCACAGTGGAAGATATTGAAAATATTTATATGGAATCCTGGCGCATGATGCTGAAAGCCGTTGCACTGTACCGGGACGGCTCCAAACTCAGCCAGCCTCTTTCCTCCCTCAGCGACACAGACATTGACCTGACAGCCCTCTCCAACGGAGACATCATGGACACTGCGAAACAACTGGCTGCCGAATTTATCCGGAAACGGGAACGTCTTCCCTACCGCCGTGCAGGGTACACCCAGAAAGCAAAAATCGGGGGACACTCCGTGTTTCTGCGTACCGGTGAATATGAAGACGGTCGTCTCGGAGAAATCTTCATTGATATGCACAAAGAAGGCGCCGCGTTCAGAAGCCTGATGAACTGTTTCGCCATTGCAATTTCCCTGGGGCTTCAATACGGCGTGCCCCTTGACGAATACGTGGATGCCTTTGTCTTCACCCGTTTTGAACCCAATGGCATGGTCGCGGGCAACCCCCATATTAAAATGACCACATCCGTTATTGATTACATTTTCCGGGAGCTTGCAATTACATATTTAGACCGGTTCGACCTGGCGCAGGTGCTGCCGGAAGATATTCGCCCCGGAACCCTTCAAAAAAAAGACGAACTGAAATTCAATGGAAACGGAAATGGAAACGGCCATGTAAGCCATCCCCACTCTGTTAAAACCCACCTCCGGTATCAAAAAGGCGGCCAAACGGGAAAGAAAAACAAAGCTGTCACAAAAGAGGAGGAAAAAGCCGAGCTGATTCGGATTGCCCGCCTGAAAGGCTACGAAGGCGACCCCTGCCCTGTCTGCCAGCAGTTCACCATGGTCCGAAACGGCGCCTGTCTCAAATGCGTCTCCTGCGGCAACACCTCCGGTTGCAGTTGATAATGGAAAGCAAAAGATGGGGCAGAGCTACAGTCCTCTCCTGCTCAACATGCCGTAAACGGAGAGAAATTGCACCATAATCGGAAAACCGGAGAAAAGTGAAATAATAAAGCCCGCCGATTGGCGGGCTTTTTATTATTCAGGTTGTGGCATAATCAACGATAAAAATCCAGAATTGCTTTAATAACAGTGTCTTTCTGCTCTGCTGTCAATTCCGGATAAATAGGCAGCGCGATGGTTTCCTTTGCCGCTTTCTCAGCTTCGGGAAAATCTCCTTCACTGTACCCGAGATATTCAAAACATTTCTGGAGATGCAGCGGAACCGGATAGTAAATGGCACATCCGATCCCCTTTTCCCGGAGAAAATCCACCAGTTTATCCCGGTTTTTCACACGGAGAATATACTGGTTGTAGATGTGATGGTTTCCGTTCACCGCTTTCGGCGTGGCAAAAATTCCATCACAGGCAGCCAAATCAAATGCCTCATTATAGTAAACGGCGTTTTTCTGGCGCCCGGCTGTCCAGCCGTCCAGATATTTCAGCTTGATTTCCAGTACCGCAGCCTGCAATGCGTCAAGGCGGGAGTTGAACCCCACTTCATCGTGATAGTAACGGGTTGATTCTCCGTGCATTCTCAAAGATTTCAAGCGATTGGCAATATTTTCATCGTTTGTGGATAAAGCACCGCCGTCACCGAAGGCACCGAGATTTTTGCTGGGGAAAAAGGAAAAACACCCAATTTTGCCCATATTTCCGGCTTTCTTTCTCAAATTTCCATCCATAGAACCAATGGATTGAGCGGCATCCTCAATTACAGGAATTCCATATTCTTCGGCAATGGACAGAATCTGCGCCATATCCGCGGTCTGGCCGTAGAGATGGACAGGAAGAATCGCACCGATTCTGCGGCCGGTTTTTCTGTTATATACCGAATTATCCCGTTTTTCCGCATGCTCAGCCAGAAAGGCCCGGAGCTTTTCCGGATTCAGATTGTATGTTATCGGATCAATATCGAAAAAAACCGGAACAGCACAGATCCGGGCAATCGCCCCGGCTGTGGCAAAAAAAGTGTAGGGCGTCGTCAGCACTTCCATGTCCCGCTTAACATCCAGCGCCATCAATGCCAGCACAATGGCGTCGGAACCGCTGGCACAGCCGACGGCGTAAGATGTTCCGCAATATTCAGCTGTTTTTTCTTCAAATGAAACCACATCCGGGCCGAGAATAAAGTATTGACGGTCACAGATGTCTTTTATTTTCGGTTCGATTTCAGCTTTTAACGCTCTGTACTGAATCTTTAAGTCCAGAAGGGGCACCTGCATGGTTCACCTCTCTTAAAATAGTCCTGATTACACTACCCTATTTTCGGTTAAGCTTCCAGAAAAAAGCACGAATCCTGCGGATTTTCCTGTAATTTTTCATCGCCTCTCCTACATAATCCGGAACAGTTCCAAACGGAAACCCTTCCCAGAAATGGAATTTCCCCAGTTTATCAAAAGAACGGAACAGACGTTTGTAGATGCGGCTCCGTTCCACCGGCGCAAGTGCACCTGGCAGCAGGGCTGCGCGGTCAAAATCAAGGAGAAAATACGCACCTGACACCCGGTCAATGAGGATATTTTTGATATTGAGGTCCGGATGATACAGTCCGGCATCAAAAAACCGTTCCAACAGTTTTATCAGCAACTCCAGGGCATCCGGGGTTAAATTTTCCACCCCGGCAAGGTCTGTCGTGTGGCTGAGATAAACGGTCACAAGGGCCTGATGATAGCCGACCGGTTTTTTCTCCACCAGCGCGAACACCGGTTCCACAACAGGAAAGCCCTGTTTTTTCAAACTGGAAAGGATTTCCAGTTCCCGAACGGCACGGGGAATTGCGCCGATGTAGCATTCCCGGAACACGTGGCGAAGCAGGCCGCCGTGGGCAAAACGGCGAAGCAGGCAGTTCTGCCCCTGAAAATCCCCTTTCAGCAGAAATTTCCGGCCTTTCAACCGGGATAAAACCGCCTCTTCCAGAAAACGGTGAACCGCTTCACATTGAATTTTTCGCTCCGGGGCGGGAAAGACACGGAACGGCTTACAATTCAAAAATTCTGTTGACATGGTGTTTCAATATGGACAAATCATTTTCCGGAATGGTACGGAAATCCAGCAGAAAACGGTTTTCATGAATTCTGCCGATAACCGGAGGCGTCATGCTCCGGAAATGTTCCGAAAGACTGTCCAAAGATAATCCGGGAGGGGAAACTGCCAATGCCGCGCTTGCAATTCCCTGTTCCGGTGTGGTCCCTCCCCCGATTTTTGCCTGCGTTTCCACAATTTCACATCCGTTCACGGCTTTCTTTGTCAGAGATTTCAGAAATTCCGAAATTCTCTTTTTCAGCTCCGATACCGGTTCAAAAAGCATCCTCCACGTGGGAATTTCATCCACACGCCCTGTCAGATAAAGAATCAACTGCTGTTCCAGGGCGGCATACACCAGTTTATCCACCCGGAGGGCCCGGAGCAGATGGTTTGCGCGGATTTTGTCCAGAAGTTTTTTCCGCCCGATAATGATTCCCCCCTGGACGCCGCCGAAGAGCTTATCCCCGCTGAATGAAATCAGGTTGACGCCGCTGTTTACAGAATCGGAAACCCGGGGCTCTCCCTGAATTCCCAATATATTCAAATCGTAGACATTGCCACTTCCCATGTCTTCGGCAAACGGCACACCGCGTTCGGCACAGATTGAAGCCAGACGGGAAGCATCCACAGACTCGGTAAATCCGCTGATACGGTAATTGCTTGGATGTACTTTCAGCACCAGGCCTGTCTCCGGCCCGATTGCATTTTCATAGTCCCGTAGATGGGTTTTGTTGGTTGTACCGACCTCCACCAGTTTTGCGCCGGCTTTTTTCATAATTTCGGGAATTCTGAACGATCCCCCGATTTCAATGAGTTCTCCCCTGGAAACCACTACTTCCCTGCCTGCCGCAAAGGTATTGATAATAAGCAGCACCGCAGCCGCATTATTATTCACAACGCAGGCGCTTTCCACACCAAAGAACTTTGCCATCAGCCGTTCCGCGTGAATGTCCCGGTGGCCCCGCCCTCCCCTGTCCAGGTCATATTCCAGACAGTTATATCCGCTGCCGATTTCCGTAAGGTGTGACAAAACCGGCTGCGCCAGAACCGCCCGGCCCAGATTGGTGTGGATAATAATGCCCGTTCCGTTTATCACACGCTTCAAAGACGGTTCCAATTGCCTGATGAGAAAGTTTCCGGCAGAATCGATCAGCATTTTCCGTATATCTTCCGGAAGATTCCCCCGCTGAATTTCATTTCTGAGCTGTTTCACAGCATCTGTCAATGCCTCTTTAACGAGAAACCGGCCGAACTCCGCTTCCAGCGTTTTTGTTTCCGGCCAGTTCAGAACAGCATCCATTTTCGGAATATTCCGGAAAGCTTCATTTTTGTTCATCCGGAAACACCTTGTCTTTTATTTTCTTAAATTCATGCTTTCCACAGGCCATCATGAAAGTCAAGGGCGCCGTATCCCGCACACGGTCCAGCATCTCACCGGCAATGGCACGAATGTCCCACTGAGCGTGTTTATCCGCCCGCAGCCGCACGAAATGATACATTTCACGGGCATTCAATTTGAAAAGCACCCGTCTGCGGTGCCCGTTTGTCAGACAATAAGCCGCCGCAGAAGCATTCTGTTCCGAAAGACGGCGGTAAACGCCGTTTACCCGGCGGGCCAAATCCAGATAACCGGTCTCCACGCACGCGGCAACCATGGTCTCCGGTATTGTCACCCCCAGTTCAGGCAGATACGGCTGGGGAATCAATGTTCCCATCCGATGACGTTTTAACTGGGCAAAGGCGGTGGCGGAAAGGATAATTTCAAAGGTAAACTCCGTATTCTCAAACACACGATTCACCGAATGATAACTGTTCATGTCCTGAAAAAGTTCCAAAAAGAGTGATTTTCTCTCTTCAAATGTCATTTTCCGGACAGCAGCCGCCCCGGTGTCAAAAGAAACGGGCGCTCTGCTGAACAGCAGCGTTTCCAGAACACTGTCATCCGGATTCGGGCTGTGGGAAAGCAGGTGGACAGCAGAATTCTGCTCGCCGCCCCTGGTATCTGATTTGGGAACAAACGGAAACCGGGCGGCAAATTTCCCGGCATTCAGATGATAGGTGTCCGGTGCGGTATATTTTACAAGGGACGGCACCAGATCGCCGCAGCAGGCAAATAAGCGCCGCCCAAGCTCCCGCACCTCCGCAAGGGGAGCCGCCCGGAGTTTTTGAATCATGTTTTCCAGAGTCCGCCCGTTCACCGTCATTCCCAGCTGGCCCCGGATTGCCAGCGGAAGCGCGTATCTTGCATCTTCTTTGGCCTTCAAAGACGCTTCCTTCGGTTCCTCTCCGTTTTCAATCAATGTCTGCTCAATTTCGGAATACGCCCGGCGGTAAAATTCATTCTGTTCCTGTATCAGCGCGCGGAACTCACTGCGCAGCGGTTCGGCGGAAAACTCTTCCGGAATCAGCCCGTTATCGTCAATTTTGATATAACGCTGGGATTTTTCCGTGTAAGAGGCCAGACGGAAATGTTCCAGATATTCAATCGCCAGCCGGGAAACATCAATTACATCAAAATTGAAACATGCATGTTCGGCAATAGACGCATGGCCAAGGCCGAATACGATCTGTTCGTTTGATTTACGGGCCTTTTCCACCGCCTCCCGTGATTTCTCCCGCAGCACATTCACATCCGCCGGATTCCGGCTGATTCTGGCATAGGCCGCCGAAACGGTTTCCGGGGTCAAAGCGGCTTCGTCCACCGCTTCACCGCGCTTCAACCGTTCAATCAAATCCCTGTCAATATTGTATCCCGCAAGTAATATCTTCATGGTTTTTCATTATAAAGCAAAGGAGCTCATCCGTAAAACAGAAAGAACATACAAAAAAAGGGGAAGAAATTTCCCTCCCCTCTTCTCTCAGATATTCAGAATCAATACCGGGTCACCGCGTCAGGCGGAAATGAATGGTCAGATTCATCACAACACTCACCGGCCGGCCATGATAAAATCCCGGCCTGAATGCCAGTTTCCTCACAGCAGACTTCGCGGCTTCCGGAAAACCGAATCCTTTCAGGGTACCGCCGATAACTTTAACATCCGTTACCGTACCGTCCCGATTCAAAACTGCCTGCACCACCACATAGCCATGAAGGCCGGCAGTGATGCCCAGAGGCGGATACACCACGTTTCTTTGAAGCTGCGCCATACTGTAAACCGGTGCCGTCAGCCCCGCCGTATGGATATCCAGCGGGTCAATATTGTCCGGAACATTATCATCCGGAATAAAATCATTAACCGGAACCGTCGATTTATTCACCGCGTTAATGGAAACCGCCGGCTCCGGGTCTTCCGGTGTCGGATCCGGAACCGGAACCAGTCTGGAATGGGGTTTCATCACCAGAATATCCAGCGAATCTTTCGGAGGAACCTTCAGAATAATCCGCACAAGAGGTTTTTGGGGATGAATCCTTTCTCCCTTGACGTCAGAACTGTTTCCCGGTAACACCACCCACAGCAGCAGAACATGCGCCAGAATAGCAACCAGAAGTGCAATCTTGAAATTCCGGCTGTCCTCCTCCGCTTCCATTGCCCACGTTGCGGGAAGCCCCGGATCGTATCCGGTATTGCCGCCCGCGTATTGATAATTTAACTTCCCGTTCATGCAAACCTCCCTCGCACACCGGCAGAATCAGCCGGGTTCCGGCCCATAACGAACCGCGTTCACATCCGGTTCATATCCTGAAACGTCCACACCTGATCAAGCGCTACTCTTACTTAAAATGTATTGTTATTTCAAATTTTGTCAAATTTTCTTCCGATTTTACCTAATCCCCGTACATTCCGGCACAATGCGGCCTCAACTGTCAATTTCATAGCAGGGTTCAACTAAAAATACCGTCCACACAGGGGGCAGCTTTCCTTTGATTTCGAAAAAGCCATCGGATACAATAAACATGATTCTGGTTCAACTGGAGGGTGAATGTCACAGGTCGTTGACGCAAAAGGGCTTGCCTGCCCCCAACCGGTAATCCTGGCCAAAAAGGCACTGAGCGGCATTGAGGAAGGCATCATCACTGTAATTGTGGACAGTGAGGCGTCCAGAGAAAATGTGCGGCGTTTTGCCGAATCCCAGGGATGCACCGTTACAGCAGAGGAAAAAGACGGAGAATTCTATCTGGAAATCGCGAAAGGCTATACTTGTGCAGTGCCCGGACAAACAGGCGCCCCGGCACGGCAAACCGGCAAAAAACGTGCCGTGTTTATTCAATCGGACAGTATCGGGCCGGACGAAGAACTCGGGAAACAGCTGATGAAAGGATTTCTGGAAAACATGGTGGAACTGGAAGACAGCGAGCTGCCTTCAAAAATGATTTTTGTCAACCGGGGAGTATTCATCACCTGTTTCTGGGATGAAACCATTGAAAAGCTGGATGAATTGACAAAAAGAGGAGTGGACATTTTTTCCTGCGGCGCCTGCCTGAACCATTTTGGCATCTCCGGTAAGCTGAAAATCGGAGAGGTGGGAAATGCCTTTGATTCGGTTCAAACCCTTGTTCAGCATGAAAACACCATTACACTGGGATGAAAATGGACAAAAAACGGAAACTGACTGAATTTGTAAAAGCTGCCGGGTGAGCGGGGAAACTGGCCCCGGGGGACCTGGGGGAAATACTCCGCGACATTCCCTTCAACAGGGACAATCCGAACCTTGTTGTCGGCATGGAACACAGCGAAGATGCCGGTGTATTCCGTCTGAATGACGGAACGCTGCTGGTTCAAACGGCGGATTTTATCACCCCGGTGGTAGATGACCCGTTTATGTACGGCAGAATTGCGGCGGCAAATTCCCTGAGCGATATTTACGCCATGGGGGGAAAAGCTGTCTGCTGCCTGAATCTTGTGTGTTATGACAGCTGCAATATCGAAGCCCGTGAACTCCGCAGCATCCTCATGGGGGGGCTGGACGCGGTGAAAGAAGCCGGTGCCGTAATTGCCGGCGGCCACACCGTGGATGACCCGGAAATGAAATTCGGACTGTCCGTCACCGGAATTGTGGAAGAAAAACACCTGACCCGGAACAACAACGCAAAACCGGGAGACCGGCTCATCCTGACCAAACCCCTGGGAATGGGAATTCTTACCACCGCCAACAAAGTGGATATGGCATCGGAAAAGACCATGGAAACTGCGGCCCGAATCATGGGAATGCTGAATCAGGGTGCCGCGGCGGCAATGAACGAAACAGGGGCCCATTCCGCCACCGACATTACCGGATTCGGCCTGATCGGGCATGCTCTGGAAATGGCCCGGGGCTCCGGTGTCACATTCCGAATCCGGACCGATGCGGTTCCTTTTCTTCCGGAAGCCGTCGACCTGGCGGGAATGGGGCTGATTCCGGCAGGTTCTTACAACAACCGCCGCTTTGCGGGAGAAACCGTAGAATTTGAAAAAGAACTGTCTGATGACCGGAAAATGATTTATTTCGATGCGCAGACCTCCGGCGGGCTTTTCATCTCAACCGCCCCGGAAAACGCGCGGACGCTTCTGGAAAAAATCCGGGAAAACGGGGCCGGTGACGCGGAAATCATCGGGGAAGTTGTTGAACGGGAAGAAAAATTCATTCTGTTTTCATAAGGGACATAACAGCATCAAAAAGCCGGGCAGGCTTATCCACCATGATATCCGGATTTTCCTTCATCAACACCGGAACCGGCATAAAACCATAAGAAACAGCAACCGTTAAAATTCCCGCTCCCTTTCCCGCCCGGACATCATTGGGGCTGTCCCCGATGATCACCGCAGAATCTGTATGCTGCAGTTTCAGGATTTCACGGATCGGCACAAAAGAAGGTTTCTTTTCCCGGAAACTGTCCCCGCCATATACAAAAGAAAGCGGTTCCCGCAATTCCCGGAAACTTTCCACAACCTGCCGGCTCAATTTCTCCAGTTTGTTGGACAAAACCCCCATTTGAAACCCCGCTTCTTTCAAAGAAACCAGCACCTCGGAAATACCGGGAAACGGACGGGTTTTGTCCACAAGATGTGCCTGATACCGGTTCAAAAACAGTTCCAGCGCCTTTTCCCGGATTCCCTCTTCAGAGGGAAACGCCCGTTCAATCAAAACCCGAACTCCGTCCCCGACAAAACCACGGACATCATCCGCCGAAAAAGGGGGAAAACCCAGTTTTACTGCCGTGTCATTCAAAGACGCCGCAATATCCGGCAGCGAATCAACCAGTGTGCCGTCCAAGTCAAATATAATCAGTTTTTTCAATTCTATCCAGAAAATCCTTTATTTTCTTGATACATACCGCCTTAATCACCTTTGCGTCACTATTCTGCGCGTCCACTTTGAGGATACTTTCGCACAGTTCGCAGGCATGCATATGATGTTCATTGTCCATAGCCTTCTGCGCTTCGACAAGCCGGTCGTGAATCCAGCGCAGTTTATGTTTCTCTTCCTCTTTTTTCAAAGCTTTATACTTTTTTGCATGGGCAAGAATCTTTTCCGCTTTCTGATGCGCATTGTCCCGTTTCAACACCTCCTGTGCCGCTTCAATGGCATCGTCAAAACGGTCTTCTTTCAATGCCAGCTCAGCCAGATCAAGCTGCCGGCGAATTTCCTCTTTAATTACTTCAATCTTCTGAAGCTGTTTCCGCACATCCTGAATCTGGGAAGTGATGGTTTTATCAATAATATTCCGTGTTTTAATCCGCTTTTTCTTTTCAAATTCCAGAAGCTGCTCCACATTTCCCCGGAGCTCCTTCACCGTCTGGTACCGGCGGTTCCGGTCTTTTTCCAGTGCGTGCTGGATAATAAAATTAATGGACTTATCCACTCCTTTGATATCACCGGGACGGGTGTTAATTATACTGCCCATCACCTGGGTAATGGTGTCCCCCCGAAACGGCTTCCGATAAGAAAAGAGCTCGTACATAATGGCGCCGATGGAAAACACATCCGCCCGGACATCAATCGTCTCCCCCATGAGCTGTTCGGGAGCCATATATGCCACCGTACCGAGAATGACCCCGGATTTGGTCATTTTGGACGTCGCCAGTTTTGCCACGCCGAAATCCAGAATCTTGATCAGGCCGTCCTCCCGGAGAAAAATATTCGCCGGCTTCAAATCCCGATGAATTACTCCCCTTTCATGGGCAAACATCACGCCGCTGCACACCTGCCGGATAATTTCCAGTTTTGTCATGGTAGCCAGTTCCTGACGGTCTCTGATTAACTGGTCCAGGCTTGTTCCTTCAAGAAACTCCATCACAATGTAACAGGTGGAGCCGAACTCATTGAGCTCATACACACTGACAATATTTGTGTGATTCAACGTGCCCAGGGTTTTTCCCTCCCGGTAAAACCGCTCTTTCAATTCCGGATTGGAAGAAAGCCCCAGATTCATGGTTTTCAAGGCTACATACCGGTTCAGTACTGTATCCCGGCATTTATACACCACCCCCATAGACCCCTGCCCCAGTACATCCAGAATTTCATACCTGCCGATTCGTCTTTGCGTCATGAATTTATTCTATCGCGAAACCATAGCATTTGGAAAGAAAGAAATCATATTTTCAAAAGAATACATCATGGCGAACGTGTTCTTGCTAAAGCCTGCGGATTATGCTACTTTTATTTCCGCCTGAAGGAGGAAGGATGAAGGCTACTTATTTACTTTTGTTTGTTATGGTTATACTTATTTCCTGTGGAAGCCGGACACCGCTCGGACAGTTTGACGGATTCCGCTTCGGTGAAACCCGCCATGAGGTGGTACAAACCGCAAAAGCCAATAAAATCACCATGAACTTTACCCATCTCAGTTACTGGCAGCGTTACGGCAACACCTCGGTTTACGTTCGCCTGGTCTTTCACAAGGACACCGGAAAGCTCTACGCTTTCGACATCAAAGGGCTTCCCTGCAAAAAACCGGAAGATGCCCGGAACATCATGTTTAAACTGAAAAATTATTTTGAAACCCTGTGGGGCCCCGCTTCGGCCGCTGTGGTCAGCCACCCCAATTTCACCGTAGTAAATTACCGGTGGAAATTTAAAAATGCCACTGCATATCTCGGCACTAAAATCATTCAATTCCAGACCGTCCCGAGAATGCTGGTAATTGAGAATCAAGAGTAGGAGAATCCATGAAAAATCAGCAGGAACTGCTTCCCAGAGAAATTGTTGCGCAGCTGGACAAATACATCATCGGCCAGGATCAGGCAAAAAAAGCCGTCGCCATCGCGCTTCGGAACCGGGTCAGAAGGCAAAAACTTCCGAAAGAACTGGCAGAAGACATCACACCGAAAAATATCATCATGATCGGCCCCACAGGCGTGGGAAAAACAGAAATTGCCCGGCGCCTCGCCCGGCTTGCCGGTGCCCCTTTTGTTAAGGTTGAAGCCTCAAAATTCACCGAAGTCGGCTACGTGGGGCGGGATGTGGAATCCATGATTCGGGATCTGGTCCGCAACTCCCTTCAAATGGTCAAAGAAGCCCAGACCCGAACCGTAATGAAAAAAGCCGAAACCATTGCGGTTGACCGGGTGGTGGATCACCTTTTCCCCCTCCCCAAACTCAACCCGGATGACGACAACGCAGAATATCTGACACGGATCACCGCACGCCGTGAAAATGCCAGAAAAGAAATTATGGCCGGGGGCATGAGAGACAGAAAAATCATCATTGAAATCGCACCGCAGCCCAAAATGCCCTTCCTGATGGACGTGATGACAGACCCGGCCAACATGGAAGATTTCGCATCCTCGCTGAAAGACAGCCTTTCGGAAATGATGGCCCCGTCCCAACCCAAAACAAGGGAACTCTCCGTCAAAGATGCACTGGAACTATTCGCCCAGGAAGAAGCCGAAAACCTGCTGGACATGGAAAAAGTCAAAGAAGAAGCTCTGGACCTCGCAGCAAACTCCGGCATTATTTTTCTTGACGAACTGGACAAAATCGCCGGTTCCGACGGAGGGAAAGGCCCGGATGTCAGCCGGGAAGGCGTTCAGCGGGACCTGCTTCCCATCATTGAAGGTTCCACCGTCTCCACAAAACACGGGGTTATTCACACCGACCATATTCTATTCATTGCCGCCGGCGCATTTCATACAAGCCGGCCTTCCGACCTGATACCGGAACTGCAGGGCCGCTTCCCAATCCGGGTGGAACTCAACTCACTGACAGAAGAAGACCTGGCAAAGATCTTAACCCAGCCCAGAAACTCCCTGACCCGGCAGTACACCGCCATGATGGAAACTGAAAATGTCAGCCTCACATTTACGGAAGATGCGATCCATGCCATTGCCGAGCAGGCTCACCGCGCCAACGAAAACGTGGAAAACATCGGTGCGCGGCGGCTTCACACCATCATGGAAAAAATTCTGGAAGACATCCTCTTTAAAGGCCCGGAACTCAGCGGAACAACCGTTGTAATCAACCGGGACTACGTTATGGAAGCCATGGGCGACGTTCTTGCCAAAGAAGATGCGGGGAAATACATCCTGTAGGGAGCAAAACAGCATGAAAAGAAAAAAGGTGCTTCTGATTCATACCGGGGGAACTCTGGGTATGGTGGAAGGAAAACCGGACAACCAGCTAAAACCGGCCCAGATGCATGAAAGCGTGCTGAAAACCATTCCCGAACTTTTTGAACTGGCACATCTCGAAAGCACCTTTGCCTGCAACATTGACAGTGCGAATCTGGACATCCCGGACATCAACAAAGTACTCTCCACCATCCGTGAAAACTATAACCGTTTTGACGGCTTTGTAATTATTCACGGCACGGATACAATGGCTTTTCATGCTTCCGCCCTGTCATTTATGGTAAAAAACAACACAAAACCCATCATCTTCACCGGTTCGCAGAAACCCCTCCGCCATATCCGGACAGACGCCAGGCTGAATCTGGTAAATTCCGTTGAATTCGCCACCATGGAAATTCCGGAAGTCTGCGTCTGCTTTAACTCCACCCTGTTCAGAGGCAACCGGACCCGGAAAATCAGCATCGGCCGCTTCAATGCCTTCCAATCTCCAAACTACCCCATTCTGGGCTCCGCCGGAGTTGATATCCGGTTACAGAAAAAAAATATCGCAGCCCTCCCCTCCGGTAAAACCGTTTTTACCGAACTGCATCACCACAACATCGGAGTAATCAAGCTTTTCCCCGGATGCGACACCCTCACAACAGCAAAATGCATGATCAACAGCAAAGTCCGTGCCGTAATCCTCGAAGCATACGCTGCGGGAAACGTGCCCATCCTGACCCATTCCGCCATCCCTGCAATCTCTGAACTCACAGAATCCGGCATTCCGGTCTTCATAATTTCCCAGGCACTGGAAGGACAGGTAGACCTGGAACTTTATGAATGCGGCCAGCAGGCAAGACAGGCCGGAGCTATCGGCTGCCGGGACCTGACCTTTGAAGCTGCAATAACAAAACTCTACTATCTCTATTCGGAATTTCCGGAAATAAACCGGGAAAAACTCGCGGAAAAAATGCTCAGCAATTTTTCCGGTGAAATTTCATGATTTTTTACTTGTATTTACTGACTGAAACACGTATATTAGTAACAAGAAAAATTTTCTAGGGAGGACCTGATGATTAAAAATGACATTGTAAAACGGGTTTATGAAAATGTCGGTGTATCAAAACCGGAAGCTCAGCAGGCCGTGGATATGATTATCCATTCTGTAAAAAACGCGATTACAAATGAAGAAAGAGTTGAATTCCGGGGCTTCGGAATCTTTGAAATCCGGCCGAAAAAACTGGGTGTAGGCAGAAACCCCAAAACCGGTGACGTAATAAAAATCAAAGCAGGGAAAGCGATTCGTTTCAAACCCGGGAAACAGCTGAGAAATATCTGATTACCGCTGTTCTGTGTCGGAACCGGCACGGCTTTTCATCAAACAGCCATAAAATATTGACAGAGGAAATCCGACCACATTCAAATAATTTCCGTCAATTCGATCAATAAAAACCGAGGCATTTCCCTGAATTGCGTATGCACCGGCTTTGCCAAAAGGTTCTCCTGTTTTCACATACCATTGGATTTCAGCAGGGGACATTTCTCTCATTGATACGGTTGTACTTTCGGAAAAAGAAAAGTGAAATTCCGGAGCCATACAGGCAACACCCGTAAGCACCTCATGACTCCGCCCGGAAAGCCGGCTCAGCATTTCAGCCGCGTGTTCAGCGGATTTCGGCTTGCCCATGATTTCCCCGCCGCAAACCACCACCGTATCGGCTCCAATTACCATTGAACCGGGATTGAGAGCAAAAACCCGGCCCGCCTTCCTCTCTGCCAGTTCCACTGTCAATTCAGCCGGGGACAACCCGGGTGCTTCTTCGGAAACCGACGGCGAAACAACCCTGAACCCATCAAACAGCAGCGAAAGAATCTCTCTGCGCCGGGGCGAAGCCGAAGCCAGTATCACATCAATTCCGATGTCATGAAACAGCTTCATCTACTGATTAAACCCCACCTTCTTTTCCTGATTCTTCGCGGAAGGAATCGCACCGAACTGCTTCTCGTAATTTTCAATATTCTTCTGAATCGCATTGAGAAAATTTCTTGCCTGCATCGGGGTCATAATCACCCGGCTCATCACCCGTGCCTTTCCCGGAGGCGGTACCATCCGGGTGAAATCAATGATAAATTCCGCCTGGTTATACATAATATTTCCGCTGTTCACATAACTTCCTTCCGCAACTTTGTCATCAATCAGAACTTCCACCCTCTTTTCATTCGCCATAACATCCTCCTTCTTTTTATTGTAACAAATATTTCCCCCGAAAAATCAGGCAACCGGCCCGGTCGGGAATAAAGAGGAGCATCTCTGTGTAATGTGATTTTTCCCGGGATTTTGTTTTTCTTTCACCAACGCCAGCTCCCCCCTGTACAGCCGCCACTCTCTCCGTGAAACACCGGTTCCGGCAGTTTTCCGGCATTTTTTCTGTTGCTTCCGGGAAAAATCATGTATAGTAAGATTTCATTGTGTCACCGCCCTGCCTTTGACTACTTTGAAATCACAACCTAAGGATTGAAAATTGAACCCGAAATCAGACGCATTCAGAAAATTCGGCCTCGGTGAGGACATCCTCGCCGCACTGGCCCGGAAAGGATTTGAAGAACCCTCTCCCATTCAGGAAAAAACAATTCCAATGCTCCTTGAGGGACAAAATGACCTCATCGCTCAGGCACAGACTGGAACCGGGAAAACCGCCGCCTTCGGCCTGCCGTTGATTGAACTATTGAAACCCCGTGCCGGACACGTACAGGCCCTAGTACTGACCCCGACCCGTGAACTGGCAATTCAGGTGGCAGAAGAAATCAACTCATTAAAAGGGAACCGGAAACTTGAAATTGTCCCCATCTATGGAGGACAGGCTTTTTCCGAACAGCTTCGGCGCCTGAAACGGGG
>JAADGL010000012.1:72687-76316 GCA_013152385.1 Acidobacteriota bacterium
GTGGGCACCCCGGGACGGGTCATTGACCACATCAACCGCCGCACCCTGAAAGTCGGCGGTATCTCTCACATGATCCTTGACGAAGCGGATGAAATGCTCAACATGGGCTTTATTGAAGACGTGGAAACCATCCTTGAAGCCACCCCGGAGAAAAAACGGGTACTGATGTTCTCTGCCACCATGCCGGACAGAATCCGCCACCTCGCGGAACGCTTCCTCGGAGACTATAAAATGATTACCGTGGCAAAGGAACACCCCACAATCTCCCTCACCGATCAAATCTACTTTGAAGTCTCCGAACGGGACAAATTCGAAGCTTTATGCCGCATCATTGATATGGAACCGGATTTTTACGGACTTGTATTCATGCGCACACGGGTGGAGACCGAAGCCATTGGAAACCGGCTGATCAACCGGGGATATTCCGCTTCCTTTCTCCACGGGGATATTTCTCAGGCTCAGCGTTTGCGGATTCTGGACAGCTTCCGGAAAAAACGAATCAACATTCTGGCTGCCACTGATGTGGCGGCAAGGGGAATTGACATCCAGAACCTGACCCACGTCATCAACTACGCCCTGCCCCAGGATCCGGAATCTTACGTCCACCGGATCGGCCGTACCGGGCGGGCGGGAAAAGAAGGAACCGCCATCACCTTTGTCACCCCGTCGGAATACCGCAAAATCGGATTTATCAAGCGGATTGCCCGAACCGAAATCCGAAAAGAGGAAATCCCCAGCGTAAAAGACATCATTGAATTGAAAACAAACCGGATACAGCGTGACATCGAAGAAATTATCAAAAAAGAAGATTACAAAAAATTTATCCCCCTGGCAGACAAACTGCTGGGAGAAACCGACCCCTGGACCGTTCTGGCTTCCATGCTGAAACTGGCATTTCAGGACGAACTGGATGAAAGCAACTACAACGAAATCCGCAAACCCGCACCGGAACGCCACGGAAAAGCCCGGCTCTTCATCGCGAAAGGTAAAATAGACGGCATGACAGTCAAAAAAATCCTCGACCTTATCCGCTCCAAAGTCAAAATTGATTCAAGACGAATTCGGGATATCCGGATCTATGACAAATTTTCCTTTGTCAACGTCTCCCTTTCCGAAGCGGAACAAATCCTCACCGCCTTCAGGAAAACCCGAAAAAGCGGCAAACCCCCTCTGATTGTCAAAGCAAAACCGGAAAGAAGAAAATAAAAAAACCCTGCTTCTATGGAGTTGGAATGGCGTAGGGAAAAAACGGCGTTGTTGCGTCGGAGCGGGAGTCCTGCTCCCACCAAAAGAAAGCTGCGGAAATGTATTCTTCTCATCCACGCAGCCCCGGCTGCTCCGCAGGGACAAAACGGGGACAGGGGCACCGCAAACATTGCTGACGTTAACGCTTGCCGGTTCCACAACTACCCAGGTGTCGTTGGTTAAGGTGGCAACATCCTTGATGGTGACGGTGGGACGAACTCTTACCGGGTTGCCCTGTGCGTCGGTTTTGGCGTCCGGGAGGGTGTCCGAAATCGGAACGAGGGTTCGGATGGGGATGAAGATGCAAGGCGCACGACCGAGGGATGCGCAGGCATAGCCATAGCTATGTCGAGCACGACCCGACGGAATGAAACGCCGCAGATTCGCTCCAGCCGGGGACGCAGTCAATTCCGGATGCCCTTCCGGGCGCATCCAGTCCATGAAGTAGATTTCTTCTCCTGTCTGGTCTCCGTCTGCCGGGTCGGCGTCCCGGGTGGCATTGAGGAGGATTTTCTAATGAAATGTATTATCTATATGTTACACTATTTTTAATAGATGACTGTCCCCGGTTTTCGTCAATAGATGACTGTCCCCGGTTTTCGTCCCCGGTTTTCCACCGCTTTCCCCGTCCCGGTTCCCCCCATCTCTTTAAAGAAAAATCTCCTCAAGCCGAGCATATAAGTCGCCCCATTTGGGCGGAATGTTTGCAATCAACTTACGTGTTTGAACACACTCGTTCATAAAATCCTTGTCCCCTTTTGCACGCTTCTCGTCTTCTTTAAGCAAAACTTGTGCTTCTTTCAATCTCCCAATGCGAGCCAATCCAACAGAAGAAACAAGCGCCAACCGACCGTATTCACCTGACTTAAGATCGCAATCGGCAATCAAATGTAGAGTGGGCGCAGCTTCTGGGCGGGCATCACAAACAAATTCCATCACGAACAGTATGTCCAACCTCAATAGGTTACAGTCCTTTGCGTTACGGGCCACTGCCTTATTTGCTAGAAAAAAACCCTGCTCGCCGAAATCATCAAAATCAAGAAGTATTTCATAGGCCGCATATCCATTCCCGTCTCCCCATACTACAGAATCAACTACTTTGTACACGGTTTTCAGGAATTCCACCCGATCCTGTGCAGTAGGAAGCAACTCCGACACAACGGCTGAGGATTCCTCGGACTCTCCAGAAATTAACTTGTTTAGAATGTAGTTGTACATTAATCGTTTTTCACGTTGTGGGATTAACTTACTGGTGAATTCATACTTAACGGATGTCTCCACAATGAATTGATCACCTCTTTGTACTTTGCCGTTCCTTCTCTCAGCAGTTCCGCTAATCACTTGGCCTGAAAAGAGGAAGGGTATAAGTACCATAAACATAAAAATGAGGCGCATGGGGGATTCGTTCCGCTTTACTCTGCTTTCATTCATTTTCGGCTCCTTCGAACTTTTATTTCACTGAAAAAAATTTAGTAGATCCAACATGCCATCTCGTGGCGCTGGAAAACCTACTTTAGAAACCCGGGGACAGTGGGGCTGTTGAAAAAGTCCCACTGTCATCTCATTTTCCCCTTTCTTTAACACCTCTACATTCTGACATAATTCCGGGAATTGGCAACGTCCCCGGCACCTGTACCAGAATTCGGCGCAGAATCAAGGTGGCCACCAGTTCCGAAGGACTGAATTCAAATGTGCGAAAAATTCTTGACACTACCTCAATTTTTATGGGAGGGGAAACCGGGGACAGTCACCTGTTAAAAATAGTGTAACATATAGATAATACACGTAGTAAGCCAGGGACAGCCATCTCAAAAAAAGCGGAGATTGTGGGGCTATTGAGAAAGCCTCGGGGAAAATACAGCCCCGTTTCTTTGACAAAATGATAGAATAACCCAAACTGAACATTTGGAGGCATATTGCAAAGCGCATCCGGTTCCTACTCTTCAATCCGCCAATCACAAATCACCGGCCACAAATCACTGCGCCCCCGGCGCCCGGATATGCCGTTTAAGCTGGTGTTCTTCAAGACAGACCATCTGGGAACGCCAAGAGTGATCACGGATCAGGATGGGAAGGTGCTGAGCACACATGATTATCTGGCCTATGGGGAAGAGCTCACGGATCCGGAGTTCCAGACCAACCGGATGAAATTCACGGGGCATGAGCGGGACCCGGAAACCGGACTGGATTATATGTTGGCGAGGTATTACACTTCTGGCTCCGGAAGGTTCCTGCAGGTGGATCCGGGGTATGACTATGATCAAACCGATCCCATGTCGTTTAATTTGTACTCGTATGTGCGGGAGAATCCGGTGAGGTTTTTGGATCCATCAGGCAAATGGAATGAAAAGAACAAGAAGAAGGGGGAAGAGTTCCTGAAGAAA
>JAADGL010000003.1 GCA_013152385.1 Acidobacteriota bacterium
GCACATCTGGCCCAATCCGTCGCGTCCCGTTCCCCTGGTTGGTGCGCGGACACCAAAGCTGTCCGCTCCCGCCCGGGAACGGAATAAGGAAATGTATACCTTTAACCGGAAAGTTCAGCCCCGGCTGCTTCGCAGGCCGTGGGACAAAACGGGGACTGGCAACGTCTCCGGTGCCTGTCCCCGTTTTGTGGCCCCAATCCTCAATATGAAACGAAGATTGTTGGGGTTGAGTTATCAACTGTGGTACTCTCATTGATACTGGTACAGAAAATGGGGGAAGGCCAATGGGACTAAAGAAAGATAAATGGTATTGGATTGCTGCAATCCTATGGTTCGTGGTTGTGCTATTGACGCTAAATCAGTATGGATACCGCATCTTAAGAGTATTTAGCCCGGGCATAGTTCATATAGATGATAACCTTGCAGTTGAAGTCCCCGATGATTGGATTATAAAAAAGTGTGGAAACGTTTTTTGTGTATTTGCATCATCAGATGGATGTTTGTTATTCCGTATGGATGTTGGCGACGGACAACCCGTGCCGAGTAGAATGGAAAAAGCAAAAGAGCGGGTGGAAGCGCATAATGGATATCTCATCAATTTTAAAATTGAGGGGCTGGATGCATATGAACGTTCTTACATTATTCCCTCTTCTCCTGAACCTGTAATCTTTTTCACAGTCCAACGGGGAATGAAGTATATTTCGGCAAGGTATTATGGCCGGGTAACGGATAAATATAATTTTTTGAAGAAGCTAATTAATTCCATCAGAGATTGCAAGTGCGAGTCTAATAAAGATAGAAGTAAGTCCATGGAAAAATCGGGAACACAGGGCTAGAGGAGAACCGGAGATACAGGGGATTTTCCCAACAGCTTCCATGTTCCCGGAATTATCCGGTATCTGTTATCCAAAGGCTTTTATCCCGCCGAAGGCGGTGTGTTTCGGGGTATTGGGGTGGAAAATTGCAATGGGAATACTGCCTCTGGCGTTTCTGAATACTCTGGCCAATTATCTTCCCTTACTGTTATTTTGGTTAAACCTACCGAAAAGTTTCCATCAAGAACAACCAAAGTACAAACATTCGGTATGGGCAAAAAAGATCCATCGGTTTCGGCAAACCTCACTTCTCCGTGGAAAGTTTTGCCCTTTACCGCAAATGAGATAAGTTTTTTCCCCGAATTGTCTTTATAAACCGGGTAATGTGTTAATTCAGGAAGAAACAGTCTTGCCAGATGTGGCAACCATTTCAGGAATGGAGTTGACCTGAGATATTTCAGGTCAATAAACGGGTTTAGAAGCTCTTTGGTTATTTTGCCTTGTGCGTATATCTTTTTACCATTAGAGATAGCTAAAATTTTATCTGTTGGCCCGTATTCATTATAAAAAGAAATGCTGACGAGGGAAACATTTTTGGACAGGAATTGAGCATCTACACGGTTAATTTTGAATTGCTCTGTTTTAAATAAATTTCTTTGATATGGAAAAAAGTGGGCAATGTTTTTCTCCAGCATTTTCTGCGTAAGCAACGGTTTTTCTGAGGTGGAGCCAGTATATGCCGATATCAACAGGAGTAAAATACAAATATAGGTCTTTACCATTGTTTTCCTCCTGTGTTTTTCCGCCGGCCTGTTTGAATTATTCTATTCCGGTGCTATTTGTCTCCGTTTTTCTTTCGTTTGTCCCGGATGTAGATGGAAGAGCCGGGTGAATTTGTGGAACTTCTTTCTTCGATATCGAAAATTTTGACTGCTTTTATCAGTTCTCCCAGCTTTTTGAACCCGTAGTTCCGGGGGTCGAATTCAGGGGCCTGGTTTGCGATGTTCTGCCCCACGTTGCCGAGGTAGGCCCAGCCGCTTTCGTCCGCTGAGGCGTCCACCGCGTTTCGGAGCAGGTTTACCAGCTTGGTGTCGCCCCGGAGTAAAGTGGCGGTTTTCGCTTTGTGCCGGGGAGCGGTAATGGTGTCTTTCCGAAGAATTTCCGTGTAGATGAAGCGGTCACAGGCGCCTACAAAGGCTTTGGGTGTTTTCTTTTCCCCGAATCCGATGACGGTGAGCCCGGATTCCCGGATTCTGGAAGCAAGCCGGGTAAAGTCACTGTCGCTGGAGACGAGGCAGAATCCGTCCAGTTTTTCGGTGTAGAGCAGGTCCATTGCGTCAATAATCATGGCGGAATCGGTGGCGTTTTTTCCCACGGTGTAGCCGAACTGCTGAATGGGCTGAATGGCGTAGACCAGCAGGACTTCTTTCCAGCTTTTTAACCTTGTATCTGTCCAGTCGCCGTAAATGCGCTTTACACTTGCGGTTCCGTATTTTGCGATTTCAGTCATCAAGTCTTCAATTATGGACGGCTGTGCGTTGTCCGCGTCAATTAAGACTGCCAGTTTTTTTTGTCTGTTATCTTGTTCCATACAATCCCCTCCAATTGATATTATACAGCAAATTACACATCTGTGGGGAATCAATGCGGTTCCGGCGCGAAGAAGAGCCGGGAATTTCCCCGGCTTCTCTTCGCAATTTCCGGTAAAAGGAGTTAAAAATTGAGTTTCAGGTCAAGTTGAATGGTTTTGGCCGAGTTCCCGCTGCCGGTGGATTGTTTTGTGTCAAAGAAGGCAAGTTCAATTGCCACCCGCTTTCTCAGCCGCCGATTTATAGCAACTTTCAGCCCTTTTCTGTTGGCGTAGCCGAAATCCGAGTCCGCAAATGCGCCGACCACTGCGTTTGGCTCAATGTCCGCGTATTTGGCTTTGATTTTCCAGTTTTCATACCGGTAAGAAAAGCCGATACCGACGGCGGAATTTTCTTTTTCGCCGGTTGTGAGGGTTTTCTCTGCATCGGTGTTGTTTACGTATTCTATCCAGAATTTGAGATTGTCCGTGGCGTGGGCTTTTACCAGGAAATCAATCAGGGTATAGGCGGTTCCGTTTTCAAAAAGGTTTCCTCTTTCCGCCGGGGCGTTTTCAACGTAGTTGTTAAAAGAATACCAGGCGAGGTTCAGGGAAAGGAAGGTGAAGTGGAATCCGCCCTGAACCGCTACGAGATAGGCATCGGATTCGGCGCTGTTTTCGTTCAGTACCATCTGGGCAAGGGTTACATAGCCGGTTTTGCCGAAATGCCACTGTTCGGCGGCACCTTCGGGGTTGATGTCTTTGTCCCAGATAATATTTGTGGAGACAAAGGGGTTGGCCATTTTACCGCCGGTGAAGGTGAAATTTCCCTGTCTGTACACGGCATATGCGCGGTCAATCCAGATGCTTTTTTCTGTGAAATTGTCATCCATGGACTGGTTGGTGCTGGTGGGGTCGTTGTTTGAACCGGAGGCGAGGCGGAAACCGACGGACCAGTTATCATCAATTTTTGTTTTCACATTGAAGCGGAGGCGGAATCGGGCGCGTCCCCGGTTCATGGCGTTCTCATTGTCCTGATATTCGTAGCGGAGCCGCAGGTCGCCGGAAAAATTCAGATTGTCTATGGTATTTTCAGCAGCAGATGGTAAGTGCGGTATTGCCAGTGCCAGCAAAACCAATAAAATTTTCAGAGATTTCATTCTTTCCTCCATTTCGGTTATCCGGCCCTGCCGGTTTTTATGCGGGCAGAATATTGTTTTCTTGTCAGCCTTTAATGGAGAGAATGTAAGAAGAGTGTAAAATTTCCGCCGTAACGGTTTCTGTGGGGACAGCAGACGGCGCAGCGTGCCGGGAGGGGCGGTGCGGGGGCAGGGTGATGTGAGTGAAGAGTTGATGTGGCAATTTATTGATTTTTTTATTTGTTAAAATCTGGTATTTGTCATTTGACATTCCCGCTTCCGCAGGGAAGCCGGGTTGCGGTACAATAAAGATGGAGGATTCGGTATGAGAATCGCACTGGCACAGTTGAACCCGGTTGTGGGGGATATTGACGGGAATTTCCGGAAAATACGTTCCGCCGTTTCCCAGGCCCGGGAACAGGGCTGCGGGCTGATTTTGTTTCCGGAACTGGCGCTGTCCGGTTATATGGCGGAGGACCTGATGCAGAATGCGGGTTTTCTGAACCGGCTGGAAGCATCACTTGAAAAGGTTCGGAAGGAATCTGATGGAATTGCCGTACTTATCGGACACCCGTCCCGGAATCCCGGCCACGGGAAGGCGCTTCAAAACTGCCTGTCCGTGTTCCGGGATGGAAAATGCATCGCAAATTACCGAAAGAGATTGCTTCCAAACTATGATGTATTCAATGAAAACCGCTATTTTGAACCGGGAGACAAGCCCCTTGTGCTGGAATTGGATGGGGTCCGATTCGGCCTGACTGTCTGCGAAGATGGCTGGAATACGAAGTTTTCCAATGCTCCGGGGCTTTACGCCATTGACCCGGTGGCGGAATCTGTGGCTGCCGGTGCCGATGTGATTGTGAATATTGCCGCTTCCCCCTTTGCCTATCGGAAAGCGGCATTCAGAGAAAGGATGTTTTCAAAAATCGCTGCTTTCCACGGGAGGCCGCTGCTCTATGTGAATCAGGCCGGTGGTGTGGACGGTATTGTTTTTGACGGGATGTCTGCCTTTTTTGACAGGGAAGGCCGGGTTCTGGCCCGGGGCGCCGGGTTTCAGGAAGATTTGGTGTTTGTGGAGCTGGAAGGCGGAGTTTCGGAAACAGCGGAAAGTATTCCGGAGGAAAACAGCCTGATTTTTTCCGCTCTTGTCTGTGGAATCCGGGATTATATTCAAAAAATCGGGGCAAAACAGGTGCATCTCGGTTTGAGCGGAGGGATTGATTCCGCTCTGGTGGCGGTATTGGCTGCCCGTGCGGTGGGGCCGGAAAATGTGACGGGGATTATGCTTCCGTCCCGCTACTCATCGGCAGGCAGTGTGGCGGACGCGGAAGAGCTGGGAAAAAATCTCGGTATCCGTCTTGAAACAATAGCGATTCAGGAAATTGTTAATGGTGCGATGTCCGCCCTGTCTGGGGTGGTTTCCGAAGTCCGGGGGATTACGGAAGAAAACTTTCAAGCCAGAACCCGGGGGCTGCTGCTGATGGGCTGGTCCAATAATGAAGATTCCATTTTGTTGAATACTGGAAATAAATCCGAGCTGGCAGTGGGGTATGCGACCATTTACGGCGATATGTGCGGTGCTTTGTCGGTGCTGGGGGATGTGTATAAAACAAAAGTGTTTGAGCTGTGCCGGTGGATCAACCGGGAATTCGGGCCGGTGATTCCGCAGAATATTCTTACCAAACCGCCGTCCGCAGAGCTTCGCCCCGATCAGAAAGACAGCGATACGCTTCCGGATTATGATGTTCTGGATGGAATTCTGGAAGCTTTTGTGGAAGGGGCACTGGCGCCGGTTGAAATTGCGGAGAAAACCGGTGAAAATATTGAATTGGTGGAAAAGGTTCTGCGTATGGTGCTTCGCACCGAATTTAAGCGGAAACAGGCTGCACCGATACTGAAAGTTACAGACCGGGCATTTGCCACCGGCTTCCGTTTCCCGATTTCATCGGGATGGCGGCCGGAAATACATTAGAAATCAAAACCGTCAGGAGGTAAACCGATGGAGCTGAAAGGAAAAACCGTTCTGGTAACCGGCGCGACTGCCGGAATCGGCAGGGAAACTGCAAAAATGTTTGCGGAAAAAGGATGTAATCTGATTTTAACCGGCCGCAGGGAGAACCGTCTTGCCGAATTGAAAAGTGAACTGGAAAATGCCGGGCGGATTAAGGTTTCTATTCACTCTTTTGATATTTCAGACAGGGCGGCGTGTGAAAAATTCGTCAGCGGTATCCCGGCGGAATTCCGGAATATTGACATTCTGGTCAACAATGCCGGTGTGGGCAGGGGCATGGATAAGCTCCATGAAGGAAATCTGGACGACTGGGAAGAAATGATAGATACCAATGTGAAGGGGCTGCTCTACATTACCCGGATGATTGTGCCGGGAATGGTGAAACAAAACAGCGGCCACATTATCAATGTAGGTTCCATTGCCGGACAGGAAGTATATCCCGGCGGCAACATTTACTGCGCCAGCAAGCACGCGGTTCACGCCATCAGCCAGGCTTTGCGGATGGAACTGGTGGATACGCCTCTCCGGGTGACGGAAATTGCGCCGGGGATGGTGGAGACGGAGTTTTCCGTTGTCCGGTTTCACGGGGACAGGGAACGGGCGGACAATGTGTACAAGGGCCTTGACCCGCTGACCGGGGCGGATATCGCGGATTTGATTGTGTTTGCCGCTTCCCGTCCGCCTCACGTTCAGATTAATGAGGTGATTGTGATGCCCACTGCCCAGGCAACGGCAACGATTGCCCACCGGAAAAATTGAGTAAATCAGACAGTGCGGAAAAACAGAGAGGCTGAAATGAAACGAATCCCATTGAAACCGCTTATGCTGGCGGTGTTGTTGTTATGTTCGAGTTCCGGTTTTGCGCAGGATGTTACAATTGACCAATCTTTCAGCTATTTCGGGGTTCGGGTGGGATACATGGAAATTGACAATATGGAAGACGGCGGCAGTGCCAATATCGGGTTTACCAGTGGTTTCCGGTTTAACGACCCCTTTGCCATTGAAATGTCACTGGATTATCATACCTCCGAATTTTCCGATGTGGATCGGACAACTTACGCGTTACAGGCCAGCCTCCTTGTTTATCTGGCGCCCGCCACAGCCCGGGTACAGCCGTATTTTTTAGGCGGCGGCGGTTTTTACCTTTCGGGGTACGACTACTGGACTGACAGCGGGTATCGGCGGACGGATTTTACCAGCCATAAATTCGGCGGGCACTTGGGTGCCGGCATTGATTTCTGGCCCACCCCGGAGGTGTCTCTGACTGTGGATGTTCGCTACCTGTTTTTGCAGGAGGACACCCCAAATGACGCGGCGGCGGACATCAACGGTTCCATTGACGGGGTTCTGGCTACAATCGGGGCAAAGTTCCGGTTTTGAACAGGAAACCCGAACCGACGGAATCCGGGCTCTTTGAGCATTTCG
>JAADGL010000031.1 GCA_013152385.1 Acidobacteriota bacterium
TATCGAATCACCCATTGGATTCTTTGCTTTATAAATTGATTTTCTCGATGCATGGTGCGTATATGCGGTTTTCAGCATTTCCCATTGAACTTTTTTCAAACCTGCTCCTCTTTCCGAAAGAGTTTTAGAACATTACGGGTGAACCTGCTGCCGTTTTTTCGCACTCTTCCGGAATTTGATGTAATGATTATATTCCCTGTTCATAAGCGGCGTCAAGGGGGAATGTGACTTATTTTCTTCAAATTATGTATGTTTTTTGAGCATAAAATGGTAAAAACTGCGGTTTGTGAAGGTTTTATTTCCTGTCTTCCAGTTCGACGTTGTGTTTTTTGTTGAGTTCCTCTAATTTGTTCCGCCATTGGTGCTGGAGCTGTTTCATTTTTTTGAATTCCGCGTTTGCTGCCGGTATTATTCCGGAATCCTGTTTTTCAATCGCGGTTTTTAAGAGCAGAAATCCTTTGAATTCATGCCGATATGCCTCGACGTACAGGGAATGGAGTTTTTTTACATCATCGGTTTTCGGTGAAACCTTTTTCAAGATGATTTCCATTTTTTGGCATTCCGGCAGTATTTTTTCCCGCAAGGCTTTGTATAGGGTTGCGTCATCTTTAAAGTTTTTCCCGGAAACGGCATTGTAGTTGTCAATAATCGTGGAGGCGGCGGCCGCGAATTCGGGAATTTGATTATTGATGTAGTCAATGAGGTCGTCCTGAACCGGGTCCGGGCCGCAGGCGGTTAACAGCAGGCCCAAAATGGCGGAAACCGCGAGTTTCAGCAAGATATGTTTTTTAAATTTCACAGTGTTCTCCTTTTTTTTCAGCAATGCTGCCTGCGCTGAATTTCGGGCAATTACAAAAGGTTTTTGTAATTTAAGAATATCATTGGAGGATTTTCCAGTCAAGAAATCCGCCGCCGCCCAAATATGGTATGATTTCATCAGAAAAAGACACGAAGGAGTTTGCTTTGATTCTGCTGAAAAACTGTTACATGATTGCCACTTTCAATGATAAGAATGAAGAGTTAAAGGGGATGGATGTTCTGATTCGGGATAACCGGATTGAGAAAATCGAAAAGAACATTTCCCTGACACCGGAAGAGGAAAACACTGCCGAGATTATTGACGCGTCCCGGCTGCTGGTGATTCCCGGTATGGTGAATACGCACCACCACCTCTATCAGACCCTGACCCGGAATCTGCCCGGAGCGCAGAATGCCAAGCTGTTTGACTGGCTGGTGTATCTCTATCCCATCTGGGGCAGGATTAACCGGGAAGCGGTGTACTGGTCCACTTTACTCGGCACGGCGGAGCTTTTGAAAACCGGCTGCACCTGTACAACGGATCATATGTATCTGTATCCGAAGGATTTTGACGGAGATGTGATGGCTACGCAGTTTGAGGCGGCTGAAAAAACCGGAATCCGATTCGCCCCCACCCGGGGTTCTATGACCCGGGGGAAAAGTCAGGGCGGCCTGCCCCCGGATCATGTGGTGCAGACGCCTGAACAGGTGATTGACGATATGTACCGGGTGGTGGATGAGTTCAATGACCCGGCGCCCCTTTCCATGCGGCGCATTATTCTGGCGCCTTGCAGCCCCTTTTCGGTGGAAGAGCATGTGATGGTGAAAACAGCGGAAATGGGACGGGAGCTGGGGGTTCCAATCCACACGCATCTTTGTGAAACCATTGATGAAGAAGAATATTGCCTGTCTGTTTACGGAAAACGCCCGCTTGCCGCTATGGAAGATTGGGGCTGGACCGGGCCCAATGTGTTTTACGCCCACGGAATCTGGTTTAACGACGATGAACTCCGGGTTCTGGCTGAAAGCGGTACCGGCGTGGCCCACTGTCCCGGTTCCAATATGCGCCTCGGTTCCGGTATCGCCCGAATCCGGGAGATGATGAATCTCGGCATCCGGGTGGGTATCGGGGTGGACGGTTCCGCTTCCAACGATACTTCGGATATGCTGGGTGAAGCAAGAAATGCCATGCTGTTGCAGCGGGTAAAGTACGGCCCGGACGCTTTGACGGCACGGGAAACCCTGAAACTGGCAATTCAGGGGGGCGCGGATCTCCTCGGATTCAAGCAAATCGGAAAAATTGAGCCGGGATTCGGCGCCGACCTGGCGCTGTTTAATATGAAGCAGTTTCAGTATGCCGGGGCTCTTTCCGACCCCATTGCCGCGATTCTGTTTACCGGATTTTCACACGAAACCGCATATACAATTGTAAACGGAAAAATTGTGGTACGGGAAGGGAAGCTGGCCGGGTTGGATGAGGATGAAATCGCCGGAAATGTCAACCGCATTGCCGAAATGTTATTAACCCCCTGACGTTAGGAGGGAATAATGGAAAATGATGAGAAAACAACCGAACAAATAAACAGCAAACTCAATGACATTCGAAAAGAGGTGATGACAGCACCTGAGAAAAAGCCGCCTGCCCTGACGGAAACGATGATTGAATCCGTAAAAGGAATCGGCCCCTGGGCACGTTTCCTGTCAGTTATGGGCTTTATTTCTGTCGCCTTTATGTTAATCGGTGCCGCATTTATGCTGGGAATCGGCCTCTTTGCCAATAACCTGGGCAGAAGCGCAATGCCGAACGGAATGATGATAGCCATGGCTGTTCTTTACGTGATCATCGCGATTCTGTATATCTTTCCCTCGATATATCTCTGGAATACTGCCGCTGCTGTGGTCCGGATGAAAAAAGGTGATATTGTCGCCGGTATGGAAACCGCCCTCGCGAAGCAGAAATCTTTCTGGAAGTTTGTGGGAATTATGGTGATTTCTCTCCTGGTAATATACCCGATCTTCATTATTGGCGTACTTGTGTTCGGTGCCATGTCCGGGCTTCACTGACAGCCCGGTTTCTATAACCCATCCACTCATTCAAGGAGGTTTCCATGAAACACAATGTAGGCAAACCGGACAGTTGGTTCCGGGTAATTGTCGGAATCATTATCATCGGCCTTGGCATTTATTACAAAAACTGGTGGGGAGCAATCGGCGTTATCCCCCTGATCACCGGATTCTTCCATTTTTGTCCGTTGTACTGCGTATTCAAGGCATCCACTGCAAAAGAAGAGTAACAATTTCTGCCGTAAACACAAAAAAGCCCCTTCAAATGAAGGGGCCTGTTCTGTTTGCTTAGGCGTTTACCAGATTCTCAATTTTTGTTTTCAGTTTGTTAAGGTCATCAGAACCCACTTCGACATCCACAATGATTCCTTTTCGATTAATGAAAAACAATGTGGGAATTCCCTCAATGTTGTAATCGGTAAACCCTTTATCATCATTGGCAATGGCAACCGGATAATTCATTTTGAAACGTTTGAGAAATTTCTTTGTCAATTCCAGTTCTTTTGCCGCATCTACTTTCCCGGCACTCTGACGGTCATCCCGATAAAAACCGTAGTATCTGGTGTATCCCATGACCACCAGGCCTTTGTCTTTCAGCGCATCATAGGAAGCCGCAAGTACCGGAATTACCTGACGGCAGGGAGGGCACCATGTCGCCCAAAAATCAATGAGAACCACTTTCCCCTTTAGTTTTTTCAATGTTAATTTCTTGCTGTTCAACCATTTTGCCGCCTTTAATTCAGTGGCGGGTTTTCCAATCATATTCAACATTTTTAACTGGGATTCCAGACTTTTTTTGCTGCGTTCATCGGTGGTTTTTGTGATTGCCGTTTTAATAATTTCTCTGGCTTTATCCATGTTTCCGGCATCTTTTGCCTGGAAAGCGAGATCCTGATATACGTACCCCACATATTGTTTCAGGTAAACCGGAAGTTTTTTAACCGCCAGAAACTTTTTTGCGTATTCGGCTTTTGCTTCTTTTGTGGGAGCGTAAAAGGCAAAGTTCAGATAATCTTCATAAAGCTGATCCCCGGCCGGCATCTTCGATTCCACTTCCCGGAATAACTTGTATGCACCGGCTTTGTCCTTTTTGGCAAGCAGAATTCCCACCTTCTCAATTTTTACACGGGGTTTAATTTCGGAGTTATTTCCTTTCAGAAGCCCCTCCGCCTTTTTATCCGCTTCATCGGTTTTTCCGGCAAGCATCAGCGCTTTAACCCGCATCAGCTCTATCTCGTCCCCTTTCTGGTCTTTGTTTTTTTCAAGCAGGGCGTCCAGAGCGGCATTTCGTTCATTGACTGTTTTTTGATAGGCTTCCCGGCTTTTCACATTCTCCACTTTCATCTGGAAATCGCTTCGGATTTTCTGGAAATCTGTTTTAAATTTTTTGACAGCTTCCTTGTTTCCGGTACTGCACCCCACCAGCCCCACAGCGAGAATGGCGAGAATCAGAATCAAACTATTTCGTTTCATGGTTCCTCCCGGTTAATTCATAGAGGCATTATACCCTATCGCAGTCATGACTTTCTCATTTTTAAATGGAAATTCAGTATGTCAGCCACAGATAATCAAAATCAGATAAATTTTCAGCAATAACATCTGCCAATTCAGAAGAAATCCGCCGGGTTTCCGCGTCATACTTGTCCTCGCTTTCTGCCAGTTCGCGGAGGTCTTCAACCACATACGGCTCCATTTCAAGTATAATTTCGCCCCGATGGGGAACGTCCAGATACTGGCAGAGGACATCATAGACCCTACGGGGCCGTTTGCACCCATCCAACCTTACAGAAAGTACTTTTTTATTAAGCACTTGCATTTTTTATTCCTCCTGAAATTCTGCAAACCTGCAGGGCATTATAAAACGCAGATTCCCCCCATTCAACAGAAAATGTCATTTTTTTATCTGATTTTTTTATTCCCCGCCATTCCTTGACAAAAAAGGCCGGCAAACGGATAATAAAATAATAAAGCCCGGATAAAATCTCTGAACAGGGAGGTATTGTGAAAAGGGAGAACCTTAAAAATTATGACGGCAAAGACGGGCGGCCCGCATATTTTGCGTACAAGGGCAAAGTGTACGACATCACCGGAAGTAAATTGTGGCGAAACGGCACCCATGTCAACCGCCATCATGCCGGGGAAGATCTTACGGATTTCATGTCCATGGCGCCCCACGCAGAAGAAGTATTAGAGCAATGCAAAATTGTGGATACGATTGACGATGAAGTTGCCGAAGACATTTTCATTGACCGCATGGACCGGCTCCGTGATTGGTACCGAAGATTCCATCCCCACCCCGTCACCCTGCACTATCCCATGGGTTTATTTTACTTTGCCGCTTTCATGCAGCTTTTATACCTCATTTTCAGGGTTTCAGCCTTTGAATCCGCCGCTTTTTATGCTTTTATCGGAGCTACGCTGACCACCATTCCGGCAGCAGTTTCCGGATTATTCAGCTGGTGGGTAAACTACCAGATGACACTGACCCGTATTTTCCGGATGAAAATCATTTTTACCCTTGTCATGCTGGTATTTGGTATCAGCGGATGTGTACTGCGTTTTCTTTATCCCGGAATCTCCGCAGGCACATCGCCATTGTCATTTAGCTATTCGGCACTGGTTTTCCTGAACGTCCCGGCTTTAACCATTGTGGCCTTCAATGGCGGCAAAATAACCTGGCCTTCCTGATACGAACCGGCATTTGCCTAAGATAACAAAGGGTGGTAACTATGGATAAACAGAGAATAAAAGAATTGGAAGAAATGATTCAGGTAGTTTTACTGGCAATCCCCAGAGAAATTTCCGCAAGGGAATTCTACCTTCAAGCGGCAAAAAAGGCTGTCAGCGACTCGTCCCGTCTGCTTTTTTCCGACCTTGCGGAACAGGAAAAAGGCCACGAAGCGGAACTCAGGCGAATTCTTACGGAATTAAAAACAGAACTGAAAGAGGCACGGGGGCACTGACATCCAGGCCTTCTCCCGTTCTATCACACCGCTCAACCGGACAATATTTTTTCACAGGTTACTTGTAGATGGCGTAAACCATGAAACCGGCATTGTAAACAATCATTCCGCTCTGCTGGCTTTCCCTGCCACCGGGCAACAAAAAATTTGTTTCTTCCTTCCCGATTTACTACAATTAAAAAATCTACAGCCGTTGCGCTCAAGGGGGTACAAATGGACATTCAGGTTTCGGAAACGGGAAATTATATTTTACTCCGAATTGAAGGGAAACTGGATTCGACAACATCAATGGAATTCGGAACAATTGCCGAGTCAAAGGCCAAAGAAAAACCAACAAATATGATAATTGATTTGAGCGAATTAAGCTATATCAGCAGCTCCGGCCTCCGTATATTTCTGCAGCTTGCAAAAATAGTCAAACAAAACGGCACAAAACTCTTCCTGGCCGCAATGCAGGGCCAGGTAAAAGAAATATTCGATTTGGCAGGGTTCACCCCTTATTTCAGCATTGTAAATTCTGTAGATGAAGCATCTTCCCGCATGGGAAATGAATCCAGATGAAACGCCCGGAAAATATCACATACTGGGTGGATGAGGTTCCACCGCCCTGGATTTCCCTGCTTCAGGGGCTTCAGCACATCTCTGTTTATGCCATTTCGCTGGTTTTTCCCGTTCTCATTGTCAGCACCATCAACGCGTCAAAGGAACAGGCCATGTTTCTTGTCAGCGTTTCCATGATTGCCGGCGGTGTCGGGGTCATTCTCCAGGCAATTAAACGGGGGCCCATGGGATCCGGCTTTCTGATTCCGCAAATCTGCGGCCCGTCCTTTATTCCCTCTTCTCTCCTTGCGGTTCAGGTGGGCGGCATTCCCCTGATGCTGGGCATGACGATGTTTGCCGGTTCGCTGGAAATGGTTTTTTCCCGTTTTCTGAGAAAAATGCGCGCCCTGTTTCCCCCGGAAGTAACCGGCACCATCGTAACAATGGTGGGAATTTCAGTGGTGGGGCTGGCAATGAAAAATTTTGCCGGCCTGGGGGGAAACGATACGGTTGTGGAACCGGCAGAGCTTCTGGTTTCCATTGTCACCCTCGGCACCATGGTCGGAATCAATGTCTGGACAAAGGGAAAACTCAAAATGTTCAGTGTGTTGGTCGGCATGGTGGTGGGATATGTCCTGGCAATATTCACCGGAGTGATTTCTCCCGGTGCCCTGGCTCAAATCAAAAATGCGTCTGCGGCATGGTTTCCCTTCACCCATCATCCCGGTTGGGCATTCCGGGGCGATATGGTTCTGCCTTTCGGAATTGCCATGATCTGCTCTTCCCTGAAAAGCATCGGGGACATGATTACAGCCCAGAAAATCAACGACCGGGACTGGAAACGGCCGGACATGGAAAATATCAGCGGCGGAATACTCGCGGACGGCGCCGGATGCTTCACCGCCGGAGTACTGGGGGGAATGGGACAATCCACATCTTCCGCCAACCTCGGCCTCACCATTGCCACCGGCGTTACCAGCCGCAGAGTGGCGCTCTGGATGGGCGGCCTGCTGATTGCCGGGGGGTTTCTTCCGAAAATATCGGCTCTGTTCGCCGTTATGCCCCGGCCGCTGATGGGTTCGGTACTGATTTTCGCTTTGAGTTTTATGGTGGTGGCCGGATTCCAGATTATCACTTCCCGGATGATGGATGCCAGAAAAACCTTTGTCGTGGGATTTTCCATTATTTTCGGCCTCAGTGCCGATTTAACACCGCAGATTTACCAGAATGTTCCCCACTGGATTCACCCGGTGGTGGCATCTTCCCTGTCCCTGTCCGCGGTTCTCGCGGTACTGTTAAACCTGGTATTCAGAATCGGAATTTCAAACAAAGAGTCTTTCAGAATACAGGTGGGCGCCGGATCCGAAGAAATTTTTCAGAAAATGGAAAAACTCGGCAAACGCTGGGGCGCAAGGCCGGAGATTATCTACCGTTCCGTCGCCGCACTGGATGAACTGCGCAGCCTGATTGAATCCTTCCCGAACCCCTCTCAATCTTTTGAGGTGAATGCCAAGTTTGATGAATTCAACCTGGATTTGACCATCGGAGTTCCCTGGAAACTTCCGGAAACGGCTGCCGGGGAAAACGCCGCACCGCATGACGAAATTCCGACGGAAACATCCCTTGCCACAACAATGCTCAAACGGATTCCGGACCGCATCTCCTTTCATGAAGACAAAAGCGGAACCCGAATCAAAATTCATTTTGACCATTAACTCTGTCCGGAACAAAGGCGCTGTACGTATTTTTTTATTTACCGGAAAAGCACTTGACTGTATTTTGTATTTTGTATACAATCTTAGCCATGAGAGAAGGGATTCGGCCGGAACCGTTACGACAAATCATCTATAAAGACCTGTTAAACCGGATTGTTACCGGCACACTGGAACCGGGAGTGCCGGTTCGGGACACTGAAATTTCAGAAGAAATGGGTGTCAGCCGCACACCGGTACGGGAAGCGTTGCTGCGTCTTGCCCGGCAGGGGCTGCTGGTCAACCTCCATCACAGGGGTTTTGTGGTCAGCGAAATGACAGCGGATGTTGTCAAGGAAACTTACCCGATGGTCCGGGCACTGGAATGCCTGGCACTTCAGGAATCCCCTCCCCTGCCCGAAACACTTCTGGCAAAGCTCCGGCGGCTTAATCAGTCCCTCGAAAACAGTGCGGACAAGGTGGAAAAACGGATTTCACTGGATGAACAGTGGCACGAGGTACTGCTTTCCGGATATGAAAATCAGCGGCTGAAAAATGCCATCGCGGAGCTGAAAGCGGTGGTACGGCGTTATGAGTTCGGCTATATGCGGGATGTTGAACTGGTTTCCCATTCCGTAAATGACCATGCCCGCCTGCTCACTGTCATTGAAAATGACGGAAAAGATGCCGCACTGCCCCTTCTGGAAGCACACTGGCGCTATTCGATGGAAAATCTTTTGAAGCGAATTAAATAGAAAATATTGCGGATTTATTGGAGGTAACAATGAGTAAGATATCGGAAATTCGGGAAAAAGCGGCGGCATACCGGGACAAAACGGCTGAAAATCTGTCCGCAATGGTAAAAATACCGTCCATGAGCTGTGAAGAGGAAGCGGTTATCAATGAAATCGCCCGCCAGTGCCGGGAAGCCGGTTTTGATGAAGTCCGGGTGGACGGGCTGGGCAACCTCATCGGCCGCGTGGGCCACGGCCCGAAGATTCTCGCCATTGACGCCCATATTGACACGGTGGATGTGGGAGACCGTTCACAATGGGATTTTGACCCGTTTTCCGGTGAGATAAAAGACGGGTTTGTGCTGGGCAGAGGAAGCGCGGATCAGGAAGGAGGCGCGGCAGCCATGGTTACCGCAGGCCGGATTCTGAAAGAGCTGGGCTATGACGGCGAATATTCGGTTTATTTCACATTCACGGTTATGGAAGAAGACTGTGACGGCATGTGCTGGAATTATCTGATTGAAAAAGAAAAATTTGTACCCGACTTTGCCGTTTCCACCGAACCGACAAACCTGAATATTTACCGGGGCCACCGGGGCAGAATGGAGTTTGAAATTCATTTCCACGGGCTTTCCTGCCACGGGTCCGAACCGGAACGGGGCGACAATGCCATTTATAAAGCCGCCCGGTTCGCGCTGGAGGTTGAAAAACTTCACAAGCGTCTGAAAACAGATGATTTCCTCGGAAAAGGCAGTGTCACCGCCTCCATCTGCCAGTCATCCTCCCCGTCCCAGTGTTCCGTTGCGGATTACTGCCGCATCTATCTGGACCGCAGGCTGACATGGGGCGAAACCAAGGAAACCGCCACAGCGGAACTGGAAGCATTTTTGCCGGAGGGCGCGGAAATTACCATTCCGGTTTATGAACGGAAAAGCTACAAGGGAACGGTTTTCACGCAGGAAAAATATTTCCCCACCTGGAAAATTCCCGAAACTCATCCGCTGGTGACTGCGGGAGCGAATGCATACCGGAAACTTTTCAGCGGGGAACCGAAGATTGACAAATGGACATTTTCAACCAACGGTGTGGCGATCTGCGGAAAACACAAAATTCCCGTTATCGGATTCGGGCCGGGCAACGAAGTCCTCGCCCACGCACCCAACGAGAAAACCCCGGTGGACCATCTGGAAAAAGCGTCCGCGTTTTACGCGGCTCTCCCCTACATGCTGGAAAAAGGAGGAAAACAATGAGCACTCTCTTTCGCGGAAAACACCTGATTACATTTGACGACTGGACCCGGCAGGAAATCAACACGGTTCTGGATGTTTCAATGGATTTGAAACGGCGTTACGCCCTTCGGGAACGGACAATTCTGCTGCCGGAACGGACTCTGTTTATGATTTTCTTTGAACAGTCCACCCGGACCCGGAACTCTATGGAAGCGGCCATGACCCAGCTCGGCGGCCATGCCCACGATTTAACGGTGGACAAGATGCAGATTTCCCACGGGGAATCACCGAGAGATACCGCGAAGGTACTGTCCCGGATGGGAGACGGCATTGCCATCCGCAACTGTTTCCACGGCATCGGAAATGATTATATTTCCGAAATTGCCCGGGAATCCGATATTCCGGTCATTTCCATGCAGGATGACATTTACCATCCCCTGCAGGTCATTGCCGACCTGATGACAATTCAGGAATATTTCGGCAAAGATTTGAAGGATATCAAAATCGCAGTTACCTGGGCTTATGCCACTTCCCATGCCAAACCCCTCTCCGTTCCCCAGTCCCAGGCACTTCTCTTTCCCCGTTTCGGCATGGATGTTGTGGTGGCGCATCCGGAAGAGTTCCCGTTGCAGAAAAACATTGTGGAAAAGGCAAAGAAAAATGCCGCAGAAGGCGGCGGCAAGCTGACCATTGTTCACGATATGGATGAAGCTGTCCGGGATGCCGATATTGTGATTCCGAAAAACTGGGGCGGATTCGGCTTTTTCGACCACTATGTGGACGATGAAGAACATAACCGGATTATGAAGGAAAACCTTGAAAAGCACAAAGACTGGATTTATGACGAACGGCGCCTCGCCCTGTCCAAACCGGATATGAAGCTGATGCACGCGCTGCCGGCGGACCGGAACAAGGAAGTCACCGACGCTGTTTTAGACAGCGAACATGCCATTATTTACGATGAAGCGGAAAACCGCCTCCACACCGCCCGGGCACTGCTGGCATTGACGATGGGAGGACGTGCCTGAAACAGCCGAAACGGCTGTTTCAGTAGTGTTAAGTAAAACGGGGACTGGCAACTTCCCAGCTGCCTGTCCCCGCTTTACGGGCCGCCCACACCCGACTGTCAACGGAGAAAAAGATGAATAAAGAGACATTGCAGTTTATCTACAAATGCAGCGAATGCGGAAAAACCTACGCCATTGAGCCCGGTATCTACACCTGCCCCGACTGCACGAAGAAGCAGAAAGAAAATGAGCCTTTACGGGGGGTTCTGGATGTGGAATTGAGCGGGGCCGCCCCTGACAGCCGGGATGTACGGGATTTCCTGCCGGTTCCGAAAGATTTTTTCCCCGGTATTCCGGTGGGAAATACTCCGCTGTGGTCACCGGAACGATTGCAGAAACAACTGGGATTTCCCCGTCTCTTTATCAAGGATGACGGACTGAACCCCACCGGGTCCCTGAAAGACCGGGCATCTTATCTTGTGGCGGCATTTGCCAGACAGCATGGAATTCAAAATATCATTGTGGCATCTACCGGCAACGCGGCTTCTTCCATGTCCGGCGTGGGGGCGGCTGCGGGACTTAATATCACAATTTTTATCCCGAAAACCGCCCCGGAAGCCAAGATGGTGCAATCCCTTCAATACGGCGCCCGGGTTATCCTCGTGGACGGGACTTACGATGATGCCTATGAGCTGTCAATGAAGTATGCCGCAAAAAATGTGTGTCTCAATCGGAATACCGCTTACAACCCATTGACTATCGAAGGAAAGAAGACAGCCGCGCTGGAAATCTTTTTTCAGCTGGGGCGCGTACCGGATTTTGTGTTTGTCCCCGTGGGGGACGGTGTTATTATCAGCGGTGTTTTCAAGGGGTTCAATGATATTGTCAAACTCGGGCTTGCAAAGAAAATTCCCACGATTGTCGCGGTTCAGGCCGAAGGGAGCAGTGCCATCTGCCGGGCTTTCAATGCAGGCAAATTCCTTGAACCGCTTTCCTCCCGCACTGTGGCGGATTCCATCTCGGTGGATGTGCCCCGGAACGGTTTTCACGCCCTCGCGAACCTCACCCGCCATCATGGGAAATGCCTCACCGTCTCAGATGAAGAAATTCTCACTGCACAGAAACAGCTTTCCTCCACTGCCGGGCTGTTTGCGGAACCGGCGGCCGCCACTGCCTTTGCCGGTTTTATGAAAATGAAGGCAGAGCTGGACTGTTCAGCAGAGATTGTGATGCTTTCCACCGGAAACGGCCTGAAAGATATTGTTTCCGCGAGAAAGGGGGTGGCAATACCGGAAAAGCCCGTAAAGACCACAGGTGAAATCACATGAACAGGGAAACCGTCACCGGAGTTGTCCTTGCCGCCGGGTTTTCCAGCCGCATGGGAAAGTTCAAACCGGCGCTTCCGGTGAAGGGGAAACCCCTGTTGCACCATCCGGTGGAAACCCTTCTGGCAGTCTGCGGCCGTGTGCTGGTAGTTACCGGACACAACCGGGAAAAGGTGGAAGAACTGATGTCGCCCTTCCCTTCTGTTCAGCTGATTTTCAATCCGGATTTTGAAAGCGGAATGTTCTCGTCGGTAAAAACCGGCGCGGCGGCTGTGGAAACGCCCCGGTTCTTTCTGACCCCCGGCGATATTCCTTTCTTTTCCCGGAAAACATGCGAAAAACTTCTTTCATGTGACGGGAATGTGGTTTCCCCCGCCTTTAAAGGCAAGAAAGGACACCCTGTTTTGCTGGATTATTCAATACGCAGGGAAATTCTTTCGGCACCGGATACGGAAATTCTCCGGAACATTCTTCACCGTCATAATCCTGTCATTGTAGAGACCGATGATGATGGAATTCTGGTGGATATTGATACGCAAACCATCTATAATGAGTTTAAAAATACGCGCAAGGAACAATTATGAAGAACTCAATCAGTACTCCGACGGATCGCCTCGATGGCCCGGAAAAAGCATCGGGAAAGGCAGTTTACACAGACGATATCCGTCCCGAAGGCCTTCTTTTCGCCCGGACGCTCCGCGCAGACCGTCCGAGAGCCCGGATTACCGCCATCCGCCTGCCCGAGATTCCGGACAATTATTTTATTGTGGACAGAAATGACGTTCCCGGCCGCAACCGCATTAAAATGCTGGAAGATGACTGGCCGTTTTTTGCCGGAGAAGTCATTAACCACGTGGGAGAACCCATTCTCCTTGTGGTGGGGCCGGACAGGGAAAAAGTAGCCGATATTCTCAACTCAATCGAGGTGGAATACGAAGACCTTCCCCCGGTTCTCTCCATTGATGATGCTATTGCGGCAAAATCGCCAATTTTCGGTGACGATAATTGCTTCGCGGCATACAGTTTCCGGAAAGGTGACCCGGACACCGCGTTTTCCACCGCGAAAACCGTTATTGAAGGCGAATTTAAAACCGGTTATCACGAACAGGCGTACATGGAGCCTCAGGGAATGATCGGAAGCTACAAAAACGGGAAACTCACTGTCACCGGTTCCATGCAATGCCCGTTTTACGTGAAAAATGCCATGATGCAGCTCACCGGTTTCAAAGAAGACGCCGTGCAGATTATTCAGGCGACAACCGGCGGCGCATTCGGGGGAAAGGAAGAATACCCGTCCCTTCTCGCAGGCCATGTGGCTGTCGCGGCAATCAAGACCGGAAAACCGGTGAAACTTGTACTCGAAAGAGGAGAAGACCTCGCAGTCACCACAAAACGGCACCCTTCAGTCAGCCGGTACCGGTCCGCCATAGACGAAAACGGCCGGGTAATCGCCATGGAAGCGGATATCACCCTTGACGGCGGCGCGTACGCGGGCCTGTCTGCGGTGGTGCTTCAACGGGCGCTGTTTGCCGCCATCGGCGTGTACAATATTCCCAACGTCACTGTCCGGGGCCGGGTAATGGCAACCAACCACGTGCCTTCCGGTGCGTTTCGCGGTTTCGGCGCGCCTCAGGCGTTTTTTGCGGTGGAAATGCACATGGAACAGATTGCTTCCGAACTGGGAATGAACCCGCTGACTTTCAAGGAAATTCATCTTGTCCGGCAGGGAGATACCACCTCAACCGGCGGCGTGCTCCGGGATGAAATTAAGATTCATGAAATGCTGGCAAAGGTGCTGAAAATGTCCAATTACAGAAAAAAGGAAGGCATTTTCGCCTCAAAAAAGGGACGGTTCAGAAGTGGAATCGGATTGGCAATCTATCTCCACGGCTGCGGATTCACCGGAAAAGGGGAAGAAATCATCAAAGGTACGGCTACTATCCGGAAACTGGCAGAAGACCGGGCGGAAATCCTCATTTCCAATGTGGAGATGGGACAGGGGGCCCAGACAACCCTTCGGAAAATCGTGGCAAGAATACTGGAACTGCCGATTCAGAATATTGAATACGCCAACCCGGATACCGATCGGGTACCGGATTCCGGCCCCACTGTTGCATCCCGTACTGTGATTATCGTGGGCCACCTTCTGGAATCCGCGGCAAAGGAACTGAAAAAAAGATGGAATGAAAGTGAAACGCTTTCGGTATCCAAGAGCTACCGCCACCCTTCCTACATTCAATGGGACCAGGATAAACTTCAGGGCGACGCCTACCCCGCGTATTCATGGGGAATTGTCGCAGTGGAAGTGGAAGTGGACACATTGACATACGAAACCGCTGTCAAAGGGGTATGGACAGTTCATGATGTCGGCATCGCCATTGACGAAGAAATTATCCGGGGACAGATTGAAGGCGGAATTCTCCAGGGACTCGGCTATGCTTCACTGGAGGTCATGGATACCGCCGACGGCGCGTACCGCCAGCACAGCTTCACAGACTACATTATTCCGACTTCGGTGGATGCCCCGGTTATCGAAAGTGAACTGATTGACAATCCCTACGAATATGGGCCGTTCGGTGCCAAGTGTGCGGGAGAACTGCCCATCGCCGGAGCGGCACCCGCTTATGCCGCCGCTGTCAGCCACGCGCTGGGAATCGAAATCCATGAAATCCCGGTAAAACCGGAAATACTGATAAAAAGGGCGGTGAAATGAGTCAAATCATACAGTTTACCCTGAACGGAACCCCTGTCTCCCTTGAAAGCGACCCGATGCGCCGCCTTCTGGATGTTCTTCGGGATGATTTTTCCGAAACCGGGGTTAAAGAAGGCTGCGGGGAAGGAGAATGCGGCGCCTGCTCCGTTTTTCTCAACGGAAAACTGGTCAACTCCTGCCTTGTGGCACTGGGAAGCATTGAGGGGATGAATGTTGAGACAATTGTTCATTTCAAAAACACGCCGGCTTACCGGGTAATCGAACAGGCGTTCAGTGATGCCGGAGCGGTTCAATGCGGATTCTGTACACCGGGAATGGTCCTTGCCGCTTACGCATTGCTGAAAAATAACCCCCATCCCGGTGAAAACGATATCCGTGAAGCCATTTCCGGCAACCTGTGCCGCTGCACCGGTTACAATATGATTGTGGACGGCATCAGGCTGGCGGCTAAAAGGGGGGAAGGCAAATGGTAAAATCCTATCGGCCCCGGACACTGGAAGAAGCACTGAAAATCCGCTCCGAAACCCGCTGCATCCCCTACGCCGGAGGAACCGACCTGATGGTTCGATATCGCCGGGGCGCAGGGCTCGCTGCTGGATTCGACCAGCCGGTACTGTTTATCGGACAACTTGCCGAACTGACTCAAATTTATGAAAAAAATGGAGAACTCACCATCGGAGCCTGTGTTCCCTATCGGGAAATCATCCACCAGCGCCACACCCCGGAAATTCTCCGTCAGGCATGTGAACTCATCGGCGCACCGGCTGTCCAGAACCTCGGCACACCGGGGGGAAATATCTGCAATGCCTCTCCCGCCGGAGATACGCTGCCGCCTTTATCCGTTCTTGATGCCAATCTGACTTTGCAATCCCTTTCCGGAGAACGGAACGTCTCGATTCTGTCTTTTTTCACAGGGCCGGGAAAAACCATTCTCCGGGATGATGAACTGCTGACTGCGATTCACTTCCGTCTGCCCCATTTCACGGTGGAAGGGTACCGGAAAGTGGGGACAAGAAAGGCAAATGCCTTGTCAAAAGTATCATTTGCGGCTTTTATGCTGAAAGAAAAGGAAATGCTGGCGGATATCCGTATCGCCCTTGGCGCGGTAGCCCCCACTGTGGTGCGTTCCAGAGAACTGGAAAACCGTCTTATCGGCCAGCCGCTTACGGATCTGGCAAAACTGCTGCCGGAAATTCTGGAAAGCTACGGAAAGCTGATCCTGCCCATCACAGACCAGCGCTCCGATGCGAATTATCGTAAAACCATCGCACTTCGCCTGATAGAAAACTTTGTACTGAAGGAGGAATCATAATGAAATTTGATAAACAATACTGGTTGACAGCAGCCGTTTTCGGATCCATGTGGGGAATCAGTGAAGCTGTTCTCGGGACACTTCTTCACGGAATATCCCATTTTCTGACCATACCCGGATTAGCCGGACTGGTGATGTTTCCCATCGGTTTTTTCTTTATGCACCGGGCTTTTGTCAAAGGGGGGAACCGGAACATTATCTTTCAGACTGCCGCAGTGGCCGCAGCCATTAAACTGAGCGCCCTTGCCCTTCCCTTCCTGTCTCCGATGGATACGGTAAATCCGGCAATGGCGATTCTTCTCGAATCCGCAGCCGCGTTCTTCATCATCGGCACCGAACCGGAAAAAACATTCAATTTTGCAACCGTACTGACCCTGACCGTAAGCTGGAAAAGTATTTTTGTGGCAACACAATGGATTGGCGGTATTTCCGCCGGGATGGCATTCACGGCACCGGACATTCTGATTCGATTCCTCATCATCGACAGTATCGTCAATGCCGGTTTGATTATGGCAATGACAAAAATTCCGGCAGATTTCCGGCTGCTGAAAAAGCCTGTCCGTCCGCTTCATGCCGGAATTTCGCTTCTGACCGCAATTGTCCTGAACGGGCTGGCACTGATGATTTAGCAAATGAATGTAATTGAATCGCTGATTGAATCCACCCGGGCAGTTCCGGTACGCCGTGTTCTGGCCGGATGCTTCAATACTGTTGTACAAAGCAGCGGATGGGGCATTGCCAGCACGTTAAAACCGCTGTCCCAACGGCATGAAGCCGTACCGGGAGCCGGAACACTGGTCGGCCGCAACGTAAAAGAGCTGGCGGCACTTGCCCGTTCCGACAACAGCCTTGCCGCATCCGTCGGCATTGCCGCCATCAACAGCGCCCTTGAGACCGCGGCGCTTCCGTTAAAAGAACTCAACGCCCGGGAATTGCTTGTGGAAAAGGGAAAAGGCGGTGTACTCGGCATGATCGGGCACTTTCCCTTCATCGAAAGGGTAAGAAACCTGTTCTCCGGCGCCCTCGTGTTTGAACTGAACCCTCAAAAAGGCGATCTCCCTGCGGAAGAAATCAGAAAGCGGCTGAAAGAAGCGGATGTGGTGGCAATCACCGCCACTTCCCTGATCAACCACAGCTTTGATGAAATCATTTCCTCATGCAGAAAAGACAGTTACCGGGTACTGCTGGGGCCATCCACCCCGCTGACACCACTGCTCTTCCAATTCGGCATTGACGCGGTTTCCGGCAGTATTGTCACCGACCCGGACACTTTTCTGCCCATGGCGGCGGAGGGAACCCCGTTCCGGAAACTGGCCGGCATCTCCCATGTCACACTTTTGAAGGAGGATATGAATTGAACAGCATTTTTCAGCAGATTCAACAGGAAATAGAAAACGGACACCGCATCGTGCTGGCCACAGTGGTAGACAAAAAAGGACACGGGCCCGCCGCCCCCGGCGCGAGAATGCTGGTGAGGGAAGACGGGAGTGCCGTGGGCACCGTCGGCGGCGGCGCACTGGAAAAAGCGGCGCTGAAAGCGGCCGGAACCCTCTTTCAATCCGGAAAGACCGCCCTCATTCACTACAACCTCGATGATGATGACCGCCTTGTGGACAACAAAGTGGAAACCGGAATGGTCTGCGGAGGCAGCACCACTATCTTTTTTGAACTGATGGGAAACAATCCCCACCTCGTCATCCTCGGGGCCGGCCACGTGGGACAGGCTGTTCTGGCGCATGCCGCTTTGCTGGGCTACCGTATCACCGCGGCAGACAGCCGGAAAGGCCTGCTGGACAGCATCACACCTCACAAAACCATCCTTCTTCCGGATTATCGGGACGGATATGGGAAACTCGCCGTCACCAGCCGTTCTTTTGTTGTAATCTGCACACATTCCCACAGCTTTGATGCAGTGGCAATGGAAAACATCTACCGGCTTCCGGTTCAACCGGCTTACATTGGAGTCCTTGCCTCCCGGAAAAAAGCCGAAACAATGGTTAAAAAACTGAAAGAACAGCTTCCGAACGCCGACCTGTCCCGGCTTCATATGCCGGTGGGACTTAAAATCGGCGGGCCGTCACCGCAGGAAATTGCCATCTCCATCCTGGCTGAAATTCAGGCTGTCCGGTACGGAAAAACGGGGCAAAATCACATGGGGGGAAAATGGTGACCTTCATTGTCGGGCCGGTAAACAGCGGAAAAACCACAAAGATGGCCGCCCTGTACCGGGAAAAAGGTGGAGACGGCATCCTCTGCCCGAAATTCATGGAAAAGGGTACCCACCGGGGCTATGACCTTGTTCACCTCAAAACCGGGCAACGCCTTCCCTTTGCCAGAATTGCCGATGCAATACCGGACAACTGGGACGAGGCATTTTCCTTCGGCCCTTACAGCTTTTCAGAAAAAGCACAGGAAAAAGCTGCTGAAATTATTAAAAATGCCGTTAAAACCGGAATTTCACCTGTTTTTCTCGACGAAATCGGCCCGGTAGAACTGCAAAACAGGGGATTTGCCCCCCTGTTTCGTTCCCTGTCGAATTCCGGAAAAGATACAATCGTGAGCGTACGGGATTTCCTGTTTGAACAAATTATTGAATTCTTTGAGATAAAGAACAATCAAATTTATAAGGAGCAGATATGATTGACTTAACTGTGAACAAAGCACAACTTGAAAAAACAGCAGAACGCTGCCGGGAACGGGGCATTGTCCTTCCCACTTTCGACCAGATGAAACACCCGGAAAACGTGCCGGACTGGGCAAAGAAAGAACTGAAAAACATCGGGCTCTGGGATGTTCATCCCCGGAACCTCTTCCGCATTACCTGGAAAAACGAACCGGTTGTCAAAGGCGGAACCTACGGGGATGTCAATTACGTGGAATTTCCGCCGGAACTCACCGGCGTCAATGCCAGAATCATCGCCCTCGTGGGCAAATGGTTTCCCACCGGCGCCCATAAAGTCGGTGCAACCTACGGCTGCCTCGCTCCCCGTCTCACCACCGGCCAGTTCAACCCTGTTACCCAGAAAGCGGTCTGGCCCTCCACCGGAAACTACTGCCGGGGCGGCGCCTATGTCTCCGCACTTCTCGCCTGCGAATCCATCGCCATTTTACCGGAAGAAATGTCAAAAGAACGGTTTGAATGGCTCTCCAACGTTGCCGGCGAAGTCATCGCCACCCCCGGCTGCGAAAGCAACGTCAAGGAAATCTTCGACAAATGCTGGGAACTCCACGAAGAACGGGGAGATGACATTGTAATCTTTAACCAGTTTGACGAATTCGGAAACCATCTCTGGCATTACGAAGTTACCGGAAACGCCATGCTGGAAGTTTTGAAAAAGGAAATGAAACCGGGCCAGGAATACGCCGGCGTTGTTCTCACCTCCGGTTCATCCGGTACAATGGGCAGCGCGGATTTTCTGAAAGAACAGTTCCCCGGCTCCAAGCTGGTGGTCAGCGAAGCCCTGCAATGCCCCACCCTGCTCTTAAACGGGTTCGGCGGCCACCGCATCGAAGGTATCGGCGACAAACACGTACCCTGGATTCACAACGCGAGAAATACCGATATGGTCACCGCCATTGACGACGAGCACCCCATGCGCCTTATCCGCCTCTTCAACGAGCCGAAGGGAAGAGAATACCTGAAAAAACAGGGGATTAACCCCGAACTGGTGGACAACCTCGACCTTCTGGGCATCTCCGGTGTGGCAAACCTGCTTTCCTCCATCAAATTTGCCCGTTACTTCGAGCTTACCGGCGATGACATTGTCCTCACCGTCCTCACCGACTCCATGGAACTCTACGGTTCAAGAATGCGGGAACTCCACGAAGAAAGGGGTGAATACAGTGAGATTGACGCGGGGAAAGACTATGAACTTTTAACATCCATCACCCCGGACTATACCGAAGAACTCAATTTCTACGGCAGAAAACGGATTCACAACCTCAAATACTATACCTGGATCGAACAGCAGCAGAAAGAACTGCCGGAACTCAACGCCCAATGGCATGATTACCGCAATTACTGGAAAAAAATCCACGATATGGTTCCGAAAATTGACGAACGTATCGAGGAATTCAATGCAATGGTGCGGGGCTGAGCCCTGCGCCGCTGCGCGGTTTATATAAACAGAAAAGGGCAGAAAAGACAGAGAACACCCCGCCTGACGGCGGGGTGTTTCATTTCATGCCGAAAGAAAAAACTCCAGAACAGCAAAACCGGTCCCGGATTTTTCTGTTGTTCAACTCCATTCACGTTGTCCCAATCAGAATTTCCCTTTCTCCTGAATCTGTTGAAAGCGCCATTCACAGAGCTGTTTGAACCGGTTCATAACGTTGGATGTTACACGGTTATGAATCGCTTCCCATAAGCCATGGATAAGCCGTTTTTTTGATAAATCCTCCCGGCCGTAAAAATTGAAACCGACCACGAGAAAAACCTGAGATGTTTCAACCTCTCCCTGGGAAGCAATAGGAGAACGGGCATACATGGCAAAAATGCCGATGGGATAACCCCCGCTGCAATCGTAAAGAAGGTAACGGGCGTTATCCATTTCATCGGGGTCAGGCGTTTTCTGGATTCGGCGGGCGTTCAGATCGAAAAGTGGAATGTAGTGAAGGCCGAGAAATCCATCACAGCCAAAAGGGTAACGGCGCCACCCGAAGGGATAGAGGTGAATTGCGTCAAGACGACCGTCAATCCGATTGACTTCCGCAAGGTGGTTTGGCCAGCAGGTGGCATCACCATCCCAATTCAACAGTTCTTCAAACACATATTTTACCGGCAGGTTAATACCAATTTGATGAATATTGAGAATTACATACCGCTGAACATTCAGCCCCAGCCGCTGCATAATGCGCTGACTGTAATTTTCCCGTTCCTCATCCGAATCAAACCGAACCAATGTCGGAATTTCCGGTTTATGAAGAATAAAATAGCGGACATCTGTCAGCCAGTTTTGACTCCGGTTTGGAGGAACAGGCGATAATTCCCGATTCCGGTGATGACCCGTAATTTCTTTCATCCGGCACTTCCTTCAAATTAAATGAACAATTTATTATACCCCATATACAAAGCAGGCTTTCAAACTGAATTTGGTTTCATCAAAACAGATTCAGTTTTATATCTTCCAGTTCCAGGCCATTCGAAAGCAAAGACTCAATTTCGCTCCTGTTGTCCCGTTTCTGTCTCCGGCAAACCGGGGTTCTTGTCTCTGTTGATTCCCCCTTTACTTATTACAACAATACGGGTAGCAATGCTGAAAGCCTCTTCTCTGTCATGGGTGACGTAAAGGAGAGTAAACCCCAGTTTTTCATGGAGACGGAGTATTTCTTTTCTGATACGGGTGTTCAGTTCAACATCGAGACCGGAAAGGGGTTCGTCCATCAGCAGAACAGCGGGTTCCGGGGCCAGTGCCCGCGCCAGCGCAACACGCTGCCGCTGTCCACCGGAAAGCTCCCCCGGCTTTCGGCCGCCTAGACCTTTCATTCCGACAAGTTCAAGGATTTCTTCGATTTTTTCACTGCGCTTTTTCTTCGGAACCCCTCCGGATTTCAGCGGAAACTCAATATTTCCTCTCACCGTAAGGTGTGGCCAGAGGGCAAGGTCCTGAAAAACCATGCCGATATTCCGCTTTTCCGGGGGGAGGAAAATGCGTTTACCCGCCGCCGCCAGATGTCCTCCAATGCTGATACTGCCGCTGTCCGGGGCAATAAATCCCGCGATAAGACGTAGGATTGTCGTTTTGCCGCAGCCGGAAGGGCCCAGTATCACAATGCGCTCCCCGCGGTTTATTTCCATTGAAATGTCGCTTAACACCTTTGCCGTGTTGCTGCCGTAGCTTTTGGAAACCCTGTTTAACTCGATTATTTTCATATTGTTTCCTTTTCCTGAACAGGATTGGATACCATCCACAAAATTCCCGCAGGAATGATGGTTACCGCAACCATGATAATACAGAGTGCCGCGATGAGGCGGGGAGAACCGTTGGCCATAAGCGTGAAAATACGGACCGGAAGCGTATCATGGCCGGCCGGATAAACCAGCATCGTGACGGCGGTATCCCGAAGGGAAAAAACATATCCCGCAATCCAGCCGGCAAAGAGGCCGTTCTTTGCCAGAGGCGCCACAATCAGTGCCATTCTGCGAAACCAGCCGGCACCGGCAATCCGGGCGGCTTCTTCCATTGACCCCGGTATCTGCCCGAGATAGGCGGCGGAAATTCTGCTGGTCAGTGCGGTATAGCGGGCAAGATATCCCAGTATGATAATCAGCGGCGTTGCGTAGATAAAATTGGTCAGGGGGCGGTTCCACAGGGTCACAAGGCCGATACCGAGAACTGTCCCGGGAAGGGCAAAGAGAAATATGGTCACAAAATCAACTGAACGCCAGAAACGCAGTGCCCTTGTCCGAATCAGGTAGCCGGTAAAAAAACCGAATATGGTCAGCAGTGTCGCCCCGAAAACCGCATAAAGAAGACTGCGCAGCAGGCTGTCCCCGCCTTTGCGGAAAGCTTCGGCATAACTGTCAAATCCTGCGGATTGAATCAGCAAAACGGCAAGAGGCATAATCACCAGCAGAAAAACCGCCAGCGCCACTGAAAAAAACAGGATTTTCCGGTATTTTCCAAAATTGATTGGCAGAGGGATTGAGGAATCTGAAAATGAAGGAATTTCCGTTCCCCTGCCCCGCAGTAAATAAAATTCGGCCGCAAGGACTACCAGAGTAAGTACCGCAAGGGGGGCCGCCGCCGCGGTGGCGGCTTTGAAATTGTAAAAGGCTGAAAACTGGGTAAAACTCTCCACCGGAAACACATTGTATCGAAGAAAATTCGGAACACCGAACTCACCGAAAGAAAGCAGAAAAACCAGCATGGCAGATAAAAGAATACCCGGCAGAATCAGGGGGATAGTGATATTTTTCAACACACCCCGCCAGCCTGAAACCAGCCGCCCGGCCTCTTCAAGCCGGGGATTGACCGATTTCAGAAAAACCATGGTCAACACCATTGGAATGGGCAGAAACGTTGAAAAGAGAACCAGAACACATCCGGGAAGTCCAAAAAGAAGACGAGTGGCCACCGTTGTAAAATGCGGGCCCAGCACTCCGGCCAAAAAGCCGCCGCCAAACAAATCAGACCACGATACTGCGATAATATAAGGGGAAATTAACAGCGGAATAACAAACAGAAACACAAAAAGCCGGCGAAAAGGAAAATCCGTTTTTCCAAAGAGAATCCCGAGGGGCACCCCGGCCACAAGCGTCAGCACCGTCACCAGAGAAGCCAATGCCATGCTGTGCCCCATCAGTACCCACTGGCGGCGGGAAGTGAGTACGCCTTTGTACGCGGCAAGGGTTAAGCAACCGTCAGCCGTGACGCTTTTGGCCAGCATGAACAAAACCGGCAGCAACCCCGCAATCATCAGCAGAATAACAACAGAGGTCAGAAAAATCCGTTTCCGCACCTATAATACCTCTGCCCACCCCTTCAAAAATGGCTGAATCTCAACCATTTTTTTCGCGACTTCGGCGTAATTTACCTGCATTACCCTGATTTTGTTTATGGGCTTCAATTCCGGTGGCTGTTCAACACCGGGATGAAGCGGAATCTGGGCGCAATCGGCAAATGCCAGTTTTCTCTCCGTTTCCCGGGACAAGAGATAATCAATGAGCTTCCTCGCAGTTTCCGGATGCGGTGCCCCTTTGATCAGCACTGCAGCATTGGGCACAATGAAGCACCCGATTTCACCGGCTTTCTGATCCGGATACACCATAACAACATCCTTCCCCTGACGGATACGATTCACCGCGTCATCACTGTCCACAAGGCTGAAGAAATACCGTCCGGCGGCAACAAAATCCGCGCTTTCCCCGTTACTTGTGGAAACCGCCACATCATTCACTTTCAACCCCATCATAAACCCGTAGGCTTTCTCTTCCCCCCACACCGTGTACAAAGCGGCAATCTCGGAAGTTGTTGTACCGAAAAGGGGATTCGCAATTACAGCCTTCCCTTTCCAGCGGGAATCCGTGTAGGCGGTTATGGATTTCGGCATCTCCCCGGATTTCACATTTTTGCGGTTCACGATAAATACCCGTGCCCGGGCGGAAAAACCGGTCCAGAACCCGTCTTTGTCCCTGAACATAGACGGAATTCCCTTTGCGTTCGGGGAAAAATAAGGCGCACTGATTCCCTTTTGTTTCAGAACTTCGGCACGAATGGGCTCATTTGCCCAGTACACATCCGCCTGAGGGTTGTTTTTTTCTGCAATCAGACGGTTCATGGTGCCGGTACTCTTCGCTTCTTCCGTATCGTACACCGCTTTTACTTGAATGCCGGTTTCCTTCTCAAAATCTTTCAGAACCGGTTCCGAAAACACCTGATCTTCGGAAACATACACCACAACCGTCTGTTCCGTCCGCTTCCGGCCTGTTTTGGTCTTTGAATACCGAATCAGAAAAGTCCCCGCCGCCAGAATGGAGACAATAACAAAAAAATACAGTAGTTTTTTCATTACTTCACCCGTTTCGTTTTGCGCTGCTCCGCAGGGCGGACGGAAAAATCATCAAATGAAGTCACGGCATCCGCCTTTGTCCACACACCAGCGCCCCCGGCAGCGTTAATTTTGCTCCAGGTTCCACTAATAAGTTTTTTTCCGTTTAAATAGCCCTCGAAACGGTTTCCTTTCTGAACAATTTTCATTGTATGCCATTTTCCGGCCGGCAATTTGACTGTGGCACTTGCCAGTATCCGGCGAACCCCGTTTATAACGGAATAGACACAAAAATTATCTTCCAGCGGGTTAAACCGTGCAACATAATAGTTGTTTTTGTTCAGAACCCGCCACATAATACCGCCGCCCTGATCTCCCCGGCCTTTCACGGCCTTGAAATGAACCGAAATTTCTCCGTTGAAAAATACAACGGATTTCGTCCAGCAGATATTGAATGTCCCGCCGAAGCGGTGATTCGGGCGGGTCATTCCCAGTACATGGCTGCCGGAAGGGGCAGTGCTGTCTTCAATCACCTGCCAGGTCTCCATCGGCCCGCGAAGCCGCGTGGCATCCGCCGTCCACCCTGCCGGCAGTTTTCCCACAGAAACAGTATCAAAGTTCTGATTCAAGCTTTTCACCTGCACCGGAACAAAGAGTTTCCGCCCCGGATTCGCACTTTGTGCCAGGACACCGCAGCAAATGAGAATTGCCGCAGTGATCAGCAGGAATATCCCTGAACCCCTCAATCCGCAACGATCTGTTTGACAAGTCATCCTATTCTCCTCCGGTTTTGTTTCTATACAATATCACTTTTGCAAACAGATGGCCAAGCCTGATAAACGGAATGAATAAACCGGAGAAAAGGGAGGTAAAGCAGAGTGTAAAGATTCGGAAACGCTCCGCATCTTTTGACACAAAAAAAATCTAAAGGAGATAAAATGATACGGAAACCAGCCTGGAAATGTACGAAATGCGGTAATACGGAGTTTGAAACCGATGTAATGCGGGCAACCGGAGGCCGGTTCGCAAAAATTTTTGATGTGCAGAACCGCAAATTCACCACCATCACCTGCACCCGCTGCCGCTACACCGAATTCTACCGGGGAGAAACATCCACACTTGGAAACATTCTGGATTTCTTTACCCATTGAAAAAACACCGACACACCAGGCAAAAAAGTTCTGTTGGGTTTAACTCCCTTTGAACAGAATTGTATATGCCAGCATCGCCAGCAGCAGCAGTGTCAATCCTCCCACAAGAAAAAGTTTAACTTTTCTTGCCTTCGGAGACAAATCCTTCCACTTCTTCTCGTCATCCCACTTATCTTTATTCTCAATTCCAATAAAAATAAGAACCAGTCCCATGCCCCACAGCGTAACAATTTTTGCCGCGACACCAAGGACCAGCCAGGTTACACCAATATAAAATAAAGTTCGGAAATTGGGGGACTTCTTTGCTTCCGGATCCTCTTTCTTCATTTTTCCGGAAATAAACATAAAAATAAATAAAAGAACCGCAATACCGGCCACCAACGCAATCAAAATCGTTCTGTCCATTTTATTCTCCTTAATTACAGAAACATACAAAGCCACATTTCCCTGTTGCATATTCTTTACAACAAAAGGAATACAAATTCTCTTATTTAGTATTACTCTTCCACCGCTGTTTTGTTCAGCACTTTCCATCAAAAAGCCTGTTTTTTTACAAAATCACCTTGAATCAGGCCGATTTTTTTGATAATAATATCTATTATGTATTTAAACGCAGGAATTTCTCCGGCAAACAAAATTTTGCGCTATAATGAATTCAGGTATCACACAAATAAAGAAGGGGGTAACAAGTATGGATGTATTAACACTGTCACGGCTCCAGTTTGCCGTGGCAACCTATTTCCACTTCCTGTTTGTTCCGTTGACACTGGGACTTTCACTGCTGGTGGCCATTATGGAAACCATGTATGTGAAAACCGGGGACGAAGAGTACAAACGGATTACCAAATTCTGGGGAAAACTGTTTCTGATTAACTTTGCCATTGGAATTGTCACCGGTATTACCCTTGAATTCCAATTCGGCACCAACTGGTCCCGTTATTCCGTCTTCATGGGGGATATTTTCGGATCTCTCCTTGCAATTGAGGCCACCCTCGCCTTCTTTATGGAATCCACTTTTATTGCGGTGTGGGTGTTCGGATGGGAGAGGCTCAGCAAAAAAATGCATGCAGCCGCTATCTGGATGGTATTTATCGGCTCCAACATTTCCGCATTCTGGATTTTAACGGCAAATGCGTGGATGCAACACCCGGTGGGATATTCGCTGAATAACGGCCGCGCGGAGCTGGCCAGCTTCCTTGATGTCATTACCAACCCCTACGCTTTTCTGAAATTTTTTCACCAGCTCCCGGCCGCCTATACCGTCGGCGGATTCTTTGTTATGGGAATCAGTGCATGGCATATTCTCAGAAAAAGCAATGTGGGTTTCTTTAAAAAATCTTTCCGTCTTGCTGCGGCTTTCACCCTTATCTTTGCAGTAGTAGTGGTTATCACCGGACATTTAAGCGGTGAAGAAGTCGCAAAATATCAGCCGGCAAAACTCGCTGCAATGGAATCTCTCTGGAACACCGAAAAGCCCGCAGGAATGAATCTGCTGGTAATTCCGGACCCGGCTCACGAACGAAACAGTTTTGAAGCACTGAAAATTCCCCATTTGCTCAGCATCCTGGCCCATTACACACCGGATGCGGAAGTAAAAGGCCTGAAAGCCTTCCCGAAAGACGAACGGCCACCTGTAACTCCCGTATTCTTCGCATTCCGAATTATGGTGGGAATCGGATTTCTCATGATCCTGCTGGCACTTTTCGCATGGCGCTGGCAGGATAAAATTGAGAATTATCCGAAATTCATGAAAATATTAGTCTGGGCAATTCCCCTCCCCTACCTCGCAATTGAGCTGGGATGGACAGTGGCGGAAGTTGGCCGCCAGCCATGGATTGTGTACGGATTAATGAAAACCTCCAAGGCCGTATCCACTGCAATCAGCACACCGCAGGTCGCAACCAGCCTCATCGCATTTACACTGGTGTATACCCTGCTTGGTATTGCAGATTTTTACCTGTTATTCACTTTTGCCCGCAAAGGGCCGAAAGAAAACTGAGGAGGAAATCACATGTTGAACATTACCTGGTTTATCCTGTGGGGACTCCTCTGGGCAGTTTACTTCATGCTGGACGGTTTTGAGACCTCGGCCTGGGTGCCCTGATGCCCCTCTACGCAAAAAACGACACGGAAAAACGGATGATATTCAATGCCATGGGCCCATTCTGGGACGGAAACGAAGTATGGCTCATCACCGCAGGCGGCGCCACCTTTGCCGCATTTCCGAAAACGTACGCTGTCATGTTCAGTACGCTCTACACGCCGCTGCTCATGATCCTGTTCGCCCTGATTCTCCGGGGAGTGGCATTCGAATTCCGCAGCAAAATTGAAAATCCGGGCTGGCGTAAAATCTGGGATTGGTGTCTGATTGTCGGCAGCTTTTTCCCGGCTCTGCTGTTCGGAGTGGCTTTTGCCAATATTTTCAAAGGGATTCCCTTTGACGCACAGGGGATGTTTCACGGAAACCTGTTTACACTGCTGAACCCCTACGGCCTGGCGGGAGGCCTGTTCTTTCTGTTCTTCTTCTTCATGCACGGTGCCCTCTGGGCCTCGGTTAAAACCACCGGAATGCCGGCGGATCGGGCAAAAAACGCCGCATCAAAATTATGGGTAGTTGTCCTGATTCTCGCCGTTATTTTCCTCGTATATTCCAAATTCGCGACATCCCTTTACAACAACTATATTGCGCACCCGATTATGTTCATTATTCCTTTAATTGCGGTAGTCGCACTGATTACGGTCCGGGTATTCATCGCGAAAGCCAGCTGGTGGAAAGCATGGTTTGCCTCCTGCGTCACCATCGTGGCGGTCACCTATTTCGGGCTTGGCGGAATTTTCCCCAACCTCTACCCGTCTTCACTTGACCCGGCGGCATCTCTGAACATCTACAATTCGGCATCCACCCAGGGAACGCTGAAAATCATGTTTATCGTAGTGCTGCTGTGTATTCCTTTTGTCATCGCTTACCAGATCTGGCACTATATCACACTGCGCCATCCGGTAGATGAAGACATCATCCACGACGAAGAAGCTTATTGAGCTGATTTCACATTACGGGAGGGGCCAGGCCCCTCCCTCCTTTTTTTTCTTCCAAAACTTTACAAAAAAGGCTTGACAACGAAAATGAAGATGCTATTATTACGAATGATTCCTGATAAGTACGGAGGAAAAAATGAGTGAAGTAAAAACAAACATTCTGAAAGAGATGAAGAAGGCCGGAAAACCGGTTCGTCCCGGCGATATTGCCAAAGCATTGTCCATTGACGGAAAAGAAGTATCAAAAGCAATTAAAGAACTGAAAGAAGAGGGGAAAGTTATTTCTCCGAAACGGTGCTTCTACGCACCTGCCGAATAACCGAAAAATAACTGGAGGAAATGAAATGACACTTGTTACCAAAGAAGCACCTGATTTTACCGCAACAGCTGTAATGCCGGATAATACTTTCGGCGAACTGAAACTATCCGATTACCGGGGCAAACACGTCATCCTGTTTTTCTATCCGCTGGATTTCACCTTTGTCTGCCCTTCCGAGATTATTGCCTTCAACAAAAAGCTGGATGAATTCAAGAGCCGGGGCTGTGAAGTTATCGGAGCCTCTGTTGATTCGGAATTCAGCCATCTCGCGTGGAAAAACACACCGGTGGAAAAAGGCGGCATCGGCAATGTACAATTTCCCCTGGTGGCGGACATCACAAAGAATATCTCACGGGACTACGGCATCCTGTTCAACGAAGCTGTTGCACTCCGCGGCCTCTTCCTCATTGACAAAGAAGGGATTGTACGCCACTGTGTGATCAATGACCTTCCGCTTGGCAGAAACATTGATGAAGCTCTCCGCGTTCTGGAAGCTCTTCAATTTGTTGAAAAGCACGGTGAAGTCTGCCCCGCCAACTGGCAGGAAGGGAAAAGTGCTATGGAACCCACAACGGAAGGTGTGGCAAAATTCCTTGCAGAACATACGGATGAACTCTAAACTATACTTGTAACCATCAAAAATCCGGAGGATTTTATGACAAAACGTACGGAAATTTACAAATGCAACGTTTGCGGCAACATTGTGGAAATTATCGGTGAAGGTGCCGGCACCCTGGTCTGCTGCGGCGAAGACATGGAACTGTTAACGGAAAAAACCGCAGATTCCAGCACCGAAAAACATGTTCCTGTTATTGAAAAAATTGACGGCGGCTACCGGGTGTATGTGGGTTCTACCCTTCACCCGATGGAAGAAAAACACTGGATTCAATGGATTGAACTCACCGCTGACGGTGTTTCACACAAGAAATACCTGAATCCGGGCGACAAGCCGGAAGCCGTTTTCGCAATCGGAGACGCATCAACCGTTTCCGCCCGTGAATTCTGTAACCTCCACGGCCTGTGGAAAGGATAACATCACCGCCCATCAAAATTATTTCATATTTATTCAAAGGGGAGAAAACATCTTCGGTTTTCTCCCCTTTTTTTACTCAAAAACCTTGTATTCAGAGCCTTCTCATCTGATTCATCCCATATCGGAAGCCTGGCTTCAGAAAGTCTCAAACCCAATTCATCAAAATTTTGACAAACACAGAAAGTCAGGTATAATTACTGTAGATTCTTAACCAAGTTTTTTTACGGATGATTTTTTTGTTCCGGTCTTTTTAACTTTTTCGGACAATTTTATGTTTTCGACGGTAATACATGTAATCGTAATTATCGTTTAAATTTTTAATGGCGATAATTACCATATCATAAACCCGGAACCCGAAGGAGGGCAGAAAAATGAGGAAAAAATTATTCGTGTTTGTCACAGTTATCTTTGTTTTGCTCTGCGGAATTCCGCAGGCACAGGCAAAACACGCTCCCAAACGGCAAAAGCAGGAAACAAAAATTGTGAAAATCCGAGGCAATCAAGCATGGGTAAACACCGGCCTCCGGATTTATCCGCAGGACACTGTCAAAATAAAAGCGTCCGGAAAAGTCTATTTCAATAAAGAAGGTCAGTCCGGTGTCAGCCCCAACGGATGGCCTGTCAGCAGTTATTCAAAAAGCTGGCCGGACAACTGGAACTACTGCGACGACCCGGAACCGGGAATGAACCATGCCGCCCTTATCGGAAATGTCGGACACCCGAATTTCTTTATCGGCAGACAACATACTTTTTCAGGGAAAAACGGAACTCTGTATATCGGAATCAATGATTGCACATTGAATGGAATGTATAAAAACAGCGGGCAGTTCATTGTTACCATCACCGTAACCAGAGGGGCACCAATCCACCGATAACCTCCAAAAAATTCTCACGTTGTGACGGCGGGGGCATTCCCGCCTTTCATTTTTTCCCACTTTGCTGCTGTTTTCCTGTAAAATCGGGAATAACATATCATGGAGGCGGCGATGGAAACCCTGCAGGCAATTTTAACCCGGAGAAGTATCCGCAGTTTTACGGACGAACCGGTTTCGGAAGAACAGATACACCGGATTATCGAAGCGGGCATGTATGCGCCCAGCGCCAATAATCACCAGCCCTGGCATTTCATTGTCATTAATGAGCGGGAACAATTAAACAAAATCCCTGTCTTTCATCCTTACGCAAAAATGGTCAATAAAGCGCCGCTCGTAATTGCAGTCTGCGGAGACACACGCCTGGAAGCCGCAGAAGGCTATCTTGCGCTGGACTGCGGTGCGGCTGTACAGAATATGATGCTGGCGGCCCACTCACTGGGTATCGGTTCCTGCTGGCTGGGGGTTTATCCCCGGAAACAACGAATGGAAGCGGTAACCGAACTCCTGGAACTTCCCCGGCATATTCTCCCCATTGCGTTGATTGTGCTGGGAATTCCCCGTGAGTTAAAATCCACGCCCAAGCGCTTCCGTCCCGACCGCGTTTACAGTAACCGCTGGCCGTATCCGGAACCGGAAACAGGAAGACTCTGAAATAATAAAGAAAAAACGGATATTCTCCCGGCTCATGCTCTTTATCTAATCTTAAGCCTTCCCCCATTCACAGGGAACGGCCTCCGTCCACACGCAGCACCTGGCCGGTAACAAAATCATTTGACATGAGAAAAGAAACCGCCTTCGCCACGTCTTCCGGTTCTCCGATACGCGAAAGAGGAATGGTTTCCAAAATCCGCTGCCGCTCCGCATCATCGGTATTTTCCGGCAGAAGCACCGGCCCCGGTGCAATTACATTCACCTGTACATCAGGAGCCAACAACCGTGCCAGCCCTTTCATTAAGGCATGCATTCCGGCACGGGAAACCGAATATGGGATATAGGAAGGCCAAATCAATTCTCCCGCCACGTCACCGATTGCAATAATCTTTCCCCTGCCCTTCTTTTTCATTTCTCCGCCAAACACCTGTGCCCCGAAGAAAGCCCCCTTCAGATTCACATCCATAAAATGCTGCCATTCTCTGTCGGAAACAGAAAAAAACGGTGTGGCCGCAAAAACCGACGCATTGTGTACCCAGACATCCAGGCCTCCATAATGCTTCTCAATTTCACTATCCATTGCTGTCCAGGTTTCCCGCTGAGAAATATCTCCGGAAAGTACCAGCGGCCGGCAGGAAGTCAAAGCCTCAATCTCAGAAGCCGCAGCCGCAGCCGCCTCATTGCTTTTGAAAGCATGAAGAATAACCGCCGCCCCGAGGCGCGCCAATTCCAGCGCAATCACCTTTCCCACACGCTTCGCGCTTCCGGTGATTAAAACCCTGCATCCACTGATTTCCACCTCTGCGGCCCTCCTGTGAGACGTTTTTTAAATAGTATCATAAAAAAGAAAGGGGACGGAACACGGAAAAGTCACAGCTGAAAATCCGTTTTCATTTCGCCAGCAGACATACCTCAATCCAACCGCTGTCTTCTGCGGGAAAATACCGGTTCGCCCCTGTCCTGGCCATTTCCAGAAATTTCATGCTGCACGTATCCGAAACAGACATATCCGCACAGTACTTTTCAAGCTCCGAACCGCTGTAGCGCTTGATATGCGATAAACCGCATTCATTTGAAATAACATCAAAAATCTTTTTCGGAATAACCGCTTTGTCAGCGTCAATTTTGTCATTCTGTTTGAGAAATTCAACAATCGCCCAATCGGGCCGAACCACCCGAACAAGTTTTCGAAGTATTTCCGCGGGCAAATAATAGCTGATACCTTCAAATATCATCAAAGTCTCTTTCATTGAATCCCAACCGTGCACAACAAGGCTTTTATAAACGGAAGAAGGGGTTAATAAATCGGTTTCAATAAAAAAAATTTTCGGCTTTGATATATCCCCCGTTTCTCCGTACAGATTAAATTTCCATCCCATATTCTCACGATCAAGCTCAAACACTTTGACGTTCGGGTAACGCTCCGTCACTTCAATGCCAAGGGCATCAAGGCCCGCCCCCGCAATTATCACCTGATAATGCCCGTTTCTGTCTGAAAATGCCTGCTCAATCAAATGGAAAACACCGAATTTCCGATTCTTAATCACCTGGTCATAATAAGGGCAGATTGCCGCACATTTCTCATAAAGGGGCCGGCCTTCCTCCAGATTCAATCGGCCCAGAAAATTTCTTGCCCATTCGCTTCTGTAACAATCCTGCCCTGCCCAAAGCAGGACCAGTGCCGAAGTAGATGACAATTTCAACGTGTTCACCTCTCAACCACCACTGAGTAATACAGACCTGCCATACCCGCCGGGCGGTTAATTCGCGATAAAAATACCGGCCGCCATCAGAAGCGGGGTCAGCAGATTAATTAAGACATTCAAAACCAGATACGGAACAATGGCCTGAGTATTGTCCGCATATTTCAGTGCCCCGCGGCCGGCTGCGAAAGCCAGTGGAGCAGTTGCCAGGCCCAAAAGAGACCACAGCGGCAGAATTGACAGAAAAACAGCGGCAGCAAGGGTCAGATACGCCAGCAGAAGAAAGGAAATATAGAGCCAGGCGGACTTCTTCCGGCCCATTAGAATCGGGTAATGACGGCGCCCCACCCCTCTGTCCGCTTCAACATCGGGAAACTGGTTCAGCAACAGAAGGTCATTGACCAGAAAAAACGGCACAAAAGATGCCGCTACCGCAGATAAGCCGTAACTGCCGGTAAGGGCCACATGGGTTCCGATCACCATAATGGAACCAAAACCGATTCCCGGTGAAATCAGGCAGAAAAAAGGATTGCGGGTAAACCATTTTGAATATCCCAGAACCATAACGGCTCCAATCAGGCCCAGAGGAAGCAGAAGCCAGCCCCGAAGCCAGATGAAATAAATCCCGATGGCAACAGTCAATGCCATGGCAAACCATGCGACAAAAAGAACCACCTCCACCCCATCCGGATTTTCCGGCAGGGTGCCGCTTCCGCCGCTGAACGGCGTTTTTGTGGTATTAAAATCCAATCCGGACTTAAAGTCCGTGTATTCATTGAACGCATTGACACTGATATGGGCAAAAACACCCCCTGAAACCGCCAAAACGGCCTGGAAAACAGAAAACTGAGCGCCGGCGAAGGATGCCGTTGCGATACCGAGAAAAACACAAATCGGCGCGAGAATTACAAACGGCAGCCGCATCGGGCCGAACAGAACGGACATTTTATTCATCTTACCCCCCCTTAACCCTTCTGTTTCGTACACTATATCATGTAACGGTTCCGGGGGAAACAAGATGAAAGATACCGGTTAACCATTGACAGCCCAAAGTTGCGGCGTAAGATATAAAAGACAGAATAAAATCCCCCCGGAGGCTTTATGAAACGGAATATTCCCTTTCTTGTTGTCCTGATTTTTTCCATCGTTTTTTCAAGCGGCTGCGCATTGCTTCTGGTGGGCGGTGCCGGCGCAGGGGGTTACTATGTGGGAAAAGATAAACGTCCGGTGGGCCAGATTGCGGAAGATGCCCGGATTACCGCTGAAATCAACCGTCAATACATTGCCGATTCTGTGGTTTCCGCCAGAAAAGTGGATGTGGACACATACATGGGGGTGGTAACCCTGTGGGGCAACCTGCCCAGCCGGAAAGCCGTAGACCGGGCGGTATCCATCGCCGAAAGCGTAAAAGGGGTAATCAAAGTCATTTCAAAGCTGAAAGTAATTCCGGACTGAAAAGCAAAAACAGCGCAGTCAAAAGGAACGACCGGCAAGCAAAAAAAGATTCAACTCTCTGATGCCTCTTGTCTGTCCTGCTTACGCCCATATGAAATTCAGGATAAAAAAATGGCGGAGAGAGAGGGATTCGAACCCTCGGTACCGTTTCCAGTACAACTGCTTAGCAGGCAGCCCTGTTCAACCACTCCAGCATCTCTCCTCCGCGATTATGGCGGAGGAGGTAGGATTCGAACCCACGGACCTCGTGAAAGGTCAACGGTTTTCAAGACCGCCGCATTCGACCACTCTGCCACTCCTCCACACAACTCAAACGATTATAATGAGCCGGTCCGCGGAAGTCAACCGGATTTCTGCCCGCTTTGTTATAATTGATAGAACTCCTTTGCCAGCTTTTCTTTACGCTTTAAAAGTTCGTTCCTCTCTTCCTCTGTCAATCCGTCCTGAAACGCTTCCAGCTTTTTTTTCACCTCACGGAGCTCCTGCTGTACCACCTGCCTTTTCAGCGCCCGGAACAGGGAATCGGCATCAGCGGATACCTCCTGCTCCCTCAATGTCAAAAATGCATTCAAGTCTCTGCTGAAACGGTGAATAACATCCGAAACCCTCTCATATTCAATCTCCAGCATTTCAAGAAGAAAGGGATTAACCGGAAGTTTTTTCAACCACTCCTGATTCTCCCGAATCCGCTCCTTCAAGCCGGGCTGCCTCGCAAGCAGGAGCAGAATTCCCTTTTCCGCTTCCCGAAGATGGTCCAGGGGGGTTTCCGGCCGCAAATCCTCTTCTTTCTTCCGGAATGGACGCTTTGTCCGGCTGTGAAGCTGGGTGGCAATATTCCGCTCCGGAACCCCGAGGCGGACAGCAAGGTCTTTTACATAGTAACTCTGACGAATCCGGTCCGGAATCACCGAAATCACATCCAGAATAGCGTTGATTCTGTCCAGCTTTTCTTCCAGTGTCAAGTTTTGAATCATCTCCGGTTTCAGGGTCTGGTTGGAGAGAAATACCGGAATTTCAACCGCTTTATCCAACAGCATCATAAACTCTTCTTTCCCTCTTTTTTTAACAAATGAATCGGGATCCTCACCGCCTGGAAGCGTAATACCGTACACAAACAGCCCCCCCGGCGCCAGTACTTTGAATGAACGGAGCGCCGCTTCCATCCCCGCGTTGTCCGCATCAAAACAGAGATAAATTTTCTTTGCGAAACGTTTCAGCAAAATAGCGTGATTTTCCGTGAAGCTGGTTCCGAGGGCGGCAGCCACATTGACCACTCCATGCTGGTAAAGTGCCGCAAAATCCATATACCCCTCAACCAGAATCACAAAACCGGTTTTCCGAATATAATCCCGGGTCAGATTCAGTCCGTAGAGCATCCTTTTCTTCTCAAAAACAGGGGTTGCCGGGCTGTTCAGATACTTGGGTGCTTTTGTGTCTTTCTTTATAACGCGCCCTCCGAAACCCACAATTTTTCCATACAGATTCTGAATGGGAAACATCAGCCTGTCTCTGAATTTATCTCTGCCCTGATCATTCAACAGCCCCGCCTTCTCCATAATTTCCCGTTTAAAGCCTTTTTCTTGCAGATAAGAAATCAGGCCGGACTCCGGAGCATAACCGATTCTTAACGCCGCCGCTGTCTCAGCTGAAATCCCTCTGCCGCGCAGATATTCTTTCACCCCGCTGCTTTTTTTGAGTGCCTCTGAATAAAATTGCCCCGCAGCTTCCAGTGCTTCCAGAATGCGGTCACGGTCACTGCGGTCAACACTATCCCCCTGTTCAAATTCAAGGGGAACTCCGTATCGTTCCGCAAGGAACCGTACCGCTTCGTTAAAATCGAAATTTTCAATCTGCTGAACAAAAGAAATAATATCTCCGGCAGCATGACATCCGAAACAATGGAACAATCCGGTTTCAGGGGAAATATAAAACGAAGGTGTCTTTTCCTGATGAAAGGGGCAAAGCGCCCGCATGCGGCTGCCGGCACGGGTCAATTTAACGTAAGACCCCACCAGCTCCACAACATCAATTCGACTCTTCAGTTCCTGGATAAATTGCTGTGAAAAAATCATACCTGCTCCCGGAAAATTTCATTTCCTGAATTTTAACAGATTGCTTATCCAAAGGGGGGCTGAGTTCTCAAAACCCGGCTATTTCAAAAAAACAAGTGTGGCACCGTCATCCGTATCCGGCTCAAACCGTTCGACATAAGGACTTTTTTTCAGGTATGCCCGAATTCCCTTTCTTAATTTTCCGGAACCGTGGCCGTGAATTACCCGGATTGATTCATGGCTTTGAAGAACGCACTGATCCAATGTCTGTTCCAGCACATAAATTGCATCCTCCACCCTTTTTCCGACCAGATTGCACTGGAGCGACGGTTTCACCGCCCGGGGGGTTGAAAAATGAACACCGGTCCCGCTGCCGCCGGCCCCATTGCTTCCGCTGCTTTCAAGGGATAAATCACCGGCTGCGAACCATACGGATTTCCCCCGCACCGTCACTTTTACCCGGTCTCTTTGCTTACTGACTTCATCCACAATGCCGGTGATGCCAAGGAGGTGATGACGGACCCTGTCCCCCCTGCTGAACCCGGCAGACGGCTTCTTCTTTTCCGTATCCTTCAATTTCGAAGCGATTTTCTCATCATAAGAAGAAATAAAGTCATCTTCCACTTTTTTGGCCGCTGCCCGCTGTTTTTCTGAAACCCGGTACAGCGCTTTTTCTTTCTCTTTTCTGAAATCCCGGAGAATCCGCTGATATTTCTGCTCAAATTCATCGTGAAGTTCTCTCTTCTCCGCTTTTAACTCCGTCATCAGGGTTTTATACCGATTTCCAAGGGCGGCATTTTCTTTGAGCAGTGCGGTAAGCTGTGCTTCTTTCTCTTCAAGCTCCCGGATTTTCCCTGCCAGCTGCATAACCATCAGGTCTGAATTTCTTCCGGCAGAGGCTCCTGCGATAGCTTCGGCTCTGCGAATCACCTTTTCCGGCAAACCGATACGCCGGGCAATTGAAATGGCATGGCTCCGTCCCGGCAGGTCATACAGCAGGCGGAAAGTCGGCAGCAACTTCTCTTCGTCAAACTCCACAGATGCCAGGCGTACTTTATACTCTCCCTCAAACGCCATCTGTGTCACTTCCTGATAATGTGTGGTAAGAACCGTATATCCCCCGAGTTCCGCCAGCACGCTTGCCACGGCAACCGCAATGGCAGCCCCCTCTCCCGGGGCGGTACCGGTACCCAGTTCATCAATTAATACCAGCGTGTCCGGACCGGCTTTTTCCAGGATTCTTTTAAGCCCCAGCATATGAGAGGAAAATGTCGAAAGAGATTCATCAATACTCTGCCTGTCTCCGATATCCGTAATGATGCTGCGAAAAACAGGGAAAGTGCTGTTTTCCTCCACCGGAACCGGAATCACTGCCTGATTCATCAACTGCAAAAGGCCGCACATCTTCAGAAAAACGGTTTTTCCGCCGGTATTTGAGCCCGTTACCACAAGGATTCCGGCATCTCTGTCCACTTCAATCGTGTTGGGCACCACTTCCTGCTGATTAAACAGCAAAAGCGGATGCCGGGCATCCCTCAAGCACAGCGGCCCCGAAGGTAAAACCGCAGGCAGCCGGCACCCGTATTTTGCCGAGAAACGGTACCGGGCCAGCATTGAATCAAAAAAGCCGATAACCGCGTCCAGAACACGGAAAAAATCACGATTGTTCAAAACCGCCCGGCTCAGTTCTTTCAACAGCCTGTTTTGTTCAATTTGAATATCATTGAGACACTGCTGCAGCTCATTGTTCTGCCGTACCACGGAAATCGGCTCAAAAAAAGCAGTGGCACCGCTTGCGGAAGTGTCGTGGATAAGCCCCTGAATCCGGCCGATAAAATCCCGCTTCACCGGAATGACAAACCGTCCCGCCCTCCGGGTCACAAGTTCATCCATCATGATTTCGTGATGAGAAGCCATCACTTGTTTCAGTGCCGATTCCACAGCCTTTTCCAGCCGCCTTTTCCGGGCATGGAGCTTTTTCAAATGCGGGGTCGCGTCTTCCCGGATACTGCCGTCCGCGTCGAAGGCCTTCGTCACCGAACGGGCCCAGTCACTTAAATCTATAAATTCCGAAAAATGACGGGAGAGCAGGGTGTTTTCCCGTGCAAACTTTCTCAGTGAAATACCGATTTCATAATTTCTCAATATTCCGAGAAGAACAAGGGGCTCAAAAAAATAGTCGGAAACATAAGAAACCGGCAGGGGGAAAAATTTCCCTCCTGCCGGTTCGATTTTCCTGCCCCTATCCAGCAATGCTTCAATTTCCCGGTATTCCTTCTGCAATTTTTCAATCCGGCCGGCCGAATCGAAAACAGTCAGATTCTTTATACTGCGAACTCCCTGCTCGGAACCGCAGTATCCGGAAAGTGTTTCCAGGACCCGATTAAATTCGAGTTCCTGAAAACTGAAGTCATTCTCCGTTAAGGCGTCTTTCAATTCTCAGTTTCTTCAGCATCTTCTTTCGGGCAGCAAGAGCCTTCTTTTTGCGAATTTCACTGGGTTTCTCAAAATGCTGCCGTTTCTTAATCTCTGAAAGAATACCGACTTTCTCGCATTTTCTCTTAAAACGCTTCAGCGCATTCTCAAAGCTCTCATCATCCCGCACATAAACAATTGCCATTCAGCTTTCACCCCATTTCTTGTATAAATTTACAAATGCGCACAATACGCACATTGTTTACATAAATATTTTAACCGGATTTTTGTCCCAGTCAAGAACTTTTTGCCACAATCGGGATAAAGGTTCATGAGAAAAGATCGGAAATTTTTGATATGAACCCGCCGTTTTTTCGATTTCCTTTTTTCAGCGTGTTCATCCCTTCGATCGCGACCTTATTTTCAGGGTCCAGGGTTAAGGCTCCGGCAAAAAATTTTGCAGCACTTTCCCTGCGGCCGGTTTTTGCGCAGAGACGGCCGAGAAGCTCATAGCACTCCAGCAGACTCGGGTTCAACTCCAGAGCCTTTTGCAAGTTCCACTCCGCACGCTTTGCCCACATCGGATTATCCACCTGCAACTTTCCCAATTCCAGATAATACCTCGCATCGTCCGGATTCAGCTGAATACAGCGATTCAGCATCTCAATCGCTTCCGAGAAACGGGCCTGGCTGATATAAAACAGCGCATCCCGAAACGCAATCTCGGATTTGCTGGTGGTTCTCCCCTCCGCTTCTCTCGGCGGTTCTTTCTCCTGCTTCTTCAGTTTCATATCATAGGCTTTGCGGCCGTCTTCATCTTTCAGAATCTGGAACGCCTCTGTCAGGCGGGAAACAATCTCATCCAGCATTCCGGATATTTCCGCATACTGCTTCCCGGTAAAACGGTCGGGATGATAACGTTTCATCAATTTATAGTAATTGCGTTTAATTTGACTGATTTCTTCTTCCTGAGCCACATCAAGAAGCTGATAAAAATTGACATTGTCAAGATCTTTATAAAATGATTTAACCTCCCGGACAAAATTCTGCTGCTTTTCCGTAAGTTCCGGCACAGCCTCGGTAGCCTCCGGCTCTTCCGCCTGCTCCATGATGTTCTCCATAACTTCTTTTCGGGCCTCTTCATAAAAAGAGCTGTCCTGGGACTGGGAAAAATCAATCAGCCCGATTAAATGCAGGCCATACAGAATTTTCACAAACCGGTCCCGGCTCATACCGGCAATCTTTTCAATGTCACCCATGGAAAGATGCCCGTCAATTCTGGAAAAGATAAACCCCTCTTCCGGTGTCAGGCTGATTTTTTGAAACAGCAGCATCGGGTTGTCCATGAAACTGGGAATGCAATCTTTGTTTTCCTCAAAAACATTTTCAATAAAAGCAGGATTATCCAGATCACGGATACATTCCAGCAGGATATTCCCCGTGGAAATCTCCAGCATCAGCGCAGGGTCCAGTGAAATCTGTTTTTTTTCAAAATTTATTTCATCAATTTCTTCAAAAAAAGGCCGCATCACGATATGCTGAATCATTTTTTTGACTGTTTCCTTGATATCCGCCTCACCGACGATTCCATTATCACAGAGATACCGGCCGAACCGCTCTCCCGCAGCGTGCGCCTGCGAGAGGTGGCGTTCCAGCTCCTTTTTTTCAAGATATCCGTTTTTTACGAGGAATTCGCCCAGCTTTTCGCCTTCCACACCGGAACGGGCATAACGGATGTTACCGTTGACAAAGCATATCAATCGTTTACCTGCTCTAAAGTTGCAGACTAACAGACCGGTTTCCCGGTTGAGATAGATGTTTTTAATCAGTCCGAAAAGTTCACGAATTCCAATTTTGCCCATTTTCTATACACTTTCCGCCTTCTTTTGATACCATCAATATATCACCAATCAGGCTTATTTTCAAGAAGTATTTACCTTATGGTTTCAAAGAAAATCCAAAATTTTGATTCCCCCCACTCCGGCGAACAATTCTTTACTTTTTTATGATATAATATTTTTGACAAAAAATTCAGAGGTGTATTATGCGGACCGCAACAGAACTGAAAGAACAGATACAGAGAATCAACGGAAAGGGATATAAGGCATATAAACAATTGGAAGACATATTCAAATTCAATAAATTCACCCTCTTTGCAGATCACATTCAGGGAGATCCCTATGCCGCCCCGTCCGCCTTCCGGGCAAGAATCCCCCTGTCCGAAACATCCATATCCGGAAAATTTCCGGAAAATGAAATCCGGCGCACCGCTGCCGAAGATTTTTTAACCCGCCTTTTTCTTTTTAATACCTCAAAACTCTGCCGGGGAATCCGGGGAACCGGAACCAGCGGGATGATTACAATTCAGAAACCCGGACAGGAAATTCTGAAACGGAGTTCCGTTGTCCTGACCGGTGAATACCTTGAATTCCGATTCTATGCCTCTCTTCCGGCACGGGGCCGTACGATCCTGGGTTCTGTTGCCGAAAGTATGCTGCTGAATGAACTTCCGGGAATTATTCAACTTTCCTCCAACTTTGATACGACCATCACGAACCGCCTGCACCTCCATGTGAACACATACGAAGATTATCGCGCCCTGCAGCGCTCACTAACCGAACACGGGTTGGCCGCTTTTATTCCGGACGGCGCGATTCTGCCGAGAAAAAGCGGAATCGACAACACACCGCTGAGCGGAACCAACGGCCCGCTGGTTCCCTTCCGGTCCCCCGAATCCATGGAAGTCACCCTGCAAACACCAAACAAAGGGCCGGTATGCGGAATGGGAATTCCAAAAGGAGTCACCGTTATTGCCGGCGGCGGCTTTCATGGCAAATCCACTCTCCTCAATGCCATTCAAACCGGTGTGTACGGGCACATCCCACTGGACGGCAGAGAATTTGTCGCAACAGTGGCGGATGCGGTAAAAATCAAAGCGGAAGACGGCCGTTCCATCCGGAATGTCAATATTTCCCCGTTTATCCGGAACCTTCCCTTCGGAAAAGACACAACAGACTTTTCAACTGAAAACGCCAGCGGTTCAACCTCACAGGCTGCCAACATCATGGAGGCAATCGAGGCCGGAACCACACTGCTGCTCATTGACGAAGATACGTCTGCCACAAATTTCATGATTCGTGACGAAAAAATGAAAAAAATCGTCAGGAAAGAACCCATTACCCCCCTCATTGACGTCATTCGTTCCCTCTACGAAAATCTCGGCATTTCCAGCATCATCGTCACCGGCGGCGCCGGGGACTATTTCGAGGTTGCGGACACCGTCATTCTAATGGAAGACTATCTTCCCGAAGAAATCAGCAGCAAAGCAAGGGAAAAGATACGTCAGGCAGGCCGCGGCTTTCCGATTGCCCCGGAAACATTAAAAAGACGGCTGAAACTTCCCTCACCAAGAAAAGGAAACAAAGAAAAATTTGCCGCAAAAGGGCGGACAACCCTTCAAATCGGACAAACGTATGTGGATATTTCGGCACTTGAACAACTGGCGGAAGTGTACCAGACCGAATGTATCGCCTTCATTCTGAAACAGTACCATGACCGCCCTGAATCCGGAACGCCGGTAATGAAAGACGCTGTGGAACAGATTTTGAGGCGTTTTGAAATATCCGGATTCAGAAACATCAAACGGGGCAGCCTTGCCCTTCCCCGAAAACAGGAAATCATGTTCAGCATAAACCGGGCCCGGGGAATCCGGTCAGATGGAAAACAGGGAAAAAACAACACTTCCGAAGACTGAAACTCAAAGCCGCACAGCCTGTACAGGCAAGCGGAAAATCAAAACCGGCACAGCTTAAACTCAATAATTTTTCTCCATATCCCCCCTGCCCGGGTAAAAACGTGACAAGAAAGTCTTCTTCTGGTATGTTGGAGTCGAATTCGGGCAGGATGGAGGATGTTATGAAACAGATTGTGGAATGCGTACCAAATTTTTCCGAAGGAAGAGATAAGAAAATTCTGGATCAGATCGCGGACGTGATTCGTTCCGTGGATACGGTTCAACTCCTTGACATAGATCCCGGAGCAGACACCAACCGAACGGTTTTTACATTTATCGGTGAACCGGAAACGGTAGTGGAAGCAGCATTTCAAGCTATCAAAAAAGCATCGGAACTGATTGATATGTCCAAACATTCCGGTGCGCACCCCCGAATGGGCGCCACCGACGTGTGCCCGTTTATTCCGGTCTCAAACATCACCATGGAAGAATGCGTGGAACTGGCGAAAAAGCTGGGAAAACGGGTGGGCGAAGAATTAAAAATCCCCGTATACCTCTATGAATACGCTGCGGCAAAACCGGAACGGAAAAACCTTGCCACCGTCCGGAAAGGAGAATACGAAGGGCTGCCGGAAAAGCTGGCAAACCCCGAATGGGCACCGGACTTCGGCCCCGCAGAGTTCAACGAACGCTCCGGCGCAACCGCAATCGGCGTACGTGAATTTTTAATCGCATACAACGTAACACTGAACACCAGAGAAAAGAAATACGCCACCGATATCGCGCTGGAACTGAGGGAAAAAGGGCGGCCGAAACGTGTGGGCAACATCCATCCCTTTTACACCAACGGAACACTTGTAAAACACAAAGAGAACGAATTTTTCTGCGGAAGCTGCGATTTTGTGGCAAAAAAACCGGAAGAACTCTTCGACCACTGTGAAAAAGAACACGGCTACACCCTGCCCGCCATTCTGGAAGAGCACGGCATGAACCCCGCGAAACTTGTGGGCAAAGCGGCAATCAAACCGGGACTTTTTAAAAACTGCAAAGCCATCGGCTGGTACGTGGATGAATACCACCGTGTCCAGATTTCCATCAACCTGACCAACTATAAAATTACCCCGCCCC
>JAADGL010000028.1 GCA_013152385.1 Acidobacteriota bacterium
AGGGTTAGAATTGGAAATCCAAGTACATTGTTCATTTACCCGTCTCCTCTTATCTGAAAATGTAATAACTGATCAGCAGAATAAACCCGGCTACCATCATGAAGGCGTAGGTTTGGATGTATCCGGTTTGAACTTTCCGGAACACAAAACCGATTCCTTCGACGGTTTTCCCCACAATATTCACCAAACCGTCCACAATCCATTGATCGTACAGACGGCTGGCTTCTGAAATGATAATGGTGAAGTTTCTGGCACCGTTGACAATGCCGTCTACAACCCATACGTCAAAAGACCACAGCAGATAACCGAAATTTTTCATGCCGGTGATGAATACGGCATCGTAAACTTCATCTACGTAGTATTTGTTATAAACCGTTTCCCAGGCACCGTGGAACATGGCTGTGAATTTTGCCGGGAGTTCCGGTTTTTTCATGTAAAAAAGCCAGGCAAAGAAAATTCCGGTCACTGCAATTGCGATGGAGATGAACATGAAGAGGAATTCCACCCCTTCCGATGCGTGGCCCACCGCATGAATCAGCTGCGGATGAACCATAACCGGTTCCAGCCATTTTTCCAGAACATTGGGGATGTGGCCGAGATATTGTCCCAGCAGGTGGGGGAATCCGAGGTATCCGCCGATGACGGAAAGGGTTCCCAGGATAATCAGCGGCCAGGTCATGGTACCGGGAGATTCGTGGAGTGCTTCTTTTTCCTCGTCTGTTCCTTTGAATTCGCCGAAGAAGGTCAAAAAGACCAGGCGGAACATGTAGAAAGCTGTAATCCCCGCCGCGACCGCACCGAGCGCCCAGTAGAGCCAGTAAATTTTGTGGCCGTACACAATGGCCTGTTCCGCGGTTTTCCAGAGAATTTCATCTTTGGAAAAGAAACCGGAGAACAGCGGAATTCCTGAGATTGCCAGTGTGGCGGCGAGAAATGTCCAGTAGGTTCTCGGCATGATTTTTCTCAACCCACCCATGTTTCGCATGTCCTGCGGGTCTTTATCGTGGTTGTGGGTTTTATGATAGGCATGGTGCATGGCATGAATAATGGAACCGGAGCCCAGGAACAGGCAGCCTTTGAAAAAGGCGTGTGTCATAACGTGGAAGATTCCGGCCCAGTAAGCTGCTGCCGCCATACCCATGAACATGTACCCGAGCTGGGAGACGGTGGAGTATGCCAGCACTTTTTTGATGTCGTTTTGCGCCATCCCGATGGTAGCGGCAAGAAATGCCGTTGCCGCCCCCACTAACCCGACAACCATCAATGCCACCGGAGCACCTGAGTAGATGCCGCTGGTACGGGCAATCATGTAGAGGCCCGAGGTGACCATTGTGGCGGCGTGAATCAGTGCGGAGACCGGTGTCGGGCCCGCCATGGCATCCGGCAGCCAGACGTAGAGCGGAATCTGCGCCGATTTACCGGTGGCACCCACAAAAAGTGATACGCCGATAATGTTGAATAAGGTTACGCCGCTTAAATGCCAGCCGGCAAAGTTGAATCCGGCCGCATAGACTTCCGTAATTCGGGAAGCTACCTGATCGAAGTTCAGGGAGCCGAAAGCAACGAAGATGAACATCAGTCCGATGACAAAGCCCAGGTCGCCGACACGGTTGGTGATGAATGCTTTTTTCCCGGCATCGGCACAGAACTTTTTATCAAAGTAGTATCCGATGAGCAGATAGGAACAAAGCCCGACACCTTCCCAGCCGATGAACATCAGCAGGTAGTTTCCACCGAGAACCAGTATCAGCATGGAGCCCATGAACAGGTTCAGGTAGGCGAAATAGCGGGCGTAACTGTATTCGTCATCCCACATGTATCCGATGGAGTAGATGTGAATGACAAAACCCACTCCGGTGACAATCAATCCCATTACCGAAGACAGGGGGTCCAGTTTGAATTCCCAGGCAATGTTGAATACGCCGAGGAGCCCGTTGGATAGATGGGCATTGCCGACGTTGATCCAGTCAAAAAGTTTGATGTTGATATTTCGCGCCTCCGCCGGCAGGCCTGCCAGCTGATAAACGGCAAGAATCATCAAAATAAAAGAAATCAGAACCGTTCCGTTGGCAATGGCGGAAACGGTGGATTTGGAAAACTTTTTCCGTCCGATAATTCCGTTGGTAAACGCGCCAAGGAACGGCAGTAACGGTATAAGCCAGATTAATTTCATAAACATAGCATTACCCCTTCAAGTCGTTCAGGTGATCAATCTGGATGGTTTCTTTGTTCTTGAACAGGGCGGCGACGATGGCAAGGCCGATGGCAACCTCCGAGGCTGCCACGCACATCACGAAGATGGCAAAAACCTGGCCGGCCAGTGAGTCCAGCTGCCTGGCAAAAACAATCAGATTGATATTGGCTGCGTTCATCATCAATTCCAGCGACATGAGCATGATCAGCGCGTTACGCCGAATCAGCACGCCGGTGACCCCGATGCCGAACAGAATCATGGAAAAAATCAGCATGTGTGTTACCGGAATCATGATTTACCCCTCTCTTTTGTCAAAACAATGGCACCGACCATTGCCACCAGCAGTAAAATTGAGGCGATTTCAAACGGCAGAATGTATGCGGAATAGAGTGTTCCGGCTACCGCCTCCGTACTGCCCCCTTTCACAATGTTGGTGACAGTTGCCGGTGCCGGGCCGAAAGGTGTTCCGAAAAACACCACCGCCAGCATAATGACCAGAAATGCCACCAACCCCAGTGAAATCAGGGTGTAGGTATTGAATAATCGCAGCGCCTCGTCTTTGTGCAATGCCACAAGCAGCAGCATGAACACGAACAGAACGATAATGCCGCCGGCATAAACCAGCAGCTGAACCGCCGCGATAAACTCCGCATCCAGCATGAGGTAAATGCCCGCCACGAGTATCATGGTGAGCAGCAGTGCCACCACAGAGTGGACCGCATTTTTCGAATACACCACTCCGACTGCCGTCAAGATGGTGACCCCCATGAGGATGTAGAGCATATAGTTGGAAAAGAAACTGACCAATGCTTCCATATTTATCTCCTCACTTCTTATAGTCCACTTTCGGCGTGGGCAGATACATTTTTTCTTTATGGAACTTGAAGTCCTGCCGTGAATACTGTGCCAGCTCATATTCTTCATTGAGCAAAATGGCATCAAAATTACACGCTTCTACGCACATTCCGCAAAAGATACAACGATCCATATCAAAGTCATATGTTTCCGGAAACCGCATCTTCCGGCCTTCTTTTTTACCCGGTGTAATGGAAATTACCCCGGTGGGGCATGCCCGGACACAGGCCATACAGCAGATGCATTTATCTTCTCCCGCCTCGTCTTTTAATAGAGTGAGGCGGCCTCGGAATCTTGGAAACGGTGTTAACTTTGCCTTGGGGTACTGAACCGTCACATTTCTTTTGAAATGATGCCGGATGGTTACAGCTGCCCCTTTGATTAAATCCCGGTAATCGAACGCTTTTACAAAATCAATTAATCCTTTCACTGTTCCACCTCGCTCACAACACCAACAGCGCCGTTACAAAGATATTAATCAGCGCAACGGGGATGAAGAATTTCCAGCCGATCTGCATCAGCTGGTCGTACCGGTACCTGGGATAAGTCGCCCGGAGCCACAGAAAGATAAACAGGAAGAAAGCCACTTTCAGCGCAAACCAGATAATGGCCGGAATGTGCAGAAAGGCAAGCCCCGGCACCGGAAGCCAGCCGCCGAGGAAAACCACGGTGGCAATGGCGCTGACCACAATCATGTTGGCGTATTCCGCAAGGTAAAAGAAAGCGAATTTCATTCCCGAATACTCGGTGTGGAATCCGGCTACCAGCTCCTGTTCCGCTTCCGGAAGGTCATACGGCGCACGGTTGGTTTCCGCCACCGCGCAGGCCATATATACCAGAAAACCGAAAAACTGCGGAATCACAAACCACATCCCTTTTGACTGGGCTTCTACAATTCCCTTCATTGACAGGGTATTTGCCATCAGAATCGGGCCGACCAGCGCCAGTGTCAACGGAACTTCATAGCTGACAATCTGTGCCGCCGAACGAAGCGCCCCGAGGAGCGGATATTTGGAGTTCGAAGACCAGCCGCCCAGCAGAATGCCGTAGATTCCGACGGATGAAATGGCCAGAATGTACAAAAGCCCGATATTCAAATCGGAAATTGCCATACTGGTCGGTTGTTTCAGCAGCCCGAAGAATGTGGTTTTGTCTCCGAAAGGCACCACAAGGAATGTCAATAGAGCCGGAACAATGGCCAGGGTCGGTGCAAGGAAATACACCAGCTTGTCCGCCATTGTCGGGATAATATCTTCTTTGGAAAACAGCTTCAACGCATCGGCAATGGGCTGGAGAAGGCCCCAGGGGCCCACCCGCATCGGCCCGAGACGAACCTGCATAAACGCAATGACTTTCCGTTCCGCGTAAGTCATAATCAGGACTGCAAGCAGTACCACCGTAAACACAATTAAAATTTTCACGGCGGGAATTACGATATTTATCATAGTAAAATCCATTTTTCCCCCCTACCTGTCCACTTCGCCCAGAACAACATCCAGCGTTCCGATTACAGCGACAACGTCCGCCACCATATGGCCTTTTGTCATGGGTTTCAGCCCCTGAAGATTCACAAAGGACGGGCCGCGGACTTTCAGCCGGTACGGGCCGGTGCCTTTCCCGTCACTGATAAGGTAGTAGCCCAGCTCCCCTTTCGGAGCCTCAATTGTATGGTAAACTTCACCTTTTGGCAGCTTGAGTACCTTGGGTACCTTTGCCCGGAATTCACCTTCCGGCATACCGTCCAGCGCCTGTTCCACAATCCGGAGACTCTGGCGCATTTCTTCAAGGCGTACCAGATACCGGGCATAGGTGTCACAGCCGTTCTGAACCGCCATTTCCCAGTCCAGTTCTCCGTATGCCTCATACGGTTCCGCCTTGCGCACATCAAAACGCACACCGGAACCCCGGAGAACCGGGCCGGACAATCCGAGATTAATGGCATCTTCCGCTGAAATGACCCCCACCTGTTTTGTCCGTTTCATCCAGATACGGTTTTTGGTCAGCAATGCCTCGTAATCCGCCATCCGATCCGGGAAAATCTTGATGAAATCCCGGACTTTCTGCTCAAACCCTTCCGGAATGTCTTCTTTCAGCCCGCCGTAGCGGAAAGTAGTGGTCAACAGCCGTCCGCCGGTAACCATCTCAAACATATCCAGAATAAATTCTCTTTCGCGGAAAGCATAGAGGAAAACCGTCATGGCGCCGATGTCCAGCGCGTGGGTTGCCAGCCACAGAAGGTGGGAGGACAACCGCCCCAGTTCCGTCATCAGTGTTCTGAAATACTTTGCTTTCCGGGGGACTTCTATGCCGCCCAGTTTTTCCAGTGTCTCAATATAACCCAGATTGTTGGAAACTGCCGCCACGTAATCCAGCCGGTCGGTCAGGTTCAAAGCCTGGAGATAAGTAAAATTTTCCGCCAGCTTTTCCACACCCCGGTGCAGGTAGCCGATTTCCGGATCCAGATCCACAATTGTTTCACCGTCCAGTTTTAATTTCAGGCGAAGAACTCCGTGGGTGCTGGGGTGTTGCGGCCCCATGTTCAGTTCGATAATTTCTGACTTAAACATCACTCGTCCTCTCTGACTTTTCTGACCAGCTTGGCAGTATAGGCCTCATTGCCTTCCCGTTTTGAAAGTTCTTTTCTCAGTGGGTGTCCTGCCCAGTCTTCCGGAAGCAGAATTCTTTTCAGCCCCTCTCTGCCGGTGAAAACAATTCCCATCAGGTCAAATGCTTCCCGTTCGTGGAAATCAGCTGTTGTCCATATCTGCATTACCGAAGGAATACTTTCTCCGTCGTCCAGAAAAACCTTCACTCTCAAACGGTGATTTTCCGCCACTGAATACAAATGATAGGACAACCCGAATCGTTTCGGTGCCCCTTCATACTTTGAATAGTCCACCGATGAAATATCAGACATGTAGTCAAAACCGGCCGCGTGAATCAGTGACATTGTGGAACTGAAACCGGTTCCGCCTTCTACCACAATTGTGAATTCACCGGAAGCCACATAGCTTTCCTTTGCCTTGTCTCCCAGGGCATCCAGCAGCTTGTTCTGCCAGTCTTCCGATGCCGGGGTACGTTCCTGTTCCACAATTGCCGGCTTTTTCGGCGGGCCGGCCGGTTTGGGTTTTGCGCCGGCGGGTTTTTCCGTTTTCGGTGCCGCTGCCGGTTTTTTCACTTCTGCCTGTTTCACTTCTTTTTCCA
>JAADGL010000035.1 GCA_013152385.1 Acidobacteriota bacterium
TCTTATCTGTTCTGGGGCAGACCACGATTCTGTCGGAAAGGAACCATGTTCTGAAATTCTGTGCCCGGTTGGGCGCCTGAACCGCTTTTCCGATCAGCGGGTCGCTGCTGACTGCTTTATTCGCATTGTATTCCATATTGTGAATATTCTGCTGGGCCTTTGCCCACCATCGCCGGGATGCTGTTTTCGGCAGTTTTACCGGTTTTTTCGTTGCCGTCGTTTCCGGTTTTGCAGAGAGAGTGTCTGCCGGGTTCCCGAAGAGCCGGTTGAGGGGTTTTATTCCCGAAGGTGTTTTTGCGGTTGCGGTTGCGGTTGCGAAAAGGCCCAGGCATAAGCCGATTACAATAATAATTACCTGTTTCATAAGGCCGGATTTCATTTCCCTTTCCTCCTTTTTTTCAGTGTCAGGAAGTCGGGTAACCGGCTGGCTAACGCTGGTTGTTAAAAATTTCTTTATATTATAGTCCATCACCTGCAAAAATGCAATACAAAAAATAAAAAATAATATGTGTTGAATTTAAACAGGTTGATGAACGAAAAAACACCGGCTCTTTCAGAATTTCCTCATTGTTTTCCCTAATATAGAGTTTCCCCTGTGGTTATCAGGGAAGGGGTACAGGCTCAGAAGCTCGGTTTTTCAGAAATGTTAACGGAGCTTACATTCGGGTCCAGAGTTCTGCGGCCGCTTTTCTTGCCTGTGCATAGATTTCAGCCGTGTCAAAAGGGAATTCCCGGTTTTTGTAGATGAATTTCCCATTGACCATGACGGCATTCACATCCCTGGCGCTCAGGCCAAAGGCGAGGTGCCCCGCGATGTTGTCCGCGTTCAGCGGAGTCGGGGAATCATAGTCTAAAATGGTGAAATCCGCCCGGTATCCGGTTTTTACAGCACCGAATTTTTCTCCGAAATAGTGTTCCAGAATCCGGTTTCCCCTTTGCAGAAATTCCGCGAAACTGTCGGGCCACAGGGGCCCGCCGGCATCCCGCTGTTTGAAGCAGGCGAATTTGAATTCCTCGAACATGTCGCTGCCGATGCCGTCGGTGCCGATGGCAAGGTTTTTTACCTGCCGGATTTTTTCCATGTACCCCACGCTGTTGTTCATGTTGGAACGGGGATTGTGAATGAGGTAACTGCCGGTTTCATTGAGTAAATTAATTTCATTTTCAGTAAGATGAACACCGTGGACAATCAGTGCTTTCCCGTTGAGCAGCCCGAAACGGTTCAGCCGTTCCAGCGGGTCTTCCCGGTAATGATGATGGGAAAACGCGGAATCGTAGGCATCTTCCGATACGTGGATGTGGATACCCCGGCCGGTTTCATCAATGGCCTCTTTCATCATTTCCAGTGCCTTGTCGTTGAGGGTGAAAGGTGCGTGGCCCCCGATGGCGGCTTCTATCAGACGCCGGTCATTCTTCCGGTCAATGCTTTTTGCGAAGTTGATGTTTTCGGCGATTCCTTCCTTCATGCCGGCTTCACCGTTTCGGTCGGTGGTTTCATAGCAGAGAATTCCCCTGAGCCCGATTTTCTCAAAGGCGTTCCGCAGGACATTGAGGGAACCTTCAATAAATTCAGGAGACGCGTGATGGTCAATGACCGCGGTTGTACCGGCTTTTACCGCTTCCAGTGCCCCCACCATGGCGCTGGCTTCGAGGATTTCTCTGTCGATTGCTTTGTCCAGGCGCCACCAGAGGTTATTGAGGATGGAAACAAAATCCGGGGAGGGGGGGATATCTGCCGTGATTCCCCTCGCCAGAGCGGAATAAAAGTGATTGTGGGCGCAGACCATGCCCGGCAGTACCAGTTTCCCGTCCATGGGGATAATCGCGGCGCCGGGACTGCTGATGGTCAGGTTTTTGCCGATTTTGACGATTCGTCCATGTTCAAGGGCAATGTCCATACCGGTCTGGACCCGAGCGGGGTAAAGCTGAGCAAGGGTTGCGTTGGACAGAATTTTGATCATGGCAATCTCCTTATTTTCAGGAAAACATGTAGCGGTATTTTCCGACTACGGTTGAAATAAATTCCCGAACATCTTCGGGAAGGGTACTTTCTCTGAAATCCACGGAGCCGTCCGCTCCCATTTCAGCGGTTCCGGTGATACCTTTCACTCTGTACCGGATTTGTTTTTTCCCGTCTGTGGTTTCCGGGAGAAATCCGTCGTTGCCACCTTTGCTGAAATCGGACAGGCTGCTGAACAGTGTCAGTTTGTCCCGGTAGGGTGCTCCGTCATAGGGGCAGAATGTGGCGCAGTTTCCGCATTCATTGCACAGGTCTTCGATGTGCAGAATCTGGTTCAGGTTGTGGCCGCCGTTGTGAACAAGCTCAATGGCGACGTTGGCCCGGTTGGGGCAGACTTCCACACATTTGTTGCAGATTTCATGGCACTGGAGGCAGCGGGCGTATTCGGTTTGCGCGGTCAATGGGTCGTTTTGCCCTTTTGCCGGGTTTTGGAGCTTTCCTTTTGCCGATGAAACGCGGTTTGCGGATTTTGAAGCGTCATGTGCCGGCATTTCGTCAAAAAGCCCGCCATTCCACTCCGGTGATATTTTTCGGATTATAGCTTCCGCCGCTTTTCTGCCGTCTGCGATGGCTTCCACCACGGTCGCGGGGCCCCGTCTGTTGTCTCCGCCGGCAAATACGTTTGGAATGCTGGTTTCCAGTGTATCGGAGTTTGTGCGGATGGTGCCGTTGGGGTTCATTTCCAGGTTGTTTTCCCCGGGAAACCTTTCGTCCACCAGTTCTCCGATGGCGGCAATAACGGTATCCGCCGGAATGGAGACGGTTTCATCCGTCGGTTCCGGCCTCGGCCGGCCGCTGGAATCGGGTTCACCCAGTTTCATTTTCCGGCAGGTCAGAATTCCGTCTTTGATGGATTCCGGATTCAGCAATTCTTTGAATTTTGCCCCGTCTGCTATTGCGTTGTCGAATTCTTCCCTGTCCGCGGGCATTTGGGCTTCCGTTCGCCGGTAGATGATGGTGACTTTCTCCACGCCGGAAAGGCGGATTGCGGCCCTTGCGCTGTCCATTGCGGTGTTGCCGCCGCCGACAACCACCACATTTTTCCCGGGATTCAGTGTTTCGGGGGAATTCTTGAAGGCTTTGAGGAAGTCCAGAGCGCCGGCAACCTGCTGTGTTTCCCCTTCAAGTTTCAGGGGGCGTTCCTGCTCGGCCCCGATTCCGACAAAAACAAACCCGTATCCCTGAGCTTTCAGGCCGGAGATACCCGGCGCGGAGGAAAATTGAAATTTCACTCCCTGCGCTTCAATGAAATCAATGTCTTTTTGTAGTGCTTCAACCGGAATTCGAAAACCCGGCAGTACGTTTCGCACTACACCACCGGCATCTTTTTCTTTTTCAAAAACCGTGACCTCCATTCCGGCAACCGCGAGGAAATATGCGCATGACAACCCCGCCGGCCCGGCTCCGATTACAGCGGCTTTTCCTTTTGCGACGGGATTCGGCCGTTTCCATGACCGGACAAAATCCCGGTATCCGTTTTCCGCCGCGATTCGTTTCATTTCACGGATTTGAACCGCCCCTTCGTAGTCCAGCCTTGTGCAGTGAAACATACACTGATGATCGCAGATGTAGCCGGTAATGTGGGGCAGGGCGTTTTTGGTGTAAATCAGCCGCAGTGCTTCTTCGTATCGTTTTTCTCCCACAAGGCGGATGTAGTCCGGCACATCCTGATGAATCGGGCAGGCAACTTTGCAGGGGGCGATAAAACAGTCCATCAGCGGCAGTTTGTCCGGTACACTGACAGTTCCCGGTTCCCGCCAGTCTCTTCCGTACATGGAGTCATCCAGAGCGTTTTCTGCCAGCTTACCGACCGCGTCCGGGTTGATAACAGAGCGCCAGTCCGGTTTGCTTTTTGAAATTTCTTCCGCCATTGCCGCAAGGCGCAGATATCCCCCCGGTTTCAGCAGTTCCGTTGCAACGGTAACCGGGCGGATTCCGGTGGCGAGGATGCCTGCGACATTGTTCTGGTTGGCACCGCCGGAGTAGGAAATCGGCAGTTTGCCATCAAAATCTGCCGCCAGTTTTTCTGAAAGCGCCATCGTCAGCGGGTAGAGGGAGCGCCCGGACATGTACATTTCTTTTCCCGGCAGCCGGTTCTTTGTGTTTCGGACGCCCAGAGTGTTGGAGAGTTTTACACCGAAAGAAAGGCCTTTCTCCTCTGCCAGTTTCCGGAGCCGTTTCAGCATGGGAACGGCGTCTTCATATTGCAGGTCTTTTTTAAAAGAGGCCGGATCCAGCTCAATGTCCTGAAAACCCAGTGAGAGGAACATTGCGCTGACTTTTTCATAGCCGAGAAGGGTGGGGTTCAGTTTAACGTAGGTATGAAGCCCCTTTTCCGTCAGCATGTAGCGGCAGATGGATTCAATTTCATCCGGCGGGCAGCCGTGCATAGTGGACAGCGTGACGGAACGGGAAATATCCGGCCGGATAGTGCCGGCGGTTTCGGACAGCCGGCGGATACGGGGTTTTAATTCGTCCGGAGCATTGTGCCAGATATTTTCATCTGCCGCAAAGTGCCGCAGTTCCGCAACCGCATTCCGGAAAGCCGGATGGCCGGACGCGTCTTTCATACTGTCTATAAACCGCTGCATCTTTTCCGTTTGAATTCCCGCCAGGTCATATCCCACACTCATGTTGAAAATAAAGCCGGGTGTTTCCGGCGAATCCATGTCAAAGAGCGTTTTCAGTGCATGGAGCAGCACCCAGGCATGTGCATATTCCGTGAATGCCTGTTCCAGCGTCAGTTCGGTGGACCATTCGGTGTTGTAGCCTTCATCCAGTGCGTCAATACAGGGTTTTTCAAATTCCAGTGCGTCCAGTTTCTGAACGGTTTTCAGCTCAAAGAAACGTCCGCCGGCCAGATAGGCTGCGGCGATATTTTCCGAAAGCTGGGTATGGGGACCGGCAGCCGGCCCCAGCGGCAGGGCGCATTCTTCTCCGAAAAACGATACCGGTTTCACAGCGGTGTTCCGGATAAATCTTTCTTCCGGAATACCGAAAACCGTGCGGTGTCCGGTATATTCAGAAACCATCCATGTCAACAATCTTCGAAACGAAAACGGACGCATCCGATCGGTCATCTCTTCTCCTTTCCCTGTTTCAGCAAGCTGAGCTGTTTTTTCAAATCATTTCAGTTTTCGAGCCGGTTTTCTTCTTTCAAACGTCTCCAGACCCGTTCCGGTGTGTACGGTGTTTCATAAAGCCGAACGCCGGTGGCATCAAAAAACGCGTTGGCAATGGCGGGAATCGGGCCGTTGATGGCAATCTCTCCCACCGATTTTGCGCCGTACGGGCCGGTTTCCTCATAAGAATTGACCAGAATCGTTTCCATTTCCGGCAAATCCTTTGCTGTGAAAATTTTGAAATCCCAGAATCTCGGATTGGTCATTCTACCTTTTGAATCAAACAGATAATCCTCTGTCAGCGCATAAGAGAGCCCGTTAACAACCGCGCCTTCCACCTGGCCCTCCGCCAGGGCGGGGTTGATGGGCTGGCCGCAGTCTACCGCTGAAACAAATTTCAGGACCTTAATCTTTCCGGTGCGCAGATCCACTTCCACTTCGGCAAACTGGGCAACGAAAGGAGGAGGAGATTCCGGAGCCGTGTTGGAAGCGCTTGCCTGAATCTGGAACTGATCATTTGAATACATCGCGTAACTGCAGATATCGGCGTAACTGACGGATTTTCCATTTGAATCGTCCGTAACCGTGCTGTCTTTTATTTTCAGTCCGCTTTCATCTACACCCAGCATTTTTGCCGCGACGCCGAGAATCTGTTCCCGGATTTTCGCGGCACATTTTTTCACCGCGGCACCGGAAATATAAGTGGTGGAAGACGCGTACGCACCGACATCAAAAGGCGTTAAATCGGTATCGGACGACAGTACAATAATGTTTTCCACCGGAATATCCAGTGTTTCCGCCGCAATCTGCGCAAGGACAGTGTCAGACCCCGTACCAAGGTCGGTGGCGCCGATGTAGAGGTTGAAAGAACCGTCTTCATTCATTTTCATGGAAGCGCTGCCCATATCAATTTTCGGGATACCGGAACCCTGCATGGAAACAGAAAGCCCGACGCCCCGAACCTTGCCCGGGCCGCTTTTAATCCGCTTATCCCGCTTTTCATACCAGCCGATGGCGGCGGCGCCTTTATCAAGACACTCGTCCAGCCCGCAGGA
>JAADGL010000043.1 GCA_013152385.1 Acidobacteriota bacterium
ACTTTTGTGGCAGGGGCCCCGAAGTGCGGAACGACTTCCCTGTATATGTTTTTTCAGGAGCATCCGGATGTTTTTGTTCCGGAGAGGAAGGAGTTGCATTTTTTTTCATTTCCGGAGGTTGCGGATACTTATTATAAGGTTCCTTTTGTTACCACATTGGAAGAATATCTTTCTTGTTACCATGGAGCCGGACGGTTCAAGGTTACGGCAGATGTCAGCCCTTCCTATTTTTTTCATGAAACAGCGGCAAAACGGATTTATAATTTTAATCCGGAAGCCAGGATTATTATTCTGTTGCGGAATCCGGTTGAACGGGCGATTTCCCATTATTTGATGGACTGTCAAATCGGATACCAGATGTCTCCCCTGAAAGATTTTTTCATTAAAACGGATAAAAACCGCAGGTATTTTAAAGAGTATATTGAGATGGGGTTTTATTCGCGCCAACTCAGGCGCTATTATGATATTTTCCCTGAGAATCAGATTCTGGTTATTTTTTCAGAAGAGATGAAAGAGAATGAGCCTGATGCTGTTTCAAAACTTTGCCGCTTTCTGGGAATTCGTGAATTCGGCTTGTCAATGAAGAGGCAGAATGTTTTCGTCGGCCTGCCGCGGAATAACTGGATTTACAGAATTCGGAATAATAAATTTTTACTGCGGATTATTTCTGTTTTTCCTTCGGCTTTTAAGTCCGTTTTCAAGAAATTTTTGCTGGAGAGAGGCGGTAAAAAACCTTCTTTTGATGCGGAGCGGGTGGAGTTGGCGAAAATTTATCGCGATGACGTTGAGGCTTTGTCTGAGTTGCTTCATCTGGATTTAAAAAAATTGTGGTTGATGTGATGACGACTGAAAAGGAAAGTTTTTATATTGTTGTCCTGAATTATAATAATTGGCCCGATACGATAGAATGCCTCGAAAGTCTGTTCAAAAGCAGTGATCAGGATTTCCATTTAATTGTTGTGGATAATCATTCAACGGATGATTCCCCGGCGTTTATCCGCCGGTGGGCGGAGGGGATGCTGGATGTCCGGGTTCCTTCCGGGCATCCGCTTAAGGGCTTGTCTTTTCCTCCTGTTGAGAAGCCTCTACGGGTTCATGAGCTTGAATATGATGCCGGTTCGGATAGTTTTTCGGGAAATTCGGAAGATTTGTTTTCTGATGTTCAGATGTTTTCTCTGGTGAGTGTTAACCGGAATCTGGGTTTTGCGGGAGGTATAAATTCAGCGTTGAATTTGTTGCGGAAATGCGGAAAGAATGGGTTTGTGTGGTTTTTAAATCCGGATACTGTGGTTGATGCTGGTACAATTTCAGCTATAAAGCGGAGAACTGCGGGCAGGGAAGAAGAAAAAATTATCTGGGGTTGTGTCAGTTATTATTATGACAATCCCGGGCAGATATTGTTTTACGGCGGGGCGCATATCCAGCGCTGGGTTCATGGTATGAGGCAGTTGAAAGGTCCGGATTCTATGCATGATCTGGATTACATTGCCGGTTCTTTTCTGTTGCTCCATACCTGTGTGGTTGAAGATTTGGGAATGTTTCCGGAGGAATATTTCCTGTATTGGGAGGAGGCTGATTATTGTACAAAGGCACGCAGGCGCGGGTATCAATTGAGAGTAATTGATGATGCCCGTGTTTATGATAAAATTTCCGGAAGTATCGGAACAGGGTTCGCCCGTGAGTTTTATTACACTCTCAGTGGGCTGAAATTCTACAGAAAATATTTTCCGCTGCGTTTTCCCGTTATTTTTCTCACGGTTTGCCTTAAGGTTGGAAAGAAGTTTTTGTTACGTGATTTTGTGGGAGTGCGGGCGGTAATCAGAGCAGTAATGGCATTTTTGGGCGGGTCCCCGGGCAGGTTGTTTCAATGATCCGATGGGTGCTTTTGGTTCTGTTTGTGATTCTGCTGTTGCCGGTTCCCAACCGTTTTTCCGGTGGTTACCAGATATTATTGCAGGCAACCGGTATCGTGTTGACAATTCTGTTTCTTGCGAGAATGGCTTTGTCCCCCCGCTCCGTCCGGTTTTATATGCGGTATTCTCTTGATGCTGCGGTTATATTGGGTTTTGTTGTGTTCCCGTTTGTATTTTTTATGTTTGGCCTTTCCGCAAACAATGTAAGCGATAATCTGGTTGATTTGTTTAAATTCGGAATTGTCGCGGTTGTTTATATGCTGTTTCGGGAGTTTTTCACTAAACCGGAGAACAGAGAGTTTCTGGCATCATATTTGTCCCGTTTTGTCGTTCCCGTTGCCTTACTGGTGTTTGTGTGGCTTTCATTGATTTTGCCGCGTGTGGCCAAAATTGGTCTTTATCGGACTGTTTCAGTCCCTGCGACTATCGCATCCATTCTTTTCGCCACTGTTTTAATCGCTGGGACAGGCAGAGGCAGGACGGGGTTCAAACTGTTTCTGTGGGTGCTGATAACAGCTGTTTGTGCATTGACGCTTGGAAGGCTGATGACATTTTCAGCACTGATGCTTTTTTCCCTTTGGCTTTTTAGAAAAAAATTGTTGTTATCGTCGGGCTTGCGCAGGATACTGGCGGGGGCCCTTCTGGTGATTATTGCAGCGTATCCCTTCTGGCTGGTTCAAAAAAAGAATTTGAAAACGGAGGATTTGTCTGTCTGGTGGCGGCAGAATGAATGGTCCTATGTAATGAAGCTTGCCCAAAAAGACACGATTACAAAAAAGCTTTTCGGGCATGGGTTTGGTTTTGCGCTTGCGGCGGGCACACCGCTGGAAAGTGCAGATGGAATTACATATTATGAGCTTCCCAATCTTCACAGTTTATGGCTTTTTGTGTATGTAAAAACAGGACTACTGGGCATTGTGCTATTATTATACTTTCTTATAATTGTGTGGAAGCAATTTGAGAGGGCAAAAGAAAAAGAAGTTTTGTCTTTGCTGTTACTGTTCAGTGTGTTTATGGGGTTTTCTTTGGCAGGGTCGGTTACAGGCTTTTTTACGCAGAGTTATTTGCAGCCGTTTTTGCTGGGGATCAATTTGGCGGCATTTGAGGGAATTACGGGACGGAGAGAGACATGCGTGTTTTAATGCAAGCCAGAAAAACACTTTTTTCTGTTGAGGGCGGAGATACCATTCAGATTCTGAAGACGAAAGAGTATCTTGAATCTCTTGGGGTTGATGTGGATTTGTCATTGGATTTGAACCCGTCTCTGGAAGGATATGATCTGGTTCATCTTTTCAATGTAATACGTCCCCAGGAAACATGGACGCAGGCCCAAAATGCGAGAAAACAGCATATTCCTTATGTGATTTCCACAATATATGTGGATTATTCGGAATATGAAAAAAATGCCCGTGCCGGGGTTTCCGGTTTTATTACACGCAGGCTTCCCGAACGGGTTACGGAAATATTTAAAATTTTGGGGCGTGCCATATTGAACAGAGAACTCCATAAAGGCTTGCTGCCTTTGTGGAAGGGGATGTCAAAATTAGTTGCTGAAACCTGTTATGGTGCTGCTATGATTCTTCCCAATTCATTTTCTGAGTTTGGGAGATTGAAAAGAGATTTTAATCTTCAGATAGATGAAGACAAGGTTGCAGTGGTTCCCAACGGATATGATGCGGCAATTTTCAATGACAGTTTTGAGCCGGAACAGAAAATCAAAGATACGGAATTGCTGGAACGGGCAAAGGATGGTGTTTTGTGTGTTGCCCGGATTGAAGGGCGGAAGAATCAACTTAAACTTGTACAGGCTTTCAGAGAGCTTCCTTATCAGCTTCTTTTAATCGGGATACCGGCTCCGAATCATATGAATTATTACCAGTCTATTTTAAAAGAGCTGCCTGAGAATGTAATGATGGTCGGGTCAGTTCCCCATGAGCAGTTATCGGTGATTTACCGTCTGGCAAGGGTGCATGTGCTGCCCAGCTGGATGGAAACTACCGGATTGTCCACTCTGGAGGCTGCCGCTATGGATTGTAATGTGGTTGTGACACGAAAAGGCGATACCGAAGAGTATTTCGGTGATTATGCTTATTATTGTGAGCCGGATGATATCAATTCTATCCGGGAAGCAGTCAAAAAAGCGTGTGTGACACCATTTAATCCTTTGTTTAAGGAGTATATTATAAAAAACTTTACCTGGGAGAAGGCAGCACAGATGACTCTGAATGCATATGAAAAAGCAATCGGGAGCAATGAATGAGCTTAAGAAACAGAACCAGAGTTCTGGTGGAGAGGCTTGCAAGCCGCGCAAAGGGCTCAACGTATGAAATCAGTGAAAAGGTTAAGATTCGGGATTTAATTGAAATTGTTGCACATCGTTTTTTTATGCTGACTCGCGGATTTTTCAGAGGCTTGCGTTTTGATGCGGGATTTCCGCTTTTTATGGAGAGTGGTGTTTTATTGAGAGGGCGGTCTTATCTGAAATTAGGGAAAGGGGTAACCATTTATCGGGGTGTGGAATTGCATGGCCTGGCTGAAAACGGGTTGCGGATTGGAGATGGTTCATCAATCGGGGCACATTCAATTCTCCGTTCCACTCTTGTGTTGAATGATGTGGGAATGGGAATTGAGTTGGGAAAGAATGTCGGAATCGGCCCTTTTTCTTTTATTGGGGGCTTTGGCGGCGTGCGGATAGGAGACAACACGATTATCGGACACGCCCTGTCCATTCATTCGGATAATCATCGATTTCATGAAATAAATGTGGTGATTCGAGATCAGGGGGTTGAGAAACAGAAGGTGATTATCGGAAAAGACTGCTGGTTTGGTTCACACGTAACTGTTCTCGGTGGGGTGACGGTCGGTGATGGTTGTGTAATCGGTGCAGGTTCTGTTGTGACAAAGGATTTGCCGCCAGGAGCAGTGGCGGTGGGGGTTCCTTGCAGAGTGCTGAGAATAAGGGGAGCCTACAAATAAAGTGCCTGTTGTTGGAGGAGATCGGGAATGAAGCATTCTGAAAACTTGCCGGATTTTTTCATACTTGGGGCGGAGAAGTCAGGCACAACGTCACTTTTTTATTATTTGAATCAACATCCGGATGTTTTTTTTCCTAAGGTCAAAGAGCCGGGCTATTTCAGCTATGTGGAACATAAGCCCAGGATATTTCTGTATCAGGAGGTGGACTGGTCTATTGTGGTGGACAATCTGAGGGCGTATCAGAAACTGTATGAACCGGCTGCCCCGGGGCAGTTGAAGGGAGATGCTTCAACGGTTTATCTCTATGACTGTGATACGGTGATTGAGCAGATCAAACGGCACTATGGGGCGGACACGAACAGGCTGAAGTTTATTGCGATTCTCCGCAATCCCATTTCGAGGGCATGGTCCAAGTACACGATGGCGGCCCGGGACGGGATTGAAAAATTACCGCCACTGGAAGCTTTTCATCCGGACACGATCCAAAAACGAAAAAATGACGGAGCGCCGTTCCCTTACGATTATATTGGGTTTGGAATGTATAGTGCTCAAATAAAGGCGTATGAGGATGCTTTCGGCCCGTTTCATGTGCTGCTGCTGGATGATTTGAACCGAAAGCCGGCTGCGGTGCTGGAGGGAGTGCGTCGGTACCTTGGGCTTTCATCTTTCCAATTCAATGTTAAAACAAGGTTTAATACCTCCGGCCAGCCGAAGAATAAGCTTTATCAATTGATCAGCCGGGTTATTTATCGGGATTTTATCTTCAAGTCTGTGTTGAAGAAGCTGCTGCCCTATCCGCTTCGCCTTCGAATCCGTACGGCAGCGGGGGAAAGATTGTTTCGGCCTGTGCCGGTTCCCGATGATGTTCACGATTTTTTAGCGGAGGCCTATCGGGAGGAGATTCAAAAACTTGGAACAATGCTGAAAAGGGATTTGTCAGAATGGTTGAAAAACTGAAGGGACAGCGGTATCTGAAAATCGAAAACTTTTTGCCGCTGCTGCTGTTGGTTTTGGTATTTCCGCCGGTCTTTCGGGACATGTTGCTGACAGTTCAGAAGCTGCAGTTGCTCCTGTTCCTTGCCCTGGGCGGGGTGGTGTTGTGGCTGTACCATAAGGAGGAAGGCGGCGTACTGACAGTATTGCTTTACCTGTTTGTGTGGTTTCCATTGGGATATGCGGTTGTCGGCTTTTTCTGTGCTTATTCTCCATATGTGATTTTCAAAGAAGTTCTTTTTTTCATAATGCCAATATTCATGTATGTGTTGTTCAGGAGGTTTTTTGCAAGTGAAGGCTGGGTACGTGCGCTTGTTCTTTTTGCAGTTTTTGCGGCGGTTTTGCAGCTTGCTATCTGGTTCGAAATTCGCTTGATAGCCGGGGGGATGCATCGGACATTGTACCGGTGGGAAGTTCTTTGTATGAGCTATCCGATTTTATCCGTGTCTCTCTGGTTAATTGCCGGAAATAGCCACGCAGGGGTCAGAAGACAGGAGTGGGGAATGATTGCGCTACTTTTTCTGGGAATATTGGCAACCTCAGGGCGAAGGGATTTGGTTGCCGTCGGGGCACTGATGCTGTTTGCGGCAGGTGGATTTTTCCGGTCAGAAAGGAAAATGGGGTGCTGGATTCTCTTGTTGTCTGCCGCACCGGTTTTCTATCTTCTGCTGTTGAACCATGGGGTTCAGCTGCCGGGAAAACACCGTAAGGATTGGCGGGTTTATGAGGTGCAGACATTTTTTCAATCAACAGGGCCCGGGCAGTTGTCTTTCTGGACGGGACATGGCCTGGGCTGGGAATTGCCGGTGAAACGGAAACTTCATGTCTACAGGTCTGAAACACTGCCCGCAATCAACAAGTTTCATGATTTCTGGCTCTATCTCCTTGCCAAAACGGGGGTCATTGGTGCCTTTGTCTTCTGGGCGGGGCTGCTGTTCCTGTTTTTTTCAATTAAGCGCAGGGTTTTCAAGCGGTTTTCCGGAAATTTCCCAATTTTTTTGCTGGGTTATCTTGCCTTTTTATGTTTTGCTTCCTGGAATTATGACGGCGGAGTGGCGATGGCATTTCAGCAGAGTGCTTTGTTCGGGATGGCACTGGCAGTGACGCAATTGCCGGATGATGGGGCCTGCCCGGTGGGAGGTTCACGGTGAAAGTGCTGCTTGCGAGCCGTCGCAGTAGTCTGGTGACCATCGGGGGAGACACGATTCAGGTTCGTTCGCTTGCCAGGGAGCTGACGAAACTTGGCTGTGAAGTTCAAATCAGCTTTGATGGAAAGATTTCTCCGGATAATTTCGATCTGGTCCATCTTTTCAACATTGACCGTCCGCAAGATATTTTTCAGCTTGCTTTAAGGGCGAAGAGAAAAGAAATCCCGGTTGTGTTGACCCCGATTTTTGTGGATTATCGGGAATTTGATATCCGGGGCAGGTCCCGGTTGGTTGGCGGGATTTTCCGGGTTATCGGGGCAGGGCGGGCGGCAAACGCCAAGGTTCTTGCCAGGGCGTTGCGGAATGGGGAATTTCACCGTGGTACGCTGAAAGCCCTTTTCCCCGGTGTTTATTCTCTGCAGAAGGCTATCCTGTCCGAAGTGGGCTTTTTTCTGCCGAATTCGATTTCTGAGATGAAGCGATTTTGCAGGTATTTCGATTTGGATATGGATGCTGTGCCATGGGAAAAAGTGGTGAATGGAGTTGATACGGAGCTTTTTCGGCTGAAGCCGGACAGGCCGAAACGGGAAGGTGTTCTCTGCGTCGCCAGGATAGAGGGGATTAAGAATCAGTTAAACCTGGTTCGTGCTATGGATAAGCTTCCATGGCCCATGACTCTGGTGGGCGCCCCGGCCCCCAATCATCGCCAATACCTATCCCGTGTGTTGAAGGCCGCCGGTGATAACGTGAACTATATGGGGCCGGTTCTTCAGACGGAACTGCCCTTTCTGTATCAACGGGCAAAAGTCCATGTTTTACCCAGCTGGTTTGAGACAACAGGCCTTACAAGTCTGGAAGCGGTGATGATGGGATGCAATATTGTTATAACCGGGAAGGGAGATACGAGGGAGTATTTTCGGGATGATGCATTTTATTGTGAACCGGATGATGTGGATTCAATTCGGGATGCGATTCAAAAGGCTTATGATGCTCCGGTGAACCCGGAATTCCGGGAAAGGTTGCTGAATACTTGTACATGGAAAAAGGCGGCGGAGAAAACATTGGCAGTGTACAGAAGGATATTGGATGAATACTGAGAAGCAGTTAAACATCGCAATTCTCGGGACACGGGGAATTCCAAACAGGTACGGCGGTTTTGAGGCGTGTGCGGAGCAGGTGTCCTGGCGGATGGCCGCGCGGGGCCATGATGTTACGGTGTACAGTCCGGACGATAGTCCATATCGGGAAGATGTCTGGCGGGGGGTACGGATTCAGCGGGTTTTCTGCAAAGAGAGCCATCTCGGGATTGTGGGTACGTTTTTGTTTGATTATTTGTGTCTCCGGGATGCGTATAAACGGAATTTTGACGTTATTTTAGAATTGGGTTATGTTCCTTCCGCGTTTTTTTTCCGGCTGAAGAAGAAGCCCGTTACTGCAGTGCTGGTGACCAATATGGATGGGATGGAGTGGCAGCGGGCGAAGTGGAATTGGATGATCAAGCCTTTTGTCCGAAAGTGTGAGAGAAGCGGTGTAAAGTACAGTGACGCGATGGTGGCGGACAATCCCGGTATTCGGGATTATCTGCGTGTTCGTTATGGGAAGGAGAGCGCTTTGATTCCCTATGGCGCGAAGATTCCGGAAAAAATTTCAGACGGAGCACTGAGTGAATTCGGATTAAATCCGTTTAATTATTACATGGTGGTGGCAAGGTTGGAGCCGGAAAATAACATCGAAATGGTTTTGGACGGTGCTGTTGAGGCGGCTGCCGGAATTCCCTTTCTGGTGGTGGGGAATCATCGCACAAAATATGGTATCCGGTTGAAGAGGCGGTATGAGAATGAGAATGTAATCCGTTTTCTCGGGGGAATTTATAATTATGAGAAGTTGACGGAATTGCGGAGGCACTGCCGTCTTTATTTTCACGGGCATTCGGTTGGCGGGACCAACCCTTCTTTGCTGGAAGCCATGGCATCCGGGGCGCGGATCTGTGCCCACGATAACCCGTTTAACCGGGCGGTGTTGGAAGACGGAGGAGAGTATTTCTCATCTTCAGCCCAGGTGGCCCGGCTAATTGAAAGTTATCCGGATACAAATAATGAGTTCTGGGGGAAACGGGCCCACTCCAACCGGAAAAAATTGAAGGAAATGTACAATTGGGATAGAGTGACGACGCAATACCTGGAGCTGTTTGAGACTTTATTACAGGAGCACGGATGATATCTTTGTGTGTCGGGAAGGGTGAAACTTGAAATCAATAAAAAAGGATTGGCTGATGCGGCTGATCGGGATGTCGGCCGGGGAAGCAATGCAGAACCGGGCTGCAAGGGATGTGGCGGGGTCGCTATTGCTGCAAATAACAGGCAGGCTTCTGCAGATTGGCCTGGCGATTTTGCTGGCGAGACTTCTTCCGCTGAAGGAATTCGGGCTGTTTACGCTTGTGATGTCATGGGTACTGGTGCTGGTGGTTCCCTCCATGCTCGGAACCCGCCAGTTTGTTCAGCGGGAAATCGCGGTGGCAAAAGCACGGAAGCAATGGCCCCGGGTAAAAGGGTTGATCCGTTGGTCTACAGTAACGGTGCTGCTGGTTTCTTTTTTGATTTCCACCGCTGCCGTATGTTGGGTTTTTTTCAGGACATCGGCGCATTATTCGGATAAGTTTACTTTTATTATCGGTTTTTTACTGCTTCCTTTGTTGGCACTTTTACGTCTCTGGCAGGCGCAGTTAAGGGGATGGGGCGCGATTATTGCGGGCCAAATTCCTGAAATTATTATACAGCGTCTGCTGTTTGCTGTGTTTCTGCTGGCTGGCGCCGCACTCTTTGCTTCTGTGGAATGGAGTGCGGTTGCCGCACTTATGATGCAGGGGGCGGCGATTACTGTTGCATTGCTTGTGACCGCATTTTTAAAGTTCCGTTACCTCCGTATCCCTTCCGCAGCTTCACCTGAATTTCAGATCCGAAAATGGATCCGCCTGTCATCCCGCTTCACGTTGTTGGCTGCTTTGTCGGTGTTGAGCAGCCAGGTGGGAATTCTGATTGTCGGTGCAATGCTGGGGAAAGCCGATACCGGGCTTTTTTCCGTTGCGGTGAAGGGGGCGGATTTGCTGACAGTGGCATTTTTGGCGGCTACAACGGCACTTGGCCCGAGGATGGCGGCATTTTACAGCGAAAACAGGCATGGAAAACTTCAGCTGATGCTTAGCCGGGCCTATCGGATTGTTGCCTTGCTCACTTTCCCGGTTTTTCTGGCGTTTGTTTTTGGCGGTGCTTTTTTCCTGAAGATTTTCGGTTCTTCTTTTGAAGCTGCTTTGCCTGCTTTGATTATTTTGTCTTTCGGGAAGTTTTTCAGTGTATTGTCCGGCCCGAACGGGACGATGTTGAATATGGCCGGGCAGGAACGTGTGACAGTGACGGCTGTGGCGGTATCGGTCATTTTGACAGCTGTGGCAAGCGTTTTCCTGATCCCGCTGATTGGAATCAATGGCGCTGCCATTGCTTCCGCATTGGGGGTTGTAACCTGGAATTTAATGCTTGTTTTCTTTTGTTACACCCGCCTTGGTATCTGGACGCCGGTTCTTGGAATTTCACTGGTGAAAAACAGGTTCCCGGATTTTGTAGATTAATTTTTTTGTTTAATGCAATGGGTATTAGTGTAACAGCGTTGGTTTCCGCTTCGGGTGTTTTTTTTGTTTTTCATTTTAACCGCAAAGTCTGTTGCGGTGTGTTACAATAAATTAACCAAGATAGTTGCGGTTGTAAATTATGCATTTCAGAGGGATTATATGGCGTTAGGTGAAATGCTGAAGTGAAAATTAACAGTCGGGATTCTGTTTACAATGTGTTGTTCTTTCTTCTTGTCCCCTATTTATTTGTCGATTCTCTAAACGGTGCGCTGATTCGGCAGGGTTATTTTTCTATTTCAATTATTTACAAGCTTTTGATTCTGGCATTGATGGTTTATTATCTCCGCAGCAAACCCCTGATTCTGTTTGTCGGCGGGGTGATGCTGTTTTATTTTATTGTTCATACCGCTTTTTTGGGAGATCCGGTAACTGCCGGAAAAGGCCTGAATTTTCTATTCAAGTTTCTGGCGATTGTGATTTTCTATGTTTTTTTCACTCAGGTTATCCGAAACGGCAATGAGAACTGGATTTTTGCATTGGCGGCGGTATCTTTTGCTATTCTCGCAATGAATCTCATTTTGGGTGTTTTCGGATTTGGTTACCCTCAATATTATGCCGGGGCTGCACAGGGAATCGGGTCAAGAGGATTTATTTTTGCGGGAAATGAACTGGCTTGTGCGTTGGTTGTGGCAGGTTCACTGATTATGATGCGATTCTTATCTGCTGGACGGTTCCGGGCATTTTTGTTTTGCGCTGTGTTTTTTGTGGGAGTAAGTGCCCGGGCAACCAGTAAGGTTACGATGCTTTCATCTCTGATTCTTTTTCTTGTGTTTCCGGCGATTTACGGAATTAACAGGAAAAGGCTGGGAAAGTTGAATGAGAAAGACAAACGTTTTATTTTTTGGGTCATAATAATTGTGCCTCTTGCGGGGTTTGGTGCAATCACTTATGCTTTGTTTCAGATGAATCTTTTTTCAAGATTGGTTTATTATTATCACAAAACCGATTTAATAACTGTTGTTTTCAGCCACCGCAATGTGTGGGTTGTGCAGGCATTGAATGCCTTCGCTTCTCACTATTCGATTCCGCAGTGGCTGTTTGGTGACGGTAGGGGGTGGTGGGCTTATATTTCCGGTGGCAAGATTGTTGAAATTGATCCCATTGATGTGCTGATGACGTATGGTGTTTCCGGTGTTGTGCTTGTGTATGGTTTTTTTCTTTTTGTGTTTTACAGGGTGGTGAAGAGCCGGAATCAGAAGAATCCTTATGCATTTTATGTGGCTTTTACTCTTTTCTTGCTGATGGGAATCAGTTTTACTGCCGGGCATGTTATTTATTCGGGGATTGCGGGCCCGTTGTTGGGTGCGCTGATGGCTTTGGTTTGTTTTGAACCGGATTTTCACAGTGGGAAGCCGCTTCGAATGTTGATGGTTTCAAATATGTATCCGTCGGAAAGACAGCCCGTTTATGGAATTTTTGTTCGGAATTTTGAGGAGGCGATGAAGCTTGGGGGTATTGTTGTTGCGAAGGTTGTGATCCGGGGCCGGGGGCGCAATGTTTTAGAAAAATTATATAAGTATGTGTGTTTTACATTTGAAGTTTGGCTGCGGTTGTTTAAAGAAAGCTATGATTTGATTTATGTTCATTTTGGCAACCATTCTCTTTTGCCGCTGATACCGGTTGTTTCCCTTGCGAATCGGCCCCTGATTGTCAATTTTCATGGGAATGATTTTTATCCCGCCGGATTTTTTGCCAGGCAGCTACTCAAGTTAAATTCCGCTACGATTCGAGGTGCGTTTATGCTGGTGGTCCCGTCTGGTTATTTCAAGATGAAAGTAATTGATAAATATGCACATTCAAATGTTTATGTTTCGTATTCCGGCGGCGTTGATTTTTCTCTGTTTCGTTTGCAGGAGAATAAGCCTGTGGACAGTTCTTTGCTTACAATCGGGTATGTGTCCCGGATTGATGAAGGGAAAGGATGGGATTTTTTGATCCGGGCGCTTAACCGGATAAAGAAAGAAAAGCCACAGCTTCGGTTCAGGGTGGTTTTGGCGGGAGGGGGTGAACAGACAGGTTCCATGAAAAAAATGATTCATGAGCTGGGGCTTGAAGCGGATGTTCGTTATGCAGGTGTTCTGGAACAGGTCAGGCTTCCGTCTCTGTACCGCAGTTTTGATGTTTTTGTGTTTCCCACTGTCAGGGAGGCGGAGAGTCTGGGGCTTGTCGGGCTGGAGGCGATGGCATGCGGCGTTCCGGTAATTGGTTCAAGAATCGGAGGGTTAAAGGAATATATTTGCCACGGTGAGAATGGTTTTTTCTTTGAACCCGGGAATGTCCGGGAACTGGCGGACAAAATTGTGATGTTTGCAAATTTGACTGAAGACAAGAGGCAGGCGTTGTCCCGGCAGGCTGCCGAGAGTGCTGCAGCATACGATTCAGCGGTGCTGTATGGTGAATTGATTAAAAAGATTCGGGGAGTTCTGGGCTGAAGATGAAAATTGAAACCGCATTTGAACGGTGTTGTCCGGGGGATTATATCGCTTGGGCTTGGCGAGGGTGGCCGGATGAATATCAATTCTAAAAAGAGTTTGTTGTTTGTGTTCGGAACCCGCCCTGAGGGAATTAAACTGGCCCCGCTGATTCGGGAATTTGAAAAATTTCCGGATTTGTTTGATGTAAAGATATGTGTGACCGGCCAGCATCGTGAAATGTTGAGACAGGTATTGAGTTTTTTTGGCATAGTGCCGGATTATAATTTGAATGTTATGAAGGCCAATCAGCATCTTTCCGAATTGACAGCGGAAATCCTGCTTTTTCTTAAACAGGTTCTGGAGGATGTTTCCCCGGATGTGATTTTTGTGCAGGGGGACACCACAACTGCTTTTGCAGCGGCTCTTGCGGGTTTTTATCAGAAGATTGATGTGGCGCATGTGGAAGCAGGGCTGAGGAGCGGTGATTTTTTTTCTCCTTTCCCGGAAGAAAGAAACCGGATATTGATCGGGCATATCGCGAAGTATCATTTTGTTCCGACTGTTCATGCGCGTGCGAATCTGAGAAAAGAAGGAATTCTGGAAAATGTGTTTTTGACGGGAAACACGGTTATTGATGCTTTGTCTGATGCTTTAAAGATGATGAGTATGGATGACAATGTGTATCGGCAATATTTCCATTTTCTGGATTTAAAAGAAAAACGGGTTTTGTTGCTTACGGTGCACCGCAGGGAGAGTTTCGGTGCCCCTCTCGAAAGGATTTGTAAGGCTGTTCTTGAACTTGTTGAAAAACATCGTGATATAGAGGTGGTTTGCCCGGTGCATCCGAATCCGGGCGTGAAAGAGCCGATTTACCGCATACTCATGGGTTTTCCCGGTGTGCATTTAATCGAACCCCTTGATTATCCGCATTTAATCTGGCTGATGAACCGGAGTTATCTGATTTTAAGCGATTCGGGGGGAATTCAGGAGGAGGCTTCTTTTCTCGGGAAACCGGTTCTTGTTTTGCGGGAGCTTTCAGACAGGGGGGAAGCAATAAAAGCCGGAACAGCTGTTCTGGTCGGAACAGACCGAAAAAAGATTGTTTCAGAAGCAGGCAGGCTGCTGAATGAGCGGGAGAGTTACGTGAAAATGGCACAAGTGGTAGATTTGTACGGAAGCGGGAATGCTGCGGCACAAATTGTCAGAGAGTTGATAGGGGAATGGGAGGCGGTATCAAAAAGAAATTGAAAGCAGTGATCATGGGCGTGGGATACATTGGTTTGCCGACAGCGGCTCTGATGGCTTCAAAAGGCTTTGACGTTATCGGTGTGGATGCGGACCTTCGGGTTGTGGAAGCTGTTTCAAAGGGGGATGTTTCTGCGGTGGAGCCGGATCTGGCCCCCCTGGTCCGTCAGGTGGTGGAACAGGGCAGGCTTCGTAGTGCCGGGCGGCCGGAATCGGCGGATTTTTTTGTAATTACGGTGCCGACGCCTTTTGATGAAGGGTTTGGCCCGGATGTTTCACATGTTATGGATGCTGCACGGCAGATTGCGCCATTTTTAAAGAAGGGAAATACGGTTGTTCTGGAATCCACTGTTCCGGTTGGGACCACACGGCAGATGCTGCGGCTGTTTTTCAGAGAACGTCCCGATTTGTTTGAACAAAATGATATGGATTCTGGAGATCCGGAATCGGTTTCCGAACGGCAATTCCAGAAAAATCGAATACCGCGTTTTTTTATTGCTTATTGTCCCGAAAGGGTTCTTCCCGGTAAGATTTTTCATGAACTGGAGCACAACCAGCGGATTATCGGCGGAATTAATCCGGAGAGTACGGATAAGGCGGCTGCTTTTTATGCTTCTTTTGTGAAGGGAAAGCTGCATAAGACAGATGCAGAGACAGCGGAGATGTGTAAGCTGACGGAGAATGCGTATCGGGATATGAATATTGCTTTTGCCAATGAGCTGTCCATGCTTTGTGACAAAATCGGCATTGATGTGCGGCGGCTGATTGAAATGGCGAATCAACATCCCCGGGTGAATGTTCTGGAACCGGGATGCGGTGTCGGCGGGCATTGTATTCCGGTTGACCCGCTTTTTCTTATTTCCCGTTTTCCGGATGATACCAATTTGATGCAAATGGCGAGGGAGACCAATAATTCCAAAACCGAGTGGGTATTGAGTAAAATCAGGCAGGCGGTGAGGGAGTGGGAGATTGTACGGGAAGCAGGGAAGGCAGCATTAACGGATACTGCGGGGAACGATGAGAAGCCGATTATCGGTATTATGGGGTTGACTTTTAAGCCGGATGTGGATGATTTGAGGGGCTCACCGGCATTGTATATCACCCGGAAACTGCTGGAAGAAGGAAATCGCGTGCTCGTTTCCGAACCGAATATTTCTGAAAGTTACCCCGGGCTGCAGAAACTTTGCCCGGGGATTTGCCTGGTTGACAGAAAAAAATTGCTCAAAAAAGCGGATATTGTTGTGTTTTTGGTGCGGCATCGGGATTTTTCCGGGCTTTCGGTGCCGGACAGAGTCGTGCTTGATTTTTGTGGAGTTTCCCGGCATCCGCTTGAAGAAAATTGATGAAGAATCTTTACCAATCAAGGGTTATAAATGGTTTCAGGATTCTGGCTTTTCAGAAAAGGGATGATTTTCTGGATTATATTTCCGGCTGTCAGAAGATTCTTATTGCAATGAATGCCGAGAAAATTATGAATACAGTTTCCGGTTTGAAAGAGATTGTGAACCGTAATGTTGCTTATCCCGACGGTATCGGTGCTGTACTGGCACTTAGGCAGAAAGGAATTCATGCGCTTAAGATGCCGGGTGTTGAGCTGTGGCTGGATATTGTCCGGCGGTATCGGCACGATAAAAGTTTTTATTTAATCGGCTCAACCCGGGAAGTTGTTGAACGAACGGTTTCCGGTTTAAGGGCGGAGTTTCAGGGAATTCGGATTACCGGATACCGGGATGGGTTTTTGGGTGCCGGAGAAGAAGAAGAATTGAAAAATGAACTGCTTGAAAAGGCACCTGATGTTGTATTTGTGGCAATGGGCAGTCCCGGGCAGGAGCTTTTGATGGATGAATTGATTCGGGTTTATCCTGCTTTGTATATGGGATTGGGGGGCAGTTTTGATGTTTATTGCGGTTTGAAAAAAAGAGCGCCGAAGATTTTTATTCGTCTGGGCATGGAATGGTTGTATCGCTTGTTCCGGGAACCTGCCAGGATAAAAAGGCAGCCGGTTCGGGCTAAATTTCTGTTTATGCTGCTTACGGGAAGGCTTTGATTGTTGTTATCCGATGATGTCCTCCGAAATGGTTTTTCCGCCTTTTTTTGCGCTGATGAGGATGGCGGCGAAGATGAGGCTTATGCCGATGCCCCGGGACAGGGGGATGGTTTCACGGAAGAAGAGCCAGGCAGGAATTGCGGCGCCGATGGGTTCTCCGAGAATGGTGACGGCGATCATGCTGGCTTTCAGGTGTTTCAGTGCCCAGTTGAAGGCGGTGTGCCCCAGGAGCTGGGAGACAATGGGTTGCGTCGGTATCTGTTGAATTTTGGCTGAAAAGAATGTATATTAAAGGGCATAATAGCGGGGAGTAAAGGAATGGTTGACTACGACAGGATTAAAAAGGATTGTTTTGGGGATTTGTCCATTTCAGATAATGAGATTGATGAGATGATAAATGGTTCGGATTTCAGGAGCAAGGCTTTTTTGTTTGAAAAACTTCTGGTGAATAGCACAAAACTCCTGCGCGATTTGCAAATTTTTAAAAGAGAAGATTTAAAACGATTGCTTGAGGATTTCAAGGTCCCTCAATTTAATTATGAGTATATTTTCCGAAGAAAAAATATAGCGGAAGTTTATTTTTTTGATAAGCCTTTATTGATTGATGAGCTGAGATGGATAGCATAAATTATAAACGTTTGTACAACCTTCAAGACCGGGTTTTGCATACTGTTTTTGCTGTTGAACAAGAGTTTTATCTTACAGGTGGAACTTGTTTGAGCCGGTTTTATCAAAATAAAAGATTTTCAGATGATTTGGATTTCTTTACCCACAATTCTTCAAGATTCAGTTTCGCAGTGAAGAACATCAGAGTTGCGCTTCAAAAAGATTTCAGATTGGACTCACAAGTTGAGTCAAAAAGTTTTTTTCGTTTTAGAATAGACGAGTTGCTTCAAGTGGACTTTGTAAATGATAACTCACCAAGGTTTAAAGATGTGATAGTGACAGACGACAGGTTTTTGATAGATAATGTCGAAAACATTTTAAGTAACAAACTTACGGCAGTAATCGGCAGAGACAATCCCAAGGATATATTTGATATTTATCTGATATATAAGTATTATTCGTTTTCCTGGCGTGAAATATTGGATTCTGCACATGAAAAAGCTGAATTTACGGATGAGGATTTAATCATTCGTCTGAAAACTTTTCCTGAGGTTCTGTTAAAAAGTATTCATTGTATTGACAAGCATTTTTTGGACAGTTTTGGAGATGAGTTCCCCGCTATTATTGATGAAATTGTTCAGGAAATGAATCATTTGACATTCAATTAAAAGGTATGGAATAGAGTTCGGTTTTCAGCAGGCCCTATGTGACAATGCCTTCCGGTGTTGTTTTCCCGCCTTTTTTTGCGCTGATGAGGATGGCAGCGAAGATGAGGCTTATGCCGATGCCCTGGGACAGGGAGATAGTTTCACGGAAGAAGAGCCAGGCGAGAATTGCGGCGCCGATGGGTTCTCCGAGAATGGTGACGGCGACCATGCTGGCTTTCAGGTGTTTCAGTGCCCAGTTGAAGGCGGTGTGCCCCAGGAGCTGGGAGACCAGCGCCAGGAATATCAGGTTGAGCCAGGCGATGCGGGAAAATCCGGTCAATGGAAATTGTCCGATGATTGTTATAAAAAAAAGGAATACGGCTGTGAGGGGGTAGACCATGAGGATGTACCGGAATGTATCTACTTTTTCACGGATAATGCTGCCGGCAATGAGGTAGCCGCTGCCCATAACGGCGCCGGTAAGTGCCAGTATGTCGCCGATAAGGGCGTTTTTGTCTGTGATTGCCAATCCGGACAGGCCCCCGTCGCCCACCGCAAGGATGATGCTGCCGGTGACGGACAGCAGTATGCCGATGATAAGTTCTTTGGGTTGTTTTTCTTTCAGTATCAGCCAGGAAAAGATGCCGACAAATATGGGGTTTGTGGTGACCAGCGCCACGGAACTTGCCACGGATGTCAGTTTCAGCGATGTAATCCAGCTGGCAAAGTGAAGGGTGAGAAACATTGCGCCGATACAGGCGATTATCCATTCTTTTTTCCGAATGCCGGTGAAACGGATTTTTCTGATGGCGGCGATGGCAATCAGCACAACGCTTGCGATGATCATCCGCCACAGGGCAATGGAAATGGCGGGAACGTTCGGGCAGAATCGGATGAAGATGGCGGAAAATGAGATGGAAATGACACCGGTTGTGAGAATCAGAATCTTTTTCATCTTTTTTCCTCTTCGGGGCAGGTGGGCGGCAGATTGTCCGTAGTACCGAATGTGACGTGACAAAAAGCCCGGTGCCTGACCATTTCCGTTTTTTTCTTACTCATCACACTTAATGATAAACAGATGTTCCGGCAGAGTCTGGCCGAAGGTGAATTTCGCAGCGGATTCAATGGCATCCCGTATTGTTTCGGGAGTGCCGCCGCGGACGATGAGCTGGTAGCGGGAGTGGTCAAACTGGCAGGGAATGATTCCCCTGTCAAACAAAATGAGTATCAGTGTTTTGATGAAGTCCGAGGCGGTGGTGTCCAGTATCTGGTGGAAGCAGTCGGCCCTGTGCGGTTCAAACATCCGGGTGTGAATTACACGGCCGTTGCTGATTCGAAGAGGTTTTTTTTCCACGATGGCGGCTCCGGTTTTTTCCTGCCATTTGAGAATGCCGGGATATTGTTCCCTGAATTCATGGATATGGTATTTGTAACGTTCCATGGTGCGGTGGTCTTTTTCACCGAGGGCCCGGAGCATGGCGGCTTCTTTTGATTTGAGAAAATCCGGGTTTTCAAGATGTTCCCTGCTGCGGTAGTCTCTGGCATTGGCACCCAGCGCGGCGAGCCACAGCCCTTTGAACGTCAGCTTGAAAACAGGGGGGGAGAGGAGAGAGTTGATTTCCGATTCGTAGTTTTTCTGGAAGAACCGCCCGAAATCCCGCCAGTTGGTTTGGAAATCCGGCACAAAGCCCACGGAAGCCAGGTCTCCCAGCAGGCGGTAGCGTTCCACAAGCTGTTGAAGCCCTCTGGACGGCAGCTTTTTCCCGGACTGAATCAGTTCGTCAAGATCAAAATTGCCGGGGAACTGACCGACAATTCCCTGACATTCGTTCTCAATTTTATCCCTGCTTACCGGCAGTCCGTGTGCCAGCAGGTGAGCCTGGAGCCGCTGAATACCGAATTCCAGCCTGGCGATGTGCCGAAGTCCTTTCCCGTCAAGGAGTTCCGAAAGCTTTCGGTAAAGGGGCAGCAGAATTTCTACATCTTTTGCGGCATAGGATAACTGGCTGGCTGTGATGTCACCGCTCCAGTCACCGGTTTGTTCCTCCTTGTCAATGTCTTCATTCAGATAGCGCCTGGCTGCGGCTTTCAATGAGTTCCTGATTTTCAGGCCGGTGGATAGTACCCGGGAGGCGAGGTAGGTACAAAATGTATTTTGGAATTCGGCGTGGTAGTGGTGGGTGAGATGGGACATGTCAAAAACACCGTAGTGGAAAATCTTGATGATTTCCGGATTGGCAAAAATGGGTTTGAGGAATGCGGGGAAACCGGTTACAAGCATGTCAAAGATGTAAGATTCGTTATCGGTTCCCACTTGAATTAGACGAACCTGTCCCAGTTCATTCATTGAGGCATGGCCGTATGTTTCGATGTCCACGGCAAGAGTGCCGGCCTGTTCAATTTCTTTTTGTGCCTGTTCCAGCTGGAACGAGTTTTCAATGAGCTGCATGGAGTGAAGAAAACCGGGGCGGTTGCCGCCCCGGTTATTGTTTACCCGTTGGAGAGGAGTTTTTCGGACTGGGCCATGGATTTTTCCAGCACAGTTTTGTGCAGGGAGTTGCCGTGGGAGTCCATGGTCACAACGACCGGAAAGTCTTTTACTTCGATGATCCAGAATGCTTCCGGGCTTCCGAATTCTTCCAGTTTGAACACGTCTTTTACTTTGATGATTCGCTGTGCCAGCAGGGTACCGAGGCCGCCCACTGCATGGAGGTAGACGGCTCCGCTTTTCTGCAGGCCGGCCAGAGTTTTGGGCCCCATTCCGCCTTTGCCGATGACGCCGCGGACCTGATATTCTTCAATGACATCTGCCTGATAGGGTTCTTCCCGTGTGGAGGTGGTGGGGCCGGCTGCCACGAAACTGTATTCACCGTTTTCATTCTTTTTTACCACCGGCCCGCAGTGGTAAATCATTGAGTTTTTCAAAAAGGGGCGGATAAAATCCGGTTTTTCTTCGTGCATGAGTTTGTGCGCCATGTCTCTCGATGTGATCATGGTGCCTGTCAGCAGCACTTCGTCGCCGATTTTCAGTTTGCGGATTTCTTCTTCGCTGACCGGGAGGTTGATTTTAATTGTCATAATGCACCTCGCCTTTTTCGTTTATGGTCATGGTTTTTCTTCTGAATGCCCAGCACATGTATGAAATTGCCACATAGTATGTTGCCGGGTGCCGATGCTGGGCCGCGACAAAGACGTCCAGTACGGTGGTGTTTCCGCCGAATCCCATGGGCCCGATGCCCAGTGAGTTCAGTTCTTTTTCCAATTGATTTTCCAGTTCGTTCAGTTTGGGAATGGGGTTTTCTGACCCCATTTTCCTGAAGAAGTTTTTCTTGGAAAGGAGATAGGATGCCCCCCTGTCTCCGCCGATACCGATGCCGATGGTTCCGGGTGCACAGCCGAACCCCTGGGCTTTTCTGACCGCGTCAATAACCAGGCGGCGAACCCCTTCAAAATCCCGTCCCGCGTTTAATTCCGTATAGGGCAGTTTGTACTGGGTGCCGACGTTTTCACTTCCACCGCCTTTCAGCATCAGTTTGAACTCAATTTCCGGTTTGTCCCACTGATGATATGTGACAAATGGCGCATTGATTCCGATGTTATTGCCGGAGTTTTTTCCGGTGACCGGGTCTACGGCATTGGGCCGCAGGTAGTTTTTTTCAGTACACTCGATCGCGGCTTCTTCAATGGCATTCCGAATGTCCGCTTCCCGCATGTTTGACGGGTAGTTGACATAAAAAATAACATGGCCGGTGTCCTGGCAGATGGGGGTGGAATTTTCCCTTGCCAGTTTTATGTTTTCCAAAATAACTTTGAACACGCTCTCTTCCGTGGAGCCGCTGTCGGAGTCCCGCAGGGCTTTTTCAAGCCTTGTTTCCACATCCGGCGGCAGGTCGGTGGACGCACGTCGAATCAGTTCGACCAGATGTTGTTTCAGTTCCATTCAAGTCCCCCTTGAATTAAAAATCGTCTTTTTTCATTATAACCTATTTTGTTGAAGCCGGTTTCATGAGAATCTTTCTTTTGCGCCTGTTTTCTTTGTGACAGGGGTCAAAAAGCGATGTTTTGTTTCTTTCTGTCCGTTGACAATGCTACTTTTCTGGCATACTTTAAAAGGTATGAAAAAATGGAATCAGTTCCTGTTTTTATTTCTGTTTTTGTTTTGTTGTACCGGGCTGCTGGCAGGTGAAATGCCGGAAAATGGGCCAAAAGCGGTTTCCCGGCTGAAAATTCGATTGGAAACCGCAAAGGGGGAAGAGCGGGTGCGTCTCCTTTCCCGTCTCTCCGAAGTTCTTCTCGGGCGCTCTGTGGATGAGAGCCTGCGCTACGCCGGTATTGCCTTGAAACTTTCGCGGGAATTGAAAAACCCAAAGCTGGAAGCAATGGCTTTGAGCCAGGTGGGGAAGGCTCAATGTGCCGGCGGAGATTACAGGGTGGCGTTTCAGACCTTTAACATCTTGTTCACGCTGCAGAAGAAGCGGAAGGACAAAAAAGGAATCGCATATGCGTTGAACCGGTTGGGATATGCATTGACCGACCTCGGGCAATATGATGAAGCATTGGCTCATTATCGGCGCTCATTGAAACTTGCGGAGGAAATTGGCGATACCCATACCATCGCCAGTTCGCTGAACGAGATGGGGGTGGTTTACTGGTATAAAGGAGAGGTGGACAATGCGCTGCCGGAATTCCACAAGGCGTATAAAATGTTCGTGAAGCTGGGTGACAGGAAGAATGCTGCCATGACCGGCATCAATATCGGCCTTTTGTACCATGAAGCGGGGATGCTTTCCGATGCGATTGCCAAGTATAAAGAATCATTGAAGATATTCCGTGAGCTTAAACATCGGGAGGGTATCGGAACCGCTTACATTAACCTCTGTTCCGCTTATCGGGACCTGCATCAGTTTTCCAGGGCTTTATCGGCGGCGAAAAAGGCTTTGACGGAATTTCAGATAACAGGAGACAAGCAGGGCCTGGCGGATGCCAATGCTTCCATCGGAGCAATTTTGTTTCTGCAGGGGAAGCGGCAGGAAGTGGAGCCCTATGTGAGAAAAGCGTTAGATTCGTACCGAACTCTTGGGATTCGAAACGGGGAAGCGGATCTCTGTGGCCAGCTGGCCCGGCTTTATCTTGCAATGGGGCAACGTTCAAAGGGTGAAGCGTACATGAGAAAGGCATTTGAGATATATTCGGAAATCAAATCCAAGCGGGAAGCTGCGGAGATGAGCCGGCAATTATCTCATCTGTATGAGGAAGACGGAAATTACAGGGAAGCGCTTCATTTTGCCAACTTATTTCTTTTTTATGGGGAAAAGAGTCGGAAATCGGTGGCCAAGTTGAAGTCGCAGTATGAAAAAGAGAGGATTCAAAACCAGAAAGAACGTTTGCAGCAGGAAAAGAAAATCGCAGTGCTGAAGGAGAAGAAAAATCGTTTAATCCAGTTTTTTATGATTATCTCCCTTGGTATTGTTTTGCTGATTCTGTGGATTCTGTACCGTTCTTTCAAGGCAAAAAAGAAGGCAAATGAACTGCTGAGTTCTTTGAACAGACAGCTTCGGATACAGTCAAGAACGGATGCTTTAACCGGATTGCCCAACCGTCGGAGTATGCTGGAGGCATTGGAGGTGGAGAGTTTGAGATATGAACGAAACAAAATCGACTTTGCCCTTTTGATGACAGACGTCGATGACTTTAAAGAGGTTAATGATAATTATGGACATGAAGCCGGTGATATTGTGTTAAAGGAAATTTCAGATATTTTCCGCCGTTATGTCCGTCAATCGGATGCAGTGTGCCGCTGGGGCGGAGAAGAATTCTTCTTTCTGCTGCGGGATACGGATCTTCATGGGGCACAGAAAGTGGCTGAAAAAATCCGGAAAGGGGTGGCAGAGGCAGTGATTCCTTGGCGCGGTGAGAATTTGAAGGTTACCGTGACCATTGGCGTCTCTTCTTTTTCAGTCGCGGGCAGGGATATTCAACAGGCGATTCGTCATGCGGACCATGCCATGTATGCCGGGAAAAAAGCCGGAAAAAACAGGGTTTGTACGGTGCAGGGCGACGGATGCTGAGCAAAACGGGGACCGGTAACGTCTCCGGTACCTGTATCCCGCTTTGCGGCATTGGCATGAGAGTATGGAGTAGGGAGAGAAATGTCAGGTTGTCATGTCTTGTCCCCTGATATAGGTTGACACCTATAGAGCCGCTACAAGCGGCCAGGGAGGACAAGAGATGCAGAGAACAGTGATCAGTTACAGTGAAGCATTCAAACTGAAAGTTGTCACGGAACTGGAAAATGGTAAACTGGTATCCATTAAGCAAGCAAAGCAAAAATATGGAATCAGAGGAAATCAGACAATTCAGAACTGGCTCAAAAAATATGGTCGGGAACACCTGTTACCCCGGAAAGTGAGGATTGAAGTGCCGGATGAACAAAACCAAATCAAGAAACTGAAAAAAGAAATCCGTAATCTAAAACTTGCCCTGGCAGATGCGAAAGTCGGGGAAGTATTAAACCGGGCATTCTTTGAAATCGCCTGTGAAGAATTCGGTATATACGACATTGAAACATATAAAAAAAACTCGACACCAGGCTGTCCATCGAGCCCGTGAGATCCGGGAAGAAAAAGACAGACAAATAAACGTGAAAACACTTTGTAAAAAAGCTAAGCTCATCCGTCAGGCCTACTACAAAGAGCATCAAAAAAGAAAGAAAATGGCAATCCGGGAAGACCTTCTGATAAATGGAATCAAGAAAATCAGACAGGACCATGAACGAATGGGCGGGCGAAAACTATTAACCAAACTGACATTGTTACTGATTGAAAACAAAATCACTTTTTATTTTATTTTTATTTATTCCGACAGGAAACTTATTTGCGCAACAACAGGGTACTTTGAAAATAAAAAAGAAACAGACCGTTAAAAGGCATCAGTCCACCATAAAAAAGGCACAGAAGGGAAAATTTGTTGCAACGGTGCATTCAGAAAAAAAAGACAAAGATTTCTACAAGGTAAGGTTTAGATATGAGGAAGAAAATTTACTCAGCAAATTGGTAAACCAGTGGTAAACCAGGGACAGTCATCTCAAAAAAGCGGAGATTGTGGGGTTATTGAAAAAGCCTCGGAAAAAATACAGCCCCTTTTCTTTTACAAGGTGATAAAATGATGCAAACCGAACATTTGGAGGCGTGTTGCGAATAGAAACCGGGTCCCGTTCTTCAATCTGCCATTCACAACTCACCGGTCACAAATCACGGCGCCCCCTGCAGGTGGATCCGGAGTATGACTACAAGACGGATGATCCAATGTCGTTTAATCCGTACTCGTATGTGCGGGAGAATCCGATTATGGGGACGGATCCGACGGGGATGGTAAGCAGAGCACGTGAGCGATTTATTGAGAATACCGATGGGGTAAATGGATGGGACAGCCAAGATGATTCCAGCGATTCAGAATCAAAACAGCAACCTCAACAGCAACCGAAACAGAAACAAAAGGACATGATTGTGCAATTTAAATCTACATTGAAAAAGATGTTTGAAGATGCAAAGTGCGGACTTAGTAAACACGAGGAGGCTGCATTCATTGTCAAGAACTATAAGACTGGTGAGGTCAAGATTATTAGGTGGCCAAGGACAAAGCTAGATACCAAAGCGAAAGTCAAAATGAAGAACATCAAAATCCCCAAAGGATTCGTCGTCATTGGCCAAATTCACACGCATCCGATGAAGAAAAATGGTGCGAATATGTCTCCCTCCCCAATTGGCATGGACTTGCAGCTCGTTCAGAAAGGAATTCCAGTTTACACATTACATAGAAAAGGAGTTTTCAAGATGAGTCCTGGTACTCTCAACAAAACCGGACCGGTTCAGAAAATTTTCGGGGCTGACTGGTGGAAGGAGGATCAATAATGAGTCCACTCAAACAATTCTGGTACATCACTAAAATTATTTTTACCTGTGCAGTGGTGATGCTTACTTTTGGCGTTAGCCAAGTTAGGGCAAATTCCAATTCTCAGGATGGCTCCACCCGCCTCAAAGCTGTTTTCAGAAATTTGTTGGATGAGCGATCGCTTTATAAGCATCCAGGCAACTGGTTTTCTTACGATTACATTGTACATATTTCAGTTATTCCTGACGGGGAAGCTGAGCCTGAATTTTGCATGATCTTTGCGAAAGGAAAATCGGGGGAAATTACAATGGTTGTAGTGGTACCCCAAGGCCCGTCTTTCCGAAAACAGCTCTTGAGTTTATCCCAAACGGCGATGTCTTTTCTTAGCACAAGACTTAAATTTTCAAGGGTTATTTATACGTCCCGTGATTTTCCAATCTTGAAACAATACGCATTGAATCTGGAAGGGATTTCTCTAAAATCTATTCCTCCCAGTGTATTGGTGCACGCTACTCAATATGAATTTTCTATTCATTCACTATTCCAGCGTACAGTAATCCATCTGGAAACGATTGATAATTTTGATGACCCCTGTTCATATAATGCTTTATTGCAGTGGCTTAAAGAAATCCGAGCCTTCTTATCCCGAAATAATTCCGGTGGTATTCATACACCGCAAAAAATCGGGGGACACCGGGACGGTTGAAAAAGCCCCATGAGAACCTGTGATAAAATCCATAATTTCCCGGTAAATATCCGGTCTAACTGATATTGGGGAAACCGGAATGTGGCGGATAATGGGAGAAAACCGGGGACAGTCACCTATTAGAAGTAGTGTAACATATAGATAATACATTGCATTTCGTAATGACAACCGAAAATTGACGATAAGGTATAAAATCTTTCGCACATTTTGTTGAAGGAGAAAAAAAAGAGTAGTCCTCCGGGCTGGTTGGGAAGTAAACTTCCCAGTGTACAAACCTAACGTAGGAGGACTACATGAACAAA
>JAADGL010000045.1 GCA_013152385.1 Acidobacteriota bacterium
CAGAAGAAGGGCCGGGGAGCCTACACAGTGGGAACCGGCCCGGGCGTTTATTCGCTGAGACGGCTGACCGGATGAGTGCCGCGCTTTGCGCGCGGGATGTCGGGTTTTAGATGAAAAGGTGTTAGATGTTCAGAAAAATCACAGAATTGTCTCTTTTTCTGCCTTTTCAAACACTTCCGCTTTACCTTTTCCCTTTGTGTTGTTTTCCTCTGCGGTGAATATTTTCCTGCGTTGCGGGGGGGGGGCGTGTGGCTTGCGATTCTGCTTTATACAAAAAAACTTGCTCAGGGGAGGTGTTTTTTGTTGACAGAGGCCTTGGGATGGGTGTCCCCGGGATTATCTGAGCCCGGCAAGTGGCATAGTGTGGTGCCACGGCCTGAAGCAGTTCCCGCCTGTGCCCGGAAGCTGTGATTTGTGGGTTGTAGGAAAAGACAGGGAGTCAGCCGCTTTCCTCTCTTTGTTTTTTATACTTTCCCGGCGTCTTTTTCCATGTTGGGGAGGAAGGGGATGACAATCATGGCGGGAATGGCGACTACGAAACTCATTCCGAACATCCAGCCGTATCCCAGCCATTCGGCGAGGAAACCACCGGACAGGCCGGTGAAGAGCCCGCTCAAGCTCATCAGTCCGGAGCCGATGGCATAGTGTGCCGCTTTGTGTTCTTTGAGGCAGATTCTCATCAGGTAGGTCATCAGTACCGCTGTTCCCATGCCGCCTGAAAATTGTTCGAATCCGTGAACCGCTGCCACGAGGAAGAGATTGAACCCGCCGATGGCAACGGGGTGGGCGGCGCCGGTGTTAATTTTAATGAAGGGCTGAAGGTGGAATGCGAGGAGCATGTAGAGGATGTTGGTGAAGTTCTGAAACAGAATCAGGGGCCAGATGGTGCGTTTCAGTGTGTATTTTGAGATCAGCCATCCCCCCAGCATGGCACCGGCAATGGATGCGGGAAGGCCGACGGCTGCTGTAATCCATCCGTAGTGAATTTTAATTCCCAAATCCACGATGAAAGGGGCGACCATGGTGGTGAGCATCCATTCCCCGGCTCTGAGGGTGATGATGAATGTGAGCATGATGCCGGCATGGTCCCGGTCAATGAAGGTGAGGAATGCTGCGGCGTAGTCCGAGCCTCTGGCGTTTTCAAGTTTTTTCCGGATTCGTTTCCGGAAGAGGGCAAGAGTGAGCAAAGCGAGCAGGAGCAGGATTCCCGCCCACTGGGCGAATCCGAGTCTGCTAAGGAAAGGGATATCGGTTGTCAGTTTTTGAACAAACGGGGTTTCAATTCCACGTTTTATTGTGAGAATAGCCAGAACACCGGCGAGTCCGATACCCAATGTTTTTAATGTTGCAATGCTCCGGGCCAGTTCCCGAAAGGGGTGGACAATTTTCTGCGGTTCCGGCAGAAAGAACAGGTGGTAGAGAAAAAAGAATCCGAAAATGGCAGCACCGCCGGAAAATGCCAGTGTCCAGTTGAAAGCGGTTCCCAGTGTGACGATAACCCCTGTTCCGGTCATCATGGCGATTCGGTATGCCATAACCCGGTAGCCTACAAATTTTGCCTGTCCGTCATTGTCCAGCGCTTCCATGTAGTAGCCGTCAATGGCAATGTCGTGGGTTGCGGAGACAAATGCACCGATGAGAAAGAGGGCGGCGGTGGCGGAGATGGCGAATGCGGTTGAGGCAAAAACTGCGGTTAGAATCATGATTGCCACAAGGATTCCCTGGACAGACAGGAGCCATTTCCGTTTGGTTCCGTACCGGTCAAGGGCGGGGCTCCATAAAAATTTAATAATCCATGGGATTCCGAGAAGGGAGGTTAGTCCGATGCCTTCCAGTGATACGCCCAGGTCTCTGAAAAAAACAGAAGAGACGGTCCGAAAGAGGGTAAAAGGAAATCCCTCGGTGAAGTATGTGGTAAATGCCCAGAAATGCGGGGCAGATAATTTTTGTTTAAGTTTTGTTGTTGTTGTTGTTGTTTTCAGCACACCCTCACGTTTAAATGATAATTAACACTAACATATTCAAGTGTCTTGTTCAAGGAAAGAGGGGTGCTGAAAAGTTATGGCCGTTTGTTGTCAGCGGTGTTTGAGGCAAGGTAACGCCGGGAAAAGTCTTTAAGAAAGATAAGGTGTTCTTTGTCACTGCGGGTCAGGTTATGGATCAGTTCTTTCAGTTCCGGGTAGCTTTCCACAATGACGTCCCGGTACATTCGTTCTTCATCCATTCCTTCCAGTTCAATGGCGAGTTTCAATGCTTTTTCCGGGGTCAGTTTCGGTTTGTTTTCCAGAATTGAGGTGACGCACTGCAAAAATTCCTGAAGTTCGGTCAGGTCTGCTGATACCTCGGCAAAACTGTCCGGATTCTGGCGGATTAGCCGTTTCTGGTAACGTACCATTCCCGCGTGGGTTTCTTCTTCCCGGCTCATCCGCTGAAAAAAACGGTATAATTCCGGTTCCCCGGAAAACGATTCTGAGACCCACAGGTAAAGATTTTTCATGGATTTTTCTATTTCTTCCAGTATATTCAGGACTGTCATAATGTTGGCCATTGATTGCTCCGTAATTTTATTTTTCGATTAATTATAGCATGCCCGGCCACACCCGTGTAAACAGTAAATGGTGTTATTTGCAGAACTGTTAAAAAAAAATACACTGGTTTCTCCGGAATTCCCCGTAGCGTATTTTTGTTGTTTCTTCTTCGGTTTGTTTGAGTTATAATTAACTTATGAACTTTGGTGTTGCGGGGGTTCCGGGACTTACAGATGAGGAATTTAGAAGCCTGAGGGATTATATTTACAGGCGCTGCGGCATGTATTTTGAAGATTCCAAAAAATTTTATCTTGAACACAAGCTGGGCCGGCGACTGAAAGAACTGGGTACCCGTTCTTTTTCACAATACTACATGCAGATTCAGCAGGCCGGCGGCGATGAAAGTGAAATTCAGGAAATTTTTAACACCGTGACTACAACGGAGACCTGTTTTTACCGGAATGCGCCTCAAATGCGTGCATTTCAAAATAAGATTCTTCCGGAGGCTGTGGAGAAGAAGTTTTCTTCCGGAAGCCGGTCTCTGAAAATCTGGAGTGCCGGTTGTGCCACAGGGGAAGAACCCTATACTCTGGCTATGCTGGTGCTGGAGGAGCAGTCTTCTTTTCCCGTTGGTTTACGGGTTGAAATTCTGGCAACGGATATCAACAGAAGCGCAATGTCTGTTGCGAAACGGGGAGTTTATTCGGCAGAATCGGCACAGCGGCTTCCGGAAGCACTGCGGGAGCGGTATCTGATTCCCCACGGCGACGGGTACCGGGTATGCGGCAAGGTGCAGGATCTGGTGCATTTCCGGTTTTTTAATCTGGCAAACGGGACACGGTACCTCAGTTTTGGTAAAATGGATATTGTATTCTGCCGGAACGTACTGATTTATTTTGCTGAGGCAGCCCGTAAAAAGGTGTTTGAGGATTTGAGCCGTGTCCTGGATCCCGGGGGCTTTTTGTTTGTGGGCTACTCAGAAAATGCTTTGGTGATGTCTTCGGCATTTTCGCTGGTACACTACAAAGGCAGGCCGGTCTGTTATAGAATTGTCCGGGAAAAAGGATATTCCCGCAGAAAGATTCATCATTGACAGAAAAGCTGCCGTGAAAAAACATGCGAAATGCGGGAGTGCTTCCATGATTAAAGCCGCGGCGACAATTTTCCTGATTTTTTTTCCAATGCTGTTTTCTCCCCTTCATGTGAAAGCAAAAGGATTGATTCTGCGGGGCGGGAACTGTGATTATCTGTATGACATTGAATCCGGCAGTATTTACGGGTGTGGAAACAGTGCCGCTGCCGGAAAATGGAATTCCAGGGATTCCGCCTATTATTTTGCCGGGAAGTGCGGCGTTTTTCGGTTTTGCAACGGAAAGATTGCAAGTTCTGTTTCAGGTGTTTATGCCGCAGCAAAAAATGCCTTTCTTCCGTTTCCTTCCGGAGCGCAGTCTATTCAGGAAATGGTTCATGGCGGCAATCTGTATTTGCCGGTGCGGCCGGGTTTTCTTGTTTTTAATCTATCACAGCAGTCCGCACATTTGTTGCCTTATCCGTGGCGGCTTCATCCGGTACGGAAGGGGGGGCTTGAATTGGCAGTGCCCGGCCTTGCGGATGCCGGTGGTTCCCTGTGGGTACTGGATTCCGGACATTTGCGCCGTTTTTCCGGCGGCAGGTGGGTAGAGGTAATGCAGGTTCCGGAGAAGGATTTGATTGAAACCCGATTGCTTGCCGGGAAAAAATTTGTGAATCTGCTGCTTTTTAAGGTGACACAGGGGGATCTCGGTTCTTTCAGAACCCGGATTCTTTCTTTTTCCGCAATTGACGGGCAGCTTCTGATGGACAGGGAGTTTGACGGGGTGCTGAAAAATCCGGCGGCGGACAGGCCGGGGCGCATAGTCTATGAGTATGTGAACGCTTCACTTCTCTCAGCTCTGTGGGGGCGAAAAAAGGTAAAGCTGCGGGTGATTGACCCTGGTAAAAAAAAGGTGTTCACCGACGCTTATTCGGTTGGCGATAAGCGGCGGCATCTTTTTTATCTTTTTGGACGGAGAGGGGCACTTCTTCTTGTTGTACAGTGTAAAAACGGAGATATTTTTGTTATCCGGCCGTTTCAGGGCCGGATGCGGAAGCTGAGGAAAGTGAAATTCGGTTATGATTTTACCCTGATCCGGGGGGTGGGGAATGGAGTTTTTTACAATGAAAAAACCGGCAATCGTATTGCTGTTTCTTTTGACTCTGATTCCGGCGGCAGCTGAGAACCGGTTGCTTTGCGGAGGAGAGCTGGCAAATCAGCCGGTATTCCTCGTTGCTTCCGGAAATGATGTGATGCTTCTGGACTTGAAAAGCAATGTCTTGTTCCGGGAGAATGATGTTCTTGCCGCCGATATCTCGGACGGGTCCGGTGTTTTGTTTCTGCACAGAGGCCGGATTCTCTGGCTGGATGAAAAGCTGAATCCCCATCGCCTGGAGCTTTCGTCCCTGCTCCCCTTTTTGACTCTGATTAAGCGGCCGCTTCACCTTTCACTGGTAAAACCCGGACTTTTACTGGTGCCGGAATCTCATCCCTTTATTTTGAATTTTCAGACAAAAAAGAAGTGCTTCTTTCCCGGTGCGCTGGAATGGAATGCGGGGAATGTGGATTTTGTCGGGATGAGCGGTGTGTGGATCCGGGGACAGTGGCTGATTTGCAGAAATGGAACCCGCCTGGCTGTCCTTGATAAAAGCGGGATGAAAGAGGTGATGTCGTTTCCCCTCCGGCATTCCGGTGTGGCCGATGTGTGGATGGAGGGAAAAACCGTGCGCATCCGCCTTCAGAACGGTGCCGGATACAAAGTAGAACCGGACACAAAGACGGTGACAGCTGTACCGAGAAACCGGAAGGACGAGTCTTTGCTGCGCCGGAGATTCCGTTTCCCCGGCGACAAAGAAGACAGCATTGTGGAACTGCGCCTTGAGGACGAGGGGGCGCTGTCTCTCCTCAGCGCATGGAAAAAGGGCAGGATGAAGGCGTTTATTTCAATCCGGTTGCCGGGGAAGCCGGCAACAGAACATTCCCTGTCTTTTTCAATAAAAACCCTGGGGAAGTTCAGTTTTTCTCTCCGGAGCGACTCCGGCGCGCTGGTGTTGGATTTTTATGAAAAAGACATTGTTGTCACGAAAGAGGCGGGTAAGATTCACTTTTTTACCATTCCGGAACAGCAGCCTTACGCTGTGGCTGGCGCCGCTGTCTATTTTTGGGATTCATTGAGCGGCACTGCAAAGAGCTGCAGATTTAAATGAGAGGCAGTATTTGAGGTTGAGGCCGGAGGGAAAGAGAGGGGGAGTGCCGCTTTTTTCAGCCGGGACACTGTATACTGCGCATAGAGTGCTACCCGTCTGCGGCGCTTGCGCGGGCGCTTCTTTCTGGTACAATGAACAGAGTTTGAAAACTGGAGGGTGATTTGCGAGTTCCCATACAAGTCGGGTTGATGCAGTACGTGGCATTGTTGTTTTCACTGGTGGTTCATGAGTCTGCCCATGCGCTGTCTGCGCACTGGATGGGGGATGATACGGCGAAACGGCTGGGCAGAATTTCCCTGAACCCCATTGTGCACATGGATTTGATCGGTACTGTGATTCTGCCGATTTTACAGATTTTCACCGGGTTTATCTTCTTCGGATGGGCAAAGCCCGTGCCGGTGAACCCGCTGAATTTCAAGGACCGGAAATTCGGTATGTTTCTGGTTTCTTTTGCCGGCCCCCTGAGCAATATTATTATGGGAATAATTGCCATTGTGCTGTATAAAATTGCCGTGCTGTTTATTTACAGGGGTTCTGTACTGGAACCCATTGTATATCTGTTGTTTTATCTGGTTATTATCAACTTTGTTCTGGCGGTATTCAATCTGATTCCCATTCCGCCGCTGGACGGGTCCGGTGTTCTGTCGGGATTTATTTCGGAAAAAGCGTATATGAACTATATGCGGATTATCGGCCCCTACGGGTTCATTATTCTGCTGGTGTTGATTTATACCAATGTACTGGATATCATTTTTACACCTCTATATCATATGATACTTGGAATTCTGGGAGCATAGCATGACAAACAGGCGAAAACGGGTATTGAGCGGAACTCAGCCCACCGGCAGGCTGCATATCGGCCATCTGGTGGGGGCGTTGCGGAATTATGTGGCACTACAGGCGGAAAATGATTGTTTTTACTGTATCGTAGACTGGCACGCGCTGACGTCCATGTACAGTGATACCAGCCGCTTACAGGATTATGTAACTGAGGTGGCGGCGGGGTATCTCGCTTCCGGCGTGGATCCTGAAAAGAGTGTGATTTTTGTTCAGTCGGATGTGAAAGAGCACGCGGAACTGCATCTTCTCCTTTCCATGATGACACCGCTGGGCTGGCTGGAACGGGTACCGACCTACAAAGAAAAGAAGGCCCAGATGAAGGACAAAGACTTGTCCAACTACGGGTTTCTCGGTTATCCGGTATTGCAGACTGCGGATATTATTATTTACAAAGCCAACCTTGTGCCGGTGGGTGAAGATCAACTGTACCATCTGGAACTGGCACGGGAAATTGTACGGCGGTTTCACCACCTCACAGGCAGTATGATTTTTCCGGAGCCTCAGGCAAAACTGACTGTTGCAAAACGGGTACCGGGGCTGGATGGCAGAAAAATGAGCAAGAGCTACGGCAATTCCATTTATCTTGAAGATACGGAAGAAGAGATTACGAAAAAGATTTCTACGATGGTGACGGACACGAGAAGGGTGCGGCGGACGGATCCCGGGGAACCGGAGGATTGCCCGGTATTTGCCCTGCACAGAATTTTTTCCACCGAGACAGAACAGGCGGACTGTGCCGCAGGCTGCCGGTCTGCCGGTATCGGCTGTTTTGACTGCAAGAAGGTTCTGATCCGCCATGTCCTGGAAGAAGTATTGCCGGTGGGTGAACGGATACGGAAACTGAAAGAGGACGGGGATTATCTGAAAGATGTTCTGAATGCCGGTGCCGGAAAAGCGCGGGAGGTTGCCGCCGCTACCATGGATGAAGTCCGGGCTGCAATGAATTTGAAGGGGAGATGATGGATTTTTCTCCGGCGTTTGACCTGGAATTACAACTGGAAGGTTTCAACGGGCCGCTGGATTTGCTTCTTCACCTGGTTCGGAAGCAGAAAATGGCGATTTCCGATATTGCCATTGCACCCATTACCGAACAGTATGCGGAATATTTGAAGCGGATGGAAGAGTTAAACCTGGATATCGCCGGCGATTATTTTGTTATGGCATCCACGTTGATGCTGATGAAGGCGAAATCATTGATTCCGAGGGAAAAGGAATCTTTCGAAGAAATGAGGGAAGACTTGATTTTTCAACTGGAAGAGTATGAAAAAATTGTGGCGCAGGCGGCGGAGCTTCAAAAACTGCACCGGGAAGCTGTCCGCAGCTTTCCCCGTGTTTACAAAGAAAAAATTGAGAAAGCGGAGCGGGAATTCAAAGTGGGTGAAAATGCAATTTTCCTGCTGGTTGAGCATTACGCGCGGGTTATTGAACGGAGGAAGGCGCTTCGCCCGATTCTCATAAAACCCAAACCTTATACAATGAAGGATGTGTTGTCCCTGCTGTTCGGGGTGTTCAGGAAAAGGAAAAGTACCCGTTTTTCTTCTCTGACTCATCAGCGGGAACGGGGATTTGTAGTGTATCTTTTTGTGTCGGTACTGGAGCTGGTACGGGAAGGTTCGTTGAAAGTGACCCAGACAGATACGTTTTCCGAAATTATTCTTCAGCGCCGAGGCGTTTTTACCGAAGAAAAGCAGCAGCAGTTGATTGCGAGGTTTGAATAAATGGACGGGGATTTTAAAGCCACAGTGGAAGCCCTGATTTTTGCCGCGGATTCACCTGTTTCCGTGGAAAAAATCGCGAAAATACTTGAAGCCGACATGGAGCTTGTCCGGGCTGCCGTTGCAGAGCTGACCACTGACTATGTGCCACGGGGCATCAACCTTTTTGAACTGGCGGGGGGGTATCGTTTTCTCACCTCCCGGCGTTTTTACCCCATGGTTTTGAAAATGAAGGACACGGACCGTTCCCTGTCCCTTTCTCAGGCCGCGTTTGAGACCCTTGCCATTGTGGCGTACCGGCAGCCTGTCACTTCACAGGAAATTGCCGCAATGCGCGGGGTTCAGTCGGTTTCCAGTATTCTCCGAAACCTGCAGACGCTGGAACTGGTGCGGATTGCCGGCCGGAAAGATGTGATCGGCCGGCCGATGCTGTATCGGACCACCCCGAAATTTCTGGAACTTTTCGGGTTATATTCCCTTGATGAACTTCCGTCACTGGAGGAAATAGGAGTGAACGAATTATGAGTGAAAATTCCGGAGAACGGGTACAGAAAATCATTGCCCGGGCCGGCATCTGCTCCCGGCGGAAGGCGGAAATCCTGATTGAAGAAGGCCGGGTAACCGTGAATGGAAAACGGGTGACCGAACTGGGTACCCGGGCGGACATCAGCCGGGATATTGTGAAAGTGGACGGCGAAGTGATTCATCCGTTGAAAAAGAAGGTATACATTCTCCTGTATAAACCCCTTGGTGTTGTGACAACAAAGAGTGATGAAAAAAACAGGCCAACAGTGATGGATTTGCTGGGTTCGGAAGAGAAACGGGGGCTGTTTCCGGTGGGGCGCCTGGATTTGAATTCGGAAGGCCTGCTTCTCATTACCAATGACGGAGAATTTGCAAACTATATGATGAGTCCGGTGAGCCATGTGAGCAAAACCTATCTTCTCCGTGTCCGCGGTGTTCCGGATGAACGGACCATTTCCCGGCTGGAAAACGGAATTATACTGGACGGGGTGAAAACCAGAAAAGCGAAAGTCCGGATGGTGGGGCACAGCCTTAACAGTTGGCTTGAGGTGGAACTGATTGAAGGGAAAAAGAATCAGCTTCGGCGGATGTTTAAGAAAGTCGGGCATCCGGTTGTAAAATTGAAGCGTGTGCGAATCGGAAATCTCAATGCCGAGGGCCTTGGCCCCGGCCGGTATCGACGGCTATCCGCCGGAGAAGTGGAAGCGTTGCTGACTCCCCCTATGCGAAGGGAACAGGCAAAACAAAAGAAGAGTTCCGGCGGAAAACAGAATCGCTGATAAGGAGGCATGATGATCCGGCAGCCAAAACTGATAAATTCTCTTTCCCCCTATGTTCCGGGTAAGCCCATTGAAACGGTGGCGAGGGAATACGGATTGGACCCGAGCGAAATCGCAAAGTTGGCATCCAACGAAAACCCTCTCGGCACGCCGCAGAAGGTTAAAGATGCGCTTCATGAGGCGATTGACCGGGTGTTCATTTACCCCGACGGCGGTGCGTACTACCTTCGGGAAAAGATGGGGAAAAAATTCAATATTGATCCGGACTGGATTTTTTTCGGAAACGGAGCAGCCGAAATTATTGAAATGGCGGCAAAGGCATTGCTGGATGTGGGGGAAACCGCCATGTACTCGCAATATGGTTTTGCCATGTACAAGGTCGCGACCTACGCTTCCAACCACCGGGGGGTGGAAATTCCCGCCGGGCCGGGGTACCATCAGGATTTGGATGCTTTTCTGAAAGCCATTGACGATACGACAAAGATTATTTATCTCAGTAATCCCAACAACCCCACCACCACTATGATTCCGGCAGAGGAACTGAACCGTTTTGTTGAGCAGGTTCCGGATCATATTCTTATTGTTATTGATGAAGCATATTATGAATTCGTGGATAATGAACAGTATCCGGATTCTATGAAGTATATTCGGGAACAGGGACGGAAAAATATCATTATCCTTCGTACTTTTTCAAAAATATACGGGCTCGCGGGGCTTCGGGTCGGTTACGGGTTCGCCCATCCCGACCTGTTGTTCATGCTGGGGAAAGTCCGTTCGCCTTTCAATGTCAATCTTCTGGCGCAGGTGGCGTGTATTGCCGCAATGGACTGTGATGACCATGTCCATGCCTCTGTTGCCCATGTGAAAAAGGAAAAAGAATTTGTTTTGAAAGAGCTGGACAGGCTGGGGCTCCGTTACCTTGCGGAAGAGGGCAATTTTGTTGCTGTGAATGTGGAACGGGATGTTGTTCCGGTATTCACCGAAATGCAGCGCAGGGGTGTGATTGTCCGTCCCCTTCAGGGGTACGATATGCCGGAATGGTTTCGGATGAGTTTCGGCCACCGTTATGAGAATGAAAAATTTATCCGGGTGCTGGAAGAGGTGCTGTGAATGGTTGCGGTAATTGCGATAGACGGGCCGTCCGGTTCCGGAAAGAGTACGGTCGCGAAACTTGTGGCGGAAAAGCTGGGCTGGTTCTATCTGAATACCGGCGCAATGTACCGGGCGGTGGGAATCAGCCTGGCGGGCCGGAACATTCCCTGTTCCGAACAGGCGGTTTCCGACAGTGTTCTTGAATCAATTGATGTTGACTTTGATGCGGAGGGGCACATTTTATTGAACGGTGAAGACGTTTCTGACAGAATTCAGAGCCCGGAAGCGGCCCGATATGCTTCCGATTACTCGAAATTATCGGCTGTGCGCCGGAGAATGACTGCGCTGCAACGAAAAATCGGCCTCAGCCGCCCCTCGGTGGTGGAGGGAAGAGATATCGGTACTGTCGTGTTTCCCGACGCGGATTATAAATTTTTTATTGTGGCGTCTCCGGAGGAACGGGCAAGGCGTCGTTATGCGCAGTTAAAGGAAAAAGACCCTGAAACGCCCGCTACCCTTGATGATATCCTGAAACAGCAGCAGGAACGGGACAGCCAGGATGCAAAACGGGCACTGGCACCGCTGAAACAGGCAACGGATGCCATCCTGATTGACACAACGGAGAAAACAATTGATGAAGTCGTGGAAAGAATACTGGCCGAAATGTAAGTTCTGTGTGCGGGTGCTTCTGTTTTCCATTGCGGTTTGGTTGATTCTGCTGCCCCTTTCCATTTCTCCTGCCGGGATTCGGCTGGGCCGTGCGGTGCTGCCGGTTCGTCTCAGCGGAAATCTGATTCAGGCGGTTTACAGCAGTATCTTCGGTGCGCTTCTGCCGCTTTTAACCTGGGTTTCCCTGATTCTTTATGCCGGTGTGCGAAAGCGTCCCCTTCTTCGTCTTTTTTCGTTTCAAGCCGGGCTTCTGGTTGTCATGTTGATGCCGCTGGCGATAAAATTGCGGCAGATGCCGTCATTTCATATGTTTCTCGTGGTATTTGTTTTTCTGTTCACGCTGGACGGGATTCTGAAACTTTTCAGCTGGTTGTTCAAAGACAGCCGGACCGCTGCCTCTACGGCACTGGCGTGTGTTCAGGTTGCCGGGCCGCTGATTATGTATATCAATGATTTTCGGGACTTTTTCCCGCCGTCTCTGGCCAGAATGGCATCCATTGCCTATCTTGAGTTTCCTTTTTATCAAAAAGCAACCGGGTTGTTAAAAGAAGGGGGCCTTTCCCCCCTGGTGCCGGATCTCATTCTTGCCGCGGTGGTTTTGCTGCTTGCCGCAGGACTTTACCTGAAAAACAGGAAAGTTTCTTCTTCTGCTTCTTAAAAGAATAGAAACCGGGGCAATGTGTATCGAGACAGCCCGGTTCTGGTTATCCTGTTCCGAAATAGGGGCAAGGTGAAAAGATTTCTTTTTTTGAGAAATCCCCGGTGTCAGGGGTGAAGGCAGCGGGTTATGCTTTACAACGGGATAAATTATGACTATATTGTGATGATAGGTATTTCAATTTTTGAAATGGCCGGGAGGATGAGCAATGACTGAATGTAAATCATCAATTAAAAAAATAGCAATATTAACCGGAGGCGGAGACTGTCCCGGATTGAACGCGGTAATTCGAGGTGTTGTCAAAACAGCGATCCGTAAATACAACTGGCGGGTTTATGGGGTTCCGGACGGGTTTGAAGGTCTGGTGACGGGAAGCAGCCTGGTTGAATTGACGGAATTCGGAATTCGGGGGATTCTGCCCCGGGGCGGTACGATTCTGGGTACGACAAATAAGGGAAATCCATTTGAATATGTTGTAATTGAGGATGGAAAAGAAGTGATTCGGGATATGTCCGACCAGGTGGTGGAAAATCTCAGAATTCTTGAAATTGATGGCCTTGTGGTCATCGGCGGCGACGGCACACTGGGAATCGCGGACAAGTTTACTGACAAAGGGGTTTGTATTGTCGGTGTCCCCAAAACCATTGACAACGATTTACGGGCAACGGATTATACGTTCGGATTTAACACCGCAATTACCACCGCAACAGAGGCACTGGACAAACTCCATACCACAGCACAGAGCCACCATCGGGTGATTGTTGTGGAAGTGATGGGCCGTTACGCAGGTTGGATTGCGCTGGAGTCCGGCCTGGCCGGCGGGGCGGATGTGATTCTTGTTCCTGAAATCGAATATGACATTGAAAAAGTCTGTAACAAAATTATCCGCCGCAGCCGTATGGGAAGCAAATTTTCCATTGTAGTGGTTGCGGAAGGGTCCCGTCCCATTGGCGGAGAGATGGTTTTCAAGGAAACAGGAATAAAAGGCAAGGCTCCCCGTCTGGGCGGAATCGGAAATGTTGTCGGGGAACAGATCGGGGAACGAACCGGCATGGATGTCCGTGTGACGGTTCTGGGCCATTTGCAGCGCGGCGGCTCGCCTACGGCGTTTGACCGGATTCTTGCAACCCGTTTCGGAGTGGAGGCTGCGGATTGCCTCGCTTCGGGGAAATGTGCCCATATGGTTTGTCTGAAAACGCCGAAGATTAAGATAGTTCCCATTAAAGAGGCGGTTTCTGCATTGAAAAACGTGGATCCGAACGGCCAGTTGGCAAAAACGGCCGAATCCATCGGAATCTCACTGGGGCGCTGAACAGTTTCTCAATCAACCGTTATTATTGAGTTTAACTCTCAACTTTTTTAGATCATATAAATGAAGTGACAGGGGTCACTTGCAAAAATATAATTCTTGACTAAATTGTTTTGTGTGGTATTGTACGGCAATTGTGGAGGTATGCATGAAGAGCATTTTTAAAATACTGGTTATCGGAGCGGCGGTTATCGCGGTTTCAGCCAAAATACCAGTGACACAACCGGTGAATACAGATACCCGGGTACAAAAGCACGATTTTGCGCGCTTTGTTGAATTGCATCAGCGTGAAAAAAGAGTTCGTCAGGTCCTTTCCAGTGTGAAAACGAATTTGACAAAACGGGAGAAAGAAGATCTGGCCCGAATTATTGCGAAAGAATCGATGGACAGCGGCTTTACCGTGGAATTTGTAATGGCGGTAATGAAAACGGAAAGTTCGTTTAACAAACTGGCCCGGTCTCCGGTGGGAGCGGTGGGGCTGATGCAGTTGATGCCGGCTACCGGCAAAGCAATTGCCAGAGATTACGGAATTGTTCTGAAGAACAATGACGCGCTTTACAATCCTGAATTGAACGTGACATTGGGAATTCGATATCTGAAAAAACTGGCTGACCGGTTCAAAGACATGAATCTGGTTCTGGCTGCATACAACATGGGGCCGACCAAATTCAGAACGTATCGTCAGGACAACGGATACCCGGTGTTCAAGTACACGAAACTGGTACGGAAGGCACACGCGACAATTGACCAGCTTTAAGCAATCTAAGAATGAAAACCCTCTTGAGGGAAGGCGGGCAGACATATCTGCCCGCCTTTTTTTGTCCGCTGCTGTGTGCGCCGTCCGGTTTCCCGTGATATTTCCGGAAATTTCCGGTTACGGCGTACATTGTGTACAGGCTAAAAATCGGATATAATCAATCCATGAAAATATTAATCGGCGATGATTCCGCTTTGATCCGTGACATTCTTGCCGCAGCCTTTCGGCGGGAAGGGGCTGAAGTCGTACTTGCCCAAAACGGTGCGGAAGTGTTAAAAATAGCTGTTGAGCAGCGTCCCGATACGATTCTGATGGATTATGCCATGCCGATGTTGAATGGTTTGTCGGTGTTGCGTCAATTGAAATCTTCTCCCTCAACGGAGAGAATACGGGTTTACCTGCTATCCGGGTTTTCCGACGGAAAAATTATTGAGCAGGCAAAAGCGGCCGGTGTGGACGGCTTTTTCATTAAGCCTTTTGATGTCCATGAGGTGGCGGAACGGGTTCGGAGTGACGCGGCCCGATTCGGATAAGCTGCTTCCCTCTATTCCCGTGATGTGTTCCGATGCGGATTTGTACATTATTTGCGAATGAATCCCGACCTTTTCTTTTTGCGGCATTACCACTGTCTGGTTGAATACATTCTGCATAAAAAAGAGTGCGAAAAAGGTGATGATACTGGCCAGAACCGGGGTGGTGACCCATCCGAGGCTGATTTTTCCCAACAGAGAATAATGAATCCCTTTTCCGCCGCGTACCAGCCCGATTCCCACCAGCGCACCGATGGCTGCCTGTGAACTTGAAATCGGAACCAGCGGAATCTGCGGCAGTCCGTGGGAAGCGAGAAACCCGTTCAGGCCCTGGGATGCGAAAATAAACAGCACGGTTGCTTCCGCAAGAACGACAATGAGAGCGGCAAGGGGAGATAGTTTTACCACATTCGCCCCCACCGTCTCCATTACCCCTCTTGAATAAGTGGCAACCCCTACGGCAATGGCGATGCCGCCCATCAGGAAGAGCTGCTGGGCAGCACCGAATTTCCCGACAAGGGGAAGAACCAGGTCATGGAGGGGGGATGAGGGAACAAAAACACCGACAACATTGGCAATATTGTTGGCACCGAGGGAATAGGCGCCGAATGCCCCCACGAGAATAAGCCCGTAGCGGGTGAGCTGGTCCTGCCGGAGGAGATGGAGAGAGCTTCGATTGACGATAAAACGAATGATAACATAAAGGAATGCTGCAATTCCCCCGGCGAGAATCGGGCAGATTACCCAGGTTGCGACAATTTTGGAAAGCAGTGTGGCGTCCGTGGTTTTTCCGGCAAACAGGTTCCAGCCGATAATGGCACCTACAATGGCTTGTGAAGTGGATACCGGGAGCCGCATTTTTACCATCATGAAAATTGAAACCGCAGCGGAGAGAGCCACGGTAAACGCACCGCCAAGGGCACTGACTGCGCCGAGTTTTCCAAGGGTTGCGCTGGTTCCGCTTCCGCCGATTACAGAACCGAGGATGACAAAAATACCGCAGACAATTGCCGCCGTCCGGAAACGGATCATCCGGGAGCCGACAGCGGTACCAAACACATTGGCGGCATCATTGGCGCCAAGCGACCAGCCGAGAAAAAGACCCGAGGAGAGAAAGAACAGCAGCATCTGGGTCAAATGCTCCGCTTGATGGTATAGATTGACAGACGGTCAGCTACATTTTCCGCTTCATCTGATATTTTTGCCACATGTGTTGCCACATCTCTCAGGTGCATTTTTCGACTCAGTTCCATGTCCCGGCGGAAAATCTTCATTTTCAGAGAGCTGGCAATGCGGTCGGTTTCTTTCTCATAGAAATAGACCTTATGTATATGGTCTTTCACCCGGCTCAGTTCCCGGAAAAAAGCCCGTGCGGCGCTGACCAGTTCTTCCCCCGCCTGGACGCTTGATTTTCCCAGGCTGGCAAAATCTTCTGTAAGTTCCATGGGGATGTCCGGAACTTCAATGGAAAATTGAGTGAGGGTTTCTTTGGCTTCATCAATAATGTCATCAAGGTGTTCCAGAAGCCCCAGTACGTCTCCCCTCATTTCAGGGATCAGTGAGTGGCTGTACAACTGATTTTCAATTTCCCTGCGCAGTTTGTCTGCCCGGGACTCATACTGGTCCACCAGGGCAATTCGTTCCCGGAAAGCATCCATTTGGTTGTCCAGATAATTCTGCAGTCCTTTATTGAAAACGATCATTCCCTCGCTGATGGCATCAAGATATTCATCAATCCTTGCAATCAGAAGTTTTGTTAAGTTCTGGATCAGCGGCATTGGTGCCTCCTTTTCTGCGATTTCTTATATTAAATTGTTGTTTTCACATTCCAGCTGGAATAGGGGGTTTGACACAGGCTGATGTTGAGATACCGGGGGTCATCCGTGACTTCCATTCCAATCCACGGCGGCAGTTCAACTTCTTCATCTACACCGGCAAGTTCAACCTCGGCAATGATTAAGCCGCTGTTTTCCCCTTCAAATCGGTCAATTTCCCACGTATGGCCTTTAAAATCAATAAAATGACGGGTTTTATCAATGAGAGAGCCCAGTGCCAGTTTTTCCAGCATCTCTTCGGCATCTTCAAGGGGGATGGGATACTCAAATTCCCGGCGAATCCGGTTTGAAATCCTGCTTTTGATAGTAATTCGGGCATCTTTTCCCATGATGCGCACCCGGACAACCCGATCGGGGTCCAGGGAAAGGTAGCCCTGTATGCAGGGGATACCGGGGGCTTCGTTTTCCCAGCTCGTATCTTTTACCAGAAATTTTCGTTCAATTTCTCGGCCCATGGCACCATCCGGCATATTATTGATTCCTTTTGCCCATCCGACAAAGGTTTGACCATTATTGCGCTCGTGCCACTCTTTGTCAAGTTGCCGGGCCCCTGTGCTACAATGATAAAGTATGGAAAATTGAAACCCGGGAGATGAAACCGATGAAATCATTGATCGAACCCTTCAGGATTAAGATGGTGGAAGCGATCCGTCAGACCACGGAGCGGGAAAGAACGGAAATTCTCGAAAAGGCGCATTACAATCCTTTCCTGATTAAAGCGGAAGACATTCTGATTGATTTTCTGACCGACAGCGGTACCGGTGCCATGAGCGACAAACAGTGGGCTGCCATGATGATCGGCGATGAGTCCTATGCCGGCAGTAAAAGCTTTTTTCGTTTTGAAAAAGCAGTGAGGAATATTACGGCTTTTACCCATATCATTCCCACCCATCAAGGCCGTGCGGCGGAACGAATTCTGTTCAGTGTTGCGGTTAAAGAGGGAGATAAAGTACCAAGCAATACCCATTTTGACACCACCCGTGCCAATATTGAATTCAACAGGGCCGAAGCGGTTGACTTTGTGATTCCGGAAGGGAAAATTCCAACATTGGAGCACCCGTTTAAAGGGAATATGGATTTGGGCCGTCTGGCTGATTTTCTGGAAAAACATCATGAACAGGTGCCCCTTGGCATGATTACCGTCACCAATAATTCCGGCGGCGGCCAGCCGGTCTCTATGGAAAACATACGGGAAACCTCAAAACTTCTGCACAAATATGATATTCCGTTTTTCATAGACGCCTGCCGGTTCGCAGAAAATGCATATTTTATTAAACTCCGTGAGCCCGGGTACGGAGACAGGGATGTTCTGGAAATTGCCCGGGAAATGTTCTCTTATGCCGATGGCTGCACCATGAGTGCCAAAAAGGATGCCATGGTGAATATTGGCGGTTTTCTCGCCATGAATGATGAAACCCTCGCCATGAACGCCCGGAACCTGTTGATTTTAACCGAGGGGTTTCCAAGCTACGGGGGCCTTGCCGGCCGGGACCTGGAAGCCATGGCAGTGGGGCTGGAAGAAGTGCTTCATGAAGATTATCTGAAGTACCGCCTGCGTACTGCAGCTTACATGGGGGAACGGCTCACCGAAGCCGGCATTGACATTATCCGCCCCACAGGCGGCCACGCGGTGTATATTGACGCGAAGGCATTTTATCCCCACATCCCCCCTTCACAGTTTCCCGGGCAGGTTCTCTGCGCGGAACTGTATCGGAAAGGCGGTATCCGGGGCGTGGAAATCGGTTCTGTCATGTTCGGAAAAAAAGACCCGGAAACCGGATCGGAAATTCCTGCCGAAATGGAGCTGGTACGTCTGGCATTTCCCAGAAGAATGTACACCCAGAGCCATTTTGACTATGCGATTGAGGTCATTATTGAAACCTATGGAGACCGTGATCGGGCCCGGGGCTTGAAGATTGTCTGGGAGCCGCCGTTTCTCCGGCATTTTACGGCAAAATTTTCCCCTGTAGATTGAGGAGGAACCCGGGATGCGGAAGAAAGCGGAAGCACTGGTCGCGGCCTATGTCAAAAAGGACTCACTGAAGCGCCATTTATCTGCGGTGGAAGCGGCGATGGGATTTTATGCCCGGAAGTTCGGGGAAGATGAGGAATATTGGCGGATAACCGGCCTGCTCCACGACTTTGACTACGAAAAATTTCCAGATCAACATCCTTTGAGAGGAATGGAAATTCTGAAAACAGAAAACTTTCCGGATGAAATGATAGAGGCAATCGGAGGGCATGCGGATTATACCGGAATTCCAAGGACAACGCTTCTGGCAAAGACTCTTTACGCGGTGGACGAGCTGTCCGGATTTGTGATGGCGGTGGCATATGTACGTCCATCACACTTGCTGCGGGACGTGCCGGTCAAATCGGTTCGTAAAAAATTAAAGGACAAAGCATTTGCGCGGCAGGTGAATCGGGAAGAGATTATGAAGGGTGCGGAAGAGTTGGGCATAGAGATTTATGAACATATTCAAAATGTAATAGATGCCCTGAAAATCAATGCGGAGAAATTGGGATTTTCGGGCTAATGTCAGAAGCTGATTTGTTTGTGTACACAATTTAGGACAAAAAAAGAACAATTTTAGCTATTCTGCCAAAAAAATGACAGGTAATCGGTGATTTTTTGTGAAATGTTGACACTTACCCGGGTAAAATATCGTAACTACCGGTATTTTCTCTTGGCATGTTACTTGCATATATAAGGGTGTAGAAAGAACTGACGGGGGAAGCCATAAAGATAGCCTATCACAAAAAACACCTTATTTGGCTTACCAAACACTACCCATCAATGAAATCCTTCATAAAATTTCCCCCGTTTCTTTCTCTTTCTCTTGTTTCCTAAAACAAAAAATTAAAGAGTTGATAGCTGATTCTCTGTTTTCCTGAGCTGGTTTGCAGATTATATTTCGGAATTCCAATTACCGTGTTTTCTTACGCTTTTATTTTCCAGGATAAATTCCCGAATCCGATAGAAAAGATGTGCTTCCGTTAGGCGAAGTTCATCCAGCAATTCTCCGGGTGTGCCGTGATGAACAATGACATCCGGAACCCCGATGCGCAGTACCGGGATTGTCCGGTGGTTTTGTTCCAGCAGTTCCAGAACGGCGGAGCCAAACCCTCCTGCCAGAGCATTTTCTTCACAGGTAATCAGGAGTCCGCAGGACTCTGCGGCGTCTAAAATTGCGCTTTCATCCAGCGGTTTGGCAAAGCGCGCATCAATTACATGTATGGAAAGCCCCTCTGACGCAAGGCGTTCCGCAACACGCTTTGCCTTCCATGCCATCGGGCCGATGGCAACGATAGCGGCATCTTCGCCTGTCCGCAGAACCCGGCTCTTTCCGATTGGGATTTCCCGGAGCAGTTCATCCGGCGGCAGCCCTTCACCGGTTCCTCTGGGATAGCGGATAGCGGCGGGCATGGAAAGCCCGGAAGCGGTAAAAAGCATGTGGCGCAATTCATTTTCATCTGCCGGTGCCATAATAATCAGATTTGGAATCGGGCGTAGGAAGCTCAGGTCATAGAGGCCGTGATGGGTTTCGCCGTCTGCTCCGACAATACCGGCACGGTCCAGGCAGAAGACAACCGGAAGGTTCATCAGACAGGTGTCATGAATTACCTGGTCGAAAGCCCGTTGGAGGAAAGTGGAGTAAATGGCAACAAAGGGTTTTTTGCCTGAAATTGCCATTCCTGCAGCAAATGTTACGGCATGCTGTTCGGCGATTCCGACATCGAAGAAACGATCGGGAAACTGTTTTCCAAAACTTTCAAGTCCGGTTCCGGACGGCATTGCGGCGGTAATCGCGGTAATTTTCTGGTCATTGCGGGCAAGTTGAATCAGTGTGTCTCCGAAAACAGCTGTAAAAGACGGTTCCCGTTTCGGTTTCCCCAGTGTCCTGCCGGTTGAAATCTCAAAAGGAGATGCGCCGTGCCATTTGTCCGGTGATTTTTCTGCAAATTTGTATCCTTTCCCTTTGATGGTTTTCACGTGGATCAAAACCGGTCCGTCAATTTTTCGCGCTTTTTGTAAGGTGGATACCAGTTTGCCATAATCGTGGCCGTCCACCGGCCCGATATAGTGAAACCCCAACTCTTCAAACAGCATGCCTGGAACAAACATGCGTTTCAATGTGTCTTCCATTGCCTTCGCGATTTTAATAAAGGAATTACCGATACCGGGGACACTTTTCAGTACCGTTTCCACATGATCCCGCATCCGGTTGTAAAGTTTGCCGGAGAGAATCTGGTTTAAATACCCGCTCAATGCGCCGACATTGTGGGAAATGGACATTTCATTATCATTGAGAATCACGATCATTTTTTTCTTGACATGCCCGGCCTGGTTCATCGCTTCAAACGCGAGGCCTGCGGTCAGCGATCCGTCTCCGATAAAAGCCAGGACATCATGGTCCAACCCGGCAAGATCTCTGGACACAGCCATCCCCAGTGCTGCCGAAATGGATGTGGATGAGTGGCCGGTGTTGAAATGATCGTAGGGGCTTTCGGTGATTTTCGGGAAACCGCTGATTCCGCCGAGCTGTCGCAATGTCTGGAAGTCCTTCATTCTGCCGGTGAGAATTTTATGCGCGTATGCCTGATGACCGACATCCCATACAATCCGGTCTTTTGTAAAATCAAAAACAGTATGAAGCGCCAGTGTAATTTCCACAACACCGAGGCTGGAGGCCAGATGCCCGCCGGTATGGGAAACTGTTTCGATGATAAAGGCACGAATCTCTTTTGCAAGTTGCCGAACCTCATCTTCGGTCATGGCTGCCAGTTCCCGGGGGGTTAGAAGCGGGGTCAGGATCGGGTCCATTGGGCCTCCGGTTAATTACATTCTTTCCAAAGTCATTTTATCATAAATTTATGCCGGAATCTCTGCTTTCGGGACGGAGAAAAACAATTGGAAAAGGTTTCGGGTTCCGGCTTTCCCGGTGGAAAAATGTTTTTGACAAAAACTGTGAAAAACGTTGTGGAAAACCCTGTTAAAAACCTGGAATTTTCAATCAAAACAAGGACTTCGACGCATTGCACTACCAGAGGTGTGCATATATAAATTCTTTAAAAACAGTTAGTTGTATATTAAATCAATGTTTTCAATGGATTGTGGATCGAAGTGTCTGTGTTTTTCACAGTTCGCTATCTAATTATATGCAAAACAGGGTGTTTCACACCATTCTTCTGTCGTTGTTTCAAGTTCAGATTGAAATCCGGGGCCTCTGCGATGCGGCAATAAACTTTGAACGAACGGTTAAACGGGAGCGTTCATCATTAATTCTCCCTGTCCTCCGGATAAGGTTTATTCAATGGGCAGGTGTTTCAATCATCCAGATGCTGGTGCCGGGGGAGTTGTCCGGATCGCCGGGGCAGGATTCAAATACGATTTTTGTACCGTCCGGGGACCAGGATGGCGCCCCGTCATATCCATTGTTATTTGTTACCCGAAGAGGAGTTCCTCCTGAAACCGGTAGAATGTAGAGGTTTGCAAAATCCAACTCACCGTTGTCAGAGCTGTACACAATCCATTTTCCGTCCGGAGAAAATGAAGCATCGGTTTTATCACCGCTTCCCGATGTGACCATTCGGGGGTTGCTTCCGTCCGGTTTCATTACCCAAATGTCCCATTGCCCGCCGGAAAACCGCTGGTACAGGATCAGATCCCCTGCCGGAGACCAGTTGGGTTGGCGGCAGTCATCTGACACACCGGTCAGAGATTCATAAGAGCCGGTACCGTCAATTCTGTATGTTGTGATAATACCGTTTTCTTCCACGTCCTCTTTGTGGGACTCAAACACAAGCCATTGCCCGTCCGGTGACAGGCTGGGTTCATACGCCACATCAGCACTTCTATTGGTGATCCTGGTTTCCTGGCCGTTTATTGCGTTTTCTCCAATGCTGTAAATTTCATCGTGAGGTTCCCGGTCTGATGAGAATACAATTGTCTTAATGGTGGGATTCCAGGTGGAACCCGGAAGATTGACATTGGTATTTCCATCTGACACAAGTGTTTTCAGGCAGCAGCTTTCCAGATCAAAAATAAAGAGATCGGCGGGCCCTTCGTTATAGTTGTTTCTGAACCGGGTAAAAAGGATTGATTTGCCGTCCGGTGACCAGGCCGGATTTTGTATACTGCCGCCGGCAACGGTCTCTATTTTGACTGCGCCGTCGGTCCGCCGTATCGTTTTGAACAGGATTGCGCCATGATTTTCCCAGAAAAGCTGGATTTCCCGTTCTGTTTTTTCATCCGGAAGATGAAAGCACTCCGTTATATTATTGTCGGATGTGTCTGTTAGATTAAATACTGCAGTATTGGAAATTTTGGCCAGAACTGCGCCGTTGGATTGCCACATTTCATTATCTGCTGTCCTGTTTCCATTGGTCAGCAATGTCAGATAATTGTAAGCCTCATCTGTATTTATGGAATTTTGGCTGTTGCCGACCGTTATATTGTCCCGTCCCAGAATTTCTGCCAGTTCCAGGCGGGCGGATTCCCCGGATAAGATCGTGTAAGCGTTGGTAATTATGAGACTGGTTTCCGGGTTCCGGGTGATGGTCCAATCCGGCATTCTGTAAATCCAGGTCCGGTCTATGCCTCCGGCGGAGGTTTTTATGCGGATTCCGATCCGGGATGTGCCATAGGGCGTGGTATTGTCATCCACGGTTGTTCCGGAACTGAAATCCACCCGGAACAGGTTTGCGGATAATTCCGGATGCGCTGTTCTGCTGAATGTTGCCAGTGTTCCTTTTACATTCCAGCTGTTGTCAAATGCGAGGATGTCATAGCCTGTTATGCTGCCGGTGGTATCTCGCATTTCTATGATCAGATGGCTGAAAAGTGTGTCATTATCCTCTACTTCCAGGTTACGGGTTCCGGACAGCGCCGGGATGTCCGTTGCTATGCCCCGTGTTTCATTGGCAATGAAGGGGTGGATTGTCAGGGGGGTTGTGTTTACGGTGTCTTCGCCGATCATCCAGCTATGGACCTCTTTTCCGTCCACAAGCTTCAATCCCCCCTGCAGGGCGTACATCATAATGTTCCGGTTGTCCGACAGCGGTGATTCTGAAACGGATCCGTAAACCGTCAGCTGTTTTACATCATCCCGAATTCCTTCCAGTCCGGCGCTGTTCAGCAGCGCTTCAATCGTTTCAGCATACTTGCTCATGGAAACAATTGTGACCACCTGTGTCCCCAGAACTGTTCCGGTTTCAGTTTGATACGACAGAACAATGTTTTGGTCCCGATTGCTGAAATTTGCAAATGCCAAACCGGTCCAGATCCCTTCTGTGCCATCACTTGCATCTTTTGAATCTGCTAAAGGGATGTTGCAGCGCTGCCGGGGAGGATCCATTCCTGTGACACTGGACAGGTAACCGCCGGTATCCGGCAGCAGGAGTCCGACTCCGCCCATAATGGGCCAATCGGCACCGTTCGGCTCGCCACCGAACAGTTCTCCGCCCATAATCGGTTTTTCCGCCACTATCCGTGCAAACCCTGCTCCATCCGGCAACCCCAAGTTTTGAATCACATCCACCAGTTTGCCGAAAGCCGGTAACTGCCCGGTGGCATCATCAATGACGGAAGTGGTTGTATTCACATCAAGATGAACGCCTTCCGGGCTGTAATACTGAATGACAAATTTTACTGTTTCCGAATTGGGATTATTCAGCACCAGGCCGGTCCACCAGTAATACCCGTCCGCTGCAATATGCGGCACAATCAGTTCCTCGAAAGCGGGGGGATTGCCGAAGGCTCCGCCGGATTCGCCGTTCACTTTCATAAACAGGGTGTTGTTTACCAGATTATTGACCGGTGCCGAGGTTTTCTGCTGAAACGATTCACTTTTCAATTTCATCCAGCCCGCATCCGCGGGAACAGTACCACCAAACATATCTTTCATGTTAAAACTGGCGCTGCCCCTGCTGCTGTCCAAGTCCGGCATTGTAAATCCATAGCTGTTGACAGTTCCGTCAAAGGCAAAATTTTCCAGCCGGGGATATACAACCGCACTGATATTGCAGTCTGTGTTATTTATGCGGGCGATGTTATCCAGAAAGGTCCAATATCCTGTGTTGTTTGTAAAATGAAGATTGTATACAGTAGCACTGCCGGCAATCGGTGCCGGCACCATTGCCCGCTGATCCCCCCTGCTGTACAGAACCCACACGTCCTTTCTGCTGCTGCTTGAAATTTCGACAAGGCCGATTGTTCCAGTATCCTCAATGGTGGGGAAAAGTGCTTTCAATGTTACGCGTAGCTGGTTCCCGTTCGCAACTTCGCCGGATCGGTTCGTACTGGCCAGCAGGGCTCCGTCTTTTCCATAGGCTTTGAAGATTGCCGTATTGTCTGAGGCCGGATTCAGAATACCGGTATTCACCAGGATAATCTCACAATTATACCCATCCGGTGTCAGTACATAATTTCTGAAATCATCTCCGGTGAACCCGGGATGACATCCCAGAAAAATTTCCCAGATGAATACTACAAACAAAAACCCAGTATACCGAATGCCGGTTGTACTTCGCGGCAGTATACCTGCAGAAGATTTTTTCCGTTTTATCAAAAATTTCCCTCCATTTGTCAATCGGTTGTCTAATATCAGTTTATCACACTGAAGGAAAACAGATACAAAGACCGGTGCTTATCCATTTAAGCGCCCGGTCGGCAAGAGACGTTACAAGTGAGGGGTATGACTTTGATTTTTCTCAATTTTTCCGGACAGGTCCGGTAGATTTAACCGCAGATGGTAATTTCTTATTGTTTGCTGTTTATCAGCTTTTGAATTTCCTTTGCGATGGCATCTTTGGGGTTGTGCCGGAGAAGTTTTGCTGCGATATCGGCTGCCCGGATTCGTTTCGGAAAGCTGATGGGGGGAAGAACGACGGTGCTGTCTGTTTTATATCTGGTTTTTGCCCCTGCATTCAGGAGTGCTTTTGTCATGTCGGGATGGCGGAGGGCGATGGCAAGGTAGAGAGGTGGCCAGTTCGCATTGTTTCTCCGATTGACTTTTGCTCCGTTGCCCAAGAGTATTTTCAGAATATCCAGGCGTCCGGCCAGAACGGCAAAATGAAGGGGGTTCCAGTCTTTAGTGTCCCGCAGGTTAATATCCGCACCATTTTTCAGTAGCTTTTTGACCAGGGAAGGCTTTCCGAGCATAACTGCGTAGTGAAGTGCGCTCCAGCCGTTTGTGTCTGTTTTGTCGATGTTCGTGCTATTTCGAATCAGCATGTCAAGCATACTGCCTTTTCCACTGGCAATGACGAACTCCAGCGGGGTCCACTGGTTTTTATTCCATTGGGTGGCGGCCAGGGCGCCGGCCTTTGCCAGTATCGGGATAACCAGGCGGTTGCCGGCGGCGAACGCGTAATCCAGGGCGGTGTATCCGTTTAACCCGGGAAGGTTTGGGTCTGCACCGGCCTGCAGCAGCAATGCGGCAAAGCGGGGGTCTGTCAGCCTGGCAGCAATGAGAAGCGGGGACTCTCCGTCTTGCCTGCCGATTACTTCAACAGGGGCGCCATAGTCCAGAAGGAGTTTCAGCGCTTTCAGCCGATGATTCCGGACCGCCAGCATTACGGCATTTTCTTTATCGGCGTTTGTGGCGCCGGGGTCGGCACCGGCCTTCAGCGTGGATAGGATTTTTTTGATTTCTCCATTTCCGGCAGCTTTACGAAGACTTTCATCAAGTTTAAAAGTGGTTTTCTTTCCAATGGTTTTCCGTAGGATTTGTTTATAGCTTTGCCAATTTTTCAAGTCAGTACCGGTTACCGGCGGTGTCGGCAGCGGTTTTCGGATTCCGGAAAGAATCATCTGAGCGGCAACCATACGGTTGTTGTTTTGTAAAGCACGGTTCAGAATTGAAACTGTGTTGGAGAGGGAAATTTTGTTATCTTTTGCCGTTTGAATCAGAAGGTGGACAATGTCGGCATGTTTGTTTGCCGCAGCGGTTGAAAGGGCGGAGCTGCCGTTTGCCGATTTGAGGTTTATGGTGGCACCGGCTGCCAGCAAAAGACGTACCAGGTCAATATTTCCGGTTTCGGCGGCTTTTATCAGCGCGGTTGTTCCGTTGGGGGAAGTCATGTTTACTTTGGCCCCGTTTTTCAGTAGAAGTTCTGATATGGAGCTGTTTCGTTTTGAAGCAGCCAGTATCAGGGCGGTATTGCCTTCTCCGTCCGGAACGTTCGGGTCTATCCCCCGTTTTAAAAGCATTTTGACGCAGGGGGCGCAGTTGCTTTTTACTGCATATATCAGTGCCGAGTTGCCATTTTTGTCAAACAGGTTTGCTTTGGCCCCGTTTTTCAGCAGCCGGCTCAATAGAGATGCATCTGCTTTTCGGGCGGCAGCCATTACGGGGGTGATACCGTTTTTTGCGGGGGTATCCAGCGATGCCCCTTTGTCCAAAAGGAAATTGGCAATGTTTTTTTGGTTTGACATGATTGCTGCAACCAGCGGGGTGTTTCCGTCTTTATTCTTGGCGTTGATATCAGTTTCCAGCTCCAACAGTTTTCGGGTTATTTCAAGGTTTCCATTTTGAACCGCATGAATCAGTTCCCGGATTCTGCCGCTGTTGTCCAGTGAGGCAAGTGCGGCTGAAGAGAGGTCGGCGTTGTTCTGTGTTTCCGTGTTTCTGTGTTTCGCGCCGAAACCAAATACGGTTTTATAGTATCCGGAGATGTTTGAGTCGAATACTGAAATTAAAATGGCAAGAAGGAAGATGGAGCCGAGAATGAGAAACAGGTTTCGGGGACTCACGTTCTTTTTTTTTGTCAGTTGGGTTTTAAGCCGGTGGGACATTCCGGAGTCCTTTTCAGAAATATGGCCCAATGTTTTTTTCCGGAATTTAATGTGTTCTTTTCCGCAGATGAGGTCGGCACGGATCAGGCCTTCTTTTTTAAGCTGATTCAGAAAATTGCGGGTTTCACTCATGGCCTTCCTCCTTTTACTTCCAATGAGGCATGAAAGGTCAGGGTTCCTTTTCCGTTCTTTTTGATTTTGGGATACTGATCCAGGATTTTTTTGAATGCACTGCTTTTAAAGCTGAGCATCACGGCATTTCCGTTGATGGATGCATTGTACAGGCTGGTACCGAGAAGGGAGATTTCAGCCGGCGGTGGGCCGGGAAATTCAATTCTGATACCCCGGTAATCCCGGAAAGTCAACGATTTTCCGGCGTAAACTGCGTTTTCATGAAGCAAAGTTGCATCATCTTCCTGAAAAGGAAGGGGAACTGTGAATTCAAAGGGTAAAATGATGTTGTGTGGAGTTGTATTGTCAGCGATGATTGGCGGGATACTGCTTTCTTCTTTGCTGATTCCCATTGCGGAAAACAGGGCTTCCTGAAATTCATGCATCGTTTTGTAGCGCTTGTCCGGGTCGATGTGAACAGCCTTTTGTAAAACTTCAATAACCGGTGTTTGTTCCAGTATGGGCCGGACCCGTTTCCCCAGTATGTCTTTTTCAAAATCAATGGAACTCAGGCTGATGTCTTCATCGTTAAAGAGTTTTCGCCAATAACGTCCGATGAGGACTTCAGTGAGGATAATTCCCATGCTGTATATGTCAATTCTAAAGTCGTAGCGATAATCTTTGTCTGCAAACCGTTGGGGATCCAGATAGGCGGTGTGTCCCACGATGCGGGTGGATTTGGTGCTGTTCATTACGTCAAAGAGGCGTTTGGATGCGCCAAAATCTCCCAATACGTAGCAGATTTTTCCCGCACGGTCCACCAGAAAGATGTTGTCCGGACTCAAGTCTCTGTGGACAATATTGAGGTCATGGAGATTGGTCATTGCATTTGTGATTTCCCGAACCATTTTCTTTTTTTCCGTTTCCGGGAGTTGCAATTTTCCTTGTGAGGAGAGGTGAAGCAGATCGTCCAATGTGGCGATTGCCAGTTCCATCCGAAATACCGGGAAACTGATTTCTTCTCCGCGGTAGAACGCAGTAGCTGTTCCCTTACCGAACACAAAGAGAAAGGTGTCGTTTTCAAAAGCGGAGATGGTTTCGATTTCATTTTCAATATAGCGGCCGGAACGTTCAATTGTTTCATCATCATGAGCGGTGCTGTTGGTGCAGACCATGTCAAACATCAGTGGAACTTTCAATGCATAGTCACGGCCGTCCCGGATGGAGCGGACCTGAAGTACCGTACCGAACCCGCCTTTGCCGAGGGGCCGGATGATTTCGTAACCGGCACCGTCCACCATGATTTCATGGGTGTTGACCCGATAGTTGGAGCTGATGGCTCCCTTTTTTTCCAAAACAATTTCATGTACTTTTTTGTTGCCGCAATAAATGCAGTGATCCGTCCGGTTGCTGAGCAGGCGGTGGCATTTGCCGCATTGTTTCATTGGATGCCTCCCGGGTTTGTCAGGGTGCCGAAGCATTTTTCAATATAAAGTACGGTACTCCCCAGCATAAGAAAACTTCCGCAGTTTAACTGTGCTTTTGCAGTACCAATCGGGATATTGTTTAACGCACTCAGATGGCTGGGCATCCGTCCTTCCACGCCATCTTTGTAATATATGTTGGAGCCTTGTTTAAGGATGTGGCCGTGTTGTCGGGACATCCAATGGTCATCGGGAAAAGAGATGCCGACTTTATCTTTGTTTCTGCCAAGCAGAAGATCAAAATCCTCTGCTTTGGTATCAATGAACAGTTGTCCGTCAGCAAGCTGAATTGCCGTGTTGTCTGTGGAAATGGTAATTTCCTGTTTGGGTTCCGGTGTCAGCCGGAGGGTACGGTACGGTGCTTTGCAATGGGGACAGACATGATCCGGTGCGGTGGCATTTTTGCCACAGGCAAGGCAATGGTAGGGAGCTTCGTTAAAGACAATGATGGAACTGTCTGAGATTGTTGTGATGTCGCAGGGTTTCAATTCCACTTTCTGCAGGAGTTCCGGTAATTCCGGCCGATTGTTCGGGTTGAAGGTTGTTGCGAGGCGTACAAATTCTGAAAAGGGTTCCGGCATGACATCAACCCACTGTTCAAATTCGGGAGATGTTCCGTTTCTCAGGTAGTTTTTGTAGCTTTCGTCGGTGAACGGATGCTTTCCGTTGAATAAAACACCGATTGTCATTCCCAGGCTGTAGACATCGTGTCGTTTTTTAACCTGCTTCATTCGAAGAGTAAGATTGTTCGGGCTGATATCCACCAAATGCCTGCAGGCGCTCTGGCACGCGGGCAGGCCCTGGTATTTCGGGAACATGGCAACAATTTCCGGCGGTGAAAAGAATCTTGTGCCGCCTGGGAGAATGTTGCTTTTGCTGTTCCACCAGGAAGAAATACCAAAATCGATCAAAACCGGAATGTTGTTTCGTACCCGGATATTTTCCGGTTTAATATCCCGGTGAACCACGTCAATTTTGTGAAGCTGAAAGATTGCATGTACCAGCCGGTTGATAAATTCCATGTCTTTTGTCCGGTTAAAATATTCCGGGCCGCTTTCCGGCAGATACTCCATCACAAATGCATTTTCTTCCGGCAGGATGTCCACCACTTTTACAAGATATTCCAGTTGGAAGTTTCGTCTCAGTTCTTCAATTTTTAATGCTTCCTGAGAAAAGCGCTCTTGAATTTCCCGATTGGCCATGTTGGAGGCAAGCTGCTTGCATGCATACTGGCTGTTATTTTGTTCAACCAGATAGACTGAACCGAAGCCGCCGGACCCGATCTTTTCCAGCACCCGATATTGTCCGATGGCATAAGGTATGGCCATAAAGAAACTCCTTTGCAGAAAGAACAATTTTATGACAATAGTTTACCACTTTTTTAATTTTGCATAAAGAATCTTTCGATTTTGTGTTTTGCTGTTATCCTTATTGATTTTAGGCAGATGTAACGATTTACCTGTTTCTGATTTTTGTACCGTCAGTTGCCCGGGTTTTCGAAGAAAGTCTTACTTTCGCTTTTCCTTTTTGATTCGGACAAGGTGAAAGCGGACAGACGCGTGGTTCCCGTTTTCATCAACAACATACAGTGTGTGCCAGCCCGGATTGGTGCGAACCGGCATTTCGTGAATTTTCCGGGTCAGGCCGAGGTAACGGTCGTCAAGGTACCAGAAAATCGTTGCATCCGCCTGACGGTGGGAAACCCGGCAGAGAACTTTCTGATAGTTTCCTCCGAAATCCCTGGGGAGAAAGATTTTTGTTCCGGCACCGGGGTAGTTAATGGAAATGGGGTTGATGCTTTCCAGGCCGGGGCAGTTGGGGTTGTGAGGGGGGATGCGGTTGATGTTGATGCCTCTTTTCCGGAGAAGCTGGATAACTTCCGGGGGGTAGCACAGGCGGCTGACCTGTTTGTGGTTTCCCGGCTTCCAGCAGAGGGAGCAGACAGACCATTTTTCGTCGTTGGTGACGGTAATGATTCTGTGCCAGGGGCAGGTCTTGTAAAAATGGCTGTTGACCGGTGCTTCCACTATTTTACTTTTCGGACAGGCCGGGCCGACAGCGTAGCCGGTGTCTTTGCAGACTGCGATTTTCTTAAGGCTGTGGAGGGGGCGTCTGAACCATGAGGGGGCATTTCCTTTGGGCAGTGTGTTGAAAATGTTGAACAGAAGCGGCCCTGCTGTCATGGCGCCGCCGATTTTCGGGTTTCCGATGCCGTTGAAGTTTCCAATCCAGACGGCAACGGTCCAGTTCGGGCTTACACCCACTGCCCAGGCATCACGCTGGCCGTAGCTTGTGCCGGTTTTCCATGCGACAGGCCGCTGATCCCGGAATAACTCCCAGTAATATTCCGCGCCGGGCCGTTTCAGGTTTCGAAGTATATTCAGCGTGAGAAAACATGCGCCGGGGCTGATCAGTGTCTTTTCTTTCCGCCGGGCCGTTGGCGCCGGCTGTTTTACCACCGTCAGCGGTGAGAATTTTCCGTAGCATCCCAGGCCCCGGTAGAGCGTTGCCAGGTCAATGAGCTTTGCTTCCGCTCCTCCCAGTATCAGCGGCAGGCCGTACGATTCCGGAGAGCGGAAGAGGGTTGTCATGCCGGCCTGTTTCAGGAAGGTATAGAAGTCCCGGACTCCGTAGGCATTTAACAAGCGAACGGCGGGAATGTTGAGCGACTGAGTCAGGGCTTCCCTCGCGGTCACCAGCCCGGCGTAGGAGTGGTCCGCGTTGGCAGGGGTGAAACTGCCGTAGTGGCTGGGGATATCCAGCATGACGGTATCCGGAAGAATCAGGCCCCGGTCCATGGACAGGGCGTAAAGAAAGGGTTTGAGGATGGAGCCGGTTGAGCGGGGTGCCTGAACGCCGTCCACCTGGCCCGATGCGGATGAGTCAAAAAATCCCTGTGATCCGATATAGGCGCGGATTTTCCCGCTTTGGGTTTCTGCAACGAGAACCGCACCGTTTCGAATTCCCTCGTGTTTCAGGTAGTTCAGGTAGGTGGCGGTGAGGGTTTGTGCGTTTTGTTGAATGTCCGGTTCGATGGTGGTGAAGATGGTTTTCCCCGGGAACCGGGTATGGAGCTGCCGGCATAGGTGGGGTGCCATCACCGGAAAGGGATGGCTTTTTGAAGGAATCGGTTCCGCGAGGGCGTCTCTCAGTGTGACGGCATCAATGAGCTGTCGGCGGAAAAGTTTGTGCAGGAGCCGGTCTCGTTTTTCTTTCAGGAGTTTGTGCCGGTTCCGGGGAGAAATCAGCCCCGGAGCGTTGGGCAGAACCGCGAGGGTTGCGGCCTGGCTCCAGGTCAGCTTTTCCGGTGTTGTACCGAAGGTTTTCCATGCGGCAGCCCGGATTCCGATGACATTTCCGCCAAAGGGCGCGTGGTTCAGGTACATGCGGAGGATGGTTTTTTTGTTATAGTGTTGTTCGATTTTGAGCGCCTGGAGCATTTCCAGGAGTTTGTTGGCGATGGTCCGCGCTTTGGGCCGGGAAATCCGGGCAAGCTGCATGGTGAGGGTGGACGCCCCGCTGACGATTCTCCCTGCCCGGATATCCTGCCAGGCGGCCCGGACAACGGCAAAGGGGTTGACGCCGGGATGGTGATAAAACCACCGGTCTTCCGCAGTTAACAGTGCCTCTTCCACCTTTTTGGGTATTGGTGTTTCCGGCCGGGGGGGGAGAATCCACTGCTGCTCCGGATTGAGAAAAACCCGCATTATTTTTCCGTTCCGGTCTGTGACAACAGTACTGTACCGGTTTGGAAAAAGCGGTTTGGGAAGCGGTGTCAGCCATATGGCGGTAAAAAAGACAGCCGGTACTGCCGCGAAAAAGAGAATCAGCCTGCGGTACCGGCTTTTTTTTAACTTTTTCAAAAGCCCGGCATATTTCACCTGTCCGTCAGTTCTCCTTTGCACGGGTTACCGATACGAAGCGGCCCGGTACCACTGCCTGGAGCGTTTTGTTATACATTGCCCGGCTGACTGTTGCCGGAAGAATAAATTTTCCGGCACTGACCGCGTTCAGTTTCACAAGAAAATCCAGCGGCCGGGAACGGTTCAGGTTAAAGAACCAGCGAATTCTGTCATCCCGGATGTCGGTGTAATTTGCGTAACCGAGATTCCATTTGCGGCTCCAGGCCGGCATGGCTTCCCCGGAGAGGCGGGTGTTTTCGATTTCCCAGCCGGTGGGTAGCATCTGCTCCAGCGCCACGTGAAGGATGTAGGCCTGTCCTTTGTGGCAGCGGACCCGGAAATGGCCCCAGAATACCGTTCCCTGTTTGAGGGATGCCGGGTTCACTGGCATTCCGTTTTCATTGAGAAATTCCACTTTAACAGACATTCCGTCGGCTTTGGGCATAACCGCCACAACCGGCGATGCGGGGATACCGTCCCATTCCATCACTGCGTATACCTGTTTCAGCGGAACGGAAGGAGAGATTTTGACTGTAATGGATTTTCCAAAATCTTTTTTCAGTTCGAATCCGGTGCTGAGGGCAGCCGTATCGAATGATTGTACGCTTTTGTCCGGGAATGTCACGGTTCCGGACAGTTTGTCCGGTTTGCCGTTGTGAAGGCTGGTGGCATCCACATATGTTCCCAGTGCGAGAAGGGAATATGCCACTGTTTGAGTGGACAGCCATTCTCCGGAAGACAGGCGTTTGGCGATGAGGGTGTATTTTTTCTCCGCCATTGGCCAGTTCCGGAACCGGGTTGCCAGTTCCAGCAGAATTGCCTGGTTTCGCAGTTCGGAGCCGTAAGTTTCATCAAAATTATTGGATTTAACCGTATTTTTCCCTGTTTCCTTCAGGATGTCTGTTGCGGTTTCAGCCATTCCGGAAAGTTTGTAGGCTGCCGCAAGAAGCCATTTCTGGGTGTCTGACAGTTTATTCAGGGCATTTTCCCGGATCAGGTTCATGGCACCCCGGTTCCCCTGTCCCGCAAGGGCAAGGAGGTAGAGGCGGTATGTCCGTGTTGTCATGCTGTCCAGTGTGGACTCTGCCCGTGATTTTTCAAATTGGAGCCAGGCGGAAAGCATATCTTCCGGCACATGATAGCCTCTTTTTTTCGCTTCCAGCAGGAAATGGCCGGCATAGTTCGTTCCCCACGGGGAGAGAAAAGTGCTTCCCGGCCAATAGCTCATTCCCCCGTCGGCAAGTTGAAATTTTCTTAATCGTTCAATTGTCCGGTTGATGATAGCGTCGGATTTTTCTTCCTGTTCCGGTGTAAGGTGGGTCAGTATTTTCAGATAAAGCTGAGGAAATGCCGCGGAAGTGGTCTGTTCCACACAACCGTAAGGATAGTGAAGCAGCCAGTTCAGCCGGTGCCCGATATTCAGTTCCGCCCGTTTCCGGATTACAATCCGGGCGTGGTTGGACCCCGGCATTCCTTTGTCCGGGATTTTTAATGTGACGGATTGTCCCGGTTTTACAGGTGTTGTGTGCCATTCGTACATTCTCGGAGACACTTGAACCGATTGGAGTTGTGTTGTATGAACCGCACTGTCCCGGGAAGAACGGGCTTCAATGCGAATATCCGCATTTCCCAGGGCCTGCGGAATTTCAAGGGTAAAGAAGATGTCTTTTTCGCCGGTTTTATCAAATGTGAGTTTTCTTTCGGAAGACCCCGCCACTTTTGCCGCTCCGGTGGCGGAGATGTTTACGGTAACGGTTCCGATATGTTTTTTCATCGCAAAAACCGTTACCGGCACCTGAATCCGGTCACCGGGATGAACCACCCGGGGAAGAGTGGGCAGCACCATCAAATCTTTTTTCACCGCTACGGATTTTTCGGCGCTGGCATAGCGGGTGCCGGCTGCCGCAACAGCCATTATACGAACTGCGCCGATGTATTCCGGCATGGTGAAATTCAGTACCACTTTTCCGGAACTGTCGGTGGAAACCGGCCCCCGGAACATGTCAACCGGCTTGAAACGCCGCCGTTTCCCTTCTTCTTCCTTTCGCTGTCTTGCGGCGGCGGTCATGGCCATTCTCATATCGCCGCCGACACTGAATACGTTAAAGGGGTCGCCTTTGTCCGCACCGATAACCCAGGGGAAAACATCGCTTATCACGGCGGAAAGGCGTTCTTTATGATAAAAGAACTTCCATGGATCCGGTGTGGAAAAACCGGTAAGGTCCAGAAGTCCTTCGTCTACAACGGCGACAAAGAGCTGGGCAGGTTTGTGATCGCCGGTTTGAATTCCAACCTGAAATTTTTGACCCGGTTTCAGTTTGTCCGCCACACTGATTTTAAGTGACGGATGGCTGTCCGGGGCACTGACCATCAGCGGCACAACACCGTAAAGCCGCATCGGACGGTCATTCAAGGTCTGGTTGTGGGGCTGAATCACCGAAACGGCGACATAGACATTGGGTGCCATGTCCGCGGTTATGGGAACTTTGATACTGGTTTTGTGGTCGGAACCCACATCTCCGACCCGGGTCTGTAAAATATCATTGCCTTTCAGCACCGCGTAAATCAGGGTTCCGCTTTCCGGTGTGGGAAAGGTCACAACAGCGGTTTCGCCGGGATGGTATCCGGGTTGATCCGCTTTCAGGACAATCATTCCGGCGGTTTTTCCGCCGCCTGCGGATTCTCCCCATGCGTATGCGCTGAAGAAAAAGCCGGCGGTATGGCCGTCTCCGTGCTGAACTTCAAGGTAGTATTCCCCCCGTTTTTCGGGATTGATGCGGATGGGTACCGGAAGGGATGCGGAGGTGATTTCACCGCTGGCGACCTTTTCCGTGTTGATGTCGGATTTAAATTTCAACTGAAAAGATGAACGGTTCCGGTATTCCCACCACCAGAAGCGGTTGTTCCGGTAGAGGCGCCATTGAACCGGGTGTCCGCTGACAGCTTCTCCTTTTGTGTTGACTAAAATGGCGTTGACTGTGAAGGGTTCCCCGGTCCGGGCGTACCCGTATTCAAAATCGGGTTTCCGGAGGCCGACATAATAGTTGTATGTGTGTACCGGAACGTAAATCCGGTTGAGATTGGGGCGCCCGCCTTTTTCCAGAACCCGGCCATTGATTTCAGCAACCAGTGGCCCCGGTGCCGTAACAGTGTCGGGAACGGTCCAGGACGCTTTCGCGGTACCGTTCGCGTCCAGTTTTTTGTTCAGAATCTGTGTGGTGACGGAACGGAAATTTATGGTTTCGTTCACAAAACGGAATCCGGGAAAGTTTTTGAATGTACTTCTCCCTTTTTTCAGAGAGAGGCTGAGAGTGGCGTTCAACCCGGAAGCCGGTGTCCCGAACAGGTATTTTGCGCTCAGTGCCAGTGAGAGCTTTTTTCTGTCCGGGGTGAGTGCCGGCGGTTCTGCTTTGATTCGGACTTTTAATTTGTAGGGAACAACAGTCTCAATCCGAATCGGATGGACAAATGTCCGGCTCCCGGCGGTTACTTCCGCCTGCCAGACTCCGGTGGGGTCTGTTTCCGAAGTGCGGAAACGAAAGGCGTATATCCCGTCTTTCCCTTTTCGAAGTGTTGTTTCCAGCGCCACCTGCTGTCTCGGATTGGTCAATTTCAGGGAAACCGGATGGTTTTCAGGGAAGCTACCGTCTTCATTGCGTACGATAAGTGCCAGATGAACCTCGTCTCCCGGTCGGTAAACCCCCCGGTCTGTAAACAGAAAAGCCCGGAGATTGTCCTGATTAACGTCACTTCCCCCGATGTTAAAGGAAGAGACATTCCATGCCATGGCGGAATTTAATAAAAAGGTTGTGTTGCCCCGGTATCTTCCTCTTACATAGTAGACTTTATCGGAAACTTTTGCGAATTCGGCTTTTCCGTCCCGGTTTGTGACAGTGGTCTGAATCACCTGGTCCTGATAGGTCCTGAGTTCCACACTCACGCCGGCCAGGGGTTTGCCGGAAATCAGATTTGTCGCAACGATTACATGGTGTTTCCCGGTGCTGAAATGGGTAAGCCCGATGTCTGTAAGGAGTACGGGTTTGTAAATGTTGCCGTGTGTCCAGACATAGCCGGGCCCTTTCGGGTCATTGTTCCAGTCGCTGTATTCTCCGTATCTGGCTTCTTTTGTTTCCGGCATCATATCGTTCCGGTTGAAACTGACCCGGATCAAAAACATTCCCAGTTCACCTTTCTTGATCAGTTTATGCAAATCAATGGCATATTGTTCCTTGTCATTTAATTTCCCGGACAGGCTGAGGTTTTGTTCCGCCACTTTAACGCCGACCCGTTCACTTTCATTAAAGCTGCTTCTCCGGTTTTTCTTCGCGTCAATCTCCGCGACCTGAAGATACTGCCCCAGGGTGGAAGAGAAAACCTTCATCACAGAAACCGTAACCCTGCGAACATTGACAGCGGTGAAACGAAGCTGCTGTTTATTGCCGGAAGGAAGAAAAATACCGTCCTTGACAAACTGAATGGCGGGTTTGAGATTTTGAAAAGTGACGGTGTAAACAGCGGCTTTTTTCAGCCGTGAGCCCCAGATGCTTCGGATTCCTTCCCTTGCGGTGACGGTATAGCCCTGTCCCGGCTTGAATTCCCCGGTGAGGATGATTTTCCGTCCGCTTTTTTTCATGGTGAATTTGACAGCCGGTTTAATAGAGATGAACCCGTTGATATCCTGTTTCATGTCCAGGCGGTCGGAAAAGATGAGGGCGATGCCCGGCCCGCCTTCCTGCACCTGTTGAGAGCGGGACACTTTGAACACCTTTGCGGGGTCCAGCAGGTATGTTCTCTCCATCGGGGAAGAAATGCCAAGGGGTTTCGGATTTACATAAACTGTCAGGGTTCGGGAGGATTTGCCCCGTGAAATATCCGATATGGTAAAGGTAAAGCGTTTTTGGTCTTCCCGAATCATCCAGACTGCCTGAACCGGGCGCCCGTCCAGCTTCACTGAAACCGCTTTTTTTACCATGTTAATGGTGCAGGGCTCACTGAAATCCATTGTGCCTTCAAATGCGGCGAGGGAAGCATCACCGGAGGGGGAGCCGGTAAATTGGCCATCCATGCGGAGGAGTTCCCGTTTTGCCACTTGAAATGAAATCGGAATTTCCTTCAGGGCCGGTTTTTTCCGGTTTGGGAACAGTTTGGAAAGGTCCAGTTTCCCGGTGTATGACTGTCCCAGTTTCAACGGATGGTCCGGGATGAAAGCAAGGGTTTTCCCATCCTGCCAGACCGCGTGGCCCGGAATTTCCGGAGAAAAACGGAATACCGGAAGTTTCAGCGGGGCATTGACCTGGTTATTATCCACGATGGGGTGGGTAAACCGAACCCGGACTGGCTCGGTTGAGGAGATGACCCCCCCGGTAATGTATGATATTTCCTTTGCCGTTTCAACGGAATAGCTCGGTTTCTGCGCGGTTTTGTTTTTATTGCCGTGGCCGCAGCCCGAAAGGACAATCAGAACCGCGGACAATAGTATCGGTGCAAATTTCCATTTTGTTTTTTTTTGTGTTTCACAACAGCGTTTCCGGTTTATCATTTTCCCCTCCCGAATTCGGTAAAATTTGATTAAATCTTACCACAGAAAAGGGAGTTCGTCTTCGGAGATGGCGGAAATTCTGATACACTGATAAACGGACGGAAATGACCGATAGGAGAGTTTAAATGATTAATCGAGATGAATTGCTGGATCGTTTTACCCGTTATGTAAAAATTTATACGACGTCGGATGAAGAATCGGAAACATTCCCTTCTACCGAACGGCAGTTTGAGCTGGCAAACCTTCTTGCGGCTGAGCTGAAGGAGATGGGAATAAAAGATGTTGAGGTGGACCGCTACGGTTATGTTTATGCCCGGATTCCCTCCAATATTGAAAAAGATATTGCTCCGGTGGGATTTATCGCCCACATGGATACCGCTCCGGCGGAAAGCGGTGAAAATGTGAAACCGCAGATTATCCGGAATTATGACGGGGGGAAAATTCCCCTCCCCGGCGACCCCGGTGTGGTTATTTCACCGGAAGAGAACCCGATTCTGAAGGAACTGTCGGGAGATGATTTGATTACAAGCGACGGCACCACCCTCCTCGGCGCTGACGACAAAGCCGGAATCGCGGAAATCATGACTGCGGCAGCCTATATGACGGCTCACCCCGAGTTTAAACACGGGGAGATTCGGATTGCTTTTACCCCGGATGAAGAAGTGGGCCGGGGGGTGGACCATTTTGATGTGAAAAAATTCGGCGCGAAATTTGCCTACACTCTGGACGGCGGACGCCTTGGAGAATTGGAGGATGAGACCTTCTGTGCCGACAGCGCGGATGTGATCTGCCGCGGAATCAACGTTCACCCCGGTTATGCCAAAGACAAAATGGTAAACGCTATCCGTATGGCCGGTTTATTCATGACGCTTCTTGATGAAAACACACTGCCGGAAACCACCGAGAATCGGCAGGACTACTATCATGCCACCGGAATCAAAGGGATGGAGAATGAAACTGTGATTAATATGATTGTCCGCTCCTTCACGGTGGACGGGTTGAAAGACAGGGAAAAGGATCTGGAACGGATTCGTTTGCAGGTGCTGGAGAAATTTCCCGGGGGTGAGATTGAGATTGTTATCAAGGAACAGTACCGGAACATGAAGGAAATACTGGACAGGTACCCTGAAGTTCTGAAGACAGCAGAGAAAGCATTTGAAAAAGCCGGGATTGTTCCGATCCGCAAACCCATCCGCGGCGGAACCGACGGGGCCAGGCTCACATTTATGGGCCTTCCCTCTCCCAACATATTTGCCGGTGCCATCAATATGCACTCTAAAAAAGAATTCGCTTCCCTGCAGACAATGGAGAAAGCCGCCGAGGTGGTTCTCCATATCGCTTCTGTTCTGGCCGAAGCATAGAAATGTTTGCGCCGAATTTCCAGGGGGAGCTGGAGCTTCCCCTGGACGGTGACACTTTCTTTCATTCCCTGGAGCGGGTATCCGGACGGATGGGGAAGGACGGCTGCTACCGTTTTTTCAGAACCTCTCCCACTTGTGCGCATATCACTTCTACCCGTTTAAACCCTTTTGGCTACACTTTTAATAACGCGTCTGTTGTGGTGGAATCCCTGCCGTCGGGGGGGATTCGTGTGCGGTATCGGGTCAGTTTTATTAAATGGTTTCTTGCCATGCTTTTTCTGTCTTTTCAGGTTCTCATCGCTTTTGCCGTTCTCATGTATTTTTATGTCCACCGTCTTCCTCCGGATGTGCGGAGTACGGCATTTGTGGCTTTTTTTATCGCGGTGACTTTCTGGGCACTCTTTTGGCCCCTTGCAATGACAGTGCTTTATCGAGTGATGCTGTCGCGGATGTTTCGTACCCTTCTTTACAGCACATCACTGTTTAAAAAATTTGACGAGGGAACTGAAAAATCACACAAATAGCTATCCTGCAAATATCAGTATTGATTATTTTTAGTATAAAAAGAATAAAAAATGATGAAAAAATTAACATATTTCTTTACCTCTTTCCCGAAGTCCGTTAAAATAACTTCGATTTTCCGTTTTCCATCAAACTACTGTATCGGGGGTAAAAGATGAAAATTTTGAAAACATTTGTCATTGTGTTGGCGATTGTATCTGCGGCATTCCTTATCGGATGCCAGAGCAAGGCTCCGGCGAAAAAGGCTGCGCCTGCCAAAAAAGCACCGGCTGCGGTGGAACAAACCACTCCGGCACCTCTCACGAAGGTTGAAGAAGGTGCACAGAAAGAGGAAGCAGCAGAGCCTGCTACCGAAGAAGCTACGGAAACGAAAGCTACCGAAGCAACCGAAAAGAAAGCTGAAGAGCCGAAAGCGGAAGAGGCCAAAACAGACAATCCCAAAAAATAACGTCTGTCAATTTACTGAAAAAAAGGGGGGGAGGCACTGCCTTTCCCCTTTTTTGTTGACTGCATACATTTTTCCTGTAACGGTGCGTTACCCCTGGAAAGAAAGTATCTCGAATGAGAATTTGAAAGGGAGCAATTCCTGAAATAATCCTGTTGAGTGAACTTGATTTTATTGAACATTCACGGCAAGCCGTGTTCAGCGGGGCAGGAAAATATCGGGGCGGGTGCGGGGGATTGCTCCGGTTTCTACCGCTTTTTTGAACAGAAAGCGGACAGCGGCGCGACCCTCTTCGCCGATGTCAATAGAAAAGTGATTGACGTAGAGGTCAATGTGGGCATTGATAACGGATATGCCCAGCTCTTTTGCGTACTGCCGTACAAATGGGTAGGTGGCGCCCCTGTCAAGGAGGCCCTGTTTCACGGATTTTCGAAGGGCGGCATCGAAAGGCACACCGATTTTTTCTGCCAATTCCCGCTTTACCGCGATACATCCCAGGGGAATCGGGTGTCCGGTACTTTTTTCCCACCATTCTCCAAGGTCGGCAACCTTTGTCAGGCCCCGCTGCCGGTATGTGAACCGGGTTTCATGAATGATAACCCCGGCATCCACACTTCCATCCAGTATTGCCTGTTCAATGCCGGAAAAAAGCATCGGGACGATATCCCGGCATTCCGGACAGAATGATTTGAATAAAAGATAAGCGGTGGTGTTCAGTCCCGGAACCGCGATTCTGCAACTTTCTAACCGCTTTCTGTTTAACGGTTTTTTTGAAATGACGAGAGGTCCGCAGCCCCGGCCCAGGGCGGCGCCGGCATTGAGCATGATGTAGTTGTCTGCCAGTTGGAAGTAGGTGAAATAAGAAAGTTTTGTAATGTCTGTCTGCCGCTTCGCCGCCCGGCGGTTCAGCTCGGCAATGTCTTCGATTTCAAGTTCGAATTTACAGGGAAGGGGAATTTCCCCGGAGACGATTCCGTTGAACATAAATGTATCATTCGGGCAGGAGGAGAATGCCAGTTTCAACAAAATTTATCCCTCAAGGTACGCGTAGGTGCAGCCTGCGGCAAATTGCATGGCATTTTCAATCTGCCAGCCTTTTTTATCGTAACTTCCCACAAAATTGGAAATGCCGCGGATTTCGGTGAATTTTACGTTAAACGCGGCGCAGGTGTGCGCCACTGCCGCCCCTTCCATGGATTCACAGAGGGGCTGAAACTGCGCGGTCCGCTCTGTTTCCATCTCCCTTGTGGCAGTGACGGTGGAGACGGTGAGAAAACGGCCTTCGTAAACCGATAATTTTGTTTTTTTTACCAGCATTTCCTGCACTGATTTGCCGTGGGGAACGGGGAAGCGGTTGTAGAAGTGCCGGTTGTCGGTAATGAGTATGGGAAAACCGATATCTTCCATTGTGAGAAAGCCTTCCGGGGAACGCACCCCTTCGTCGGCATAAACTTCTTCCGTTGCAACAGCTACGTGGCTGATAATGATACCGGTTCCGGGATATGCGCCGGCAATACCGGTGTTGATGACTTCGCCCGGCGTACCGAATTTCAGAAAATACTGTGTCAATACCAGCGCGCTGTTGGTTTTTCCGACACCGGTAACCAGTACCGGGGCTTTTTCACTGTTTTCGCTGCGAAACAGCACGCCGCTTCCCACTTTTTCCTTCTTGAATCCACCGCCGAAGCCCTGTACCAGCAGTTCCGCCTCCAGCGGTGTCGCGCATACCAGAAGTTTATTCATCTGTTTCTCCCATTTTTTCAATCAATTCTGTTGTGGAATGGTTTTTCGGGTCTCCGGCTATCATCACTTTTCCGCCGAGCTCCGCCATTACATGCCGTTCCGGGACAGTTTCGGGGGTATAATCGGTACCTTTGAACTGGATGTCCGGTTTTAAAATCCTCAAAGTCTTTTCCACCGTATCTTCATTGAAAAAAGTAACAAAATCCACCGACTCCAGTGCTGCCACCAATTCCATCCGTTCCGCCAGGGGAATCAGCGGACGCTGTGGCCCTTTAAGCCTTCGAACAGATTCGTCATCGTTCAACGCCACCACGAGGATATCGCAGTGGGCCCGGGCATCCCGGAGGTAGCGGATATGGCCCACATGGAGCACGTCGAAACAGCCGTTTGCGAATCCCACCTGATGCCCGGCCTCCTTGTGCGGTTCAAGCAAATGAGAAAGTTGTTCCCTTGGGTAAATTTTCTGCATTCAATGCCTCTTGAAGTTCAGTTTGCGTCACCGCGTAGGTGCCTTTTTTCATAACAGAGATCCCTCCGCTGATTGTTGCCAGTACCGCGGCTTCTTCCGGGCTCAACCGGTAGGCGGCCGCCAGTGCGAATGCCGCCATTACGCTGTCGCCGGCACCGGAAACGTCCACCGGCTCCGGTGACCCGTAGATGGGAAAAGCGGTGTAACTTCTGTCGCCGTTTTGGTGAATGACCATCCCCTTGCTGCCCCGTGTCAGCAGAACCATATGGCAATCCGCCCACCGGGCCAGCGTTTCCAGTGCGTCCAGCAGCTCTTTTCCGTTTTCCGGAATCGGCTTCCCCAGTGCAGCTGCCGCCTCTTCTTCGTTGGGGGTGATGGCGGCGGCATGTTTAAACGCCGTTACCCGATAGCGGGAATCCACAAAAACCGGAATTCCGCGCTCCATCGCCTCCGGAATCAGCCGTTCGGTATTGAATGGTGTTACGGTATTGTAGCCGTAATCGCTGATAATGACAGCGTCAACATCGTCCAGTACGCTTCTTGCCATCCGAAGTAGCTGAAAGCGGTGAATTTCGCTTTCCCGGTCCACCCGGAGCATATGCTGTTTTGCCCGGTGAACCCCCCCTGCAAGAATCCGTGTTTTTTTCATAGTATGAACCCGCCGGGATTTCTGAAGGCAGCGAAGATCCATACCACTGTTCCAGAAGCGGTCAAAAATATGGCTGCCGTCTTCATCCCTGCCTACAATCCCCGCAGGAAAGGGTTTTGCCCCGAGGGACAGTACATTCATGGCAGTGTTGCCGGCACAACCGGGGAAGCGTTCACTGTGTTCATAGCGGCAGATAAATACCGGCGCTTCTCTGGACACCCGGTCTATTTCGGTGTACATAAACTCATCCAGTACAATATCCCCGGCGACAAGCACTTTCATGTTTGAAAATCCGGTGACGGCTGTTTTCAGTTTTTCAATATCCACTTTACCGCCTCCAGCAGATTTTCAGCAATGAAATCCGGCTGTATTCGCCAGTTTTTCGACTGGTATGTAAGTTCTCCCCTGCCGTATCCGGTGAGTACCAGGACACCGGTCATCCCGTTGGCTTTTGCCATTTCCACATCGGAAATTTTATCTCCCACCATTGCCGACTCTGCCAGGTTAATGTTGTGTTTTTCCGCCGCTTTCAGCAGCATTCCCGGCTTCGGTTTTCGGCAGCCGCAGTCCAGGCGGTAGGGAGCCTGTCCGGCTGTGGGATGGTGGGGGCAGTAAAAAATATCGTCCAGCTTCGCGCCGTCCAGCGCCAGAATGGATTCCATCCGCCGGTGTACCTGTTTTACCAGATCCTCGCTGAAATACCCTCTGGCAACCCCCGCCTGATTGGTGACCACAATGGCAAGCCGGCCCGATCGGTTGACCAGGCGGATTGCTTCCGGGGTGAACGGATACGGCCGCATCCGGGAGACATGGTTAATGTACCCCACCTCATGGCTGATTGTACCGTCTCTGTCCATGAAAATTGCCCGTTTCTTCTTCATAGCGGTATTGTAGCATATCACAGCGCGAAACCCGGTTATTCAGGTTTCGGAATCCCGGTTTTACACATGAGATGCCCGCTTGCCCGGCCCATTGAAGACGGGGCAAGGAAAGAGCTTATAATTTTTCTGCCACAGCCTCCGCCACTTCAAGAGAAGTGTTGGTTCCACCCATATCGTAGGTGCGGACCTTTTCTTCCCGGATAACTTCGGAAATGGCAGTTTCCAGCCTTTCAGCCATATCACTTTCTTTCAGATAATCCAGCATCAGCTTAACCGAGAGAAGCATTGCCATAGGATTGACTTTGTATTTCCCCGCATATTTGGGTGCGGAACCGTGGGTGGGCTCGAACACAGCATAGTTGTCACCGGTACTGGCGGAAGATGCAAAACCGAGGCCGCCAACAAGCTGGGCGGACAGGTCGGAAATAATGTCCCCGAAGAGGTTTTCCGCCACCAGTACCCCATAATTCTGGGGATTTTTCACCAGCCACATACACATGGCATCAATATTGGTTTCCCAGAGTTCAATTCCCGGATAGTCTGCCGCAACCTTCCGGGCAACACGGGTCATCATACCGCCGGTTTCCCGGAGAACGTTGGGTTTTTCCACTAAAGTTACAGTTTTCTTTTTGAAGCTTTTTGCGTATTCAAATGCTGCACGGATAATCCGTTCGGCCCCTTTTTTCGTGATAATCCGGGTGGAAATAGCAATTTCATCATCCGGAACATCTGCGAAGCGGTTCATTTTCGGATTGTGTGCCGCCATTACCTGTTTCAATTCGCTGTCCACCGGATGAAACTCAACACCGGCATACATCCCTTCTGTATTTTCCCGGAAAACCACAAGGTCAATATCATCCCGGTAATTCAGGGGATTTCCGGAAAATGCTTTGCAGGGCCGCATGTTGACATAGAGATCGAATTCCTGTCGGAGCCGTACAATGGGAGAAAAGTAAACCAGCCCCTTGTCCCGGAGGGAAGGGTCCAATTCCATTGCCGCTTCATCTTTGGGTTTTGACGTAATGGCGCCGAAAAGGGCGCAATCTGTCTGCTTCATCATTTCAACGGTCCGGTCGGGAAGGGGGTTTCCTTCTTTCTTCCAGAATTCCCAGCCGATATCTCCGTGAATATACTCGGCATCCAGTTTCAATGCCGAAAGTACCATCCGCGCCGCTTCCATGACATCATTTCCCACACCGTCGCCCGGCAGCCAGGCAATCTTGTATCTGGACATTTCTCCTCCTCCAGCAATGTCTTCCCGGTCATTGTATCGGAACTTTTTCGGAACGCAAGCCCCCTTTGATTTCTGTTCTCAACAAAAAAATACGGGAAGGGTTTCCGGCAGTATTTCTGAAAACCGGCGGACGTTAAAGAATCAGCATACTGTCGCCGTAGGAATAAAAGCGGTAGGCTTTTGCAACAGCCTGTTCGTAGGCGTCAAACACAAAATCTTTTCCCGCAAACGCGGAAACCAGCATAATGAGGGTGGATTCCGGCAGGTGAAAATTGGTCAACATAAAATCCACCGCATTAAAGTGATAGGGGGGGTAAATAAAAATATCGGTTTCGTCCCGGACTGCACGGATTTCACCGTATTTTCGATAGCAGCCTTCCAGGGTACGGACGGAAGTGGTTCCCACGGCAAGGATGCGGCCGCCTTCTTTTCGCCAGCTGTTGATGGCGTCTGCCGTTTGTTCGGAAATTTCATAAGACTCAGTATCCATCTGATGGTCCCGGATATCGTCTGCCTTGACCGGGCGGAAGGTGCCGAGCCCCACCGTAAGAGTAATCCGGCTGACAGGGATATTTCTGTCTTCCAGTTGTTTCAGTAAAGGCGGTGTAAAATGGAATCCGGCGGTCGGGGCGGCAACGGCACCGATATTTTTGGCAAATACGGTCTGGTAACGTTCCCGGTCTTTCGGATTCTGTGCCACACGTTTGATATAGGGAGGCAGCGGCGTTTCCCCGTAGCGGTTGATCAATTCAAAGGGGTTCGATGATTCAAAGCGGACAATATGAATTCCGGCATCCAGCACACCGGTAATTTCCACAGCGGAACGGTTCGGAAAAGCCAGAACCGTTCCCTTTCGTACCCGTTTTGCCGGCCGGATCAGCGCCCGCCAGCTTTTCGCTTCCGAATCCAGCTGTTTTAACAGAAAAAGTTCGATTCTGGCTCCGGTTTCTTCCTTTGTCAGGTGTAGCCGGGCGGGAAAAACCTTGGTGTCATTTACCACAAGCATGGTATCTTCCGGAATAAAATCCGGGATTTCATGGAAAACATGATGAGAAATTCTTTGTTTTTCCCGGTCCAGCACCATCATCCGGGAGTGATCCCGGGGTTCCATCGGTTCCTGCGCGATAAGCTGCTCCGGAAGATGGTAATGGAAATCCTTACGTTTCACCGAACTTCCCCGATGGAAAAAGGGCCTTCGAAATAGCTGCCGAACTCTTCGTAGTAAAGAGGCAGGCTCGGGGCATAGAGCACCCGGTCATCCGGTGTCAGAACATGAAGTTTTCCCACCGCAAAACTCCCCTCTCCCGCGTACATACCGATTCGCTTTCCATCTGTAATGAACATTCCTTTTTTCAGCCGGGAAGTTTTGACCGGATTTCCTTTTTTATCGACATAAACTTCTTTCTTTTTATCAAGATGAACCCCTTTAATAATAATTTGAATGTGTTTTAAAAGGCTGTCAATATTTCCCTGGATAATTTCGCTGTGGCCCGCCATCCGCATGGCTTCCGTGAAATAGGAAACGCTGTCCACCGCGATTCTCTCGGAAACGGGGTCTTTGCCGCCGGGATAACGGGAAAAATCAATGGAGGGGACAAACGCAAGGTTGAAGAGGGAAACCGCGTATCCGAAAGGGGTTTTGGCAGGGGCGTACTGCACACCGAATACATCACTGGAAATAATGTTGTCGCTGTCCACATCATCCGGCCCCGGGGAATAGCATTTCTGCACAACATTAACGATACTTTTTTTAATTTCCGCCCGGATACGGAAGCGCATGAAACCGAAATTTTGCCGGGGATAGGTGTTGGCAAATCCGTTCACGTCCAGCGCATGGGTCCATTGAAGGGGCCAGTTGTACTGGAACTGGCTTTTGTACTGGATATTCTGATAGGAAAAGGGCTGTGATTCTTTCCCCGGCTTAACCACAGGCTCAATTTTGAACCATAGAATCCGTACATCCTTCCATTTGAATGTATCCCAAGTCTCAATCCGGTCTTCCGGAATCATCTTTCCGTCAATTTTCAGATGCTTGCTTACGGAAAAATAAGTGGGTTCACTGTCCCCCTGTTTTTTCGCGATGACCACCGCCTGTAAAACCGGATCGTCGCCCGGTGTGACAAGGAGGCGTTCATTTGTCGCATAATTCAATTTGTTTGTCTTGACCACAACCACCGCTTTCAGAAGTTTGGGTGCGTGGGTAATTCTGAATTTCGGGTGCAGAACAAGGAAATAAAATCCGGACCCCCCAATCAGAATTGTCAGCAGAATCAACAACAGATTATCTTTCAAAAAGTCTTTCAATTTCATACAAACCCTCCGTCAACATATGATAACACGTTCCATTTATCCGGACATCCCATGCTTTAACGCTTTTTTCTCCGGAAAACCGAAAATCCGGAAACAATACGGCATTTTCCCGTTTGAACCCCACCGCATAAGACAGGTGTTTTGTCGACACCGTGACGGCGGCGCTTTCTTCTCTGCTGTATTTCTCAAAAAAGCGGCGGTAAATCCGGGACATGACCCGGTGGCGCAACGCCGCGTGAAAACAGCCGGACAGGATGTGCCCCGGCCGGTTCAGGGAATCGGTGGGCTGCAGGCCGATGCGGATAACGGAAATTCCCGCAGCTTCGGCGCAGTGGGTTGCGGCGGCCAGCTGTTCCAGAATTGTATCGCAATCCGGGGCCTGATACCCCTCTTCTGCCAACCGTGTTCCGGCCAGCACAAGCAGCGGATGAATCCGAACCGTATCCGGCCGGCTTTGTACCATGGCGGTGATGGTTTTTTGAAAAGACGCTGCTGTTTCTCCCGGGCATCCCGCCATCAGATGGATTCCGGTAACGAACCCGGCTGTTTTTAGCCGATGAATCGCTGCGGTTGCCGTTTCCGCGCTGTGTCCCCGGTTCAACTGCAGCAGCACATGGTTATCGAAAGATTCCACCCCGATTTCGACCGTTGTGACACCGGATTGCTTAAGGAGCTGAATAATTTCATCATTCACATGATCCGGCCGGGTGGAAATCCGGATGCCGGAAACCGCTCCTCTTTCAAGGAAAGGTGTACAGCTGTTAAGATACTTCTCCATCACTTCCGGGTTCCCGGCGGTGAAAGTCCCGCCGAAAAATGCAATTTCCACCGGTTCATTCCGGTGGCGGACAGAGAGGGTTTTCAATGCGGTTTCAATGATACCCCCGATATCTGCCGGAGAATGAACCGGCGCATCGCTGCCGTTTGCGATTCGGACATTGCAGAAAGCGCAGCGGTAGGGACAGCTTTTTTCAGGAAGAAAAACGGGAATCAGCTTCATGGAGGAGTTTTGACAGGGGGGTGCCGCTGTCTGTTCTTGCCAGTACCTTTGCCGCGCAGTTCTGGTGGGCCTCCTTCTTCGAACGCCCCTCGCCTCTGGCCAGCGGGACACCGTTAACCCGGATTTCAGTGACAAAAACAGCGTTGTGAACCGGGCCCCGGCGTTCCAGCAGAACATAATCCGGCGGCTGCATTCCCATGCTCTGGAACATTTCCTGGAGTTTTGTCTTGTAATCGAAAACCGCGTCTTTCGGGTCTGTGATCCGGTATCCTGTACGGTCAAACAGGCTTAGAATCAGTTCTCCGGCAGCGGCAATACCGCCGTCCAGATAAACAGCTCCGATAACAGCCTCAAGGAGGTTTTCTTTCAGTTTCCGGTTATTCCGGATTTTCTGATCCCCTTCTTCCAGCAGCAGAAATTTGTGGAGAGCCAGCGTTTCCGTAATTCTGGCCAGAACATCCGAATGAACCATATATGCCTTGATTTTACTTAAAATTCCTTCGCTTTTATCGGGAAACCTGCGGTAAAGGTCTTCTGCGACCACAAACCCCAGCACACTGTCCCCGAGAAATTCCAATCGTTCGTTGTGTGGTATTTTCTTATGTGTGTTGGCGCAGGAGCGGTGGGTGAACGCCTGTTTCAACAATTCCTGATTCTGAAAATGATAATTCAGTTTTTTTTCAATCTCTTCAATCTCATGTTGCTTCATTCTGACTCCCGGGGTCTAACAGAGAAAACTTTACCCTTGTGCATTGTCCCTGAAATCCCCCGTTCGGTCAAGATCAGTAATCGGGTGACAGATAAATTGTGAAACAGTTTTCTTCAAAGCATCTATGTTGAACCGGTGGAATGCTGCCTCCATTGTTCAAAACTCGGATTTGAGCCGTTTATTGTGTTTGCCTGTTTAGTGCCGGTAACCCCCGGCTTTGTTGGCGGTTAACGGTTTTGTTACCGGGTTGTTTTTAAAATAATCCAGGCAGCGTTTCATGTCTTTAATCAGGAGGTTACCGAGGTCACGGCTGACGCCGTGCCGGACCAGAATCCGTTGGACAACCAGGTCTTCGCGGTGCGCCGGCATTGAATAGGCCGGTACCTGCCAGCCGCGGCCGCGCAGACGGTCCGCAAGATCGTACAGTGTGTAATTTGCCTTGTGGCTTTCTTTTAATGACCAGCTCAATGCCGGTATTCCGCCGCGTCCGTTGTAGATAATTTTAAATGGCCCCATTTTCCCGATTTCGTCGGCAATGTAGGCGGCGGTTTTGTAGCAGGCATCATGGATTTTTCTGTACCCTTCTCTGCCCAGACGCAGAAAATTGTAATATTGTGCAACGACCTGGCCACCCGGACGGGAGAAATTCAGGGCAAAGGTGGGGATGTTGTCCCCGAGATAATTTACACGGAAGACCAGGTCTTCCGGCAGGTCCTCTTTGTCCCGCCAGACTACCCAACCCACACCGAGGGGAGCCAGACCGAACTTATGGCCGGAAACGTTGATTGATTTAACCCGGTCGATACGGAAATCCCATACCAGGTCGGGATCGGAAAAGGGTGCAATAAACGCCCCGCTGGCGCCGTCAACATGAATTGGGATATCAAGCCCGGTATCCTGCTGCAATTTGTCCAGCGCGTCCGAGACTGCTTTGACAGGTTCGTACTGGCAGGTAAATGTGACGCCGAGTGTCGGTACCACTCCGATGGTGTTTTCGTCGCAACGTTTAATCACCTCGTCGGGAGTCATGATCAGCCGGTCCCCTTCCATGGGAATTTCCCTGAGTTCAACATCCCAGTAGCGGGCAAATTTATGCCAGCAGATCTGTACCGGGCCGCAAACCAGATTCGGTTTGTCTGTCTGTTTTCCGCTGGCTTTCATTTTGTCCCGCCAGCGCCATTTCATTGCCATGCCGCCCAGCATCGCGGCTTCACTTGAGCCGGTTGTTGAACAGCCGATGGTGTTTGCGGCGTGGGGAGAATTCCACAGATCCGCCAGCATGTGTACACAGCGTTCTTCGAGTGCCGCTGTCTGGGGATATTCGTCTTTATCAATCATGTTTTTGTCAATACATTCATCCATCAGTTTATGAACTTCAGATTCAACCCAGGTTGAACAGAAAGTTGCCAGGTTCTGGCGGGAATTGCCGTCAAGCATCAGTTCATCATGGATAATCTGGTAAACGAGCCGGGGGTTTTCTTCTTTTTTCGGAAATTTGTATTTCGGCATTCTTACCGACAGATCATTTGAGGCATAAATATCATCCAGTAAGTTGTCACGTATACTGTTTTTTTCATGCAATGCCATTTTATTACTCCTGTTTCTTCGTTGTAATATTCAGTAATTCAACAAGCTGCCAAATTTATGGAACTTTCTCAATTTTAAGCATATTATCATATTTAAAGCTGTTGAACAAGCAGCATTTCCCCCTGTTTGTTCAAACCGGTTCCGGACAGTTGTACCTGTTTCCATTTCTCCGTTTCTTTTTCGGTAATTATATATGTGGCTTTGTTTCTCAGTTTGCTGCGGTTCAGGCCCGGCGCCGGACAATCATGATGGTCATGTCGTCGTATTGAGGGGCAGTTCCGGCAAAGCTGCGGACAGCAGAAAAAACGGAATCGGTGAGGTTTTCCGCCGAGGCACTGCAGTGGGAGTTCAGCTGTTGAATCAGACGGTTCATTCCGAACTCTTCTCCCTGCTCGTTCAGGGCTTCGGTGATACCGTCGGAATAGATGGCGAGAATACTTCCCGGAGCCATCGGGACGGTTTTTTTGGTGTATTCGGCGTCTTCAAAGAAACCCACTGCGAGGTTGCCGGTGGAGAGGAGGGCGGGGGCCTGTCCCGGGGCCAGAAGAAGCCCTTTGTTGTGTCCGGCATTGACGAATTCAAAGGTGTGATTTTCCGCGTCCAGCATTCCATAGAAAAGGGTGGCGTATTTTTCCGGTGTTGTATTGTTGAAAAAGCGGCGGTTGATGTCGGCGATCCGGGTGCGGATATCCGGGTGGCCGTACAGGGATTCTCCCCGGACTGTGGCCTGAAGGTTTGCCATGAGGAGGGCAGCGGGGAGCCCTTTTCCGGAAATGTCTCCGACACACAGTACCCAGGTTTTTTCTCCGGTTTGGATAAAATCGTAGTAGTCTCCTCCGATTTCTTTTGCGCTGGCAATGTTGACGGAAATGTCATATCGGTGGATTTCGGGAACGCTGGCTGGCAACAGGCTTCGCTGAATCCGTTCTGAGGTTTTTAATTCTTCCTGAAGATGAATCAGTTTCAGTTCCTCTTCCCGAAGACGGCTGCTTTCAATAAGCTGGGCGGATTCGGAAGCAATGACGGACAGGAGGCTCTGGTCATTTTCATTGAATTTCCTCGCGTTTTTTTTATTGAACAGGGCGATCAGGCCGGTGATTTCTCCCCGGACAATCAGCGGAATTGCCAGAAGGTTTGAAATGTTGTGTTTTTGAAGAGTGGAAGACAGAAATGCGGTTTCATCTGAAATGTTATTGAGGAGCATGGGTTTTCGATGGGTCAACATCCAGCCGGTCAATTGATCGTCCAGCCGGAACCGGACAAATTTTTGTGTGGTTCGGGAGTGGCGCACCCGTGTTTTCAGCGCGTCATTTTCTCCGGTTCTATCCACGAGGAAGACGGCGGCCTGTTCGACACCGATGTGCTGTACGCATTTCCGGGTGATAAGATCCAGTACATCATCCAGAGAAAGGGTGGAGCTGATGGCGGTTGCAATATCGTTGAGGATAGATAATTCATCCAGTGATTTTCTCAACATGGCGACCTGAGAACGCAGAGTCAGCAGTTCTCTTTTTGTGTCCCGGTTAAATACCATTCTACCTTCCCTGTACGATACCGATGCACCTGTGAGGAGGTGTCGGATAGTGTGATTGTTGCGGTTCCCGAATATTGTAACACACCGGGCAGGATTTTTGGGGAGATGTCGGGCTGGCATCATGTTGAGGATTCGGGAAAACGGGAAACAGCCTGCGGGGTGATTTCACTCTGCATTGTGCAGCATTTTGGTTTTAAAAAAATTCCAGACTTCATTTACCATTTCAATATCATGGTTCTGTTTTCCGAAGTAGTATTCGAATAAGCGGGAGTAACGTTCCTGAATGCTGGGAGCAGAGTGGCCGCCACCGATAATTTTATATAAAACAACTTCTGTTCCCGAAACGCCGTCCGAATAGGTGTATCGGGTAACGCTTGAATTGTCTGTGGGATCAAGGTCGGGATAATGGTACTCAATCGGAACGGTTTTTGTCTGATCAAGGGTGGTCCAGATATTTACGGATTCTTCAGTGGAATAAACGCTTCCGTGGTCTGCGCGGGGCGGGTCTCCGACGGTTCCGCCGCTGTAGGGCAGATGCCTGTCTGCCGTTCCGTTCATGAATAGAACGGGAACCGGTGATCCGGGCGGCCCGCATTTCGATTGATCGGGCATGGCGGCTGCCACTGCCGCTACCGCCGCGATTTTGTTCGGCAACTCCACCGCAAGCCGTAATGCCATGAGACCGCCGTTTGAGGTGCCGGAGGCATAGATTCTGTTCGAGTCAATCCTGTAGAGCTGTGATAATTTGTCAATTATTGTGGAAATAAAACTGACATCGTCTGCGGTTGAACTGACAGTACAGTTCCCTCGGCAATCGTTCCATGTCGGCGCATTGTAACTGCCGTCCAATCCTTCGGGATATACGACAATAAATTTTTCATTATCTGCAAGGTTCATCCACAGTTTGTAGGGCGTTTTGTGGCCGCTTTTTCCTGTCATGTCTTCAATATAAACGCCGCCGCCATGGAGTTCTAATACCATGGGATACGATGAGGTGTCCGGCAGTTCCGGCACATAAAGTGCGTATCTCCGCTCCCGGTTGTCCACTGTGACAGTGTTGTAAGTCAGGTTCCCTTTCGGAATCATTTTGAACATGGAGGACTGAAGGTGGCCGTCAGCTGTAATGGTTCCGTTCGGTTCGTCGCTGGCAAGGATGATGTAGGCACCGGCAAGGGGTTCGGAGGATTCGAATACGACGCTTCCGGAAAAATGGCTCATGTCTTTTTCTCCGGCAAGGTTGATTTCAAAGGCAAAAAGCGGTTCCACGTTTTCCAGCGTGTCTCTGTCCACGATGTTTCCATTTGTGTCGTAGAGGGTGACGGTGATGTCCGCGTCCGTGTCGCCTGCGTTGGTCAGGTGGAAGATGCTGTTGTGGGGGGTATGGGAAAATCCGTCCGGCGAGGTGGTATCGTTTGAAATAAATGGAATAACCAGTCTTGTGCCGGTGTCAAAGCTGCTGATACCGGTGATGCCTTCGTTGTGGGACCAGGCATTGTCTCCCTGCACCAGTTCGGTGGCAATGGGAATGTCGGATACAATTTTCAAAATACCGGTGAAATGAACAGGGTCGGGAAGTCCCGACACCAGGGCGGACAAGTCAATGCCGTAATTGCCCGGGTCGCCCACCACGCCTTTTACTTTTCTTTCTGGTGCCAGTGTCAGGGTGATTTCCCGAAGTTGGCTTTTTCCGGTTTTTGAGGGATTTGCCACGTTGCTTCCTTCCACGTATAAATCCATGGTAACAGTTGCGGCTGTGCTGCCGGGGTTCAGCAGCGCGATTCCCCGCCAGTCGGCATCTTTGGTCATGGGGAGATAAAATACGGTGTCCAGACGGTTTTCCGGTGTCGCGTTGAGTCCGCTCATCACGCCCAGTGAATCTCCGCTTTCGTGGACACCAAATAATTGATAACTCATTGTCTTACATCCGTTTACGCCGTTTATTTTCATCCATTCCTCATCCTCGGAACCGCTGACGTCCTCACTGACATACGCCACTTTGTCAATGGGGGTGGAGCCGTCAAGAAAACTCATGGAAACCGGGGTATCCACGTCACTGCCGCTGTCTTCATCGTATTTATGGAAGTCCAGTGTCAGTTTACCGCCGGGGGAGTTGGTCCAGTGGGCGATTCCGGTCCACCACTGCCAGCTTTCGTCAATGTGTCCGATGTAGGCGGTTTCACTGAGCAATTGGTTTTCCGCGTCGGCCCAGTCGGCGGCAGCCACACTGCGCAGTTCCAGCCCGCTGGCAATTCCCTTTGCTTTGAAGCGCTCTGCGATGGCAAAGTCGCCGGTGCTTTCCACCTTCAAACTGGCAATTTTGCCGTAATCTGAAGGCGTGAGAGCGGTATTGAAGGGGATCATGTTGATGTTCCAGTCTACTGTTGCCCGATTGGTCAATGTCAACCACCCTGTTTCTGCTATGGGGTTTCCTTCTTTGTCCAGTGCGGTAATTTGGAGGTTCGCGGAATCATTGTCCCCGTCGGTGATGGAGATGACGGTTTCCCAGAAACTGGAAGACGGGTCATCCGATGACGGCCGGTAGTCCACGTGGGGAACAATGGCAAACCATGCCGGGTTTACGTCTTCGGGGTAGAAATCCAGGAAGGCAACCACGCCGTCATGGTCGGAGACTCCGACGGGGGTATCCGGATTTGCATCGTCGGCATAACTTGCCGGAGCATCGGCATCTGCGTGGGCAAATGCCACATCCCGGACAAAATACCGGGCACTGTGGGAAGCGAGAATATGGTCAATAATTTGAATATTGCCGTTGTGGACGTAGGAGTACCGGTTTTCAAGGGGGGCAAGGGCTGATAGGTCGGTAAGATCCGGGTCCACTTCGTCTGTGGCCGGGAGCATGGCACCCAGGGGGTCGGGGTGCCCTTTAATTTGTCCGGTTACATCCACATAACCGTCTGTGAAGTCAAAGGCGTTAAAATCACCGGCCACAAAGAAAGGTACCTGTGGATGATCGGCCTGATACTCTTCCACAAACCGGGAGATGTGCAGCGCCTGCTGATAGCGTTTGGCCCGGACAAAATCTTTTTTCGCAGGGTCGTCGATACCGTTTAGGGAACGGTTGTGAATAACCAGTACCGAAATGGCCCGGCTTTTTCCATTTATTTCTGCAGTGGCTTCCAGCAGAAGCGGGGGCCGGTCGTGGAGGGTGTAGGTGGAGCCGTTGATGTCAAAAGTATCGTCCACCTGTTCTTCCGTAACCGCATTGACCTGAATGTCATCCCGCACCATAACGCCGTTGTGAATATCGCCGGTACCGCTTGCACCGAAATAAACAGTGTAGTGAACCGACGGATCGTCATTATGGATTTTATCCGCAAGCTGTTGCAGCGCATCTTCTGAGCCGATTTCTTCCAGGCACAGAATATCCGGTGATTTCAAAATGTTGCGAATCAGCAGTGAAGCTTTTGAGAGGCGGATATCAAAATTTGCGTCGCTTGCGATGAACCGCAGCATGTTCTGGGTTGCAATGAGCAGTTCCCCGGGGGTTTTGTCCCGGACTGCTACCGGATAGCTGTTTTCCGCCAGATTCAGGGTGTCGGGGAGCAGTTTATAGTTTCCGTATGCGTAAGTCAGAGGCCCGACGGCTTTTACAATGCCGGTTCCTCCGAAAATATTTCGGTCTGTCAGCCCCAGGCCGTTGGGATCCATTTGAAACCGTTCCGGGTTTCCGTCCCAAACCGGAAGCCCGTTTTCTCCCGGGTAGATAATCCCCGGTTCCCGTTTCGGCCGCGAGGACGTTGCCACTACCATCACGTCTCCGTGGGAATCGTTTCCTTCGCAGACGACGCCGTTGTCAATTTCCACCCGCATCCCTTCGCACCGTTCCAGGTCGGTGCCCGGATAGGGTTGATCGGGGCTGGGGAAATCTTCGTTCAATACCACGGGCAAAGGCAGCGGGTTTCCGCTGGAAATTACAGTCAGCCCGGATACGCTGCCAAGCTCGGTTAAGTTGTAATACTCGGAAACCGCAGCGGTCAGTGTGATTTTGTCTCCCACTGCGACAGTGGGCGCGGCGCCGGTGTACACATAAATTCCTTCCGATGTGAGCGGGTCGCTGTCCGTGTCGGCATCTGCCGCCTGGAGGAAAAATCCCGTGCCGGTCAGTCCGGTGACAATGCCTCCGGTATCTACTGTCTGCCCCGTCATGGGGGATTCGCTTCCGTTTCCCTGAATATCATGAATCGGAATAAAGGTTTTTGTGCCGGAACCGGCAAAGGAAAGGATGGAAAATACCAGCAAAAAACAGGACAAAACCAACGAACGACGGATTTTCATTTTTCCTCCATCGCGCCGCAGCGCAAAAGTTAAATTTCTCCGTTGATTGTACCATTCTTCTTTCTTTTGTGCCGGGGGATAATTTTAAAAGAAACAAAATAACAAAAGGGGAAATGCCTGATTTCCCCTTTTGTTTTAATAACAGTCGCAGTTCCGCAATTGTTGGAACAGTGTTCAGTTCCGGAGTTTATCCAGGATTTTTTCCGCACAGGCAACAATGATATTATTTGCGGGATAAAATGATTGATACGGCTGTGCCGCATAACTCAGCTGCACCAGATGGTCTGCTGTCAGTTTATGTTGGATTGCCAGTGTCACAGTGTTCAGTTTGTCAATCACCGGAGAACCGCTGACCATTTGAGCACCGAGAATCCTTTTGGTTTTTCTGTCCGCAATTAATTTCATTTTCAACTTTTTCGAGTTGGGCAGAATCGGAAAAATTGTGGTCAGTTCGGCAGTCGCAGTGATAATGTCAAATTTCCCCTGCGCTTCGCTTTCTTTCAGTCCGGTGCCACCCACATACAGGTTTTCGACTTTTGTCGCGGCTCCGTTGAAAAAGCCCGGGTAGTGCCGCTTGTCTCCGATAAAATTCTTTGCCAGCATCCTGGCCATGGGCACTGCGTTTGTTGCCAGTTTTCCCGGCACCACCTCACCGGTGATTCCGCTTACAAACTGGACGCAGTCCCCCACCGCATACACATCTTTGATATTGGTTTCCATTTTATCATTCACAATAATCCCCTGTTTGCCGATTGCAAGAGCGGTATCGGTAAAGAGTTCGGTTCTGGCTCTCATTCCCACGGAAAAGACAACAATTCCCCGCGGCCCTTCTCCGGTATTGCCGGAGTCCCCGAAGGAAATCTTTTGTCCGGTATCCAGTACAACGCCGGAAACCCACTCTTTGCCCTCAAGTTTCTCAACTTTTGCGTTGAGGTGCAGTTTGACACCGGATTCTGTCAGTGTCTCTTCCACCGGCCCGATCATGTCTCCTTCCACAAGATTGGGCAGAACGTGGGGGGTCATGTCCACCAGGTGGCACTCTTTTGTGACTTTGTTCAATGCCTGCGCAACTTCGATTCCGATGGCCCCGGCTCCGATGACGACAGCATATTCGATGGTATGCCTGTCAATGATTTCTTTGATGTCGCAGAGATGTTTTCCGGTTTTAAAAACAAAAACACCCTTTGTTTCTATTCCCGGGATGGGCGGCAGAATCGGATCCGCTCCGGTGGCGATAATCAGTTTTTGATATCCGTAACTTTCTCCGTCAGCCGTAGTAACGGTTTTGTTGTCAAAATCAACCCGGGTCACCGCACTGCGGATCAAGTCCGCTCCCGAGCCGGTTACAAGGCTGTCGCTTTTGAACGATTTCTCAAGGGGAATTTCGTTCTCAATCACATAAGGCATCGCACAGTAAATCATGGAGTATTCTTCGGGCCGGATAATTGCCACCTTTTTTGCCTTTCCCAGGTTCTTCGCGATGGTAATTCCGGCCGGGCCGCCGCCGATGGTCACGATATCATATGTTTTCATCCTGTTTCCTCCTTCCGATGAAACACTTCCGCTGTCAACCGGCTGCTTGACGCCGGTTGGCGCACACTTCTACGGGTATGGTAACAGAAAATTTTCTGAAAAGTGTCAAAAAAAAGACCTTGTGCTGCAAAAAAATTAAAATTAGAATAAAAATGTATCTTAAAGAAGATGCAATAGATAAGATATTAAGAATGTATGAATATACCGGGAGGTAGAAAATGAGCAAGCCTTTTTTAAAAATTGGAGTCATTGAAGGTCCGCAAGGCGGATTTGACCGTATGATTGAAACATTGAAGGAAAATATTGTTTTGAACGGGTACAGTCCGGGCGGTGTCCACCGCTGGTCACCGCAGGCATTTTCCTTTGAATTTCACAATGACGCACTGAACCGGACACTTCTTTGCCGTGGGTGGGCCAATGTCTACATGTTGCCTCTGTTTAAGGTCGGGGTGTACCGGTCGGGGGCATCCGCCTGTCTGAACCTCCGCCGCCCCGCTTACTATATGGATTTGCTCGGTGACAATCTGGATGGAAAGACCCGTTTGAAAGTGGAAGAGCAATTTGCCGATTTTAAGGGGAAAGTTATCCGTTTTTTTGAAAAATCAGCCGCTGTGCTGGGTGCCATGACACTGCTTCATCTGGAAGACGGTTACGATGTGGATGATTCCCGAATGGCGTATCTCAACCGTTTGAAAAAGAACCGGGACATTTACCGGGAATCTGCGGGTTCGGATCCCCGGAAAAAAGTGAAAGAACTGGCGGATAAGGTGGTGAAGGGGTTTAACGAGCTGGAGGGCTGGAAAATCATAGACCGCCGGGAATACACGGATGCACCCGGAGTGGATTCCCTTGAATTCATTGAATTCTGCACGCCGAAGTATGCCGGTATCTCCATGGAAATGAACCGGAAATACAATCTTCTTCTCCCCTGTCTCGGATCTGTCCGGTCGGAAAACGGAGAAGCGGCTGTCAATATTTATCTGCCCCGGTTCATGTTCAAGCCTTTATTTTACAGTGTGGACCGTTTTGAACGCACAGCGCGGAAAGGATTTCCCGAGACAGTGGAAGGTATTATCCGGGATACCTGTCTGAAATACATTAAGTGAATAAAGGCTGTATCGCTTTTTAAATGATTCTTTGGGGTTACAATATCTCTTTCCCCGGGAATTTGTATGCGCGGTTCCATTTCCGGAAAGCTGTCAGCTGTTCTTTGTGGGTCTTTTGCCAGATTTCAGCTTCCCCGGGTGCTGCGGACTGCAGTGCAGTCATACAGAATGCCTGTGTCAATTTTTTGTCGGCAAGCGTTCTGTAATAGTTACTGTAATATTTCCAGGCAAAATCGTTTGCTTCAGTGTGGTGTTCCGCCATGAACTTAAACAGTCTGCTCAATTGGAAGCACATTTTATCCATATCCGTTTTTCCGGCAATTCCCTCTTTTGACAGTATCAGCGTATTGTTCAGGGAGAGCATTACATTTAAATCGGTGTAAGCATTCTTCTTTCCCAGTAAGTCATTCAGGTTCAGGGTAATTGCTGTGCCTTTCTTTGTCTTTGTGACACCTGAGGACAGAATCCTGCGCAATTCGGTTACAATCAATTTGGCTCGTGGACTGTTTGGTTCCAGAGAGAGAAACCTCATGTAGGCAAATACCGCTTGTATTCGCATATGTTCAGCTTCCCAAAGCTGTCCCAGCATCATTTGACTTGTTGGATGATTCGGGTTTAACACACTTGAATGCTGAAAGGCTTTTTCGGCTTTGCCGTATTTTTTCATGCGAAATAACGTGAGTCCCATATTGTAATAAAGGAGATATTCATCCGGGCTTCTTTTCAGTCCGTCACGGTAACACGCCAGTGCTTCCCGGGGCTTTCCCAGGTCATCCAAGCAGTTGCCTTTCAGCAGATAAAGCATTGTCGGGTTTTTGGCAATTCGGATTCCCCTGTCAGCCGTTTCCATTGCTTTTTGCAGTTGATGGTTTGCGGCATAGCTGTATCCCATTTCATAGATTGCACGTGTGTTGTTCGGGTCTCTTTTCAGCAGGCCATTGTAAAGTTGGATTGCTTCCGCATATCTGTGCTGATCGTGAAGCCGAATACCTTTATTGATGATGGCATCCGCTTCTGCAGGAGGAACGGTTGTTACGATGTTGCCGGGCCGCCGGGCACATCCCAGGGCAAAAACCAGAAAAATTGATATGATTACAAAACGATAATTCACATATCCTCCTTCAATTATAGAAGATTTCCTGCATCGGGGAATTGTGACGGAGATACGGTTTCAAGTCCATTTTTCAAACCGGGTATCACAAGCACATACAATTCTAAATAAATTATATCTGAGTTTTTCGAAGAGATAAAGGAAGAAAAGGGAAATATTCCGGTTGGAAAATGGAATATGATCACGAAGTTTTGTAATGTTACCGAGTCGTGGTATCTTTTGAGGTGATTTGTGATTTTGCCGGCACTCCATTTTTGTTTTTTATTATGAATTTGCAGCATAATAGTGGAATCGGAGGAAGAGAACCGAATGAATACAATCCGGGAATTTATTGCCGAATTGGAAAAGCAGAAAAATACGTCCACGGTGTCAAACCCTTATCTGGTACCGGGAGTTGCCGGAAATCTGGAGGTTTATCTGGAAGTGATGTTAAAGTTCGGGGGAAAGAGAATCTTGTTGGTGGGTGAAGCGCCCGGCTACAAAGGATGCAAAATTACAGGCATACCGTTTACAAGCGGTAAGGTCTTTAAAAATATCAATCACCCGGTTTTGGTGGAAGTCGGCAGGAAATTGCTTTTGAGGAAAGTTGAGGCGGAGAACACGGCTACTATTGTGTGGAACTATCTGGCTGAAAAAGACAATACGCCGTTGTTCTGGAATTCATTTCCTTATCATCCTCATCCTGAAAATAATGAAGATAAAAATCGTACGCCAACCGATGATGAAATGAAATCCGGTATCCGGTTCCTCCACGCTCTGAACAGAATGTTTAAGCCGGAATTAATTGCCGGAATCGGGCATTCCGGTGCCGGTTCCGCGCGGCAGGCATTTCCGGAACGACAAATTCAATATATCAGGCACCCCTCATTCGGAGGAAAATCTGATTTTATAGAAGGAATGAATAAGATTATTTGAAAAATCACCCGCACTTGGGAGAAAAGGCAATCAACAGTGTATTTTTCAAACAGCGGAGTTCACTTCTTATCGGGGGGAAATAATAATGCCCATTTTTTAAGGGTATCGTAGGAAATATCGGCCTGTCCGCCGGCGTCTTTTGTGTCCCACACTTCGAATTCGGTCATTTTGTATTGGAATCCGAGTTTGATTGCGGAGTCGAAGTTCACATCCGGCCCCCGTGTCTGGAAGGCGATTGGCGCACCAAGCTCCTGTATTGTGGGATAGATCAGGGCATTTTCCTCTGTTAACGGGTCAATCAGCCCGTGATTTGAGATGACGGCACGTTTTCCATACTGTGCTCTGAAATCGTGCATCAGGTTTGTGGTAAATTCCACATCGGGGGACCATCCGTTGTCGGTGCAGTTGAAGACGTTGAACGGGAAATCAAGAGCTGTAAATTTCCACACCTTGTAGTCGTCCAGTGCCCGTCTGATCGCCTGTTTGTACAGGGTATCGGTAAATCCCTTTGCCCGGAGCGCCGCGTTGGATTCTCTGTTCAGCGGGGCAATGAAAGGTTCGGCTGTCAATGACGCGGCTGTACTCACACACACTTCTTTTAATTGTTTGTTGTTGTCATAGCGAAGGGCAAGTTGGGCCAGCAATGCCGCAAACCTGTCTCCGTATGCTTTTGTCCAGAAGAGCCCGATTTCAACGCCGGGGCCTCCGATGGGCTGTACCGTCACGGGGCCGCCGTCCAGTTTTTTGGCGTAATCGGGGGCAACAGTTCCGCCGAATATGCGCAATTTGGCGGAAATCGGATGTTCGGGATGTTGCCGGTTGTATGTGCCGATTTCATTTAAAGCATTATCAATGGTTGAAAAGTCGTATACTCCTTTTTGCGGCTCCAGGTACATCCAGATGGCATTGATGACAACAGCGGAGTAAACATCCGGATGAATTTTGACTTCTCTGAGTGGGTCTTCGGAATTCAGGGCACCAACGGGGCTTCCCATAGCAACAAGCCCTGTTATCGGGTGCTTGGTAACGGTTACGGTTTTTTCCAGATTGGTATCCGGTATTTCATTGCCGTCATCCGCAAACAGCTTGATGCCGATGGTATGGTTTCCCGGCGTGTCAAAGGTACAAATAAAATCCGCCCGGCCGTTGAATGCCGGATTTTCCGAAGCATCTGTTTTTTCCGGTTTACCGTCTATATACAGCCGGATTTCACGAACCCTGTTTTCCCCCGCCAATGTGTGATATTCGACATCAACGGTATTTTCCGTTCCGGCCGGGGTTTCCGGTAAATCCGCCGTTTCTCCGTTGAACTGCAAATTTTCCAGTGCATAACGGCTGTACGGATTGTTACACGGTGCCAATATCAGCCCGTCAATGTTTGCCGTTTCTTTGTTATCTGTGATGGTATAACGGTTTACGACTCCTGCCAGTGTGCCATTGTCGGCTTTTATGAAAATCGTTCCGTTAAAAGAATCGGACACGGGAAAAAAGCCGGAAGACAGGTCAATTTGACAGCTTCCTTTCGCCGGTAATGTGGCTTCATCTGTCCCGGTTGTTTCTTCGTTTCCCGCCTGGCCTTTTGCGGAAAAAGAAAAATGTACTTCGTTGTCGGTGGGGTTGAACAGGCATATCAATGCGCTGTTGTGCGGGTCAAACGTAACCGGCGCACACAGATACCGGCTCTGTGTCAGATTTGTCGGCACATCTCCCCCGCCCAGGACTGAACGGCCGCGGCTGTCTTCCAAATCCCCGTTGAGATAAATCGCATCGCCGATGTCGTTGGCCGCATTCCCGTCACTGTCCACAATATCCAGCACCAGAAAGCCGCCGCAACCGGTTTCAACACCGATTTCTCCGGGAACAGCGGCAAATCGGGAAGCCGCGCCGACTTTCAGAATTATTTCATTTGAACCGTTTATGGGGCAGAGCTGGCCGTCCCGGCTGTAATGACGGATCCGAAGCAATTGATCGTGGCCGGTTATGTTACGATAGGCAAAACCGTCCCATTCGCCTGTATCGCGATACAGATTATGCATTGCGGAAATCTGTTCCAATGGAATGTAATGCTGGGTGGCAAAGTTCTGATTCATCACCTGGCCCGAATCATTGAGAATCCAGCCCCGCAGCTGATAGGATTCTGAAAAACCATAACCGATTTCTCCGGATTCTCCGGTGGGGCGCATTCCGTATACCACTTCCCCTGCCAGGGCATTGACCGGATGCCCTCCGGTAATTTCCCCCTGTCCGTTCAGATACGCCTCTGTGCTGAACGCACATAAATCACCGGCTCCGGGGGGATTTTCTTCCGAAAGGTCACGATATAAAAATGCATATTCCTGGCCCGGCATCAGATTTTCACAGACCAGGCTGTATTTCCCATCCGGATTTCTGAAAAAAACAGTTACCGCTTCATTTCCGATATTTACCACTGCGTTTCCTGTCCACCAGGGTTCGCCTGTTGTGATGTGGGGGACAGAGAGCTGCGCCCGGGCTTCGGGCAGGCCAATCATAACGCCGGCCTGCTCATCGTGATTGTGAAATGTAAATTTCTGAGCAGTGTATAACTTGCCCTGTAAATTTTCCTCGGCAGAAATGTGGATGGTTCTGATTTTGTCTGAGATATTGCCGAACAAATCACAAACACTGGACCGCAACAGCCCGAAACCGGGAACAGTGGCTTCCCGTGATGCAATCTCAATCCCCGAATCATCAAAAGCACACACAAAATATGTAACTTCTCCGGCAGAAATATTCATTGTTTCCAGCAGTGTCTCCCACTGAGAGTTGGAAGCAATGTGGGGAATCACCTGGACAGTCCGGTAAGCAGGATTTGCACACAGGGTGGCGGTTGATATCAGTACCAGCATCAGTATCCGCGTTAACCGGTGCCGGGGCCAAGCCTGTTTTTTGCGAAAACAGAATCTTTGTTCCGGAAGAGCGCTGTTTTGCTGATTCATTTTTTCCTCCGCCTCTGCATTTACCCTGTTGCCACATTAACAAAATACAACTGGAGTATTTCTCAACAGTTTCCTCTTTGTGACAATTTGTAACGCCACAAACTCCGGCAATGTCCGGGAAAAAAGCGTTTTGGTGCCTGGCATTGTTGGCGAGGGCTTGCGCCGGACGGAATGGAAATGTATTCTGGAAGAGAAAGGTTTGAATTTTCAGGAGGGCAGAATGCGGAGAATTCCACGGACAAAGATTGTTTGCACAATTGGCCCCGGCTGTGACAGTGTGGACATGCTGGTGTCAATGATTGATGCCGGGATGAGTGTGGCGAGGATGAATTTTTCGCACGGCACCCACAAGGAGCACCGGATAAGGATTGAAGCGGTTCGAGAGGCTGCCGGAAAGGCGGGCCGCCCGGTGGGGATTCTGGCAGATCTTCAGGGGCCGAAAATTCGAATCGGC
>JAADGL010000054.1 GCA_013152385.1 Acidobacteriota bacterium
CCGGCCGGTTTGGGTTTTGCGCCGGCGGGTTTTTCCGTTTTCGGTGCCGCTGCCGGTTTTTTCACTTCTGCCTGTTTCACTTCTTTTTCCAGGTCGTTTACCTGTTCAGCCGGGGTTTTTGCTTTTTTTTCATCTGCCATATTACCGGCCCTCCGTTATGTACTTGTCCCGCAGGCTGGACTTCTGAATCTTGTCCTGAAGCCGCATGAACCCATACAGCAGTGATTCCGGACGGGGCGGGCACCCCGGGATGTACACATCCACCGGAATGATTTTGTCCACACCCTGAAGTGTGGAATATGAATCAAACAATCCTCCGGAATTGGCGCAGGCACCCATGGAAATTACCCATTTGGGTTCCGGCATCTGATCATAAATCTTCCGGACCACCGGCGCCATTTTCAACGTTACCGTACCCGCCACAATCATGAGATCCGACTGTCTCGGCGAGGCCCGGAAAATGCCGGCACCGAACCGGTCAATGTCAAACCTCGCGGCGCCTGCCGCCATCATTTCAATGGCACAGCAGGCCAGCCCGAAGGTAACGGGCCAGAGCGAGGATTTCCGCGCCCAGTTGAACACATACTCCAACCGGGTGGTAATCAAAAACTTGTCAACTGCTTCCTGTGTTACTCCCACTCCAACGCCCCCTTTTTCCACGCGTACACGTATCCAAAGATCAGGATGATCAGGAAAATTGCCATCTCGACGAACCCGAAAAGACCCAGTGCCCGGTATTTCACCGCCCACGGGTACAGGAACACTGTTTCCACGTCAAAAATCAAAAAAATGACTGCTACCACATAGTAGCGAACGTGAAAGTTCCGTTCAGGCTCTTTGTCCACCTCAATTCCGCACTCATAGGGTGATAATTTTGACTTATTGTATTTCGCCGGACGAAAAAACTTGGCTATTGCCAGGGTGACCAGCGGAAACAACAGTGCAATCACCAGAAAGATAAGCAGGGGAATATACTGTGCGTGAGACAAGGCATGCCCTCCTTATTAAAATATGCAACCTTCGGTATTTTCGCATAAGAACCGGCCATTATCAATTGCAATCTGGTTTCAATACCTGTCGCGGGATTTTCTTCTGTGTTCAATTCGGTGAATTCCGTAATCGGGCTCACGGTAAACATTCTTCTCCCGGCTTCGGTATAATGAGCGTTATGATTTATTTTGTAATTTCTTTTCTGGTAATATCGGCGGTTTTCATGGGATTGATGGGAAAAGCGGCATTCCGTGAAAAAGAGCCCCGGGCACTTTTCCTGTCCGCTGCCGGCGGGGCTGCCCTTATTGCGTTTATTGTTGTATTGATTTGTTTTCGGCAAAATCCGGCCATAGCTGTCTTTATTCCCGTTCTGTTCTGGCTCTTTCTGATTTTTATTGTCGTGTCATTTGTGCCTTGGTTTCCTGCGCTTCCCGAAATCCAATTCACAGACATTGAGCAGTTTGATGAGCGCAATCATATGTTTGCAAGGGGGAACCTTAAATATTATCCGAAACTGGGAACCCGCTATCATCAGCTTTATCCGGATAAAAAAGCAACAGATGAAGCAATCTGGAAACTGCCCGAACTGGGTGAACCCGGTTCCAGGTTTTATGACCGGTACATCGGGGCCATCGCAGACAGTGCGTTTGCCGTGCTGGACCGAAGTTACCGTCCCCTGAGCCGCCGCCCCGACATTTCCTTCCCCGGAGAATCCCCTGACCCTGCGCGTCTGACAGAGGCAATCCGAATCGCCGCATTTCAATATGGCGCCGCCGATATCGGGATTGCTTCCCTGAAACCCCATCATTTTTACAGCATTGCCGGCCGTCAGGCGGAAAATTGGGGGGAGAAAGTGACAAGCTGCCACAAAATCGCCATTGTTTTCGTTGTGCCCATGTCCCGCACATTTATTCGCCATGCCCCCTCTCTTCCGGTAATTCTGGAATCCTCGCATCAATACGTGGAAAGTGCCAAAATTGCCCACATTGTTGCCGAGCTGCTTCACCGCCAGGGGCTTTCCGCCACCGCCCACGTGGACGGGCACTATCAGGTTATCTGTGCGCCGCTGGCGGAAGCCGCCGGATTGGGGCATGTGGGCCGGATGGGAATATTCATGCACAAAACATATGGCCCCTCTGTTCGATTGTCTGTGGTGACAACAGACATGGAGCTGCCGGAGACAACTGGAAATCATCAATACATGGAACATTTCTGCCGCATCTGTAAAAAGTGTGCGGACAATTGCCCCGGCCGGGCCATCACATACGGGGAGAAGCCGGTTTCAAGGGGCTTTGCCCACTGGTCCGTAAATCAGGAAAGCTGCTACACATTCTGGCGGAAAATCGGCACAGACTGTGCCGTCTGCATTCGTTCCTGCCCTTTCAGTAAACCGGACACTCCTGTTCACCGGATTATCCGTGCCTACATCCGTAAAAATCCGATAAATCAGCGGCTTGCCCTTCTGGGAGATGACCTTTTCTACAGACGGAAACTGAAAATCCCCAGCCGGAATATCCGGTGGGAAGAATTGTCGGCTGAAATGCAGAAGAATAACAGCAAAAATTCTTAATGCCGGATCCCGTTGTTCTGATCCTTCCCGCCTTTAACCTGCCGGATTGCAGGTTTGTCCGGGTTCCGGGCCGGGATCTCCGGCTCTCTTCCCGGCAGGAAGATGGGCAGCTGCCGGAGGGAACCGGGATTGTATTCCGAACCCTCCACATCGCTTGAACGAGCGGAACGGAGCCGATAGGTATCTGGGCAGGGCAGGGCCATTTCCGCTTTGTATTGATGCCGACACAAAAAAATCTTGACACTATCTGTTTGAAAAAGATAAGGTATAATTTTCGTATTCAGGTTGAGAGGTGAGTAAAATGTATAAATTGGGAAAAATTGATGCGGGAGCGTTTGCTTTGTCCTTTTCCCGAGCTTTGGACCTTGCCGAGCCTTCTCTTGCGCGGCATCAGGAGCGGGTGGCATACATTGTCTGGAGGATGGGAACGGAGGGCAAGATTCAATATAAACTGATGGAGAAGTTTTTTACCGCTGCGTTATTTCATGATATCGGAGCCTTTTCATTAAAGGAGAAGCGGGCGCTGAAAAATTTTGAGACAGATGATGAAGATGCGCACTGTCAGCGGGGGTATCAACTTCTGAATACAAATTTCTGGTTAACAAAGATTGCTTATATTGTCCGGCATCACCATCGGCGGTGGAATGAATGGGGGACAGAAACAGGCAGTATTCATAACGATCTGGTTCTCGGTGCTCAGATGATTTTTCTTGCCGATTATGTGGAACGGCTGGTGAATCGGGATCAATGTATCTTGTTTCAGAGCGAACATATTAGAAAAGAAATTTTGTCTTTTGCCAATCAGGCTTTTCACAAATATGTGGTGGATTTGTTCATGGAGGTGTCGTCGAAAGAAGAATTCTGGTTGCAGCTGGTGCTTCCCGGACTTTTTGAAACACTTTTGACCGAAGGGCCGCTGAGGAAGCAGGAAATGAGTTTTGATGTGCTTGTTCCGGTGTCTGAACTTTTCAGAAGTGTAATTGACTGTCGTTCAAGATTTACTTCCACACATTCTTCTGGTGTGGCTGCTGCTTCGGTGAAGATTGCAGAAATTTTCGGTTTTACGGCAATGGAACTCAAAATGATGGAAGTGGCGGGAAATTTACATGATATTGGCAAGCTCGCGATTCCGGATTCAATACTGGAAAAGCCTGTGAAATTGTCCAAACAGGAAAAGTTGTTAATGAATAGCCATGTATATCATACATTTCAGATTTTAAGTTCGGTGAAGGGCCTTGAAGAGATTATAAAATTAGCGGCATTTCATCATGAAAAGCTGGATGGTTCAGGTTACCCGTTTCATTTGACGGGGGACGAGCTTTCTGTGGGTGCAAGAATTATTATGATTGCCGATATGTTTACCGCATTGCTTGAGAACCGTCCGTATAAAAAACCAATGCTGAAGAATGATGTCATTAAAATATTAAGAGAAGAAGCGGCCCGGGGTTTAATTGATAAGTCAATTGTTTCCCTGCTGGTTGAGAATTATGACGAGGTTCATTCTTTTGTGGTTCGGAGGCAGGCAGAAGCCCGGGATTTTTATGAAATTGTCGGCATAACACCGGAATAACCGGGCGGGGGATTTATTTGGCTGTAAACCTTCCCGCTTCGGTTTACATGAGTTTGATTTTAATCATTTTCGGATTGCGGGGAGAGCGGTCGGACAGAAAAAATTGGCTTTCTTCAGTGCGGCAAATGCATTATCCATAATCCTTTCATCGTACCTGCGGAGTTCTGTGAGCCAGTCCCGGATTCGGGTGCGGGTGGAAATCCCGTCCGGAAGAAGCGCGCATGCTTTATCTTTTGGCAATTTAATATTTGTGTTTTGTATGAATTCCAGAATAAGTTTTTCCCGGATATAGGCCATTGGCCGAATCAGCAGAATGTTATGATTCAGAGATTTTGCCGCAGGGGGCATGCCGGATATTTTTCCGGCAAAAAAGAGATTCAGTAGGTAGGTTTCCACCATGTCATCCATATGGTGACCCAGTGCCAGTTTGTTACATCCGATACTTTTGATTCTTTCGTACAAAACAGCCCGGCGGAAACGGGAGCAGAGTCGGCAGGGGCTTTCTCCCGGCCGTTCTTCATTCATTTTTTTCACACTGGCATAGATGTTGGAAGTGAACCAGGTCAGTTCGGTTCCGGCCTTTCGGAAAAAATCAAATAACTCTTCGGCAGGTGGCTGGTTATCAACAGACAGGAAAACAGGAACGATTTCATATTTTTCTTTTGCTCTGCGCTGAAGAACCTGCATGGCGAGGAAGAGGGTAAGGGAGTCTTTTCCGCCTGAAATTCCAATTGCAACTTTGTCTCCACCCCGAATCATTCTGAAATCACCGATAGCTTTTCCCGTCCGTTTTACGATAAGTTGGAAAGCCGATTTCATATTGCTTACTCCCTGGTTTTCGGAAAGATTTTCTGTTTCCCCTGATTATTTTATTGAAATCTAATGAGAATGCAATAGGAGATAAGGAGAGGAAGAGAGAAGTTGACATTAAATGTGGGAGATAAAAAAGAGGGCCGGGAAAATCCCGGCCCTCTGCATAAACGGTTCAGGCCTGTTTCTGGCCTCGGCGCCGATTTTACCGGCTGCCGGTTAACGCCGTCATGAACGTGCGGTTCAGATCACCGCTTGATTCCAGTGCCACCACCGGTGCGGTGGAAGAATAGCGGACCGTATCTC
>JAADGL010000005.1 GCA_013152385.1 Acidobacteriota bacterium
AGGGATTTATCCGGGAAGCATACAGCCTCTTCGGGGGAACAATTATTCAGAAGAAGGGACGGGGAGCGTATACGGTGGGAACCGGCCCGGGAGTTTATTCGCTGAGACGACTGACCGGGTGAGTGCGACTGGCCGCGGTTTGAGATGGAGGAGTATGGCAACTGGAAGATTTGTAAGCAGAATGGTTACCAAGTATGAAAAGGGAACTATTGAAGCAACCAACCTCGGAGTATCAATTGTTTTGTTAGATATGAAAAAGTTTATTTCTGAAGAATTGGACAATGAGGACAATACAAATGGACAATAAAAAAGGTCGATTTGATAAATTCATTTTTTTCATATTGATTGGATTTGGCATATCTCTCACCGCATTATTTGGGCATTTTTATATACCGTATGTTGGCAATCCTATGCTCAATCTGGCACAAGTGGCCAGATTAGCGCCCAGTGCCTTTGGTATCGCTTGTTTTGTCTTTTCAGGTGTTCGTCTTATTTTTGATTACTCTCCTGTTGATGAGAAAGTTCGTGAAATGTATTTGTGGTGGGTGCGATATCACCATCAGTTCATACTTGGAAGCAGAAAAGATGCCTGGAGGGGAATTCTGTGTGGATGCATATTAATTGTTGTGCAAGTTGTTTTCGACCATTTTGTCCCATACGGAAAGTACTTTTGATCAAGAGACTTCCCCCGGCCATCCATCCCAGGCCCCCTGCCAACAAAAAACACCTCCCCAGAGTGAGGGAGAAATAAGTTGTGGAGCCCGCCGCCTTCGGCAGGATGAAAACTGAAAGGTGTTAAATGAGAAAAATTCAGACAGGGTAAAAATGGGGACAGTCATCTTACTTTTACGTGAAAAAAGGCAGGAAAGAACGAAGCCAATTCTTTGATTTCTCACACCTTGCATTCCACGAGCCGCAAAACGGGGACTGGCACCGCAGACGTTTCCAGCCCCCGTTTTCCCGGCCTGCGAAGCAGCCGGGGCACCATAGATAAAAGGAATACATTTCCTTAAAATCATTCCGGGGAGGGAGAGGATTCTCACCCCCGGAATGAACGTGGCGGATATTCGGGACACGAGGGATTCACGCTTGCGTGAAAAGGCCGAAGGCTTTTGAATGCCCGGTAGGTGACGGAACGTCACCGGGAACAGGAACTGAAACAAACCCCGCTTTTACCGTCTTGAACGGGAGAGGAGCCAGAGGAAGAAGGGGGCGCCGATGAGGGCGGTGACTACGCCTGTGGGAACGGTAACGGGGAAGAGTACGGTGCGGCCGATGGTGTCACAGATTGCCAGCATGAGGCCGCCGGCCGCCATAACCATCGGAACCAGCCGGCGGTGAACGGCGGTTCTTAGTTTGAGGCGGACCATATGGGGAACGATGATGCCTACAAAGCCGATGGGGCCGGTAAAGGCGATGGTGGCGGCTACCGCGGCACTGACCAGTGTTATGACCACCAGTTTGAACCGGCGGACATCCAGCCCCCGGCTGGCTGCCAGGTCGTCTCCAAGGGCGGAGAGGTCCAGTCCCGGCGACAGAAGTAAAAGTGCGGCCAACAGCCCGAAGAATGCCAGTCCGGTGAGTAAGACCGATAGAAAACCGGCATTTCCGATACCACCGAGGAGCCAGCGGGTTATCTGAAATACTTCGTATTGTGCCGCGATGTACTGGGAGAACATTATGATGCTGGCAAAGAAGAAATTAACGGCTACACCGGCCAGTAGTATGGTTTCCGCCGATACCATTCGTTTTCGAAAGGCAAATGACATAACCAGTAGTGCCGAGCAGAGGGCACCGGCAAAGGCAAAGGCCGGTACTGCCGCACCGCCGCCGGAATGAATAAATACAATGAAAACCACCGCGCCGAAGGCCGCGCCGGAGGATATTCCCAGTGTGTAGGGCGTTGCCAGCGGGTTTCTGAACAGTGCCTGGAAGGAGAGCCCGCCCCCAGCCAGCACCCCGCCCGCAAAGAGTGCGGTCAGGATGACGGGCAGACGGATTTCCCATAAAATGTGCCGGTTTACTGCTTCGGATAAGTGTCCGATGAGGGGAACCGGGAAAAAGAACGGCAGCAGCAGTGTCAATGCCACAAGGGCAGAAATTCCGAGAAAATACCGGAATTTCATCGCTGCCCCCCTTCCCCGTTGCCATAAATCAAAAACCGGGATTCCGGCTCTGACAGAGATCCGGGGTCAAATTCCCCGATTTTCTCTCCCCCTTTCAATGCCACCACCCGGTCGCAGAGCCGAGCCATTTCACCGGCATTGTGGGATACCATGAGAAAGAGGTGGCGGCCTTCTTTTTTCAACGAGGCGAGGGTTGCCACAAAGGCCTCCGCGCGGAAGGGGTCTAAGTGGGATGTCGGTTCATCAAGGAGCACAATGGGCGTGTCCTGGGCCAACGCGGCGGCAACGAGAACCCGCTGCAACTCCCCGCCGCTCAAGGTGGCAACCTGCCGGGTTTTCAGATGAAGAATTCCCATTTGACGGAGCACACCCTCAAAATCCGGCACCGACGCCTCGAACCCATTCCCTGATAGGGAAAGCGGGAGAGACGGAGAAATTCAATGACAGTGAAGGGGATTACCGTTTCCACAATCTGCGGCACATAGGAAACCAGCCTCGCAACCTGACGGCTGGAAAGTTCCGCAAGATTCTGTCCGTCCAGGTCAATTTTCCCGGAAAAATCCCGGAGAATCCCCGCCACACAGCGGAGCAGTGTGGTTTTCCCGGAGCCGTTTGGCCCGACAATGCCGATAAATTCCCCTGACTTCGCGCTGAAATCAACGGAGTTTAATATGTTTCGGAGTTTAATATGTTTCGGTAGCGAAGCTGTTGAATGCTCAGCATAAGCTTTCAGTATCCTTTTCAAAATTGGCAGCAATTGAAACACCATGGGGCCGGGGTGCATCATCCGCGCCCCGTACACATTGAAAGCCGCATTGTTCCGGCACGCTTTCAGGAATGAAAACGGCACTTTCTGGCAGTCTGTCAACGCCTCTTTTTTCTCCGACAGCAGAATGATGATGTCCGGCGCGGCGGCAAGCAGCCCCTCCCGGGACAATGCGGGATAGGCAACCTTTGATTGCACCGCGTTCTTCGCGCCGATCTCGGAAAGCAGATTGCCGTAAAAAGAATTGGCGGAAACATAAATCCGGGGTGACGCCAGGCCGCCCGGACTGGTAACCAGCAGCACGGAAGGTTTCGGCCCGCTTTCCTTTTTTTCCGCTTCCAGCATGGCTTTCAGCTCTGCCACCCGCTTCTTCGCGAGTTCCGCTTTCCCCAGCAGTTGTCCCACCCGCTGATAGCTTGAAAGCACCTCATTCAGCGTGTTGATTTTCAGATATTCCACCGGAATTCCGGCGTCTTCAACCGGTTTCAGCCGGGTTTCCACTCCGTGATACGCCAGCACCAGCCCCGGTTTCAGCCGCAGCACCGCTTCCACGTTCAAATCGTACATGCCACCGAGCCTTGTTACGGAAATCCCCGCCGGTACCACACCGTAGCGGGTAATGCCCACAAGGCGGTTCGCCGAACCCAGATCCACCACCATGTCGGTCACAGAGGGCAGGAGGGACACAATCCCCCCTGCCATTCCATGCACACAGATCAAAAAAACAAGGGCGGAAATCCGGCAAAATCGCTTCAATATTCCCTCCGTTTACCTATGGAAATGAAAAACAAAACCGCCGTACCAGGTATCACCCAGTGTACCGTATCCCTTGACCAGCTGGTAATTCTCATCCGTCACATTACGGCCCTTCAGGTAAGCGGTCAGGTTTTCATTCACCCGGTAATCCACCTTCAGATTAAACAGAGTATAGCTTGAGAGTTCCACCCGGGCAGCGGGCCAGGCGGAAAAATCCATATCATCCCGGCTGCCGCTGGCCAGCATATTCAGGTGAACCCCCCACCGTTCCCGCAGATAATCCAGCTTCGCTGTAAAACTGGAATCCGGGCGCCGAAGTAGCCGTTCGCCTGTTGTATCATCCTTTGTATCGTAATAATTGTAAAAAACCTGCCACGACAGCGCCTTTCCGCTGTAGTGCATGCCCGCTTCCAGGCCTTTGATAGTCGCTTTCGCGATATTGTAGTAGCTGTAGGTATTCATATCAAAATCAATCATATCGTCGTAGCGGTTGTGAAACCAGATCAGCGACACAGTCAAGCGTTCATCCATCAGCACCTTCTCCATCCCCAACTCATAGGACGTGCCTTTTTCCGGGTTCAAATCCACTGTTCCGTAGGGGGAATAGAGCTGGTACAGGGTCGGAGACTTGAAAGAAGTCCCGGCATTGGCGCGAATCCGGAAACCGGAATCCCCGATGGGGCGGACTATACCGAAAGAACCCGTCATTTTGGAACCGAAAATCTCATGGTCATCATAGCGAAGCCCCATATTCACATCCATGCCCAGGGTATTCGTCAGCGCGGACACATAGGCACTACGGGTAATGGCATGGCGAGGGGTAAAAACATCGTCATACGGCCCCCATGAAGACACGCTGTGATACTCCGAATCCCCGGCCTCCCGGCTGTACTCAAGCCCGAAAGACAGGGACGCCTTTTCTGAAAACACCAGATTATTGTGCCAGTTATAACGGACAAGGGAACCATTGTACCGGCTGTTAACTGTGGGGGGGTAATCTGTCGAGGGATTGTGATAATCCCGTTCATTGTTCCCGTAACTCACCGTAAACCGGCTTGTCCCGGTGATACCGAAGGGATCCGACAACGTGTAACTTCCCTTGAAATGCTTTTCAGTACGGTCAAACCGGTAAAAAGGATTATCGCCACCGACGCCTCCGCCGGAATCCAGATCCCCGTCGACATTGATTACCATGCCGGTAAAATTCAAAGTGGAGCGGCCGAACTTCATCGTCGTACCCCCGGAAAACGCCCGGTTGGTATAACCGTCGGCCTCCGTATTGCCGTCCGCCCTGTCCGCGGCGGAAATCCCGTTCGTATCAAAAAACGTACCGGAAACCCAGTAACTGCCGAGGGAAAACTCATCCCGGTACCGGACGCCGGTCGTCCACGTGGCATTGGAACCACCCTCCACCCGAACAGTGCCGCCTGCAGCGCCGCCATCGGTAATAATATTGATTACACCCGCCACCGCGTCGGAACCGTAAACGGCGCTGGCCGGGCCGAACACCACATCCACCCGCTGAACCGAGTCCAGCGGAAACGCGGAAAAATCCACCGACCGGTCCGGTGTCATCGGATCATTGACCTCCATTCCGTCGATTAAAACCAAAGTCTGGCCCGGTTTTGAACCCCGAAGATAAACAGATGCCGGACTGCCGATACCCCCGTTCTGGTTCACCACAATGCCGGGAACCGTCCGGAGGACATCCAGAATTGTCGTGGCGCCGCTTGCTTCAATCTCCTTTCGGGTAATAATTTTCACCGTCCGGGAAAGCTTCTTTGTCTCCACCTTGTCCCGAGTTGCTGTAACCGTAATTTCATCTGAGATATTCGTCGCTGAATCAACCGCAAAGAGCGGCAAAACCGTGAACAAAACCCCCAACAACACAGAAAAAACCACGCGCATACAAAACCTCCTTCATATGCTGAAACAAATAAATTGGACTGCCGGGGAATGAACAAAAGAAAACATCATTCGCCGAGCCTCCGTCAGCTGATATGTCCAGGCAGGTCTTCTGACTTCCGGATCAACCCTTCGCCGGGCCTTCCCATTCACCCAATGGCAAACAGTGGCATCTTCCGGCAATAGTCCCCGGTTACAGCGGCGGGCCCGTTCCCGATTCTCACGGGATTCCCTCTTGCCTCCATCACTGGAACCTGGCAACATTATTGTGGCACGTTCTCACTCCAGATGCAACATTCGGCGCCTTCGCCGAATGTTGCATCATAGTTGTTGGATGATAGATTGCAAAAAACTCAGTGGATTGGCTAAAAAAGAATGAGGCACAGATCGGTGTCCGGTGGGCGATTCGTATAAATTCATATTGATCCATTGTGAACAACCCCTTTGCCTCCCTTAGTCAACGATGGGCGATGCCCCTAGCTTATTATGGGAAACTTTTGCTCAGGGGGTGGTCAATTTTAGGTTATCAAAACAGTTGGCAGAGCCTTATCTTGAACGTCTCTATGGAGAGGAGTACCGTTTGTACAAATCAAGAACCGGAAGGTGGATTTTTCAATACCAAAGTAAAGGAATAAATAAACTCAATGTCGCCTAATGGTTTGTGTATGAGGCGTTGGACATTTCAAAGCACTTCACTTTAAATTTGCCGTAATGTTTATTTGCACCTACATACTTTCACGTTAACCGATTATTGTCCAATGACTTATACACTTTGTTATTAGGTAGTATAGGATTTGTTTTTAGTTATATTTACTCATGTATAAAATATTATTTTTGTTATCAAAAAAAACATCATACTTAAAGAAAAAATCTCCTCCTAATAATATATCCCTATCTTTTGGTTGTTTCGTTTCATATATAAGGAAATCTAAACTATCAATGAGACTATTATCACTTGTTATAGATAATTCTTTTATAACTTTTAATTTAAATTCACCATCTAAATAATCAACTTTTTGTTTTAAAATAAAACTAGATTCTATAGGTACTCTTATTAAGTTTTTTACGATATCTTTACCAACCATAATTGTTCCGGTATCTATTCCAATGTGAAATTTTTTATTATATCCTTGAATGGAACCATTAAAAGTTAGTAAGGGTTTTTTATTTAAAATAATTTTTGTCCAATGATTCGCAATACTATCAGGAATTAACCCCTTTTTATATAAAATTAGCAATTTATTTTTATAATCTATTTCAAAATTGAATTCTTTCAAGAAATTAAAACCAATATTTCCAATATCCATTAGATAATTCGGTAGACTCGCATTATCTTTTTTACAAACCAAATTTTTTAACTTCATTCCTTCGATATCTATTTCATTTACGATAAAATAATCGTTACTTTTGATTAAACCATTGAAACCTATAGAGAAGTCTCTTCCGCCAATGGATTGACATTTAATACTTTCTAGAAATTTCGCTTTAAAAGAAAAATATCCTGTCTCATCTCCAATATCTACATGAACAGGAATTTTATTACCTTGTACGTTTATATAAATAAATGGATAAATTCCAGAATCAAAGTGTAAAGGAATTTTCAGACTTGTAAATTCTTCATATTTATCCATTGACTTTTCCAGATCATATTTTGGTATGGAATAACAACTACTAAGAAAAAGACTAACTGGAAATAGTAAAACTATAAAATATTTCTTCATATTTTATTTCCTTCTAATTATTTTGTATATATTACCTATAACGGGCGGCGGCTATGAACTGTGACGGGGGAAAATCGGGGACAATCATCTTATTTTCTCCTTAGGAGGCCGGCCACCGGGCAAGGGACGAACCCGACGATTCAGTTTGGTTTCCACATCGTGGATAAAGGAAGCTGAGCCCAGAGGCCGGCCGGTTTGAGTATTGCGGGCCAGAGCCGTGCTCACACTTTCAGGAATTCCTTCCAGCAGTATCTGCCGCCATTCTCCGGGGTTTTGAATACCTTTCCACCAAGCCAGATTCAGAAGCCCGCTAAAGTCCGTTTCACCGATGTGGGCTTTTGCGCTGGACCACGGATAATCCCATGCTTGTTTTGCAATCCCGGCCCGGACGGGATTTTGTTCCACATATTGAAGGCAATACATAAAGTGGCGTTCATCCATTGCACAGGAAAAGAATCGGTTCTGCCATAGGTGGCCGCTGTGATTATGGAGACGGTTGAAGAATTGTGTATATCGAAAGTGGGTTCGGCCAATAGCCTTCCGGAGAGTTTCCGCTTCTTCCGGAATTCCAACGATATGAATATGATTACTCATGAGGCAGAAAGCAACGACATGCAGGCCAT
>JAADGL010000030.1 GCA_013152385.1 Acidobacteriota bacterium
CTCATTCAGTAAACCGTCAACCTTTATTGTCGTGTCAATAAAGGGAATTTTCCATTGCGGGACCGCTTCTTTTCCATACACGCTCACACAAAGAAGAATTACCCACCCGAAAATTACAAGAACGGTCCGTTTTTTCATTTAACCTTCACCTCCTGTCAACAAAAACTGATTGACACTATCCATTTTTACTTTACCGGTTTCTTTACTTTTCCCCTTCTTTGTTTAAATGTTAACTTTGTGGCATGAACACGAAAAAGCTTTCCTGCAATTGCATACAGGCCAGCAGCCATTCGTGGAATCCACCATTTCTCCGGACATCAGCACATTCGATACGGAATCACAAATCCAATCCATTTATTACTTCCGCCTCTCTTGATAAAAAAGTTTTGTTTTTCATATTTCATCTTCTTAAAGCTTTTTTAGATTCGTCCAAATCTGATATTTTTAAAGTAGCACGATTTGATATATTGAAAAAGGGGGGAATTTGTTCGATTCTTTTGAAAGGATATCTTTCATAACCCACTCTTTCTGATGATGTTACCGCCTTTCAGACACATTCACAGGGGAATGTTTTGTTCGATTGGGCAGCTCAGAGGGGCAGAAGCCGAACGCCTCTTTGAATATCTTACGAAATTCTTTTGAACTGGAAAAACCAAGATAACCTGAGATATCTCCAATAGTTATATTGATATCTTCCCCGGCCAGATGTCTCATTGCCCGACTCGGCTTTTCCGCTAAAATCAACTGATGGGGCGTTTTTCCGACAGATTGTTTCACGAGCATACTGAAATGGCATCAGCTGTACCCCATATTCCCGGCCAAAGTTTGCACTGTCGAATTCCTTAGTTGTTTCGCATCCAAATTTTTCAAAACATCATGTAAGCGGTTTTGAAAACGTGTCTCAGTCTCAGTGAATATCTTATTGTTTTTCATCATCCATCTAATATCCGGCACTCCTCGGCACAGTTACGTCAGATCTTTTTTCAGCCAACGGAGATAGAGCCATACCGCCAATAGTGTCAATAATCCCGAAAGCACTGTCAAAACCAATCTGGAATTGTTTGAGAGGAAAGTTGAAATTCCGTAGAATTCCAGCCTCGGAATGAACAGAAAAAGCGGTATTATCAGAAATATAGGTACATAAAAAAAGGCGATAAGGCCAGACAGTCCAAAATTCCACCAGGAAAGAAAAATCACTATACCATACAGCCCGCCAAACAACAGGGACAGACCCTCGACCCCACTGGCAGGTGGCAGCATAAAAACCATAAGCAGAAAGCCGGCCAGCGCCCAGCCTCCGCTGAAAGCAAAAAGCAGACCAGTTCGGCTCATTCCCATATGCAGCCAATAGACCCACCCTTCCGGCGGAGACTCTCTCTGGTGAAACAGATAAATCCTGGTACTCCATAACCCCATCCAGAGAGAGACACCCATCCAATGCAAAGAACCCGTTATGCTGTTTTGCCATCTCAAATCAAGAAAAACCAGGAACATCACCGCAAACCAGATTAAATCACTTAAAAGGAGATGCCGTGTCCACTTCATTATTCGGCCTCCCACTTCGTCAGCAATTGGTCAAAAACTTTGTTCAAATCCATCACCTCATCCCCTTTCCCCGGCTTTTCAATGGCACGGATAAAACCCAGATTGCCAATGTCAATTCCTGGGCCATGTGAGGATTGAACCCAGACACATTCCCTCGCGGGTTTGGATAACTGCGCCTGAATCGTTCCGTTGTAAAGAAACCAGACCTCATCGGTTACCGGATCCAGTTCCAAAAGTCCGTGAGAACTTACCAGACACGGGATTTGGTTTTCATGGACAAAAATTTGTAACCGCTTGTACAGAAAACTACGATAACGGACATCCACATGGAGAAAGGGTTCATCGAGAATCAACAGACGGTACCGGCCCGACAATGCCAATAGCCATTGGGCGAGAATTTGCTGGCCGCCGGACATTTTTCTGAATTTCTGGTTCGTCTTCATTTGAAACTTTTTCACCAATTCTGAAAAAATGGCCACGTCCAGGCGTTTCCCATAAATGCTCCGAATGCTGAAAAGCGTTTCATTAAGAGGCAATTGTCCAATACCCACAATCCCAATATCAGGAAAGGGGATGTCGGGAACTGCACCACCGGAAGGCTGGCGCAACCGAAGAAGGGTATGAAGCAGGGTCGTCTTGCCGGCGCCATTGGGGCCGATCAGCCCTATAATCCGACCACTTTTCAACGTGCCTGTGACCGGTCCCAGATGAAAATGTCGGTAGTTCTTGCAAACCCTGTCGATAAGAACTGATGTGTCTACATTGGCTAAATCTTCCACTTTGCGTAAAGACAAGACGACTCTCCTCCTCTATTTAGAAATCAATTTATTGGCAGGTCTCCCATTCATTATATAGGGCCCAGCCTGCCGCTACACAACTAAAAGGGCAAAACGCACATCCGAAGGAAGAAAGGATTGCGCCGACTTCGGCCCTATCGCATGGACTCATACTCTCTGATTTGCTCTCCGCCAGCGGTTTAATCATGTCAAGCGCACCTTGTCTGACAGAATTCAAACGAATTAACTGAGATGAATTGAGTGAACTATAAAATTCCTTAACAGCCTGACTGAATGCAGTTGAGTCATAAACAAAAGACCCCGATTGAATGATATATGGAATCATGATGGGATCTTCAACACTCGAAACAATGACAATGTTACCTGAATCTCCATTGCTGTTTAACATGGCTCTCAAGTAAGATTGATCAACTTTTATAAGAAACCCACCTGTTTTATCCATGGATAATTCAACATTGTTTCGAACATACTGAAAACCAGTGCTATTCAAATGAAAACTTACGCCAGTCTCATTGATTACCCCACCATTGTCATTGACGATTCTCGGTATTGCAAAAACAGAACTCACTCCAAACAAAAAGAAAACAGCAAACACGACCAAGGTACCTTTTCTCATCCTTTCATCATCTATACATTTCAAAATTTAGATTCGGCCAAATATGATATTTTTAAAGTAGAACGATTTGGCATATTGAAAAAGGGGGGAATTTGTTCGATTTTTCTGAAAGGATGATTTTTCATAACCCACTCTTTCTGATGACGTTACCGCCTTTCAGACACATTCACAGGGGAATGTTTTGTTCGATTGGGCAGCTCAGAGGGGCAGAAGCCGAATGCCTCTTTGAATATCTTGCGAAATTCTTTTGAACTGGAAAAACCCAGGCATTCGGATATATTTGTAATGCTCATTCCCCCGTCTTCACCGGCAAGCCGCATCATTGCCCGGCGCAATTTTTCAGTCATGATCAATTGATGCGGTGTTCTCTTTATAATTTTTTTTACGCGCACAGTAAAATGACTCCGGCTATATTCCATACGTTCGGCAAGAGAATCAACAGATAAGCTCCGCAGTTGTTTATCACCCATATCCCTTAGCACCTTGCCCAACCTGTCCCGGAAATGACTCTCAGTCTCAGTCTCAGTTAAAATGCTAATAATCCCTTCCACCGCCGCATCAATCATTTGAGCTCTGGTTTCAGCAGGCTCCAATTTTTCTACAATAGAATGATATAAACTCAACAGTTTCAGTGAGTCCTGCAGCTCAGTTGCTGCAATAACCATTCGAATAACTCTTTCCAATGATTTCCTGATGCTATCCGATTTATTATTAAGCGACCTTGCCAGCAAGTTACGGATTTCCCTACGAAATTCTTCTGCGGTGTCCTGTTGAAAACGAAGATAAATATATGTTACCAACACATTACTTACACTTGAATTCAATTTATCTCCTTCAAAATTTATGTGTTATCCGAACTGTTTATATTACAATCCAATTATCCGCTCCTACTGTAAAATGTCAATTTTTTCCCCTTCAATGTCTCCAAACGGAAATCGGGGGAAAGGGCATCCGATTTGAAACCGGATGCCCGCAAATAAAACAGAGGCAAACTGTTTTACGGAAAAGACCGAAACCCCTTAAGGTTATCTCTCCCGAACTCAAAGTTCACTTCTGATACATGCAACAATAATGCCAGAGCTTTTGTAAAATACGGAAACTTTTCCCTCTTATTTTTCAGCAGATTAAAAAATTGAAGAATATATAAAACAGATAAACGGCAGAAAAAGGGCGAAAACTGTTAAATAAAGTTTACACCGGCTGTTTTCAGGGAAAGGTTTCCCGGGCATTTCCACGGGAAATGAATCCGGGAAGGTATATATTGTTGGGATAAAGCCGGATATCGAAACCGGCTCTTTTTTTGGGTGTTGAAAAATCCATCAGATGATGAATTATACAACATCATACATAACTTGCAGAGAAAACAAATAGTTAAAATGATATGTTTTTCTCAATGTAGAAAAATGCATCATTTGTATTTTATTGCGCCGTTGCCGGATTTTTTGCATCTGTAAGAAAATAAAAGGAAATCAAAAGTTGGCACAGGGGTTGCAATGTAATAAGAGTGTCGGGCGAAAGCCCAGGATCATTGAAATAAAAAACGGCGAAAGCCGATAGGAGGCACAAAATGGTTGCTTTGTTAGTACTTTTTACGATTGTTGGATGTCTGGTAATGGATTCCATCGTATTGGCAGTGCGTGAGCATAGAGCGGTAACGGCAGGTCAGGTAGCAACGGTTGGCAAACATGCCATGGTATTCGCACAGGACGGCGGTAAACCCGTCAAAGCCGAGAAGGACGAAGACCGCGAAGTAAAATGGGAAGACGTATCGAAGAAGTAGAGAGACAGCAGGAAGCAGGCCCGGAACCCGGAAAGGTTCCGGGCTTTTTTTATTTGTCTGAAAACTGTTTTGAATTGAAACCGGATTTATTTCTTCCTGCCCTTCCAGAGGGGTGACATATTCCGAAGCCTTGTAACGCTACGTTCCAGCGCGTCCACTGTGTAGGCCAGATCCTCTTTTGTGGTGGATCTGCCGAGGGAGAAACGGATTGAACTGTGGGCCCGGCCGTGGTCCATCCCCATTGCCAGAAGCACGTGGGAAGGCTCAAGGGAACCGGATGAGCATGCGGAACCGGTGGATACGGCTATACCGTCAAAGTCCAGATCGTAGAGGATGGATTCCCCTTCAATAAACCGGAATGAAATGTTGCTGGTGTGGGCGGTTCTTTCGACTTTTCCCCCGTTGACATAGCTTTCCGGAATCCGGCGGAGAACTTCCGATTCAAACCAGTCCCGGAGTTTGCCGAGACGCTGCCATTCACCGTCCATGTCGGCAATGGACAGTTCCACCGCCTTACCGAGCCCGGCGATGTGCACGGTGTTTTCCGTTCCCGCCCTTAAATTGAATTCGTGGTGCCCGCCGTGAATCAGGGGGCAGACCTTCCTTGTCTTTTTCTTGTACAGCACCCCCACCCCTTTGGGGCCGTATATTTTGTGGCCGGAAAGGGAGAGAAAATCCAGATTCAGTTCTTTTACGTTGATGGGGATTTTACCGAACGCCTGTACCGCGTCTGTATGAAATATGATGCCTTTTCCCGCAAGGAGTTCCGAGATTTCTTTTATGGGCTGAATGGCGCCGGTTTCGTTATTTGCATACATGATGGAGACCAGGGCTGTTTTATGTGAAATGAGGGATTCCAGTATGTCCAGCCTGATGATGCCGTTTTCATCCACCGGGCAGAGATGAACGGTTTTCCCTTCCCCCTGTAAGCATTTGGCTGTATTCAGAACAGAGGGGTGCTCAATTGCGGAGATGATGACTTCATTTTTTTCGCACCCGATTTTGCAGATACTGTTGCCGCAGGTTACCCCTTTGATTACGAGGTTATTGGATTCCGAGCCGCAGCTGGTGAAGATGATTTCATCCGGTTTCGCGCCGAGGGCGTCCGCGACTGTTTTTCTGGCATTTTCAATGAGTTCATGGGCTTCCCTGCCGAAAGCATGATGACTGGAAGCGTTGCCGAATACTTCCATGGCGGCAATCATGGCTGCCTTTACTTCCGGATGAATGGGGGTGGTGGCATTATGGTCCAGATACACCCGTTTCATTTTTCGTCTCCGAAAAAGTCTTTCACCATTTTTTCAATCACCGGCCGGCATCTTTCCCCGCCGCAGGCACCGGTCATCGCCTCTGTCCGCTCCGCGATTTCATCAAGGTCTTCAATGCCGTGTTCAATAACATCAAGAATGGCACTCTTTTTTATTCCCATGCAGTGGCAGATTACCGGATCGGGAGCGTCCTCCACGGTTTCCCCGCGGTAGTCCGCAATTGCCCGGGCCAGCGCGTCCACCGCCAGAACGGAACAGTGGAGTTTGTGTTTGGGCATTCCGCCCAGGGCCTCGGCAATGGCTTTATTGGAAAGACGAATCGCCTCTTCCACCGGTTTTCCGATAATCATTTCGGTGGCAATGGAAGAAGATGCGATTGCGGATGCGCAGCCGAAAGTTTCAAAACGGGCATCTTCGATAATCCCGTCGTCATTTACTTTGATGTAGAGTTTCATGATGTCCCCGCAGGCCTCGTTTCCCACTTCACCGATACCGTTGGCATCGGAAAGCTCCCCTACGTTCCGGGGATTCCGGAAATGGTCCAGCAGAATTTCCGAATACTGGTTCATGCCTCACCTCCGAAGCTGAATATATCGCGAAAGACAGGTGGAGTCAAACTTTCCGTCCCGGCAAGCTGGCGAAAATTGAAACCAAAAAAGAAAGCGCCGGGAAATGGGGATGATTCTTGCCAGTTCCGGAATTTTTGTCTATGATTCTTTCAGATACTATTATTTTGCCGGGCGGGTGGGAAACCCGGCATGAAAAAAGGAGAGAAACAAAATGGATTTATTAACCGGAAAATTGTACTACGGAAATACTGTCAAGCAGTGGTTGATTGCCGCAGGTATTATCATCTGCACTGTTCTGCTGGCAAAACTTCTGTACTGGGTTTTCGGAAATGTGGTGAAGAAGATTACGGCAAAGACAAAGACCCGGATAGACGATATTCTTGTGGATATGCTGGAAGAACCGGTTGTTTTTTCCGTCATTATCATCGGAGTGTGGTACGGGCTGGCAACCTTGAATATGTCCAACGCGGTCCACCGCTGGATTGCCACAGGATATTATTTTCTCATTATTTTCGCCATCGCATGGTCTGTCACCCGGGTACTGGACGCACTGGTGGAGGAATATCTGGTTCCCCTTGTGGAAAAAACGGAGGGCGACCTGGACGACCAGCTTCTGCCCATTGTCCGCAAGGGGGTGAAAATTACGGTCTGGGCCATTGCGGTAATTGTGGCATTGAATAACGCCGGATATGATGTGGGCGCCCTGCTGGCCGGCCTGGGAATCGGCGGTTTGGCTTTCGCTCTGGCGGCACAGGATTCGGTGGCCAATCTTTTCGGCGGATTCACTATTTTTGTGGACAAGCCTTTTACCATCCGGGACCGGGTGGTACTGGACGGCTACGACGGGACGGTGGAGGAAATCGGAATCCGCAGTACCCGGCTCAGGACACTGGCAGGCAGGCTGGTAACCATTCCCAACTCGAAGATTGCCAACAATGTGGTGGAAAACATCTCGTCGGAACCGGCACGGAAGGTGATACTCGGTTTGGGCCTGACCTACGATATGGATGACAGAAAAATTCAGCAGGCTCTGTCACTGCTGGAAAAAATTGCCGGAGAAACAGCCGGAGTGGATAAAAGTAAAATTACCACTGCTTTCACCGGTTTCGGTGATTTTTCCCTGAACATCCAGTTGATTTACTGGATTGAGAAAGGCGCGGACATCTTCGGCGTTCAGACAGCTCTGAATTTGAAAGTACTGAACGAATTCGCAAAAGAAGGGCTGGAAATGGCATTCCCGACCCAGGAAATTCACACAAAAGCGATTTAACAAAATAATTCGGGGAAACAGAAAGATGAAAAGTAATCAATTACTGGAACGTTGGTTTCATCTGTCTGAGAACGGAACAACTGTCAAAACGGAAGCAATGGCGGGGCTGACCACTTTTATGACCATGTCCTATGTTATTTTCGTAAATCCCGCCATTTTGTCCAAAACCGGAATGGATTTCGGGGCAGTACTGCTGGCCACGGTACTGGGCGCAGGGCTGACTACTATTTTCATGGGGCTCTACGCCAATTACCCCTTCGCGCTGGCGCCGGGGATGGGCCTCAACGCCTATTTCACCTACACCGTGGTAATGCAGATGGGCTATCGCTGGGAAACGGCACTGGGGGCAGTGTTTATTTCCGGCTGTCTTTTTCTCCTCCTTACTTTTGTCAAACTGCGCCAGGTTATTGTTTATGCCATCCCGGACTCTCTGAAACTGGCAACCGCCGGGGGAATCGGGCTGTTTATCGCACTGATCGGCCTGAAAGAATCGGGAATTATCGTGGCCAATAAAGACACCCTGATGGCATTGGGGGATGTCACCCGGCCGGAAGCCATTCTCACCATTCTCGGCGTCATTCTCACCGGGGCATTGTTGACCAGAAAGGTCAAAGGGGCCATTCTCATCGGTATTCTGGCCCTCTGGGTCGCCGGCCTTATCGGCGGACTCTGTCATTTTGACGGAATTTTCAGTATGCCGCCGTCGCTGGCCCCGACTTTCCTGAAACTGGACATTGCAGGCGCCCTTCACATTGGTTTTTTCGGTATCGTATTTGCCTTTCTTTTTGTGGATTTGTTTGATACCACCGGTACACTGGTGGGAATTGCGGAACATGGGGGCTTTATCAAAGAAAACGGAGATTTTCCCCGTGTAGGGCGGGCACTGACGGTGGATGCCGCAGGTACCATTGCCGGAAGCCTGCTTGGAACCTCAACCGTAACCTCTTATGTGGAAAGTTCCGCAGGGGTAGCGGAAGGGGGACGGACCGGATTGACTTCGGTATTTACCGGAATTTTATTCCTGCTGGCGATTTTTATTGTTCCGATGGCAAAATCAGTGCCTCTGTTCGCCGCTTCTCCGGCATTGATTATCATCGGTATCCTGATGATGAAATCAGCCGCCCGGATTCCATGGGATGATTTTACCGAAGCGATACCGGCCTTTCTTGCAATGATTGCAATCCCCTTTACATACAGCATTGCCACCGGAATCGCCGTGGGGTTCATCATTTATCCGCTGTCCAAGGTTTCCGCCGGGAAATGGCGGGAAGTTTCGGTACCGGTCTGGGTATTGATGATTCTGTTTATTATCCGATTTATCTATTTGGCGCATCGATAAGATGGACATTGCAATCAACCGCATCGCATACCCGGATTTCCGGGAAAACCGTCTGAAAACGGGACATGTCGGCATTCACAACGGAAAAATCAAGGTAATTTCCGACACTCCGCTGAATGGGGAAAAAGTACTGGACGGCGCCGGAAGACTTCTGACACCCGGCCTGATGGACTGTCACGTACACATTGAAAGCTCTCTTTTAACCCCGGCCCGGTTCGGGGAAGTTGTGGCAGCCCACGGCACACTGCGCGTGGTGGCAGACTGCCACGAGATTGCCAATGTGGCGGGAATCAGAGGCCTTCTGTGGTTTATGGAAGACGCAAAAACCGCGCCATGCGACATCCGGTTTGCCGTTCCGTCCTGTGTTCCGGCCACTCCGTTTGCCACCTCAGGGGGAAAACTGGGGCCGGTGGAGATTGTTGAGCTGCTCAACCGCCCGGCGGTGGTGTCCCTCGGTGAACTCATGAATGTTTCCGCGGTACTGAACCGGGACAAAAGCGTTCTGGAAATTATCGCGGCGGCAAAAGAGAGGGGAAAACGAATCAACGGACACGCCCCGGGACTCACAGGGAAGGCGCTTCGGGACTATTTTGCGGCCGGAATTGAAGATGACCATGAAACCAGCTGTTACAGCGAGCTGAAAGAGCGAATTGAACTGGGGCTTCATGTTTTTTTAAGGGAAGGCTCTGCCGAGCATACGGAAAACGGTGCATACCGGATTCTTGACGAATTTCCGGACCGCGTTATGTTCTGTACCGATGATAAAGCGCTGAATGATATTTTTTCCACCGGGCATATTGATTTTCACATGAAAAAAGCCGCGGCACTGGGTATAAAAACAATGAACATCCTCCGTGCCGCGTGTTTCAACGGCCCGGGCTACTACGGGATTCGGGACAGCGGAGAAATCCGCCCGGGGTTCCGGGCAGACCTGGTCCTTTTCGACAACACACAAAATTTCAATATCAATAAAGTGATTGTCAATGGGCAATTCCTCGAAGATACTTCCGCTGTTGAGCCGGATTTACCGCCTTTTCTCGCTCAATCCATTCACATCAGCCAACCGCCGGCTATTCCCGAAATTCCGGAACAGGCCCGGGGAATCGCCATAGACGCGGCAAACGGGTCTCTGATTACCGGCAAACTGTCCGTAAACGCCGAACTGCCGGTTTTTGTTCCGGAGAAAGACCTGCTGAAACTGGTGGTGATAGAACGCTACGGCCGGGGGCATCAAGCTGCATGCCGGATTCATGGTTTCGGCCTGAAAAACGGTGCCCTCGCATCCTCCCTCTCCCACGACTGCCACAACATTGTCGCGGTGGGAAGCAGCGACGATGCAATCCGGCAAGCGATTGAAGCTGTCATTTCCGTTCACGGCGGGCTTTCGGTGGCAGGCCCTGCCGGGACTTACACCGTAACCCTTCCGGTGGGGGGAATTGTCTCCAACCTAATTCCCGCTCTTCTTGCAAAAAAGCTGAAAGAGCTGACCCTGCGTGCCCGGAAACTGGGGTCATCCCTCTCAAACCCGCATGCCACCCTCTCTTTCATGGCACTGGAAGTCATTCCGCATCTGAAACTCACAGACCGGGGCCTTTTTGACGTAGATGCATTCCGATATTTTATGTCGGAAAACAAACAATAAATTCAAGATCACAATGGAAAAACCGGGGAATGAATATTCCCCGGAATCTTCCTTTCATTCCGTTCCTGATTCTCTTCCTTCCTTCACTGGGCCGGTTCAAAAAACTGTACGGAAGCCGCAATCTGTTTTGCGAAATCCGGGTACTGGCTTGTGTACGATTCCGGTGTTACCGCCACCAGGATGGAAACACCGCCGCCATAGGGAGAAATCAGCCCCAAGAGATAGGCTTTGGCCTGTTTTCCCTGAATTGTTCCTTCGAGAGGGCCGCCGAATCCGTTGTTCCCAACCCTTTCAAATCCGCCGGCAGGCAGAAGGCGGACATTTGACTTGGGGTCAATCAGGCCGCCGGCAGCTTCCGCTCTCATTTTTTCCAAACTCTGATAAGCATGGCGGGAAACCAGAATGACTCCTTTGTGATTGGGAGACTGCATCAGATACCCCGCGCCGGGATTCGGTTTTGCAATCCAGCCTGCCGGAGGCTGAAAAGAAAAACCGTATTCCCTGCTTGTTACTCTGCTTCCGGCCGGTGCGACACCGGCACCTGCCCCTGCAAACACACCGCTTCTCTTCTGCAGGGGATTCGCCGGCGGCCGGTTTCCTGCTTTTGTCAAGCGGTAAGAGCTACCGCCGGTTTGGAATGATAAGGTATTTCCCCGGAGGGTACCGGAAAAAGGAAACCGGTCGGAACCACTTTGAAATGCCCCTCTCAACTGCCCGCCGCTGCCGGTGGCTGAAACCGGATACCGGGTACCGTTGAAAATCAGTGTGCCGGTATAATTTCCGGCGGTTCCGTTCAATGTCAGTTTCAATCCCCCGCCGCGATAGGTTCCGGAAAGAGAGTCTCCCGTACTTCCTTTTGCCAGTGGATTTCCGGAAAGGGGATTTCCACGCCTACCGGCCAGAGGATTTCCGCCGCTTCCAAACGGTGTGCCGCTGCTTCTTTTGAACATCAATTCCTGAGCTTTGTTATAGTCCGGCATTCCTTTTGCGTCCGGTTGAATCAAAATCAGCCGCACACCGTTTCCCTCTTTCATCGCCTCAAAAAAAATAGTGCCGCCGGAACCGATAATGGTGCCGTTGCAGGAATCACCGTCGCTTTGACCGGAAACCTGCATCGGTTGGCCGGTGGATGAACTGGTCAGGGTACCGGAAACGCTTCCGTTTCCACTGTCCCGGATTACCAGCGTCAGGGTTACCTGTCCCGCTTTTGAGACATAAGTCCCCGACAATCCGGAACTTACAGCAGGAATAAAGCAGGACAGCATCAAAATAAATATAGAAAATAATCGAACTTTCATCATTACCCCCCGGGTTTTTCTTGAAAAAGTTAGCGGTATTTTAGCATATTTTTCCCCGGAATGTTGAATAAAACAGAATCAAAGGGCGTATTTACGGGTGAGGACATGATAAAATGGCAGGAGGAAATGAGATATGGCACCTGAAAACAGACAAACAGACAGACACAGGCTTTCCACCTACGCGAGAGTTGAACGGTTTACCGGCGGCCTGCTTCTGGCTGTCGGTACAATTCTGTTGATTTTTGACAGTCTGCTGGAAGGGTTTCGTTCCATGGCGGCGGATGCGTCCATACCCTTTGGCTACAAACTTGCCGTGTTGGGTGTGGCAGTCGGCCTGGTGGTGCTGCTGATTTCCGTGTTCCGGGAACAGCTTTTCTTCCGGAATCATGAGCGGTACAAAGATATCGAACGGTAGCGGTAAAATGGAAGCGTCCCGATCCTGTACCGGATGGGCCGGATTCAGCCCCCCGGTTCGGGTAAACCGAATCGCAAAGGAGTTTTTACCTGTGCCAGTAGAAGACAGTGAATGTATAAAAGCGGTACTGGCCGGAGAGAAGGAAGCATTCTCCGGAATTGTGGAACGGTACAGAAAAAGGGCTTTTCTCACAGCTTATGCCATTGTCCATAATGAGCAGGATGCCTGGGATTTATCTCAGGAGGCTTTTATTCGAGCCTATCGGAATCTGAAAAAATTCGATCTGAAACGGCCATTTTATCCCTGGTTTTACCGGATTCTGAAAAACCGCTGCCTCAGTTTTCTCCGGAAACGGAAACAGCTGGCGGAAGTCTCAATTGAAGGAATGTTTGGCCTGAAAACATCGGAAATTGACCATGACCAGGCCCGGCTGGTACGGGAATGCGTTGAAAAACTACCGGAAACTGCCCGGGAAATCCTGAAACTGCGCTACTACCAGGGCTATTCCTACCGGGAAATCGCGGACATGCTGGAAAAGCCCATGGGCAGTGTCATGTCCGGGCTTTTCTATGCCAGAAAAAAGCTGAAAGAACTGCTGGAGGAGAAGGGACTATGACACATCAGGAAGTACTGGAAAAAATCCCCCTCTACGTGGCCGGTGAACTCTCACAGGCTGACCGGGCGGAAATGGAACTCCACCTGAAAAATTGCGAATCCTGCCGCAGGGAAATAGAAGAGTTCAGAAAAATGGAAAATATGCTGGAACAGCTGCGTCTTCCAGACCCGCCGGATGAGCTATGGGAAGGCTACTGGTCCGGCATTTACAACCGGATGGAACGGAAAACAGGCTGGATTCTCTTTTCCGTCGGCGCCATTGTACTTTTATTTTTCGGCTTTTTCCGCATGGTGGAGGAAATGTTGAGTGACCCGGCAGTACCGCCTTTGATTAAATGGGGGACCCTCTGCATCGGGGGCGGACTGGCAATACTGCTGGTATCTGTTTTACGGGAACAATTATTTCTCAGAAAAAATGAACGGTACAGGGAGGTACGGCGATGATTATCGTAACAACGGATTTCATTCCGGGAAAGGAGATTGAAAAAGTGCTGGGCATGGCCCGGGGAAACACTGTCCGGGCGAGGGCAGTGGGAAAAGACATCATGGCAGTCCTTCGAAACGTAATTGGAGGCGAAGTAACCGAATACACCAAAATGATTGCCGAATCCCGGGAACAGGCACTGGACAGGATGGTGGAAAACGCGAAAGAAATGGGGGCCAATGCCGTTCTGAACGTCCGGTTCGGTACTTCCATGGTGATGAAAGGAGCCGCCGAAATCCTGGCTTACGGCACTGCGGTTATCGTTAAATAAAAAAACAAGTTAAACCATTAATTTAACGATACGGAACATCGGGGTATTTCCCCCCGGGGGAGGATGTATGAAACTGACAATAAGTGAACAACTGTTGCTGCTGGCATTGAAAGACGAAAAAGGAACCGTCGTCTCCAAAGCCGGAACAGCTCTGGATTTCGGACTGGCCGGAGCCCTGATTCTGGAAATGGTGGCGGATGGAAGAATCACCATCCGGGAAGGGAAACTGCTGGTACAGCGGGATACGCCTTCCGGTGACCCGCTCCACGATGAAGTTCTTTCGGTACTGACCGGGAAAAAAGGAAAATTGAAACCGGTAAAATACTGGGTGCCCCGGCTGGCCTCAAAGGTCAAAAAACTGCGGCATAAAATTGCAGACCGGCTGGTTTTGTCCGGAATTCTCCGGCGGGAAAAAAAACGGATACTGGGTATTTTCCCCTCTGTCCGGTACCCGGCTGTGAACCCGCTGCCGGAACTTGAGGTCCGGGAACAGGTAAAACAAGCGGTTCTAGACGGAATTTCCCCCTCTATTGAAACCCGAATGATTCTGAACCTGATTCAGGCCTGTGATCTGTCCGATGAAATATTCGGAAAAGAAAAACGAAAAGCAGTAAAAATAAGGCTCAAAGAACTGGAAAAAGAACCGCCGGGCGACAGTGAACTTGTGGGAAAAGCAATATCGGAAGCGGTTCAGGCTGTCCAGGCTGCCGTTATTGCGGGGATTACCACTGCAGTCATTGCCGCTTCCGCATCCGGCCGTTGACAACAGCAACATCTGCCGGTTTTTTATTGTTTCAGCCGTTCCTGTCCAGAATTTCCAGCTGAACCAGCGTGAAATCGTCCTGATACTGTCCTCCTGCCCAGCGGTTCGCCAACTCCCTCAACCCGCTCAATGTTGCATTCGGGCGGGAAAAGTACTGGCGAATCCGGCCGGTTCCGAATAATTCCCCGTCCGGGCCTTCCGCTTCGGAAATACCGTCGGTGAACATGACAATTCTGTCCCCCGGAGAAAGGGCAACGGCTTGTTCGGGAAACCGGGCATTCGGATCAATTCCAAAGAGAAATCCCTTCGGGGCAAGGGGAACAATTTCTCCGTTTCTGCGGCAGAGATAGGGTGCGGGATGCCCGCCCCGGACAAAGGAAAGACTGGAATTGTCCCCGGCAAGCGAGCCGAGAAAGACGGAAGCAAAATGCTCTTCGGAGGTTGTACTTACAATATCCCGGTTAATTTTTTCTGCGATTTCGGTGGCGGAAGAGGTGTGGGCCGCCGCCTGAATGAACGACAATTTAATCATGGCGGATATAACGGCAGCTACAATGCCGTGGCCGGTAACATCCGCCACGAAAAAGACTATTTTCCCGTCTCCGGCAGCACGCACATCAAAAATATCTCCGCCGATATGGATTGTGGGCTGATAAATGGAGGTCAGCCGGACACCGGAACCGATATTGCCATCCGGGGGAATCAGAGATTCCTGAAACCGGGCGGCAAGATGCAGCTCATTTTCCATTGCCGCTTTGTAACGTTCCAACTCTTTGTTTTTTTCCAGAATCTCGTTTTGAAGCGCTTTTATCCGCATGGCGGAGTTCACCCTCGCCACCAGCTCTTTCACATTGAAGGGTTTTGTAATGTAATCATCCGCACCGATTTTCAGCCCTTCCACCTTGCTGTCCACAGTGGCTTTGGCTGTCAGCATGATAAAATAGGGATTGTTGAATTCGGAACGTGTTTTCACCTGTTTGCAGAACTCGATTCCATCCATGTTGGGCATCATCAAATCGGAAATGATCAGATCCGGCACTGTTTCCGCCATTGACTTCAATGCTTCCGCTCCGTCAGCGGCGGTAAAGGTACGATAGCCCTGCTTTTTCAGGTACAGATTCAAAATGTCTGTAATCCGCACCTCGTCATCCACAATGAGGATGATGCCTTTTTCATCCACCGCCTTAAATCTCGAAATACCTGTCCAGCCCGGTCTGATTCATTATGTTGCGGACCGTTTCGGCAATGTTGATGATTTTGAAGCTTCCGTTCCGTTTTGCCATGGTGTTTTTGATAGACACCAGCAGGCCCAGGCCGCTGGAATCCACAAAACGGACACCGGCCAAATCAAATGTCAGCTGCTTCAACGGAAATTCCGACAGAATCGCTTTAACCCGATTCCGCAATTCCCCTGAATTTTCAAAGGTGATTTTGCCGCTCAGGCTGAGGGTTGCCTGTTCACCGGCAATGTTTTCGGTCCATTCAATCATGGTTGCCTCCAATTTTTCCTGACATGCAGGGTTTTTCCGTTATCCTGAAAATCAATCTCATCTGCCGTTTGTTTTAAAATATAAATTCCCCGCCCCATTTCTCTGTCCGGGGACGGCGGGGCATCCCGGTTCAGTTCCCGTTGATAGTTAAACCCGTCTCCGCTGTCCGTAATGGTCAACTCACCGTAATCCCGGAAAAGACGCAGTGTGAGCGTTGCCTGCCGTTCCAATAATTTCGGCTGTGCCACCGCCAGTTCTTCTTCATATTCGTGAAAGGTTTTCCGGGTCCGAATACTATTCGGAACAGAAAGGTTGCCATGATAAACCGCATTTGAAACCGCTTCATGAATAATCAGAAGCATGGGACTTAAAAATTCAGGGGGAACCATGGGAACTTTATACAGAATATGCTCGGAAAAAGACATGAGCCACTCAATATGGCGGCGACGGCTTTCGAAGGTACTGTTTAATGTCAGTGTTTGAAGCTCAGGGTCGTGAAGGTAATCCACAATCCGGTTGAAAAAATGCGTATAATTCGCAAGATGGTCAGTGAAATTCAGTTTTTTCGGGCCGTACTTCCCGGTCATTTCAAGTTGCAGCGCAACAGTGGCTATATTCATACTGTTTATTATATGGGATGGATGCCATGTAAATCAATAGATGTTTCCATTTTAAAAGTGCTGTGTTAAACTGTTTCCACTGGGTAACGTCTTGATGTGGAGGTCCTCATGAAAATTTACGAATCCAAAGATATCAGAAATCTCGCGCTGGCCGGACACGGTGACACAGGTAAAACTTCCCTGACAGCTGCAATGTTGCACAATGCAGGCGTAACCAACCGTCTGACCCGCGTAGATGACGGAAACACGCTTACGGACTATGACGCGGAAGAAGTGAAACGGAAAATTTCACTGAGTACCGGCATCTGCCATTTTGAAATGAACAAGAAAAAAGTAAATGTGCTGGATACACCGGGATACGGAAACTTTTTCCCGGAAGCCAGAGGTTCTTTCCGGGTCTGCGACCTGATGGGATTCATGGTATGCGGTGTTTCCGGCGTGGAAGTACAGACGGAAAAGGCATGGAAAATTGCCGCTGAGTTGAATAAACCGGGAATCGTCATCATCAACAAACTGGACCGGGACCGTTCCGATTTCGCAAAATCCCTGGAAGCTGTCCAGAAGAAAATGGCCAGAGAAGCTGTTCCGGTGGCACTGCCGGTGGGAAAAGAAGGCGAGTTCAGCGGAATGGTGGATTTGCTGGGAGGAAAAGCCTATATCTACAAGGATGACAGCGGAAAATTTGAAACCGCCGATGTGCCCGCCGATATGGCGGACGCAGTGGCAGGCGCCCGTGAACAGCTGATGGAAATGATCGCCGAAAGCAGTGAAGAACTGATGGATGCCTATCTTGAAAACGGGGAGCTTTCGGAAAACGAACTGAAAGAAGGTATGAGAAAAGCAATTGCCGCACGGGAACTCTTCCCGGTCTTCCCCTGTTCCGCAACCAAAAACATCAATGTAAAACAAATTATGGACTTCATTACAACTGTAATTGACGGCGCTGACACCCACAGCAACGAATGTATGGTGGGAGAAGAAAAAATTGACCTTCCGGTGGATGAATCCGCCGCACCGGCAATGTTCTGCTTCAAAACCGTATCCGATCCCCATGCCGGCCGCATTAACCTGTTTAAAGTAATGTCCGGTGTTGTCACACCGGATTTGATTCTGTACAACCCCCGCAGTGATGTGTCTGAAAAACCCGGCGCCATGTTCCTTCTTCAGGGCAAAGACCACACCTCTGTTGACGGGGCCCATGCCGGAGATATCATCGGGGTGGCAAAACTGAAAGACACCATGATCAGTGACACCCTGACAGACAAAGACGCCGGTTTTGTTTTCCCGCCGGTAAAATATCCGGAAGCTGCCATTTCTTTTGCTATAGAACCGAAATCCAAGGGAGACGAGGAAAAAATCTCCACCGCATTGAAGAGAATTGCGGAAGAAGACCCGCTGCTCAAACTGGGCAGAGATGCCCGGACCCACCAGATTCTGATTTCCGGTTCCGGACAGCTTCACGTGGAAGTTGCCCTTTCCAAAATGAAAGAACGGTATAAGGTGGATGCCATTTTACAACCGCCGCAGGTTCCCTACCAGGAGACCATCAAGAAAAAAGTTGATGTGGAAGCAAAATACAAGAAACAAACCGGTGGAAAAGGCCAGTACGGCCACTGCAAAATCAGCATGATTCCGCTGGAAAGGGGAGAAGATTTCCAGTTTGAAGATAAAATCTTCGGAGGCTCCATTCCCAAAACTTATATCCCTGCTGTAGAAAAAGGTATTCAGGAAGCCCGGATGAAGGGATATCTCGCAGGTTATCCGGTGGTGGATTTTAAAGTCACCCTGAATGACGGCTCCTACCACGAAGTGGACTCCTCGGAAATGGCATTCAAGATTGCCGGCTCCATGGCATTCAAAAAAGGCATGGAACAGGCCCGCCCCACGCTGCTGGAACCGATCATGCAGGTGGAAATCTATTCTCCGGAAGAATTCATGGGTGACCTCATGGGCGACCTCAACTCCCGGCGGGGCCGGATTCAGGGCATGGAATCCAGCGGAGACAGCCAGCTGATTAAAGCGCAGGTCCCCATGGCGGAAATGCTGACGTATGAGTCCACCCTCCGGTCCATCACCGGCGGACGGGCATCCTTCCATATGGAATTTTCCCACTATGATGAAGTTCCATCCAACATCAAGGAAAAAATCATCGCGGAATCCAAACGGGATGCCGGAGACGAAGAAGAATAATTCTGTTCTGATGCGCGCGGGGGGCAATATCATCCCCCTGCGCATTTGATAAAGGGAGGCAAAAGATGGATTATCTGACCGTTACATTTGTTCTGATCGCAATTTTGTATCTTTTTTCCATCGAGTGGAAAGAGCTGGCCCTTAAATTGAAAGCCGGCGGCTGGTTTTTTGTTCTCGTGTATGTCGTGATGGGCATTGCAATATTCAAATTCTTTACAGGGGGAGCCGGGCATTGAGATGGATTGCGGCATTGCTGATCGGAGCCGCACTTCTGCTGACATCCTGCGGTTCCAACGAAAACCCTGAAGCCGCGTTCCTGCTGGACGAAGCGCATCAGGCCAGCAACCGGGGAGATTTTACCCAGGCTGTCAAATTACTGGGGCAAATTATCAACCAGTATCCCGGAACCAAAGAAGCCGCCATTGCTTCCGAAGAATACGATACCTTTAAAGACCTGTTCCGCTATGAAATGAAAGCAAGAAAGCAGGCTGTTATTGATGCTGTAAAAAAAGTCGGCCGTGCGGTGGAAATTTTTCACCAGAAAAAGAAACGATACCCGTTAAACCTGGATGTCCTGATTCCAAGATACCTCCCGAACCGGGTAAAAGATCCCTGGGGAAATCCCATTTTATACAAAAAAAGCCGAAACGGATATATGATTGCCTGTTTCGGAAAAGATGGCGTTCCAGGGGGGTCAGAAGAAAATCGGGACATCTTTATTCAAAACGGACAATTCGTCCCTCGGTTGATATTGCCTTCTAAATGAATAAATTACAGAAAAAAATCGTTGAAAAAATCCAAGCCGAAGGTGCCATCTCCTTCCGGGAATTTATGGCAATGTGCCTGTATGACAAAAAATACGGGTACTATCAAACCCGATCTGCCATCGGCCGAAAAGGAGATTTTTTTACCTCCGCTCACCTTGGCAGCATTCTGGGACGCATACTGGGAAAACGGGTTATGGCCCTTGCCCCGGAAAACGGCCCGGTCCATGTGGTGGAGCTGGGGGGGGGCGAAGGCTACCTGGCATTGGACATGCTGGATTATATCGCAAAAGAGGATTTATCCCTCTATCAGCGGCTGCAATACCATTTTGTAGAACAGAACCCCGCTGTTTTCAACGAAAATCAAAAACGCCTTCAAACGCATCTGAACCGGATCATTTTTTACAGCAGCCTTTTTGAACTGAATCCGCTACCCTCTGCCTTTGTTTTTTCCAACGAATTCTTTGATGCCTTCCCGGTGCATCTTCTCACCCGGAGAGAAGACATTCTGTCTGAAATTTACATCGGATACAAAGCTCCAAACTATCTGAGAATATTCAAAGAACCTTCCCGGGAAGCCTGGCGGGAACTGGAAGAACTGGGAATTTCCGTGGGGGAGGGATGCACCATTGAAGTCAATGCCGACATTGAAGAAATTTACCATGTGTTAGGGGAAAAAATCGAACAGTTCCATATGGTAACCATTGACTACGGGTACACCCAGGATGAACTCTATCATCCGGACAGGAAACAGGGTACCCTTATGGGCTACCACAAACACGCGGCATATGACAATGTCTTTCAGCTGGAAGGGGAAATGGATCTCACCTGCCATGTCAATTTTGATGCGTTGATCCACTATGGAGAAAAATACGGAATTGATCCGAAGTATTTCAAAAACCAGCGGACTTATCTCATGGATTTCGGTCTCTTTGACCTTTTTCAGGAGGGGAAAGAACCCACAACCACCGAGGCATTCCAACTGAAAACGCTGCTGCTCCCCGGCTCAATGGGGGATGTGTTTAAAATACTGGTTCAGGAGAAAAATTAAAATGAAAATCAAAGCGGAAGACCTTGTGGAAGACGTTGTTCAAAAATATCCGGCCACTGTCCGGGTATTTATGGATCATGATTTTCCCTGCCTTGTCTGTGGCGAACCTGTCTGGGGAACTGTTGCGGAAAACGCCGAACGGAACGGCATCACAGGGGACAAATTCAAGGAGCTGATGATCGCGCTCAACAAAACCGTTTCCGGCTGATTTGTCTTCGGGGCCGGCCAATTGACAGCCCCTCCGGATTCGGGTACCATTTGTCTGCGTGCGCCTTTAGCTCAGGTGGATAGAGCACAGGATTCCTAATCCTGGTGTCGCAGGTTCGAGTCCTGCAAGGCGCGCCATTTCCCCTTTTTCGTAGCGGGATTCTGTATTTGTATTTTCCCCGGAGCCGGAAATGATTCAACATAGCGATAAAATTAAAATCCCCCGATGACACAGTCCGGATATTTTCTGACAGTGGCGGGAATTCCTGTCCTTTTAGAACGAAAACCGGTTAAACATCTTCGAATTAAAGTCCGACCGCCGGAGGGCCGGATACAGCTTTCCGTTCCGCTGCAAATGAGTGATGACGCAGTTCGCAAAGCGGTTTTGTCGAAAATAAACTGGATTCGGAAACAGCGCCTTCATTTCTCCGCACAATTGAGAACCCTGCCGCTCGAATACAAAGATGGTGAAAAGATCCCTTTCAAAGGCCGGGAGTATGAATTAACCCTCATTGAACAACAGGGACGTTCCTGCGTTGAAGTAACGGAACCCCGGCTGATCCGGCTTTGTGTGAGGCCGGGAAGCAGCCGGGATGCGCGACGGAAGGTAATGGATGACTGGTACCGCAGGGAATTAAAAAAAACCGCAGCGCCACTGATGGGCAAGTGGCAGCAAATTATGGGAGTGCAGGCAGGAGAATGGCGTATAAAACGGATGAAAACCCGATGGGGAAGCTGTAATACCCGGGCCAGAAGAATCTGGATTAACCTGGAACTGATTAAACTTCCGGTTTATTTACTTGAAGTTATTGTTGTGCATGAATTGACGCATCTGCTGGAACCATCCCATAACAAACGATTCAAAACACTGATGAGCCGCTTTCTTCCTGACTGGCAGAAGCGGCAGAAGGCGTTGAAAAGCCACAGCCCCCGGCCGGCGAAGCTGCCGTAATTGACAACGGTTTCCGTCTGAGTCAGAACAACAGCGAAAGGCAGGAAACACCGCCGTCCATTTTCCTGAATTCGGAAAGTTCGACTTCAAGAATCCGGAAACCGTTCCCGGCAAGCATGCGGGAAACTGCGGGAAAACCGGCCGGGAGAATTACAAAATCATTGACCCTGCGACAGTTGCAGGCGTACGTGTTCTCCGGTGGGACTGTGAAACGGTTCAAACCGGCAAATTCCGGCCGGTTGCTGAAACTGTCCAGTACAACAATGTCGCTGTCCCCCGCAACACCCATGAAGGTTTTCAGATGGAGCCCCGCCTGAACCGGAATAAATTCTGCCCGGAAACCTTCCCCCTCCACAATCTGTTTCAACTGTTCCGCCCCCGCCGGATTGGTTCGCTGTGAAAGGCCGATAAAAAAGGTGCCCCCCACCTTCATTACATCCCCTCCGTCCAGGGTTCCCGGTGCTGTAATTTTTTCGATTCGCTTGAAAAAACGGGAAAGGACAGGTGAAATGAGTTCGGTTTCTCCCGCCCGCCGGGGGTCACCGGGCCGGGCAACAACCGCGATATTTCCCACGATGACGGCTTCGTCTTCTATGAATGTGCTGTCTGGAAAACGGTTTTCACCGGAAAGTACCGTAACTTCCACACCGCATTTCCGAAGCGCTTCCACATACCGCATGTGCTGCTGAAGTGCGGTTTCAATAACAGGGGCACCCAATGCCGAACTTGTAATTCCACTGGCAAAATCTTCGGACGGTTCCCGTACAACGGCATGTTGAAACATATGGCGTTTTCCTCCCGGTATCAGGCCGCATTGGCAGTATCAAAAACGGTATGCCGCAGCAGTATTGTGAAAGAAAGTAGGGACAATAAAAAGTTTTTTCCCGGAAATATACCCCAGATCAGCGGCATTGATATGCTGCCCGGCGGTGTCCAGAAGCAGGGTATATGCGCTGTCGGGGCCCGCAATACCGGTATGCCCCTTCCAGTCGGAGGTGAGAAAACGCCGGTTTCCCAGCGGAATCAGCCCATCCACACCGTATTTTGACCGGGCAATAACCCGCATTCTGCCGGTTTTGAAGCTGACAGCGGCAATGGTGCCGTTCCGGCCGCTGCCCACAATGAGGGTATTTCCGGAAACTGCCAGTCCGTTGGGGCCGGGAACCCGCTTGTCCTTAAACCAGAGAGAAAGCGATTTTCCGTTAAAACGGTAAACGGCGCTGACTGCCGAAGAATCCGAGACATAGATAGTGCCATCCGGGCCCAGAACAACATCATTGAGAAATTGGGCCCCCGGCGCGGGGTAGCGGGCAATGATTTTCCCTGTTTCAATGTTAATTTCCACCAATACATCAATATCAGAGACAAACAGTCTGCTGCCTGCGACAGCAGCCCCTTTCGGAGCGTTGAGGCCGGAAACCCATTTGAGCCGCAGAACGGTCCCGTCCGGCTTTAACTTTGAGATAAACCCGTTTCCGTCCTTCGCCGCAGGGGAACCGTTAATACAGGAAGCATAAAGAACATTTCGCCTCGCATCATAGTTGACCGATTCAACAGTGGTCAGAACAGGGGCGGTTTCCCAGACTTTTGTTACCTTGTTCCCGGTAAATCCCGGAACGGTTAAAAAAACAAGCAACAAGGGTACAATGCTCTTCTTCATTTTTTCCTCCTCTTTCGGATGGATACCGGCACATCAGCTTCCCGACGCTGTCCGCTGTTTTATAAATCCCCAGCTCACAAGACGGTTTCTGGCATAATCCGCCTGTTCCCCGGAACGCACCACCGACAGAAAACGCTGGTATTCGGCGGCGGCAAGCCGCCGGTGCCCCATTCCTTCCTGAGACAATCCCATGAAGAATACCGTATTGGGGTTACCGGGCAGTAATTTCTCATACTGATCAAAATCAGCATATGCTCTGGCGTACTGTTTCATGGAAAGTGCCGCCACACCGGCGACATGATGAGCCTGAGCCTCACCGGGATACACAGACTCCGCTTTTTTGGCATAGAGTTCCGCACGGGCAAAATTCTTTTTCGCCAACTGCAATTTTGCCATCAGGGTCAGTCCGGCATAGTCCCGGGGTGCCAGTTTCAACCCTTTTTTTATCTGGTTTTCCGCTTCATTATAGTTTTTCCGGGTCATTGCCAGTGCACCGTTTTCAAATGATTCGATGGCGGGTTTTAATCTCCGGAGTTTTACGGTATGGTCCATAAAGCGTTCCCGGAAAAACGGAAGTTTTGTTTTATCCGCATACAATGCCGCCACACGTTCTTTTGCCGTTGCCAACCGCTCCGAACTCATGGGGTGGGAGGCGAACATCCGTTCGATAAAACCGGGATTCCGTTTAGACATGTTTTGAAGTACGTCCATCAGCTGCACCATCCCCTCCGGGTTATATCCGCTTCGAACCATATATTCCATTCCCAGCCGGTCTGCCTGCCGTTCATCGTTCCGGCTGTAATGGGCCAGCAGTGCGCCGGCACCCACCGCGCCGAGGCCGGCGGCCAGCGGCGCATATTTTTTGTTCTTTTCCGCAACCACAACAGTTCCGATTGCCAGGGCAACGCCGAGCAGCATTTTTTTCGTCATCTGCTGTGCCGTGTGCCTGGCATTGACATGGCCGATTTCATGGCCAAGAAGAGCCGCCAGTTCGGCTTCGTTCCCCAGCGTCACCAGCAGCCCCCGTGTGGTGGCGATGCTGCCGCCGGGGAAAGCGTAGGCATTGGCATAACAGGCATTGACGCAGCGAAAGGAATAGGGCATATCGGGGCGGTGGGAATGGGATGCAATTTTCAACCCCACTCCGGAAATGTAGCGGTTTAAGCTATTGTCCTGTACCGCCCCGTAATCAGCTGAAAACTGGTGCGGAGAACTCTCTTTATCCAGAGCGATCTCCTGTTCCCTTGATACCAACATCAGCTGCTGTTTTCCAGTCACCGGATTCACCACACAGCCCACTGCGAAAGCGGTGCCGGCAAGGGCCGAAACGCAAAGAAATTCCCGCCGGGTCAACTTCCCGGAAGCTGAAAAAGACTCCAAACAGACCGGCATTTTCCCCTCCGTTCACTCACGTTTTTCACAGTATACAACAAAAACAGCCAAAACAGGCGAAGACGGGGCACATGGCGTCGCTCAACGGACCCAGAACGGGCAGGTATTGTTTCCCTTTTTCGTAAGCTGAAGCAAGCCGGTGCCATTCACATTCATAGAGTAAAGCTGCCAGGAACCGCTGCGGTTGGATGAAAAGACAATTCGCCGCCCGTCGGGACTCCACGCCGGATATTCATTGGAGCCATCTCCGTGGGTCAAACGGATATTTTTGTCCGCCGCAATGTTGTAAATAAAGATATCAAATTTGTTGTTGAACATGGCAACATAGGCAACCCGGCTTCCGTCCGGTGACCAGGCCGGAGAATCATTGTATGAACCCATTGTGTTCAAACGCCGGATATTCAGGCCATCCCGGTCCATTACGTAAATCCGCGGCGCACCATAACGATCGGAGGTAAATACGATTTCCTTTCCGTTTGGAGAAAAACGGGGAGAGGTGTCAATGGCAATATGGTGGGTAAGCCTTGTTGTTGTCTTGGTTGCAATGTTATAGACATAGATATCGGTATTTCCGTCTTTTGAAGCACTGAACAGCAGCCATTTTCCGTCCGGAGAAAAATCCGGTGTGGAACCGATTCCCTCTGCATGGTAAATGGTTTCAATTCCTTTTCCCACCGTCATAAGAAACAGGTCGGGGTTGTGGTTCCGGAAAGAAGTAAACGCGATTCGTTTCCGGTCAGGGGAAATGGCCGGAAAAATCGTCGTACTGTTGATTTTTGTCAGTTGTCGTAAATCATCTCCGTTGTAGTCCATGATAAAAATTTCCCGGTGTCCGGTTCGGTCGGAGACAAATGCGATGCGGGAATTGGTTATCCCGCGTTTTCCGGTAAACACAAAAATGACATCATCGGCAAAAGAATGAATCAGTTTTTTCAGCAGGCCGGTTTCCCCCCGATAGCGGCGGGTGATGATCTTTTTGCAGGTTTTCGCGTCGGTAACCACACCGGTGAAGAGAATCTGCCCGCCTTTCTCGGAACGGATTTCTCCGGTGATCAGAACTTTGGCCCCAACCGATAGAAAAGCTTCACAATTTTTTACATTTTCCGGTGCGGCCGGAGAGGGGACAAGGTTCATATTTTTTTCCGGTATCACATGAAAAACACCGGTAAGCTGAAGGTCACGGGAGAGGAGTTTCCGGCAATTTTCTTTTGTGACGGCATCCGCTCCGTCTCCGGTAAAGCCGGCAATGCCGATTTCAATGAGGTCAAGGCCTTTTGTGGACAATGTCAATTCAAATTCCTGCTGGGCAAGAACCGGTAATCCGATTATGAGCATCAGAAAAACAATTGTACGTTTCATATTTACTCCTCGTAGTTGAACAGGATGTGAATCCCCAAATTTTTTCCGGTATAGCCCTCGGGAAGCGGCGGCAGCGGGCTGGACGCGGTTACCGCCCGCAGTGCCAGTCTGTCCAGGCCCACATCCCCGCTGGATATTTCAATCATGGCGCCGACAATGCTGCCGTCCCGTTCTATCCGGAAAAAAACCTTAACCTTTCCCTTTCCAATATAACTCCGCTCCCAGTTTCGGCCAATCCTGTCCTGAACAATGGACAGGTAGTAGGAATATTCAAAATTCGCGCCGTCCACATCGAAAACAGTACCGTGCCCGCTGAATCCCACCCGTTTCGGCCCACCGGAAGCAACCGGCTGCAGACGACTCTCAACCTTTGTCGCCGGGGCCGGCTTGATTTTTTTCTGATGTTTTTCCGTGTTCAGTCCCACAATTTTTTTTCGGGCTGGTTTCACCGGATGTTTTTTCCGAACCACTGTTTTAACCGCCGGTTTTGTCTGTTGTTTTTCAGGTATTTTCTTCTGTGGTTTTTCCGTCACAACCTTTGCTTTTTTTACTTCGGTATTGGTGTTGTCGACAGTGGCAAGCGTGGCAATGGACACACGGTATACTTTTGGTTCCCGAAGAACCCGGTTTCTTGCCACCAGCACTCCCAGAACCACAATCAATCCCACCACAATGTGCAGCAGAACGGAAATAACGGAAAATGTCCGGCCGCCGGGTTCAAGTGTTTTTCTTTTTTCAATAATGATATTAACGCCGATTCTGGCCATTTTCTTCTTCCTCCGTCGGGAGGGTCACCAGCGCCACGTTTTCAATCCCCGCTTTTTTCAGCCGTCCGATAAGGGCGATCACGTCCCCGTAGGGAAGCGATTTGTCTGCTTTAAGAAACACTTCTTTTTTCATCATTGCCAGCTTACTCATCTTCTCGGTAAAAAGTTTCGGATGAATAATATCGTTGTTGATGTACAGTTTTTTATCCGCTGTCAGGGTAATCACCACCCGCTGCCCTTCCAGCGCCGCTCCGGTAGTGGTTTCCGGAAGGTTTACATCAATCCCGCTTTGCATCATGGGGGCAGAGACCATGAAAATAATCAGGAGAACCAGAATCACGTCCACCAGAGGGGTAACGTTGATTTCTGCCAGTCCGCGATGTTCACCGGATTGACGGATATGTCCTGTCATTTAACTGAAATTCCGTTCCACTATCCCGAGAAATTCCAACGTGAAATCCTCGATTTCAGCGGAAATGGTACGAATTTTGTTGACATAATGATTGTAGCCCCAGAGTGCGGGAATGGCCACCGCCAGTCCGGCGGCAGTGGCAATGAGGGCTTCGGAAATTCCCGGCGCCACCGCAACCAGAGACGCGGTTTTCTGAATTCCAATCCGTTGAAAAGCGTCAATTACTCCCCAAACCGTTCCGAACAGGCCGACAAACGGTGCCGCGGCGGCGGTGGTGGCAAGGAAGTTCAGCGTTTTTTCAAACCGGCCCAGTTCCACAATCTTCGCCCTGTCCAGTACACGGGCAATGGCTTCCAGATTCCGGATTTTGGGTTTCCCCGGATCTCCCGGATTCTGGTACTTCAACTGGTAATTCAGCTCGCTGAATCCCGCAAGAAAGAGGCCGGCTTCCGGGCTGTAAAGATGTTCCCGGCATGCCTCTTTTACTTCCAGAAATTTATTCGAGTTGCGGAAAAGGTTTAAAAAGGAGTCGGAATGACGCTTTGCCCGGCGAATCTGAAAACTCTTTTGAACAATCACCTTCCACGAGCCGATGGACAAAATCAGCAGTATCAGAATCACCAGCTGAGAAACCGGGCCCGCACTTTTCAGCATTGACAGAATATCAAACATGGGACTTCCCTCCGCATTTTGCTTTCAGCCGGTCTTCCACAAAGCCCGGGACAAAAGCAGAAACATCTCCTCCGAAGCTGGCCACTTCCCGAACCAGCTTAGACGAGAGATAAGAAAACCGTTCATCCGGCATCATGAAAACAGTATCCACCTGCTTCAGCAGTTTGCGGTTCATCAATGCCATCTGAAATTCATATTCAAAATCAGAGATTGCCCGAATTCCCCGTAAAATGGCATCGGCACCGCATTCCTGAACATAGTTTACCAGAAGTCCATTAAAACTCGTCACTTCAATCCGGGAAGGCAGGGTGTTCTTTGTTGCTTCGGAAATCATATCCATTCGTTCCCGAACCGAGAACATGGTGTTTTTCTGCCTGTTCACCAGCACTGCCACAATCACCCGGTCAAAGAGTTTCAGACCCCTTGAAATAATGTCCAGATGCCCATTGGTCACCGGGTCAAAAGTGCCGGGGTAAACGGCAGTTCTCATGGTATCTCTCCGCAACCGGCAGAGTTTCTCATTTTGTCCCTTCCTTTACCGGCGTCTTTACCGGCTTTGCCCCGGCAGGTTTCCTTTCCGCTTTCGGAACATCCATTTTTTCAAGTGCTTTTGAAGCTGCCAGATTTTCCAGAAACCGGTTAATGTCAATCATGGAAAGTGTTCCGTTATCCGACATGGGAACAATGGATATTTTCTTTCCCTTCAGTGCGTCAGCCAGGCGCTTTGCCACCACATTGCGGCCACCGGTTCCGGTAAGGGCCCGGTTCAGTTCAGCCAAAGAAACAGCCAGTGCTTTTTTCTGCGCGAAAACCGCTTCCGCCTGTTTCTCCGCCGCATAGAGAATGGCATCCCCTTTCAACTTTGCCCGGTTCATCTCTCCCTTTGCATCTTCAATTACCCGGTTGGCCCCGGCGCTGGCATCAAACACCCTGCGTTTAACATCTTCTTTTGCCGCCGCGGCGAGGGAGGTATATTCCCGGGCTTTCTGGTCATACAATTTCCGGTCTTCAATGGCTTTCTGATAGTCCGGGGCAAAACGGTAATCATTCACCAGCACATCCGTCACCTCAATTCCAAACGGGGCCAACGCCTGATTCAACAGCTTCTTCCCTTCTTTTACCTCTTTTTCCCGCTTTTCCGCATCATAAAACTCTTCCGATGACAATTTACCGAATGCAAAACGCAGAATTCCCCGGGCAATGGGGCGAACCGCTGTCTCTTCAATTACCGGAATACGCTCTCCGACGTTTTTCACCGTCCGCCAGGCATTTTCCGGGTCCACCCGCCAGCTCACCGTAATGTCCACCCAGAGATTGTTCCCGTCGGAGGTTTTCAGTTTTAAGTCGTCGGCACGGGGGATTGACCCCTCTCCGGATTTTCTTGTCATTTCCAGCTTATGTTCCGTTTTGTTCAGCACACTGAATCCGCTGAACGGCGGAATGTAGACATGGTAACCGGTTCCATACACCTGTCTGTCCACACCGGTTTCCCCGGTAAAGGAAAAATAGGTCGTTTTTACCCCGACTTCATTGGTATCCACCCGGGCACATCCCGTTGCCAATGACAGCAACAGCAAAACAACAAAGAAAAGAACCGCCTGTTTCATTTCTCCACCCCTGTCAATTTCAACAGGGATTTCAAATCCAGCGGATTCACCCCCTGTTTTCCTCCGGACTGAACGACAATTTTATCCAGCCCCTTCAGAACATCCACCATTTCAAGGGCAACAATCCGCTGCCCGCCGGGGCCGGCCATGGCCTTCGCAATGAGGGCGTCCCCTTTTGCTTTTGCAGTTTGAATCAACTGATCCGCCTTTGCCTGTTTCAGTTCCAGATAAAGCCTGGCATCCGCCCGAATCTTCTTAGCTTCCGCATCGCCCCGGGCAGCTTCCACCTTCGCCATTGCCTTCCCCATAGCCTGAATCCGTGCAACCTCGGCAGCCGCTTTACTGGAAGCGGAACGGGACTTATTCAACAATGCGGTCTGGTCCGCCAGTTTACGGTCTTCAATGGCTTTTTCATATTCCGGCTGATAGTGAAAGTCCCGAATCAAAAGCTGAACCGCTTCTATTCCATTTGATTTAAGCCTGCGGTTGAATTCAGCCATTGCTTCTTTTGCTTTGCTTTCCCGTTCCTCCGCATTGTAAAAACCCTCGGCGTTGAGTTCCCCCAGTTTGTATTTCAAAACCGCGATAAACTCCGGCCGTACCTTGCGCCGGAGAAAGTCATGCCCCAGGGAAGACAGCAGCCGGGGCGCACCGGACGGCGCAACTCTGTAAAGCAGTGTCGCATCCACATAAATGGTTGTACCGTCACTGGTCTGAATGTCCACATTGTCATTGCCGGGACGATCTCCCCGCCCCGGAACGGATGTCAGCTCCAATTTCTGAATGCGGCCGGGGAAAATGTCCAGTTTTTCCGCAACCGGAAGAATCAGATAAAGACCGGGATTCAACGCCTTTTGCTCAATTCCTTTTTTCCCGGTAACAGGGAAAAGCCGGGTTTTCACTCCGATCTCTCCACGCTCCACCTTTTTCAGGCCCAGCACAAGGACCGGTACAATAATCAATAACAGTATCAGAAAGAAGCCAAGCACTTTCTTACGCATCGTTTCCCCCAATCAATTCAGCGGCGTGTTTTAATGCGGTTTCGGTAATCTCGCGGCCGCCGGTCATCCGCGCGATCTCCTGAAGGCGCTGTTCTTTTGATAGAAATTGTACCATTGTACAGGTACGTCCTTCAACAACCGTTTTTGTTACGGAAAAATGAAAGCGGGCCGCTGCCGCCACCTGTCCGAGGTGTGTCACGCAAAAGACCTGTTTTCTTCCGGATAATTCCTTTAACTTTGCAGCCAGTGAAACCGCGGCATGGCCTCCGATTCCGGCATCCACCTCATCAAATACCGCGGTGCTCCGGTCGTCATCATCCACACAAATCACTTTTACCGCCAGCATAATACGGGAAATCTCACCGCCGGAAGCGACTTTTACCAGCGGTTTCAACTCCTCCCCCACATTGGGGGAAATCAACAGCTCCCCGTCGTCCAGCCCCCCGTTTCCGTGGGGAAACGAGAGGATCTCTTCCGGCGAAAGCGGCTGTGCCGGGGCAGGCTGAAATTGAAATTGAATTCTAATATCCGGCATCGCCAAATCCGACAATTCCCTCTTCAATTTTCCGGCAAACGCCGCAACGGATTTTCTCCGTTTTTCAGAAATTCTGCCTGCAAGGTCCCACCATTCTTTATGGGCCGCCACCAGGCGTTCTTCCTGTTCTTTAATACGGAATTCCAGTTCTTCCAAATCACTTAACCGTTTCCGGCAGGCCTCAAGGTGGCCCATTATTTCTTCGTAACTGTCTCCGTATTTCCGCTGAATCCGCTCGATTTCCACCAGACGGTTTTCAATTTCATCCAGGGACAACCCGGTCTCCTCCATCTCCATCCCCATTTCCGAAATATCCTGTTCCAGTTCAGTCAACAGTGTTACCGCCTGATTCAATGGTTCGAGGTAGGGTTGAAAACGGGATTGAAGGGAAGCCACCTCCGCCACCTGATCAGCCAGACGGGGCAGAAGAGAAGTCAGGCCGCCCTGGTCTCCATCTGAAAACAGATCCTGCATTTCACGAAGCAATTCACTGATTTTCCCCGCGTTTTTCAAAAAAGATTTCCTCTCCAGCAATGTGGAAAGTTCATCCGCCTGAAGTCCGGCTTCTTCAATTTCTTTAATTTGAAACCGGAGCATATCAATTTCCTGATTTTTTTCCTTTTCATTGAGCAAAAGGGCTTGATAATCCTGTTTTGCCTTTCGAAGTCCTGAAGTCAATTTCCCCAGAACTTCCAGCTCTCCCCCGACCTTCGCGAACGCGTCCAGAAAGCCGAGATGATTTTCCGGTTGAAGCAGCAGCTGCTGGTCATTCTGGGAATGAATCTGAACCAGTTCCCGGCCAATCTCCGCCAAACGGGTCAGGGGAACCAGCTCACCGTTGATAAACGCACGGCTTTGCGCCGTCCGATGGATAACCCGCTTTACTTCCAGCCTGTCCCCGACAGGAAAACCTCCGGCTTCAAGAACGGCACGCACGCCCTTTGAGATGTCGGTAAAAATCCCTTCAACAACAGCTCTGTCCTCTCCGGTTCGTATCATCTCCCGATAAGCACGCCCACCTGACAACAGCCCCAAAGCATCCACAATAATTGATTTCCCGGCACCGGTCTCTCCTGTCATTACATTGAAGCCCGGGCCCGGTTCAATTTCAAGATCATCGGCTATCGCCAGACCGCGGATATGCAGATAGCTCAGCATGATTCCGCCTCCAGAGGCAGTTTCAAACGCACCAGTGTTCCCTTCCCCGGCTTGGAAAAAATATCCACATCCCCGTTGTGCTCTTTCAAAATCATCCGGGTAATGTGCATTCCCAGCCCGCTTCCGGTAAGTTTGGTCGTATAAAACAACTCAAAAACGCGTTCCTGTTCTTTTTCCGGTATTCCCGGGCCAAAGTCCCGGATATTGACATACAGACACTGCCGGCTTTTGGAAACCGAACACCAGATCCGGATAATACCCTCCTCTTCACTGGCTTCAACTGCATTTTTCAATACATTCAAAACCGCCCGGCGAAGCTGATTGCGGTCTCCTTTTATCAGCGGCACTTCCCTTTTCATCCGGTCAAGGTGAATCCTTTTCCGGTTAATGGATTGCCGGAGCAGTTCCACAACTTCATCCACGACCGAATTCGACGAAAGTTCTTCCGTCTTGAGCATCGGCATCCGGACAAAAGACAAATAATCATCCGTAATATTGTTGAGATGGCTCACTTCAGTATCCACAATTCGCAGCAGCCTGCGAATGGCGGTCACCTGCCTCAATTTCACTTCATTCAATTCTTCCAGCTCATCTTCAACCAATTCAAGGTTCAGCATGATGGAGCTCAGCGGATTTCGAATTTCATGGGCAACCTGTGCCGCCATCTGCCCCACAACCGAAAGCCGCTCATTCTGAATCACCTGCTTTTGAAGGGCCTTCTCCCGGGTAATATCCCGAACAATAGCAGAAAATCCCACCGGCTCTCCGGCAGCATTCTGTACCAGAGTCCTGGTGATATTAACTACAATCCGCCGGCCGTCTTTCCTTAACCGCTCGGTTTCATAATTGCGGATAAAGCCTTTCTCCATTGCCTCGCGGGTAAAATAATCCAATTCTTCCTGCCTTTGAACATCATCCGGTATCAGGATGTCAAGGGGACTGTCCGTCATCTCCTCCCGTGTATAACCGAAGATGTCTTCCGCCCCCCGGTTCCAGAGAAAAATACGGTTTTCCAGCGTAATCCCCATTATTGCATCAGCGGAATCATTGAGGATGTTAACCAGAATATTCGTGGTTTCCCGGATCCTGTCATCACTTATTTTCCGTTTCGTAATATCTTTCAGAAAAATCAGATACCCTTCATCTCCTTCCGCAAGGACAAATGGAGTTACGCAAAGTTCTGCCCAGAGAGAACGAATCCGGCTGCCTATAATCCGAATCTGAACGTCGGAAATTCCGGTGGGACTTTCCTGAATCATCTCCACAATCCGGTCAAATGCTTTTTTGCCTTCTTTTAAAAATTCCCAGACATGCTGGCCCAGCGCCTCTTTTTCCGGAACACCCAGCAGATTTGTGGCGGCATGATTCAAATAATTAACCTTGCCGTTTTTTCCCACTTCCAGAATCGCCAGCCCGGCATTCCGGAAAAGTTGTTTAATCCGGCTTGCCTGCTTCATTCACCAACTCCCTGACAAATACAAAATTTACCTTCCGGTCCAGAAGAGGCATCTCGGCTGCCAGCACATCAATGGTTTCCGGATAATTATGGCCGATTGCTACGGCATAACCATTCTTGCAGGCTTCTTTCACCACTTTTTGCAACTGGTTGCGAATATCCTTTTCCTTCCTGCTGTTATCCAGAAAAACATTCCGTGGCAGGCTGGGCACCCCGGCCCGCCGGGCTTCGTGAAGCGCCACTGACTCCGCGGTGGTACGGGAATCAATGAAAAACAACCCTTTTTCTTTCAACTTGTGCATTACAACCCGCATGGTAAAAGGAATTGAGGTCGCTTTGGAACCCATGTGGTTGTTCATCCCCACGGCATACTGAATATTGTCAATTGCCGCCTGAATCTTTTTGTCAATCAGTTTCCGGCTGTCTTTTTCAAAAATAGCACCGGGGCCCGGGTCCTCCATCGGATAACGTTCCGGCTCCATGGGCATATGAACCATCATGTCAAAACCGGACCCCCTCGCCATTGACGCGCACTCCCGGGAATACCGCCGAAACGGAATAATGGCAAAGGTCAGAGGATAGGGGATTGTCAATGCCTTCCGGAAGGCATTCATGTGGCCAAGGCCGACATCGTCCAGAATAATGGCAACCAGCGGTTCCCCTCTATGCATTTTCCTGAATTTCACCTTTCCGGCAGGTTTGACAGGAACAGGCGATTTTGTGAAATTTCTGCGGGTAATCTTTTCGGCTCTCTTCTTTCGGGCGGCACCATAAAGAATGATCCGCCAGCTTTTTTTCCCCGATTCCAAAAGGATAATCCGACGGCTACCCGTGTCCTTGCCCAAAATAACCGCATCTGTTTTTTTGAGTTTCTCTTTCAAAATCCGTTGAAAACGGCCAGCGGCAAGAGGTTTTAATTTCGCACTGAACACCGTCTGCCCGTTTCCATTCACCTCTATCCGAACCGCGGTTGCGGGCACCCCTGACAGGGAAAAAGACAGCAAAACAACCTCTTTTGCCCGATTGGAAGAAAGTGAGGGACGGAATGAAAAAAGAAAAAGGGCAATCACTGCGCCCAGCACCGACAAAACCAGCACCGTAAGTATGATCCGGAGAATCAGCGGAGATTTCGAAACCTTCTTTGAAGAACGTCTATGCCGCCGTTTTATTGCCATCCGCTTTGTGGCTCTCTTTTTTCAGAATGTTTTCAATTTTTGACGAAATTTCCGAATCGTCTATATAGGAACGAACATCCGGTTTTATCCCCTTTTTCAACAGAGGACGATAAAATACAGTCGCCAGCTCCACATATGCACCGTCATCCAGCTTCAGCACCTGAGAATCAAACGCCTTGCCGGAAGTCCGGGTTCCCACCAGAATGACACCGGGCTGCCCTTTTAATAAATTCGCCATCACCGCACCGGCATTCATGGTAAACCCGGAAGTCAAAACAAACAGATGGGGTACGCAAAGCCCCGGAACACCTTCCACAGGGCGGGCAGTGAAGGTTTTGACTGCATCTCTGCGCCGAGCCGTCACAGTCACCTTTTTACCAATGATGAATGCGGCCAGTTTCAGCATATTCCGATAATGATCATCCTGAGTATAACGCAGATCAAGAAGGGCCGGTTTTCCAGTTACCGCATAGCGATTAAATTGATCCACGACATCGTCAGAAAAAGATTCAATGCGGAAAGCCTTATACTCCTCCACCTTGTAAATTGAGCTGGCAGGGGGGGCCAATTCCGTATATCGAAAGCTATGTTCAACATCTTTGCCCTGATCCATGGAATAATAAGTTAAATTTACCGGTTTTCCCACCGGGCCTTTCAGCATTGCCTTGATTGCGAAAAGGGACAAATCCCAGGTATATTTGCCATTGATTTTCTGAAGAATCGTACCGGCAACAATACCGGCCTTTTCCGCTTCACTCCCGGGTTCCACATGCACGACCTGTGCATAGCCGCCCCGCTTAATGACCCGGATCCCCACTCTGCCTTTTTCCGCCAAACGGGGCTGAATCTTTGCCATAATGTCGGCAGGAATATAACTGTTCTGGTCAAAAACACTCTCCACCGCGCCCCGGTACGCGCCTTCCATTGCTCTTTCCTCGTTTACCGGTTCCACATAACGGGCCTTGACAATATTGTAAACCTTCGCAAAGATACCGAAAGCATTATAGGCATCCGCCTGTTTTTTCTGCCGGTTGCTGATGCCAACCGCCGCCGCAATGGCTACCACGGTCAAAATCATTGTCAATTGAACCAATCTTTTCAGCATTTTTTAACTCCAAAACCCGGCCTATTCCCGGCAAAATATCGAAAAAACCACCGGTTACCGGGTTAATTCCCCTTCCGAACCCATTTTAACGGATTCAGAGGTGTCCGTCCGTGCCACAATTCAAAGTGAAGCACATCGTGTTCCAGCGATGCCGTATCGCCGGATCTGGCGATGATATCTCCTGTTGTGACAACCTGGTTGATTGTAACAGAAAACGAGTCCAGGTGCGCGTAAAAACTATAGTAATCATTGCCGTGGTTCAGGATAACCAGACGGCCATAAGATTTGTACCAACCGGCATACACCACCACACCGTCATAAACAGCCCGAACCGGTGACCCCTGAGGAACATGGATTGTAATCCCGTTGTTTTTCAACCAGGTTCCGAATTTTCGATTCCGCACCCGGCCGAAGCGTTCCGTAATTCTTCCCTTTACCGGCAGAGAAAGCAGGCCTTTAAACCGGCTGATCGGTACCCGGGAAGGATTCATGGCAGTGGGTTTTGCCGTGATAACAGCCATCAAATCGGCAAGCAGTGCCTTTCGCTGAGCAAGCAATTCCATGTAAAGCTTTTTCTTTGAACGAATCCTCCTGTAAAGGGCCCGCTTCTCCCGATAAGTATTCCGATATTGGCGATGGAGAGTTGTTAACTGAGTAATTTTCTGCTCCAGAAAAAGGGTCTTCCCGGAGAGGCGGGCTTCCAAATCCGTTTTCTCCCGATGCAAAAGAGACAGGCGGTCCAGTGCTTCCCTGTCTTTTTCGGCGAGAAAGAGAAAAAGATTGACAGAGTGTATCAGCTCCGCTTCATCTTCCGGTACCATTACGGTTTCAAACAGGAAATATCCCTCTTTCCGGTACAGGACTCTGAGACGGCCGGCAAGGTAGGCCCGTTTCTTTTTTATTTCCAGTGCCACCAATTTCAGATTTTTTTTTAAAACTTTCAGTTCCGATTCGGCCTGTCGCTTACTTTTGACAGCAGCGGCCCGCTCCGCCAGCAGCACCTGCAGCTTTGCGGACAGAAATTCCACATCCTCACTGAGGGAACGGCTCCGGTTCGAAAGAACCGCCAACCTCGACTTCAACTGATGGATATCTGCCTGAACAATTTCCAGATTCCGGTTCCGGGGAAAAACGGGACCCACAGCAAGCATACAGAAAAAAAAGAAAAAGAATATCCTTTTCATTGCCAGGGCACCGCCTGCCAGACAGCCGCGAGAACAGCGGCAATTTCAAGGAAAACCAGAAAAATGCTTGCAACCGTAAACCACACTGCACGGCGGGCGGAACAGGTCGAAATAACAGCGCTGCCGCTTTTCAGAATGGAAAAAACATGAAAAACCAGCACAAGAACAAAACAGATCAGCGGAAACAGCAGTACGGACAGAAGATTGCCGAAATGAATTCCCCCGCTCCGGACAGAGTGCCATACCAGGGCGGTACCGAGAAACAAAAACCCCACCGCCCCGCCGCCGAAAATCAGAGAACGGAAAAAATCACCGGCATACACAAACCCCATCCCCGGGAAAACAATGTTGTAATACATCACTTTCCGGTGGACACTGTCCATACCCTTCAGGTTCAGTTCTTTTCCGTCAGGAAATAATTTTCCGGTATTCAACAAGACGCCTGTCTATTTCCTCCATTGTAATGGTTTTTAACCGCTCCACACTGAAATTCTCAATTTCCAGAGAAGAAAGCACCGTCCCCACTTTCACCGCCTCCCGGCAGACAGAAAAATCCAAACTGCCCTGTCCGGCCGCATAGCCGAGAAAACCGGCGGCAAAAGTATCCCCCGCTCCGGTGGGATCAATCACCTTCTCCACCGGAAAAGCCGGTGCCATGGCAATATTCTCCCTGTCCATCAGGATGGAACCGAACTCTCCCCGCTTAATGCAGACCATTTCCGGTCCCATTTCCAGAATCTTCCTGCCGGTACGGATGGTATTGGGCTCCCCGGTAAGAAGTTTCGCCTCCCCTTCATTTACAAAAAGAAGGTTGGTTTCTTTCAATACCTTCATCAAATCGTCCCGGGTTTCATTAATCCACAGGTTCATGGTATCACAGGCGACAAAACGCCCTTTCCCCACTTCATCAATCACCTTTCCCTGCAAAGCCGGGTGGATATTGCCGAGAAATACAAAATCGGAATCCAGATAGGAATCCGGAATTTCCGGATCAAATTCTGCAAAAACATTTAACTGGGTATCATGGGTAATGGCCTCATTCAGGTTGGAACCGTACTCCCCTTTCCAGAAAAAAGTCTTCCCCGGCCGGCGGACCAGCCCTTCCAGCGACACATCCCTGGATTTCAGCAGATTCAAATCCGCATCATCGAAATCCTCTCCGACAACACCGACAAGGTTGACGTGAGTGAACAGAGACGCACCGATTGAAAAATATGTGGCAGAACCGCCGAGAACCCGTTCCCGTTCTCCGTAAGGGGTTTTCAATGAGTCATAGGCCACGGAACCAACTGCAATGATTGACATTAACATTCTCCTTTCCAAACCAGTTTCCTTTTACCGATGGATTTTATCATATTCACGATTTAAATCACCACACACATCCCGAAACGGATTGACCGGAAAAAGGAAGACAAGCATGAGGGGATGAGTCCTGAAAGTTGCCGGCAGCCTGTCTTTCATCTCAAATATTCCCTTTATTCATTCCCCGGCAATACGGCATAAAAAAAGCGGGGATTGCTCCCCGCTTTGTGTTATCCCGTAAAGACCGGTTATTTTCGAAACCAGTCCTTCATTACCTGCAGGGTCACCTGCTTCCCCACTTCCGCAATGGAGGTGGTCAGCGGAATTTCCTTCGGGCAGGCTTCCACACAATTCTGTGCGTTGCCGCACTCGGCGATTCCCCCTTTTCCCATCACCGCATGGAGCCGGTCTTCTTTCAACGCGGATCCTGTAGGATGGAAGTTAAACAGACGAACCTGCGAAATAATCTGTGCTCCCATGAAATCATTGTCTTTCTCAAACTGGGGGCAGACTTCAAGACAGCAGCCGCAAGTCATGCACTTGGACAGTTCATAGTGTACCGCCCGTTCAGCTTCGGGAATTTTCGGTCCGGGGCCCATATCGAAAGAGCCGTCCACAGGTACCCATGCCTGCACTTTTTTCAAGTTATCAAACATACGCTGACGATTGACCACCAAGTCCCGGACAACGGGAAATTTGGTCATAGGTTCCAGCACAATGGGCTGATCCAGATTATCTACCAGCGCGGAACAGGCCTGACGAACCATTCCGTTGATAATCATCGTGCAGGCACCGCAGACTTCTTCAAGGCAGCTGCATTCCCATGCCACAGCGGTTGTTTTCTTTCCGCCCCGCGTCACCGGATTTTCCTGAATTGCCACAAGACAGGAAATCACATTCATCGAAGGCCCGTACGGGATTTCAAACTCTTCCCAGAACGGGGATGACTCCGCATTCAACTGCCGTTTAATTTTCAGGCGAATCGTTTTCTCAGCCATCACTTATCCTCCCCTTCCGTTTCCGTTGCGTGTTTGTCCACCGCATAGTTCCGGGCTCTCGGTTTAATTAAGGAGGTATCGACTTCTTCGTAGCTGATTTTCGGGCCATCTTCACTGACGGTGGCAATGGTTGTTTTCAGGAAATTCTCATCGTCCCGATCGGGAAATTCCGGTTTGTAGTGGGCACCGCGGCTTTCGTTCCGGTGCAATGCACTGACAGTCAATACCCGTGCCAGTTCCAGCATCCGCTGGAGGTCTTTCACGTAAATAACTTCCTGATTCAGCACCTTGGAATGGTCAACGATTCCGATGTGATTCCAGCGTTCCCGGAGTTCCACCAACTTCTTTTCCAACTCTTCCAGTTTGTCATTGTGACGGACAACCGTCATCCGCTCTGTCATCCATTTGGCCATTTCCTGATGGATTTTCCGGGCATTTTCATCGCCGCTCATACCATAAATCTGCTCAAAGAGTGTTTCACTCTGGCCGAGGAATTTCTCCGCCAGCACATCGAAATCCGAAGCCGGTTCCACCGAATTGGCAAACTCAACTGCGTTGGGGCCGGTTACAAAGCCGTCATAGATACAGGACAGCAGTGAGTTGGCGCCGAGGCGGTTGGCACCGTGGTACTGGTAATTGACCTCACCGGCCGCAAACAGGCCGTTGATACTGGTCATGTCCGTTTCCGCGTCCACCCAGAGTCCGCCCATGGAGTAATGGACCGAGGGAAAAACTTTCATCGGTACCTTCCGCGGATCATCCCCGACAAATTTCTCGTAGATTTCCATGATGCCGCCCAACTTCACGTCCAGGAAATCCGGATCCATAAAGGAAAGGTCCAGATAAACCTTGTTTTCACCGTCCAGGCCCAGGCCCTGGTTAATACAAATGTCATAAATCGCCCGGGTGGCGATGTCACGGGGAACAAGGTTTCCGTAAGCCGGATACATTTCTTCAAGAAAGTACCAGGGTTTTCCGTCTTTATACGTCCACATCCGGCCGCCTTCGCCGCGGGCGGATTCCGACATCAGCCGGTTTTTATCGGAACCCGGTATCGCTGTCGGATGAATCTGGATAAATTCGCCGTTGGCATACTTCGCCCCCTGCATATAGCAGGCGGTGGCAACAGAACCGGTATTGATGAAAGAGTTTGTGGACTTGCCGTAGATGTAGCCGGGGCCGCCGGTTGCCACTACAACCGCCGCGGCGGGAACGGTCTGCAGCTTCATGGTGTTCATGTCCATTACCACCACACCGCGGACTGTTTTAGTGTCATCCACAATCAGTTCCTGAAAATCGTAGCCGATCCACTTTTTCACCTGGCCGGCCGCTTCGAAACGCCGGACCTGTTCATCCAGCGCGTAAATAATCTGCTGGCCGGTGGTGGCGCCTGCAAAGGCGGTTCGTTTCTGCTTCGCGCCGCCGAAGGCCCGGACATCCAGTGTTTTTTCCAATGTCCGGTTGAACATGACACCCATCCGGTCCAGCATGTAAACAACTTCCGGCGCCTTTTCGCACATCCGCTTTGCCGGGCCCTGGTTTGCCAGAAAGTCTCCGCCGTACACGGTATCGTCAAAGTGTTCCCAGGGAGTATCCCCCTTTCCCTGCACATCCAACGCGGCATTGATTCCGCCCTGTGCGCACACGGAGTGGGAACGTTTCACCGGCACAAAGGAAATCAGGTCAACGTTCATTCCCTCTTCACAGATTCTAATGGTGGTCATCAGGCCGGCAAGGCCGCCCCCCACCACAACAATTCGTTTATCACTCACCTGTCACCTCCTAATCAGAACGCCAGCAGGGCTTTCACGCCGACGATAGCCAGAATAACGAACAGTCCCATGGTAATGTATCCCATCCGCTTCTGGGCTTTCGGGCCGATGGTGATCCCCCACACAATGCAGAAGCTCCAGATTCCGTTGGCAAAGTGGAAGGCAACACAGATAATCCCCACAACCATCCACCAGAAGACCAGCGGAGATGCCAGCATCTTGTGCATCATCTCAAACGAAACTTCTTTTCCGTAGAACAGCGCGGAGAGCCGGGTCACCCACACGTGCCAGCCGATGTAGAACAGCAGAATCACACCGGTCACCCGCTGAATCAGATACATCCAGTTCCGGTAATAACCGTACTGAAGCTGATTGGCCTGGCCGGTATATACAATGTAAAGGCCGTAAATTCCATGAATCAGAAGCGGAATAAAAATAAAAACAAGTTCAATCACAATCAGGTAGGGCAGCGTGGCAAAAAAAGCGATTTTGTCATTGTAGGCCGCCGCACCGTGAACAGCGAAAGAGTTGGTAAAAAAGTGCTCCAGAATGAACAGGCCCAGCGGGATAATCCCGAGGAGTGAGTGGAGCCGTCTGTAAAAGAAACTGTTGTCTTTTACGCTTTCCATTTTTCCCCCTTTGAAGAATTAGTTCATTGCTTCCAGTTCGCCAATCAGTTTTTTCACATGGTCAACGGAAGTTGCAAACATTTCTTTTTCTTTGTCATTGAGATCCAGCTCAATAATTTTTTCCACGCCGTCGGCACCGAGAACCACCGGAACCCCGATGAAAAAGCCGTTGACACCATATTCCCCTTCAAGATAAGCCGCACAGGGAAGCAGACGTTTCTGGTCGTGGAGAATGGCCGTAGCCATCTGAATTGCGGCCTCTGCAGGGGCATAGAAAGCGGAACCGGTTTTCAGCAGGCCGACAATCTCTCCGCCCCCTTTCCGGGTGCGGGTTACAATTTCTTCAATCCGCTCTTCAGAGATAAATTTGGAAATCGGCACACCGTTCACGTTGGCATAACGGGGCATGGGAACCATTGTGTCCCCGTGGCCGCCCAGCACCATTGCGTTGATTTCCTGAACAGAAAATCCGGTTTCCATGGCAAGAAATGCGCGGAAACGGGCGGTATCCAGGATTCCGGCCATTCCCATTACCCGGTTTTTGGGGAATCCGGTAATTTTCTTCATGAGATGAACCATGATATCCAGCGGATTGGCCACTACAATGACATACGCATCCGGAGCATATTTTTTAATATTCGGGGCAACCGCTTCCATAATCTTTTTATTGATCCCGAGGAGGTCATCCCGGCTCATTCCCGGTTTCCGGGGAACGCCGGCCGTTACGATAACAACATCCGCCCCTTCCATATCTTTATAATCGTTTGTACCGATGAGCTTGCAGTCACTCTTCATAATCGGAGTTGCTTCGGTAATATCCAGAGCTTTTCCCTGGGGCATGCCCTCTTTAATGTCCACCAGAACCACATCACCCAGCTCGCGTCCGGCGATGAGGTGAGCCATTGTGCCGCCGATCTGGCCGGCGCCTACCAGTGCAATCTTTTTTCTACCCATGCGATTTCTCCTTTCCGGAAAAAGATGTCCGGATCCGTTCGCGAAAAAGGGAAAGCCTCAGCTTTCCCCCTCGCAATCTCCATTACATATTGGCAATAATCCTGTCTCCGAACTCGGAGCACTTCACCAGCGTCGCACCGTCCATCAAACGATGGAAATCATAGGTAACTGTTTTATCGAGAATGGATTTTTCAATCCCCTTCACAATCATATCCGCTGCTTCCTGCCAACCCATGTATTCCAGCATCATCACACCGGAGAGAATTTCGGAGCTGGGATTCACCTTGTCAAGATTGGTGTATTTGGGCGCCGTGCCGTGGGTGGCTTCAAACACCGCAATACCGGTAATGTAGTTGATGTTCGCACCCGGGGCAATACCAATGCCGCCCACCTGTGCCGCCAGTGCATCAGACTGATAATCTCCGTTGAGATTCATGGTGGCCACCACATCAAACTCTTTCGGCCGGGTCAGGAACTGCTGAAGGGAAATGTCCGCAATATTGTCTTTAATCAGAATCATTTCTTTCCATTTCCCGTTTCCGTGGCTCTCCCAGAGTTTCATGGTCTCTTCCACTTCGGAAAGGATCTTCTTCTGTTTCGCCTCATCCAGCTGGTCATACCAGGGTTCAATCATTTTGGCGTTTTCTTCCAGTGTCAAATCCGGATTCTTTTCCTTATTTTCCAGTGCCCAGGCTTCCCGGAGGGTCACAACCTTGGCCCGGTACGCGGGCTCCGCCGCAACCTGATAGCCCCAATCCCGGAAGCCGCCTTCCGTGAATTTCATGATATTGCCCTTGTGGACAATGGTCACACTCTTGCGGCCATGCTTCAAAGCATAATCAATGGCGGAACGAACCAGCCGTTTGGAACCTTCCTCCGAAACCGGTTTGACACCGATGGAAGAGCTTTCCGGAAAACGAATGTTCTTTACCCCCATTTCATTGATAAAAAAGTCAACAACCTTTTTGGCTTCAGGGGTATATGCCATCCATTCGATACCGGCATAAATATCTTCCGTATTTTCACGGAAAATAACCACGTCCACATCCTCCGGCCGTTTCACCGGAGAAGGAACTCCCTTGAAATACCGGACCGGGCGGACACATGCGAACAAATCCAGGTTCTGCCGGATTGCCACATTCAGGGAACGGAATCCGCCGCCCACAGGAGTGGTCAACGGCCCTTTAATGGAAACCTTAAACTCTTTCAGCGCATCCAGACTCTCCTGGGGCAACCATTCTCCCAATTTATTAAATGCTTTTTCGCCGACAAATACTTCCATCCATTGGATTTTCCGTTTGCCGCCGTATGCCTTCTCCACCGCACTGTCCAACACCCGCTTTGTGGCCCGCCAGATATCAGGGCCGGTACCATCCCCTTCAATGAAAGGAATAACTGGGTTGTCCGGAACATTCAACTCGCCATTGGAAACCGTAATCTTCTCTCCGTTCTCAGGTACGGACAGGTTTTTAAACATAGAGGATCCTCCTATCAGAATTCAAACAATTCTATCACCAGTAACGGGCAGCGTCAACGAAAGACAGGGATTGAAAAAAGACAATCCGGCGACAAACCGGAGAAATTAGAATTCCGTTTGTCTTTTTCAAATATCCTTCTCCTGCAATGAACACCCCGGACAGCCCCTGACATTACTTTCCCGCCCCCTTCTTTCGGTAGTGACGGATGATTTTTCGGGTAACCGCGCTCTTTTGGGCACCACGAAACACCTGATCGGCATCGTTGTAGAGGGCGGCATCATTGACAAGCCTGCCCATTGTACCTTCTCCGTTGTCAATTTTTTCAAGAATAGACCGCAGGTGGTGGATGGCGGCTTTCAGATCCTCCCCCGCCTGCTCATCCTGCAGGGCAATCGCAACCATGCTTTTCTCAGATGATTTGGATAACAGCTTTCCGAGGGTATTCAAGCCGTTCATCGCGGACAGAGTGTCTGTTTTAAGCTTATCCGCAAACACCTGATCTTTCAGTAATAATCCCGCAGTCCCCTTACCTGCGTTAACATTGTCAAGAATCCGAGTCAAATCAAAACTGATCCGGTCAAGGGCTGTAATCACAGTCCGGCAAAAAGCTTTGTCGTTAATCAGTTTCCCCATCAGGCCGGTTCCTTCGCTTAAGTTCCGGGAAACAATGGAAATGCTGTCAACAAGATTTTCCCCGATTTTCGGGTTGTTAATCAGGACCCCGATCAGGCCTTTTCCGTTTTTTACATGGGTCACCAGCTGATTCATATCGTGGGTCAGAGAAGCCACATCATTGACAATCCCTTCCCCCTTGGTCAGCATTCCCTCCACATTAAGGGTTTTTTTGCTTCGGATAACTGAATTCTCCGGAAGAGGGGGCAATGAAAAGTCTTTTGTTTCCATTGAAATAAATTTATCGCCCAAAACGCCCATGGTGTTAATATCAGCAATTGTGGACTTGTTGATCCGGCTTTTTGCCGAAGCAAAAAGGTTCAATTTCACACAGACCAGATTACTTTTTACATCTTTTGAGAATTCAATACTGCTGACCCGCCCCACCTGAACCCCGTTGAGCTGTACCGGGGCATCAATATTCAACCCCACAACCTTCGGAAATTTTACAATGTAGGTTACCCTGTCTCCGAATTCCCCGAGCATCAGAATCGTCACGACAAACACAACCAGCGCGAGGAAGACCATCATTCCTGTTTTCAGTTCCTTCACAATCCCCTCCCGTTCTTATCCGTATTTTCAGTTATTCTCATTTTTTCTTCCCGTCATGCCATCCCTGTAAAAAGTGCCAATGAAGCCGCACACCCCCTCATGGGTGCATTTTCGCAGCTCTTCCACCGGCCCCACAAATGCCATTTTACCGTCTTTCAGGAAGGCGATTCGATCCGCAATGGTAAATGCCAATTCAATATCATGGGAAACCACCACCGAGGTCACAGACAGATGCTGTTTCATATCCCGAATTAAATGATAAATGGACCGGGCGGTTTCCGGGTCAAGGCCGGTTGTCGGTTCATCGTAAAAAATTACTCCGGGTTTCAATGCCACAGCCCGGGCCAATGCCACCCGTTTCTGCATACCGCCCGAGAGTTCCGCCGGCATCCGGTCACAAACATCCGGCAGTTTTACGACCTTCAACAGCCGCATTACTTCAGCCGCCACCTGTTCTTCCGGCATATCTTTTTCATGTTCCCGGAACCCGAACGCGATGTTGTCAAAGACATTCATGGAATCAAACAACGCGCCCCCCTGAAACAGAATTCCCATCTTTTTCCGAAGCGGCAGAAGTTCCCGCTCTCCTTTACCTATCATCTCCTCACCGAGGAGACGAATGGAACCGGAATCCGCTGCCATTAAACCGGTAATACATTTCAGCAGAACCGATTTTCCGGAACCGCTCCCCCCGAGCACCACCAGGGTTTCCCCTCTGCAAACCTCAAAATCCACACCGGAAAGTACCTGATTGGTACCGAATGATTTATGGAGGTTTTGGACTTCAACTACGATTTCTTTCATTGTCACAACCACATAAACAGGCGGGTAAGAAAAAAATCCGCCACTAAAATCGTGATGGAGGAAGCCACCACCGCCTTGGTCGCCGCATGGCCCACTTCAGCTGCACCGCGCCGGACGGAAAAACCGTGATAACAGGCGACAATGGCAATAAAAAAACCGAAAAACAGGGATTTGGCCAGTCCGCTGGTCACATCGTGAATCGCCAGCATCTGAAACACTTTGTGGAGATAAAAATGAACACTGATTTTCAACTGAAACCGGGAAATCAGCAAGCCTCCGGCAATCCCGACAAAGTCCGCGTACGCAGTCAATACCGGAACCATAATCACCATGGCGAGAATCCGGGGTACCATGAGATACTCCGAAGGGCTGATTCCCATTGCACGGAGCGCATCCACCTGCTCGGTCACCCGCATGGAACCGATTTCAGCGGCGATCCCGGAACCTGCCCTTCCCGCCACAAGGAGTGCCGTCACCACCGGCCCCAGTTCCCGGACAATGGAAATGCCGAGAATTGTACCGAGGTAATACTTTGCGCCGAGAAAGCTCAGGGAATAGGAAATCTGCACCGCAAACACCATTCCGATAAACAGAGCCGTCACATTGATAAGGGTCAGGGATTGTGTTCCGAGCTTATACATTTCATCCAGCACCAGCCCATAACGGATGTGTCCTCTGAAAATATGATAAAACACGTTCTTCAATTGAAGGGACAGGCCGCCGAGGCTCCTGAGCTTGTGAGCAAATCTCCATTCGGTCCATTGCACATTCATAATTTCAGTATAGCTCAAAAAAATGTGAATTGGCAGATGGCTTGTCGGGTTTTTTGAATCGAAATGTGGCATAATTTGCCCTGTTGTAATCCGGGAGGGGATTTTGAAGCGGATTTTCGTCTACGCGGCTGCGACATTGCCCATGATTTTCTGGGGTATGTCTTTTGTCTGGACAAAGATTGTTTTTAAAAGCTACGGGCCAATCACCACAATAACGCTGCGTCTGATCATTGCCACAATTTTTCTATACGTCTTTATGATAATGCGTAAGAAAAAAGAAAAAGTCCGTCGAAAGGATTTGAAATATTTTATACTGCTGGCTTTCATGGAACCATTCTGTTATTTCATCGGTGAAAGTTTCGGATTAAAGCTGGTTTCCGCCACACTTGCCGCCGTTGTAATCACCACAATCCCGGTGGTCACACCGGTTTTTGCCTGGCTGATTCTGAAAGAGCGGTTGACCCCGATGAATGTTGTCGGCCTGCTTTTTTCCTTTTCCGGAGTCCTGGTCATTGTAATCGGCCCCGGGTTTCAGCTGACCGCCTCCCCCGCCGGGCTTCTCCTCCTCGGCTTTGCCGTTCTTTCCACTGTGGGGTACGGCATTCTCGTAAAGAAAATTGCAGACCGCTATTCCTCATTGACCATTGTAACCCTGCAGAATTTTATTGCGATTCTCTTCTTTCTTCCCGTCTTTTTTCTCACGGAATTTCACAGTTTCATCTCGGCACGTCCCGGTGCCGGTGTCATTGAGGCACTCATCGCCCTGGCTGTCCTCTGCTCAGCAGTGGCCTTCGTGCTGATGACTGTGGCAATCCGGGAAATCGGCGTCAGCCGGTTCAACGTATTTATCAACATCATCCCGGTTTTCACGGCACTGTTCGCATGGATGCTGCTGGGAGAAACGCTATCGGCCCGGAAACTCATCGGTATCGCAATTGTCGTGGCCGGCCTCTTCCTTTCCCAGCTCGCAGGCGGAAAACAACCGGGAAAAGAAATCTATTTTGCCGAAGGGTAAAGCAGGCAAATCTGAGTTCAGGAAAAACCAAAACGACGCAAAACAGAGAAAACCCCATACTCCTCTGTCAGATCCTGATCAAAAATTGATAATTCAGGAATCCTAATCATTCAGACTCTTCTCAATTGACTGCTCTTGTCTTATTTTATCACAAGAAAATATACATATTTCTCATTTTTAACACTTTTACGCCCAGTTGGCCAGCTCCCGGCAAAGTTATCCTCCCCTTCCGGAAGAGTTTCGGGTAAAATGATATTTATGAAGTACGCGCTGCTGTTTCGTGTGGACAAAACCCTGATGGCACTGGATGTCCAGTCTGTTTCCCATGTGCTGAAAAAGACAGAGGTGACACCGGTACCGGATGCCCCGAATTTTGTGGAGGGGGTGTTTCCGTATAAAGAACACATTATCTCCGTGATTAAGCTCAGTGAAAAATATGGATTAAACCCTGTAAAAGGGGGGCGCCTCTTCCTTGCAATGGCGGATGAAATGCTGGTTGCTTTCCGGGTAACGGAGATACTGGATGTAATTGAGGTAAAAAAAGAAGACATTGAAATCAGCGACCCGAAACTGCCGGTATCCGGTGTATTGATCAGAGACGGAAAGCCGGTAATGCTTCTGGATTTGAACCGCATTCTCCCTGAAAAAGACAGGAAATTGATCCGTGCCCTCTATTGAACCCCGGTTCCGAATTGTTATTTTTGCAGACTGTCATTTACCGGTGGAAACAAATCATCCGGATTTTACAGCTTTTCTCCAGAATTTCAAACAGGCAGCAAAAGAAACGGAAGTCCTTGTCCTGCTGGGAGATGTGTTCCGGGTATGGGCCGCAATACCGGCATTCGATCACGAAAACGGGCAGACACTGCTGAAAACCGTCAGCTCCCTTTCCGGAAAGTGCCGGGTCATCATGGTGGAAGGAAACTGGGACTTTTATATCCGGAAAACCTATGCCGAATATTTTGATGAAATTTCCGAAGACGCCGTGGAAATCAAATCACACGGAGAACGCATTGTTTTTGTTCACGGACATATGGACCACCTGTTTTCAGACCGCATGTTGATGCGTATCCTGAAATCCCGTCCCGCATATGCCATGTTTAAGACAAAACTGTTTTCCGGACTGGCCCGCGGATTAAACCGTAAATTCAAAGAAGGAGAATTCAGCAAAACAGTTCAACCGGAAGAACTCCCCGCCGTTACCCGGAAACTCAGCCGGCGATTCCCCAACAGTGACCGCATTTTTTCCGGACATTTCCATACCTCTTTTCAGAACGGTATTGTCACAATCATTCCGGATTACCGCAGTACCGGAACCTTCCTCTGTGTCTCCGACAGTATTTCCCTCTGCCGGTTTCACAATGGACAGATTGTTCCGGATAATTTTACAGGGTGATTCTTCCCTATTCTTCAATCTGCAGGTTGGTATAGCAGCCGGTGACGGCAAAGTTATATTCGGGATATTCATACACCGCCTCACCGGGTTCTGTCTCTCCGATTGAGTATCCCCATACTGTCTCATATTCGTCAATGTTCTCACCCATCTCTTCCAGCTGCGCCAGATACTGCCGGATTGTTTTTGATTCAACAATCACCACCCGGCCCATCTTTTCGATAATGGGGCTGTGATCCCGGGTCATATCATGGTCAAATTCAAGAATGCGGCGGCCCCACCGGGTAATGCCGATTACCCTGAAAGTCAGAGATTTGCCGACAGCCGGCAGATTTAACACATTCCGGTCAGTCGCCAGAAACGGCAGATTCGCCCTGTCCAGCAATTTTCTGATATTTTCAACCATCCGTGCCGCCTGTTCCGGAAAACTGCGGATTTCGTCATGAAATGATTCCGGCACCTGTCCGAACACCTTTTCTTCCATCTGCTCCTGAACCGCCCGGGCATTGGTGGCAAAATTCCGGAAATTTTCCATGTATCCCTTCACCGTAAATGTGTAATACGAAAGAATTCCGATGTCATTCAATACCCGGCGTAATTTTGCCGCGTGCCCCCGCCTGGATGCGGCAGCGGTGAAAACCATCTGATTGGTCACTGTCCAGCCGGCTTCGATTAACATCTGGATCGCCTGTACGGTTTCCGGTGTCAATTCCATAGCTGTCTCAAAATGAGTCTGAATGATAAACTGCCGGATTCCGACTTTCATCGCCTTTTCTTTGAATTCCCGCAGCACCTGAATCAATCCCGAAGTAATCCGCTGGGGCAGATAGGCGGGAAGGCGGGTACCGAGACGGACCCGTACCATTTCCGCAAACTTTTCACCGTCAGGGCGGTTGCGGTTTGCACGGCGTTTGTTCCGAGCCATCTCAACCACTGCATCCAGCACTTTTTCCAATGAGCGGTTGGAACTCATCAACGCGTCCCCTCCGGTGATGAGAATATCCCGGATCTGGCTGTCGTTCTCAAAGTACTGCATTAATCTGGGCAATTGTTCCGACCAGGATTTCTGAGGTTTCAGCCGATCCAGGTCAAAGTTCAAATGTTTGCGCTGAAAATCATACATCCGCTGACAGGACACACAGAGTCCGCCGCAGGCCCGGCCCACAGTCTCCGGAATGAGAATGGCCACTTCCGGATAGCGCCGGTGGACACAATCCGACGTGGGCAGCAACCAACCTGCCGCGTTGGGTTTTCCCGGCTCTACCTGGTCTTCTTTCTCCCATGCGGAAATTCTGCCGAATTCATTAACAAGCTGCCGGCTGCATAAAACATAATCCCGGATTGCCAAATCGGCGCCAACGGCAAAACCGGGTTCATGCACATTGAGAAGTGTCAGATAGTACGGGTTCACGAAAATGGGAATTCCGGCTTCTTTCGCATCATGTAAAACCCGCATGGTTTCGGGGGACAGAGTAAAATCCAGCATTTCGTTGAGCAACGCCGGGCTGCGGACGGCAAACCGCAGATGAAACTGATAATCGTTCCACCATTCCAGCGCCCGCCGGAATTTCTGTGCCCGGGTCATTCCCGGAACAAACCTGAACCGCTGATCACTGATTTCACCCCGCTCCATCCGGTTGATAATGATTCCGAGGATCCGTTCCCGGTTCAGCTTCCGCATCTCCACAATATCCGGATCCAAACCGGAAGGATGGCGCTCCATCCACTCGAAAAGACGGTTCCGGTCCGGGCGGGGCGGTTTCAATTTACCGCTGAGCTGGCGGAACAGCATCAGCAAATCCTCGAAAAAATCTTCATTGGCTCCGCCGGTACCGTCCTTCACCGCAAGCCACAGGGTTTTGAACGGGGCACTGACTGCCATATCCCCATGGAGATTGGGATCGGAGAATTCCCGCCCGCTGTTATCAATATAATCCAGAATCCGGATAAGGGCATAATCGGACCAGCTCAATTTTTCAAATGTCTCCCTGCCGTTTCTTTCCCGGCGATAAAAAGCAGCAGCAACCGGCCGCTCCTTCATCAGTTCCGCCATCCAGCGGGAAACAGCGTCAACAGCTTCCGCAGCGGTTGATGATTTTTCCAGAATGTCTTTCAGCCGGGGGGTCTCATCCAGCAGCTGCCGCAGCAGTCTGCGGGAACGCACATTGATGGCCACTTTATCCAATTCTTTTTTATTCCACGCATAACTGCGGTCAGGGAAGGGGGGTGTCATTTTTCCAGGCATAGTGAGAACTCTCCTCACGCATATAATTTGAATGATTGTTTTCCGAACGGATCGGAAGACGGACAACCGCAATAACTTGCAGTGCAGGCGGACACTCAAAGCGCCATAGTTTTTTATATGTTAGCACAATGAATAATACACGGCAAATTTTGTTTTCCGGATTCCCTTGCCCGGAAAGTGAAAAAACAGAATTGCCGGCAGAAACATTGTTAAACGATGAAAACAAAAATCCGCCTCTTCTTCATGATATAATTTGAAAGGTCAAAACATCAGAGGTGTTTTATCCGTGAAAACAGCATGGTTCCAAAGACAATACCACCCCCTTCCCCTCAATTTCCGGGAAACAGGCATTCCCGGCAAATTAAACCCCAATTGTTCGTCCGGGAGGAAAATCGCTGATGAAGGCCATTGACGAAACCACTCTGCTTTACTGGATCGGGCTCATTGTAGAAGTGGTCAGTGTCGGTTTAACCGCTCTGCTCTTCCAGCTCCTCCGCCATCAGTCCGGCAGACGGCGGTATTTCCGGATCTGGGCGGACGCGTGGGTCATTCTCACCGTTTCTCTGCTGGCACTGCTCCCGTTTATGGGCCATCGAAGCGAGGTGCTTTTCGACCGTTCCTCCCTGCCCTTCGGCCTGATTCTCAGTTACTCCACTTACCAGATCGGGAAATTGATTTTTCTCTGGCTGATTGTCGGCGGCACCTACCTCTTCGCTCACGGAGGCAGATGGCGCCGACGGCTGATTTTCGGCCTCATTGCCACCGTCCTGTACAGCATTCTGTCTCTGGCCCTTTCTGCCGGTTTTCCGGAAGTTCTGGTATGGCAGACAGCTGTGCTGGTCCCGGCCATGTTTTTCTGCGCGTACAACATGTTCCGGCTTCCTGCGGAACGGCGGACCATCGGCTCCCGGCTGACAGGAAGCGTCTTTCTGATAAAAGGCCTGATCTGGGCAGTGGAATTCCGCTATTTTCTGAATGTCGCACTTTTCAAAGAACAAGCTTTATCCGGTGCCCTGAACTCAGTGGCACAATTCGGTTCCTTTGCGGATCAAATGCTTCAGGTCATCCTCTCCATCGGATTCGTACTCATCCTGATGGAAGAAATCACACGGGAAAAAGACAGCGCCATCGCAGAACTTGCCATTTCCCGGGATCAGCTGGAACAGAAATCATTCACAGATGCCCTTACCGGTGCGTTAAACCGGCGGGCGTTTTTCGAAGGGGTCGGGGTTCAGGCTGCCAGAGCCACCTACGGAAGCGTCTGCCTCTTCGACCTGGACAATCTCAAAGTCACCAACGACCGGTACGGGCACAAGGCGGGGGATGAACTGATTCGTGCCTTTGTAAAAGTGATTTCGACAGCGCTTTCCTCCGAAGACCGGCTCTACCGCTGGGGAGGAGACGAGTTCCTCGCCACCTTTCCCAACTGTTCCGCGATTGAGGCGGCAGAAACCCTGAACACATGCCTGAACAGGCACAAAACCTTCACAACAGATACCGGGACAACTCTTCCCCTTGAAGCAAGCTTCGGGGTTGCCAATTATGGCGGCGGCACATCCCTTGAAGAGGCACTGGAAGAAGCGGACCGCAAAATGTACGCTTCCAAGCGGGCCCGAAAAAAATCCTCTGTGAGACAGGAAAGGTAAAAACTCCGTTGACCCGCCTCATATCCGAAACCGTCAGGCGCCGCCCATGCCACTGCCGTCCAGACGGCTGGGAACATTGAGACGGGCAAGGCCGTCCAACGCGGCAACCCGATAGGCTTCCGCCCAGGTCGGATAATTGAAAACATTGTGAACAAAGTAATCTACCCTGCCGCCGAGGCTCATCACCGCCTGGCCGATATGAATCAGCTCGGCAGCCTGGTCACCGACCACATGAACGCCGAGAATCTTCCAGCTGTCCGGGGCAAAGAGCAGTTTCAGCATTCCCACGGACCCCCCCTTGATGGTTGCCTTGGAAACTTCCCTGTAACGGGCCAGCCCTTTTACGAAAGGAATTCTTTTTTTCACCAGGTCTTCCTCGGTACTTCCGATAAAAGATGCTTCCGGAATGGAGTAAATCGCAAAAGGAAACAGCTCCGGGCGATGGTCGCGAACCGCATAGCCAAGTACATTCCGCCCCGCCACCCTGCCCTGCTCCGCACTGGTGGACGCCAAAGCCGGCGGTCCGATAACATCTCCGGCAGCAAAAATATGAGAAGCTGTGGTACGGAAACCATCATCAACTCTGATAACGGAACGCTCACCCAGTTTTACCGACGCGGGAAGATCCAGGCGTTCCACACAGGGAACCCTGCCCAGGGAAACCAGCACGGCATCAGCGGTGAGCGTTTCGCCGGTATCGGTTTCCACCATGCCCTTCCCGTTTTCCAGCCGCCGGATAACCCGGTACCCTCTGCCGAGAACCATAGTGACCCCCATTTTCTCCATCTCACTCAACAAAAGGCGCCGGATATCGCCGTCAAGATAGGGGAGAATATGATCGTGGCGATCCACCAGCGTAACCCGGCAGCCCAATGCCGCAAACATGGCGGCATATTCGGTGCCAATCACCCCTGCCCCGACCACAATCAGGCTTTTTGGCAATTCCCGTATGCAGCTTTTATGGGAAAAAACGAAGTTGCTGTCAAAAATCACCTGATAATCAAAATCAATGTCCTCCGGGTGGCGCGGAACCGTTCCCGGCGCCAGCACAATCTGCTTTGCCTCCACAATGGTTCTGCTTTTTTTTATGCGGTTGTGGATTTCAAGGGTGTGGGAATCCGCGAAACAGGCTTCCCCGTACAACACCTTCACTCCCGCCGCCATGAATTGGGACTCCAGCACCGCCAGTTCCCGTTTCAGGGTCAATTCCACCCGTTCGGTGAGGTCTTTCAGGCAAATGTGCTGCCGGACCTGGTATTGGTCTCCGTAAAGGTGCTTGTGACGGTAACCGATCAAGTGAAGCACCGCTTCCCGGAGCGTTTTGCTGGGAATGGTCCCCACGTGGAGAGAAACCCCGCCTACTTTCCGGTTCCGCCGGTCAATGATAACGGTATCAAGGCCCTCCCTGCCGCATTCCATTGCCGCCCGCTGCCCCGCCGGCCCGCTGCCCACCACCGCCACGTCGCAGCGGATAATTTTTCTGTTCTGAATCAAATCGCTGTCTGACATCGGTTGCTCCCGTGTTTTGTTTTTCAATTTCATTGTGTCGGAAAGCGTTCTCCCGCGCAAGGGGAAAGATAAATCAGAGGCGAAACCAGCGCCGGGGAACAAAGAATTCTTCAAAAAGGTTGATGGCATAGAGGTCTGTCATACCGGAAATGTAGTCCGCCGTCACTCTGTCCCGTTTACTCTTCCGTTGAAAATAAAATGAGGGAATCTGCGCTTCCGCATTCTCCATCAGGTATTCAAAGAGAAATTCAATGATTTTCTCGGATTTGCTGAATTCTTTTTTAACCTTTTCGTTGAAATAAATTTCTTCGTACATAAAATCTTTGTACCGCAGAAATGCCTGCTCAATTTCCGGGCTCATCCGGATATCCGTCCCCCCGGCGGCCCGGCTGTTCCGTATCAAATCACGAACCAGCCGGTTGATACGTTCACGGGGAGAACGCCCGATAACTTTTGCCACCGGGTCCGGCACATCCTCTTCCCGGATTATTCCCGCACGGATGGCGTCGTCACAATCATGATTCAGATACGCCACCACATCGGAGACCCGGACCACCCGCGCCTCCAGCGTGCGGATACCGAGATGCGCCCCGGAAGGGTCTCCCGAACGCCCTTTGGAATGTTTTCCGATTCCTTCCACCACTTCTTCCGTCAGGTTGAGGCCCCTTCCCTTTCTTTCCAGAAAATTCACCACCCGGACACTTTGAACAAAATGACGGAACCCGCCGTCCACAAGCCTGTTCAGCACCGCTTCACCGGCATGGCCGAAGGGGGTATGGCCCAGGTCATGGCCCAGGGCAATGGCTTCGGTCAAGTCTTCGTTGAGACGCAGTGCCCGGGCAATGGTCCGGGCGATTTGGGAAACTTCCAGGGTGTGGGTAAGTCGTGTGCGGTAATGATCGCCCACAGGTGCCAGAAAAACCTGTGTCTTATGTTTCAGGCGGCGGAAAGATTTGCAGTGGAGAATCCGGTCCCTGTCCCGCTGAAAACAGGTGCGGATATCGCAGGGAACCTCCGGCAGATGCCGGCCCCGGCTTTCTGCCGCGAAGCAGGCATTGGGAGACAGAGTTTCCCGTTCCAGTTTTTCACTTTCTTCCCGGATATTCATGCCTCTCGCCCTCCGGTCATTACCGATACCAGCAATCCGACTGCAAGTGACAGGAAAAATGCGGGAATCAACTCGTAAACTGCCTTATCCAGCAGCGGAATATTGTTCCAGACCACCACAACCAGCGGCCCGGTAATGAGGTTTGCCAGCGCACCCCACCTGTTAAAACGCCTGAAGTAAATCATAGACAGAATCATCGGGGAAAACGCCGCCCCCAGCGCACCCCACGCATAGAGAACAAAGGTATAAATGACCTTGACATTGAGAAGTGCAACAAGAATCGCCACAACCGTCATCGTAAGAATCACAAGACGCGTTGCCAGTACAAGATAACGGCCCTCAACCTTCCGCTTTGTCAATTTCAGCCACAAGTCGTTGACCAGCGAGGTGGCGGCATACATCAGCTGTGAATCCGCCGTGGACATGATGGCGGCGGTAATTGCAGCCAGAACCACCCCTGCCAGCACCGGCGGCAGATGTTCGGCGGCAAACCTCGGCAGAATGTGTTCCGCATCTTTCAAAGCGGGATACAGCGCCCGTCCCGCAATCCCCAGCGTCACCGACCCGGCAAGTACCAGCACCCCCCACAGGGTGGCAATCATACCGGAACGGCGGCCCTCTTCTTCGTTTTTCACCGTGATATAGCGAACCACCACATGGGGCATGCCCTGATAACCGAGTCCGATTCCCAGCTGGCCCACAATAAACCCGGCACTCCCCCAGACAGACAGGCCCCGCAGAGACCAGAACCCTTCCAGCCCGGCACTTTTCAGCACCTCGTGGATATGCAGCGGCCCCCCGGCATCCACCACGGCGAGAATGGGCAGAGACACCATAATAACCGCCATTAAAATCCCCTGTAAAGCATCGGTCCAGCACACCGCCGCATAGCCCCCCATCAGCACATAAACTCCAATGATAATACTGCCCAGCAGCACTCCCTGGCGATAATCCATCAGCCCCATACCGTGAAGGGTTTTACCTGCACCCACAAACTGGGACACCACGTAAACCCCCATAAAAAACACAATAACAATACTTCCGATGATGCGGAGCATCTTTTTCCGGTCATTCAGTTCATCCTCCACCATATCCGCCAGTGTCAGAGAACCGTGGGCACCGGAAATCCGGCGCACCGGAACAATAACGAAAAACCAGTTCACCGCGTAACCCGCCACACAGCCGATAACGGCCCAATAGGCAGCCAGCCCTTTCGTGTATCCCAGCCCGGAAAGCCCCAGCATCACCCAGGCGCTTTCGGAGCTTGCCGCGGCACTTAACGCCGTGACAATGGAACCCAGCGATTTTCCCGCTGAAACAAAATCATCGTAGCTTTTCGAAAACTTCCGTTCTCCGAGAAATCCAATTATAATCAGTGCCACAAGATAAAGCCCGAAAGTTATCATCAGCGCCGTTTCATGTGCCGCCATTCATTTCCTCCCGTAACCCGATTCTGTATTGATTCAGTTATACCAGAAACAGCCGCAAACCGCCACAGTTGGAATATCCGGAAATACCGCGGCAGAAATCAGGGCGTTTGGTTCTTCTCTCTACTGAGGAGAACCAGCTTATCCGGTTGATACGGTTCCCCTTTCCAGCCGATAGTGCCGTTGAATGATTTCAGGATACGGTAATCGGTTCTTTTCAAAATTTCTTCCAAAAGCCCCCGGGATTCCCGGTCAAAAACACCCACAAGGACATAGGAAGGGGATATCGTATTCAGTTTATCAATTTCTTTTTCGGATTTTCCGGATTCGGTCATTTCAAGAGCCAGTGGATTTTTAACACTCCAGAACCAGAAAGCACCATCTCCCGGTGTCGGATTATTGATAAAAATATTCCGGTCAAAATAGGGTTGTACCCCCACTGTGTTGTAGCCGATCATGTACAGGTCGCCCTGGTCCAGTCCCGCTTTTTTCAAAGCCGCCGCACAGCTTTTTGAACCGGAAAAAGAATTCTCCAAATCATAACGGACAGCATCCGCTCCCCAAATCATGTGAACCGACAAAATGCATCCGAATACCGCAAGAAAAACAACCCGGAACCGGCGCAATAACTTACTGGCGGCAAAACTCTCTTCTTCCCCGGCCGGATAACTGACCCAGAGTACAAAAATCAAAAGTAAAAATAAAAGCCCCCCGTGCCAGATCTTGTACACCCGGGAAAACAGCATCAAAAGACCGACAAAAGGGAAAAAGAACAGCAATACGGCTTTTCGGAAAATCAGCCATAGAAAAATCAGCAGTAAAAAAACCAAAGAAAATCCCCAAACCCCCGTGATCGAATAATTGACAATTTGAAAAAGATTCTTCTCCGGAGGCCCAATCATATAAATCAACCCGGCCGGAAATGAAAGCTGTACAAACAGCAAAAGCCCATTCAATGCCACAACCAATAAAAACCAGCGGGAAAAACGCCGATGCCGGACACCCCCTCCCTCCGGCCACCAGGCTGCATTAATAAACTCAGCCAAAGCGAACCCGGCAGCCATAACAGCACCGTGAAGGCTTACGTGCATCAACAGCGTAATCAGCAGGAGAAAGAGAATCGGGCGGTTCATTCTGTTCCGGTACAAAACGGCAAGAGCGGACAAAAGAAAGGGAATCAGAACATAATTCCGGGCAATAACCGCGTACTGAAAAACAAAAAAATAACCAAAAGGAATCATCCAATTGATAAAGGGAGGGAAGGGAGCGTAGCGCAGCACCAGCCAGACAGTGGCAACCGCAACCGTTACCGGAATCAGGGCAAAGAAACGGTAGGGCAGGCCCATGTGAACCGGCAGCCACAACAGCAGATACCATAAAGACGGATGCCCCTCATACCGGAGATAATGCGCCAGCAAGTCCCACAGGCTCAAATCTCTTACCAGAAGCCACGCCTGAGCTTCGTCAAACCACGGTTCATGAAACCGGGCCGCATATAAAACAAGAATGGCATACAGGAAGGTTCCGGTTATCGCAGCAAAAATCCGGCGTTGCTCCTTTTTTGTCAAGGGTGCCTTCCGCAAAAACGGCACCATTGGCACAGAATTATTCCCGGTCAATTTCATATATCTATTGTATCAGATTCCAACATGGCCATGCCGGTCTTTACGGTTTACGGCTATGGCCTGTATAGCCCTTTAAGCGGCAGAAACGGGCAGTGGACCAAACCAGCCTTTCGGGGTGAAGACAGGGGAGCCTCTTCTGACTGCTCACTTCGCGGAAAGGGATATGGTAATCGTGTAAACGATTGCGAATTGACTTGAGCAAACCCGGAGACATGATAATGGGAACATTCTCCAGTGAATGAAGCTGCTGTTTGAGCTTCCGGTTCACAGCGGCATATTGTGTTGTGTATGACCAGGTAATTCCCGCAATATTGCCCAGCAACAGCAATACGACAGCAAAACCGAATCCCTTTGCAATCTTTTTTTTCAGAGAAAAAAGATACCCCGCCAGAATCAGCGGAAAGAGCCAGAGCTGTGGCGCCAACCGTGCCCACCACCCATCCGGATTGATAATGACGGAAAGAATCAGGCCTGCAAGAAACAGCATTAGTTCCGGCCGTTCTTTCCGGTAAAGCAGCATCATCCCGAAAAATGAAAGAAGTGACAAAATAAGAATGCCGCCGAAAAGAGGGCCGAAACCACCGATCCGAAGGGAAGATTGAACAAACCAACGAAACTCGGTTTCAGTGAAGGTAAAGGGATTTTTGGAATGAGTAAACTGAAACAAAAGGCCCTGGGAATTCTCACTCCTGGAAAAAAGGGAAAGGTATAGTTTCGAAAACCGGTTTTTATTGATAAAATTTACCGGTCGCTGTAAACGCAAAACATCAATTTTGTGGGGCCCGAGAATCGGATAGAACGGATTGCCGTAACAGGCGGTATTGGTTACATAGGGGTTAAAGCCCACAAGAAAAACAGCAATCAACCCGGCATACACTGTTATGCGAATCCGCTTCCATGTGAAACGGCTGCGATAAAAAAACCATGCGCCGAGAAAAAGAAAAAACACCACCAGCCCGATATATGCCACCCCATTAAACTTTACGTTAAAACCAAGGACAATTGCCGCGGAAAAACCCGCATCAATAAGGTAATTTTCTTCTATAAAAAATAATAAGCCGAGACTGATCGCAATCACAATCAGTGCGGCCAGCTGCCCGTCCACAAGAAAGCTGAACATCTGGCACACCGACACCGGATTCAATGCGGCAAGGAGGGCGAAAAGAACCGAATAGCGCCCGAACCCCCGCAAGCGCAGCAACAGTACCAGTGACAACAGAAAAGCCGACATCATCAACAGCAGATTAAACATCTTCCCGGTTTCAATATTCCCGGTGAGCCGAAACACGGATGCCGCGCAGACCCAGGGGCCTTTGCTGTAATAATTCGCATATTTCAGCAGACGGTTTTCGCCGGTTTTGACATAAGTGGTCACCGGGTCCCAGCCGTTCGCCAATTTCAGAATCGCGCTCTGGTGATATCCCTGCCCGTCCCATGTCACATCCAGAAAATGAACCGCCAGTCCGTAACTGACTGTCAGCATCAGTACAATTCCGAAAAGAGCCGCAGCCATCTCCGGCAGACGTCCGAAATTCCGGCCAAACAAAAAAAGCAGAAACAGAGAAACCACAATTGAAACCGGAACATATGCACCGGAAACAGGAAACCCGAAGAAAAAACCCAGTGATGCCAGAACCTCAATACTTCCCATTAAAAACACAGGGAACAGTCCGCAAAACAGCAGAATGGCACTTATTTTCGCTTTTCCTTCCCTCTGCTTCATTTTCACCTTTCCCTCTTTCGGATTTTTAAATTCACCCGGCGGAATCAATCCGTTCAACCCGCGCACAAAACAGCCGAACCCCAGCCGGGTATTCCCACCAATGCTTCAGGCTACCGTGCCGATTCATGGTAATCCTCTTCGGCATTTACCGCCCACAGTGCAGACTTATCCGATGTCCCTGAAACAACCGCATCCACCGCAGCCATGGCACTCAGCATGGAATGATCCTGATTGTTGTAACGGTGCATCCCGTTGCGTCCGATGAGAAACAAATTCTCAAACGGATCCAGAAATTCCCGAATCCGGCCAAACTCCCCATAGGTGCCGAAATACGCAGGATACGCTTTAGGCATCCGTACCACCACCCCGTCCACAAAAGCATCTTCCGCCGCCATGCCGATTTTTGCCAGTTCAAAGCGTCCCAGGCGAATCAACTCATCATCTGTCATCCGCCACAAGGCGTCCCTTTCATTGCAGAAATATTCCAGGCCCAGCCAGACATATTCCGGATTCCGCACCATAAACGGACTCCAGTTGTTAAAAATCTGCACCCGGCCCAGTGACACATCCGGTTCCTGAATATATATCCAGTTATCGGAAATCAGCCGGCCCTTCCGACCCGACACACTCATCTCTTTCAGCAGCAATCCCACTGTAATAAAATCCCGGTACATCAAGCCTTCACTAACCGAAATAACCGGCTTTGGGACAGATGCCCCCATTGCCCGGATTAGATCCTTCACCGGCATGGTTGAAAAGACAAAATCCGCCTTAATCTGCCGCACAGCTCCGGAAAAGGGGTTCACCGCCGCCACTTCCCGGATATGCTTCCCTTCTGTCAACAGACGGCTGACCCGGTAACCGGTCTGAATCTCCCCGCCCATTTCCCTGATTTTCTCCGCCACCGTTTCCCACATCTGGCCCGGCCCCAGCTTCGGATAAAGAAACTGTTCAATCAGCGAGGTTTCCGTTCCTTTCTGGGAAATATTCCTTCCAAACTGAAACAGCCTTTTCACGGTATGCAGCAGTGCTTTCCCGACTGACAACCCTTTAATCCGCTGAGCGCCCCATTCTGCACTGATCTCCCGGCAGGGCACGCCCCACACCTTTTCCGTGTAGGAATGGAAGAACGTTTCGTACAGTTCTTTTCCGAACCGGTTGATAAAAAACTCTTCCAGATTGCTTTCGGGAGAAAGGGGAGACAGCACACTCTTCATATAGCTGCATCCGATTTTTGCCATCCGGAAAATCCCGAGGTTCCGGACAGTACGAAAATTCAAACGAACCGGGTAATCAAAGAATTTCCGCCTGAAATAAATCCTCGATTTTCGTTTTCTCAACAGCATCACGGCATCTTCGGCATAAAGTTAGGGTAGAATTGGGAGAAGAAACGGAATCGCTTTCTTCGGCAATGAATGGATTTTGTCTATCCTGATAGTCAGTGGGAAAAGAACCGGAAACAGCAGGCTCCAGGGGCAGAATATTCAGCCACCAGTCCATTACCCGGTCGGATTTTGAAAAAAAACGGTGGCCGCCGATATCAATTCTGTTTCCCTTGAAATTAATCGTTGCCGAAATCCCGCCGATTTCATCGTTCAATTCAATGACAAGGGGATGAATATCCGTCCGTTTCAACAACTCATATGCCGCGGTTAACCCCGCCGGCCCCGCCCCGATGATGACCGCCTGCTTTTTTTTCATTCTACCGATTCTCCCTCGCTGTTCCGGCTCCGGCGGGGAGGCGAAAACAACACAATACGCCGGGCAAAAAAGTTCCACAGAAATACCAGCGGCGTCGCGGCCAGTTTTGACAACAGATAATACCAGCCCATTAAGCCGGTAAATATCCAGAGAAGAAGCTCATTCAGCCCTAACCCTGCCAAACCGATAAAAGTGAACACGGAAAACTCTGCCATCCGGTTCTCAACGGAGCGGGTTTTAAACACCCATAAAATACTGAGAAGATAATTCACCGTCAGCCCGGCAAGGAAGGAAAGGGCAGCGGAAAAAAGATAAGAGATTCCGGCATATTCCGTAAAAACAAACAGCAATCCGAAATCCACAAGATACGCGATTCCACCGACAAGCCCGTAACGGAAAAACTGAATTGACATGCTGTCTGTTTTCTTCTTTAAAACCGCGGAAACCACTTGTTTCATAAACACCTCAGGAACCTGAACCGCTTCAATTCACCGGCACAAAAAGAGAGAAAAAAAGCCCGCCGGAGGCGGGCCTTCTTTTACTTGCAATTGGCAGTTGTTATTCGACGGAAACAGTCTGCTTGAATACAACGTAGGGATTGTGGCTGCTGTCTTCCGCAACGCCCACAACAGTAATTGTCCGATTTGTATCGTTGGGGCAAAGCTCAACGGTACCGGCTGTTCCGCCGGCAGCCGCACCGACATTAACCGCAATATCAGTACAATCGTTCTGCATCATCATAGTGCTTCCGCTGTACGGGTTCTGAATGTGGCCATAATTGGTGTGAGCCAATGCAGCTGTTACCAAGTTGGTGGGAGTGGAGCCGCCGATGTTTGTCATAACGCCGTCACCGGTAGTGTCGGCGAACTGATCATTGGTGTCTGTCGCATAGGCGGAAGCCATCCAGTTCTGCAATTCTTTTGCAATATTGGCGGCATTTTCTTTTACCGCACTTCTTTTGGATTTTGCCTGCGCGCCGAGGTAACCCGGAATAGCGATGGCAGCCAGAATACCGATGATCGCAACAACGATCAGCAATTCAATCAGTGTAAAACCTTTTTTGTTCATATCTTTCCTCCTTATGGAAAAATTAATAGACGGGTATTCACAATGCCAGCTTCATGCCAGAAAATGTATCTGTTTTATTTTCAGCAGTTAATCTTTTGAAGCCCCGCTGCAATTGACAATTTTTGTCAGTCAGTGACAATTTTTGTCACTCCATTCGCCCCGGGGCGGAGAAATATGAAGCTACGTGTGCAGGGGAAAGAAGAAATCCGGGAAATCCCGCCATTCACCGGCCGGCACACATATTCACTTTTTTTTAATCGTAAGGGTCATGGTGAAGCGGGCCACCGGATCGTCACCGGCGGTAGAAGGAACGGTGACAATGATATTCAGGGGCATTTCCTGCCGTTCTCCGGATTCAGCCGCTTTTTCAACCAGCCGGTCAATCTCTTTTCCCTCGGTGCAGGTAAAGAAGACATCATCATCCGGACGGCGCAGAAAATCGCCGTGGATATCCTTGAACAAAAGGTTAATGGGAACGCCGGATTCATCAATGCGGCGCCATGCCATCAGCCCCGCGGCAACTTCCGCCCCGACAACCAGCGCGCCGATGTACATGGAGCCGAGGTGGTTTTTTGTCCGCCGCCTCAATGGAATTTTCACCACTATTTTTTCATCTGTCAGTTCCGAAATGGAAGGCCGGGTAAAATAGAGCATGGGAATTTTTGTAATCCCCAGCCATCTTGTGGACAGTGTCGCCCGTGTTGTCAGTGAAAAGAAACGTTCCAGCATCGTTCTGCTCCCGTCAATCTGTCATTCAGTTGAAAAGCTTACCGGGTTTCAGTTCCGAAGTAAAGTGGCAACCCGGGTTGAGCAGACAGAAAAAAGCTCATTTATTGCGGAGAGTCACAGAATGTATTGAATATCAACGCCGGGGACGACCCAGTCAATGTGTACCGGAACGTCGTTGGTTCCGCCGAATCCGGCGTTGTTTCCGTTGGCGAAGTGGGCAGAACCGGAAATTTTTTCCGCAGTGAGGATGCTCCAGCCGTGTTTCGCAATGTATGCTTCATTGAGCATGGGATTGGTGCCGATGCCCAGTTCCGCCAGTATGTTAAAGTTTTCCTGTCCCATCACAAGGGGAATGATGTTTTTATCAATCCAGCTTTGCTGTTCCATTCCATGGCCTTCTATTTTCACGAACCGGTTTGACTTTACGGTGAATTTCACCGGAAACGGCAGGGGAATCTGGCCGCCCCAGCCGGCAGGCACGGTGAAGAACCCTTCCGAGCTTCCCTCTTCCGACGGTAAAACAAAAGCTTCCGCACCGGGAAGGTTGCCAAATGCTCCGGGGGTGTTTAACATGCCGGTGGAGGCACGGGCGGTTTCCGCCACAATTTCAATCCGCATGTCGGTGCCCGGCGCAGTCACCCGGACATAACGGCTGGCCGCAAGTTTTTTTTGAATCGCGCGGGTTTCTTCCGCCAGTTTTTCGTAGTCGGTGTCCATGGGGCCGTTTTGTTCAAACATGTCCAGGGTAAAACCCGGCATACTGGCAACACGGGCCCCGGCGGCGCTGACAGCTTTGCGGAAAGGGGTGTGGCTCAATGAAAATACCGTGGGCATAAACAGGATGTCATAACCTTTTGCGGTTTCATAGAGCGCCGGCACAGCGTCCACTCCGTTTCGGGCTTCGGCCGGTGTGTAGCGCAGAAGTTCGGCATGGATACCGTTGGCAAGGAATACGGTTTCCATCCGTTCACAAAGTTCCCGGGACCGCCGGAACTTGTCCCGGAATCTGTCCCCCGGTTCCGGTTTCCATTCCTGAAGGATGATACCGACGGATTCGCCGGGGCGGTATCCGAGATTCACTGTCAGTGCGTTCATAATTGCGTTGTCAATGGCGTTCATTTTTTCCTCCGGAAACAAGGCAGATAAGGCGTTATTCTCCCCTGAACAGTTTAACAAAAAAGCCATACAACAGTAAGAATCCGCCCAGAACAAACAGGAATCCGAGGAGCAGATGGAGTTTATTGCCCAACCCGGCTTTCCGCTCCAGCACGCTGTGCATCGGGGCTTCCGGATCGTAGTACACCCGCACTGTTTTCCCCGCCGGGTAGGCTGCCACAATGTGCCGCGCGTGGTCACGTTTGTTGGTGTAATAGTCGCCGAATGAGATTCGGCTGGACAAATAACCCTGGCCTTCCACGCTGTAGCTGTATTTGACAAGGGGTTTGTAGCTGTATTGGGGCCGTTTTTTCTTTTTATCGGTGAGTTCCTGTATCCGGACAACCCTTGAGCTGACAACAGTTCCCTGTACCGAAGGCCATGATTTGCTGGCATGGGCCATCTGCAGGTTTTGAACCCAACCGAACAGCAGAAATATCCCCAATCCTCCGAAGATTAGCGCCCCGATAAACAATCCTGTCTTTGAATTCTGGTTTTTCGTTTTTCCCGGCATTTTCACACTCCGTTTTCTGTTATTGAGTGGCAGTATATCATGAACAGGCGCAATTCCCATACAGAAAGTGTTTTGCGGCAAAGGTAGTCAGCACCGGATCTCTGTGTGCGGCGCAGGGGGCGAAACATGGTTAATAAACATAAAAATCATATAGTTGACTCTTTCATGCCCTCCTCAGAAAGGAAATACGAAATGCGGATTTCACGTTTTTTGTGCTATTCTTGCTGTTGAGAAACTGAATGCGGGAGGCACACGATGGATTTTACCGTCAGTGAAGAAACAAGAGAGATGCTGAACTTGATGGAACAGTTTGTGCGAAAGGAACTCATTCCCATGGAAACCGCGTTTTTAACCAAAAGTTTTGCCGAAATTGAACCGGAAATCGAGAAAAAACGAAAAAAAGTCCGGCAGATGGGGCTCTGGGCACCGGCACAGCCGAAGGATTACGGCGGGATGGGGCTTTCACTGATGGATTTTGCCCTTGTTTCAGAAGTGCTGGGCCAGACACCGCTGGGGCATTATGTATTCGGCTGTCATGCTCCCGACGCCGGGAATATTGAGATTCTGTATGATCATGGTACACCGGAACAGAAGAAAAAGTGGCTGGAACCGCTGGTAAAAGGTGAAATCAGAAGCTGTTTTTCCATGACAGAGGTGGAACTTCCCGGTTCCAATCCGGTGATGATGGATACCACTGCGGTGAAAAATGGCAGTGATTATGTGATTAACGGCCAGAAATGGTACACAACGGCAGCAGACGGCGCCGCCTTTGCCATTGTCATGGCTGTGACCGACCCGGATGCGGCACCCCACAGCCAGGCCAGTATGATTATTGTCCCTACCGGAACACCGGGATTCGATCTGGTACGGAATATCGCGGTGATGGGGCATACCGAAGACGGTGCGTTCAGCCACGGCGAGGTCCTTTACCACAGCTGCCGGGTACCGCAGTCCAACCTGCTGGGGCCGGAAGGCGCGGGATTCAGAATTGCTCAGGAACGCCTGGCACCGGGCAGAATTCACCACACCATGCGCTGGCTGGGAATCTGCCGCCGGGCACTGGACCTGATGTGTAAACGGGCGGTAACCCGGCCCATCGCGCCGGGAAAGGTACTGGCGGACAAGGATATTATCCAGGCATGGATTGCAGAAAGTGCGGCGGAAATCGCGGCGGCCCGGGCATTGACTATTGAAACCGCATGGAAAATCGAAAATTTCGGATTCAAAGAAGTGCGGGAAGAAATCTCAATGATTAAATTTGTCGTGGCCAACGTAATGCAGCGGGTGGTAGACCGGGCATTGCAGGTGTACGGCGGCCTCGGCATGACGGATGACACGATTATCGCCTTTTTCTACCGGCAGGAACGGGCGGCCAGAATCTACGACGGTGCCGATGAAGTGCATAAATTATCCCTTGCCCGGCGGATTCTGAAACCATACCGGGCAAAAGCGGACGAATTGAAGGAGGGGAACGGTGTCTTTCGATGATGTAACCCGGGCCCCCCGGCCCGGTGAAGAGCTGGATATCCGGCGGCTGTCTGATTTTCTGAAACAGGAACGGCCCGACCTGAAAGGAAAGATTGAAATCGCCCAGTTTCCCTCCGGCCACTCCAACCTGACCTATCTGATACGGGTGGGAGAGGCTGAACTGGTCCTCCGGCGGCCGCCCCACGGAAAGAAACCCAAAAGCGGCCACGATATGCACAGGGAATGGACCGTACTCAACGCACTGAATCATCATTTTCCCTATATTCCGGAACCGGTGGCCTATTGTGAAGACCCGGAAGTACTGGGGGCACCTTTTTTTCTGATGCGCCGGATCCGAGGCCTGATTTTACGCAGGGATCTGCCTAAAGGGCTGACACTTAAACCCGGAGAGATGCGGGGCCTCTGCGAACAGATTGTGGATGTCCACCGTGAGCTTCATTCCCTTGATTATCATGAAATTAATATGGACAGCCTCGGCCGCCCGGAAGGCTATGTGGCACGTCAGATTTCAGGGTGGAGCCGCAGGTTCCGGGACGCCCATACTCCGGATGTGCCGGATTTTGAAAATGTAATGGAGTGGCTCCGGGAACATCAGCCGCCGGAACAGGGTGCCGCCATCATTCACAATGACTACCGGTTCGACAACGTTGTGCTGGACGATTCCCTGAATGTAATCGGTGTACTGGACTGGGAAATGGCCACAATCGGCGACCCGCTGATGGATCTGGGTGCCTCACTGGCATATTGGGTGGAACCGGGCGACGGGCCGGGAATGGAGGCCATCCGCCTTGTTCCCACCACATACCCCGGTGCGCTGACAAGGCGCGAGGTGGTGGAACGCTACCTCACAGGCAGCGGGTTTGCACCGGAAGATTTTACTTTTTATTTTGTGTACGGCCTGTTCCGCCTTGCCGGAATTGCCCAGCAGATTTATTACCGCTTCTATAACGGACAGACAAAAGACCCGCGCTTCGGCCGCCTCGGGAAAGCGGTACATGTTCTGGAAACAGCTGCCATGCGGGCCATCAAAGAGGGGCATGTGTAAAACGGGAAACCATCCGCACCGGAGGATTTCCCCAATGAAACCGAAAAAACAAGGAGCCCGGAATGAAAGATTTATCCGCACTTGACTTCACAGGTAAAATCGCACTGGTCACCGGCGCAAGCCGGGGCATCGGTGAGGCGGTTGCCCGGTCACTGGCCGTGCTGGGGGCAACTGTAATCATTGCGGCCAGAAAAATCGAAACGCTGGAACAAGTGGCCGCGGCCATCGAGAAAGAGGGGGGAAAAGCTATCCCCGTTGCCTGCAATACCGGCCGGCCGGATGAAATTGAGGCTCTGTTTGAAACAATCGGAAGCAGAGGATATTCCCTTGATATTCTGGTGAATAACGCTGCCACCAACCCGTTTTACGGCCCGGCGGTTGATGTCCCGCAATGGGCTTTCGACAAAACTTTCGAAGTGAACGTGAAGGGATATTTCCTCATGTGCCAGTACGCGGCAAAACAGATGCTGGCCAAAAACGGCGGAAATATTGTAAATATCGCATCTGTTGCCGGGCTTTCCCCCATTCCGCAGCAGGTGGTGTACGGCATGGGGAAAGCGGCGGTCATTGCCATGACCAGGGGGCTTGCCAAAGAATTGGGGCCGAAGGGAATCCGGGTTAACGCTGTGGCACCGGGGGTAGTGGAGACAAAATTCGCGGAAGCGATGACAAAAAACGAAGAAATTCAGCGTATGATTCTGGGGATGACTCCCCTTCGCCGCTTTGCCGGCCCGGAAGAAATTGTGGGTTCGGTACTGTATCTCGCGTCAGGCCTTTCCACTTACACCACCGGCACGATTCTTGTCTGCGACGGCGGCATCAGCTCATAAAAAACAGGAAAATCACTCCGGAAAAGGTGGAAAGAAACCGGATAACTTCTCTGATTTCTCTTTCACATACCGTTATGATTCGTTACATTCAAAAAAAGGGGGCTTTCGCCCCCTTTCCTGTCTCCCGTCAGTTGGCCGCCAGCGCTTTCATAAATGTCCGGTCCAGGTTGCCGGCCACTTCCACCCCCACAAGGGGAAGTGCGGATTCAACACGGATGTAATCATCCGCCCCCAGCATAATTCCTGTAAACAAATCTGCCGCAACAGCTTTGTAACGGCTTTTTGCCGGAATACTGATTGTGTGTTGTGCCCGGACACTGCCGTCCGCCGCCATGAGTTTGACGGTTGCAGCGGCAGTATCAGCGTTGGGATTGACCACGGCAATTCCGGTCCAAAAATTGTCTCCTGTTATCATCATAGGGAATATCAGGTCAGTGTTCATATTACCGGTAAGGCCAAATCCGCAGATACCGTCATGGTATGTGCCGTAGATTTCAATGCCATTGAGACGCTCCGTTCCGGTGACCCACGCCCAGCTAGCAAATCCGGCTTCCTTGGGAAAGAGATCTGTCATCAGGCCTTTGACTTTTTGCCCCGCGCCGATGGTGAAGGATTCAAACCCGCAGCGTTCTCCGGTGTCGGTGAAAAACTGCACGGTTACAACGTTGGAAACGGCTGCGGTGTTTACAAATGTGAAACCGGTCCAGAAAATGTCAGTTTCCAGCGGAATGTGTGGGATAAACAGGGCATCCTGTCCGGACACGGCCAGCTCGGTCGCCGCACCATCGCTGTCGTTCCGGATAAAGGCTTCAAATCCTGCCAGTGAACAGGTATCCGTAAAGGGTGTGTCTGATTGTGCCTCAAACCTTGCCCATGCCGTGGCGGTTTCCGGAAGCGCCGGTAACAATGCACCGAGGTTGACTATCTGCCCGGACTTTTCCTGCAATTTACTTTCGCTGCCGGCAATTTTGACAGACACAGGTGCACTGCGGGCATTGGAGAGATAGGCCAGGGTTTGCCACATGTCGGTTTCTTCCGCAATGTGCAGTGCGTTCGCAGTGGTGCCCAGGGGGCCGTTGAGCGTGGATGACATCCCCCGGATATCTCCCTGAAGGTCTACGTAGGAAATTACCGGCGCATCAGCAAGGGCTTTGACCGTGTCAAATGAAATGCCGCCGAAGAGTTCCGGTGTCAATTTAAGTTTCTGTTCCGGCGCCAGGGTAATGACAACACTGGAAATAGCCTGCCCGTTTTCATCCAGCGGTGTCAAGGTGAGATTGACCGGCTCTCCTGTCGGATTCACAATGTAGCTGCCGACAGTCAATCCGGACAACCCCCCGGCTGCCAGTGCAGCGGAGGAAGGAAGTATCACCGGCGCAGGCGCAGTCACGGCAATGGTTTTTGTGGCGGATGTGGCAGTGTTGCAGTCGTCGTCCAATACGGTAACACTGACCGGAAAATTTCCAGGCACCGCAAAAACATGGCGGACAGTTCCGGTATAGGTCCGCAAATCACTCTCCCCGTCTCCGTTGAAATCCCAGTCATACCAAACAATTCTTCCGCCGTCGGGATCGCTGGCCTCCACAGTGAATGTAACTGCTGTCCCCGCAGTTACCGCTGTCGCGGATGCGTGGAAAGCGCTGAAAACCGGGTCTTCGTCTTTTACAAATACTACTTTGATATCGTGATTTTCCTGAACATGTTCCAGAATGTGCCCGCTGACACAATTGTGACAATTGCACCAGCAGTGACACATGTTACAGAAAGTATCCACCCCGTTATCGTAAATTGCGGCGGTGTGCCAGCCCGGGGCGGGAATCGGTGTGATGGTAATTCCGTCTCCGTTGCAGACTTCATTGGTACCGGTGACGTTGGTGGTTCCGTTTCCGGTGATACTGACATTGACAAGGTATTCCCTGGCAATGATCAATGAAGTGGAGCCGCTGTCAACCATGTTGTTCAGGGTCGTGTTTACATCGTCGTCACCGCCGTCGGCACCGGTTCGGCCGGTACCATCCGGCAATGTGGTATAGTCCGCCGTCGCGGTGTTTCCGGTTTCGGTCCCGTTCACCGCTGTGTTGCTGATAATGACGTCGTAGGTGAGGGTGACGGCCGAACCGGGTGTCAGGTCGAACAACGGCCATGTCAGGGTATCATTTGCAGTATTGGTTGTCGCAAAGGCGGCATCTGTTAGCGCCAGCGGTGTCGTGGTACCGTTGATAACCGCCCCGTCCGGATTACTCAAAGTGATATTGAGAAAATACGGCGGCGTGCCGCTTCCGTCCGGTGCCCCGAGGAATTCCGGCGGCAACACATCCCGCAGGTTGACCCGGTAAGCGGTCGCCACCTGCGCGGTGTTGGCAACGGTCAAGCGGAAAGACACGGTGGTTCCCGCTTCCACGCACAGGGGTTCGGCTGTAATGATTTTTGTCAGTTCCAGGTTGGGTTCCACCACCGTTACCCCTGCGGCTGCCGGCGGCAGTTCCACTGTGCTGAACCCGTTGTAATAGCCCATTCCCGCCTGATTAATCAGATTGACGCTGTTTTGATTGCTCATAACATTATCCACAAGCGCCTGTATTTCGAGAAGGTAGCTTTCAGCGCCGCTGTCGTTATCCGAATTGATAACATCGCCGAGAAATACGCTTATCACAGGCCCGGAAACCGTCACATCGGTGCCGTCTGTCAACGGAACAAAGTTTCCGGAAGCCGCGGAATTGATGGCGCCCGGATCGGCGGAAGCAGTAATACCGGTATCAAAAACCCGTGCCAGCCGGCAACTCCCCGCCACATATGACAAACCTGCCGGAAGTGTATCGCGGAGTACCGCCTGGCTGACAGTGCCTTCCGGCATGTCCACGGAAATGCGGAAAGTGACAATTTCGCCGATTGCAACCGAAGTTCCCGGTGTATCCCCAAGGGATGTGGCGATAACCGTTTTGGCCAGGTTGGAAGGCGCACCCACTGCGCCGCTTCCGGTGGTAACCGGTACCAGTGTCGGATTGATGCCGTCTCCGGCCTGCCCGTTGTCGTCGCTGTCGGTATCGGGGAAATTGTCCCCGGTGGCTGTCGCCTGGTTGCTGAGAATTGTACCGTCCGCTGTCCCGGCATTCACCGTAACCCGAAAGGTGATGGTAACCACACTCCCCGGCGCAATGTCACCGACATTCACGTTGAGAGGGTCTTCCCCGGTCACAATGCCCTGGCTGGTACTCGCGGAGCCGATGACGGCTGTGGTGTTGGCAGGGGTGGAATCAGTGATACGGGTATTCACCGCATCCGCGGAACCGCTGTTGGTAATGCTGATGGTGTAGGTCAGGGTATCTCCCGGGTCCACCAGTCCGTCTGAATCGTTGTCCACCGCAAGGGCGGCCCGTTTTTCCACATCCAGTAACGGAGTGCCGGAACCGGCGGTACTGACAGCGCTGAATTGTGTTTCCTGCGCCCCGTCGGTGGGATCGCCGTTGCTGTCGGTAAGTACACTGGCGGTTTCGGTGGAATCCACCGTTCCCTGGTTGACATAGGCCCGGCTGGCCGGCGGTGCTGTCCACGCATCCACGGTGACATCAAATATGATGGTTTCAGATGCCCGTCCGGCAAGTGTCGGGATAGCAGCGGAAACCGCCGGTGCCGTTACACTGACACTGTTTCCGGAACCGGTAATGGCGGCGCTGCCGGCCACATAGGTCAATCCGGCCGGGATGGAGTCAGAAAAGCTGACCCCGGTCAAATCTGTATCCCCGAGGTTTTTCACCACAATCACATAACGCATGGTGTCCCCGGCGGTAACGTCGCCGCTTCCATCCGCGTCTGTCTGCATCTGAACGGTTTTGGTGGCATACAGAGGGTCGGCCACCGGAGCTTCGCCGCCCACGGTAATTTCTGTGGGCTGATCACCGTTGCCGTCATTGCCGTCCACGTCGGTAGGTTCCGGAACTGTCTGGTTTGAGTCCACCGAACCCTGGTTGGAAATTACCGTGCCCTCAGATACCCCGCTGTTCACCACAGCCCGGAAGCTAATGGTGACGGTAGCACCGTCTGACATCGTGGGAATGGTGACAGAGAGATTCGGTGCCCCACCGGCATCCGCCGTACCGGCGGAAGTGGTCAATGAACCGGTGACATAGGTGGTTTCAGCCGGAAGGGTATCGGTAAAGACCACGTTGTTTGCCGTGTCCCCGGTATTGGTCAGGGTAACCGTATATTCCAGTGTGTCACCGGGTTGTGCCAGTCCGTCGCCGTTTCCGTCAACGACAACAGCGACAGTCTTCACGGCATCAATAAAGGTCGTTTCATCTGCTGTTACATCTGCCGTATCGGTATCACTGTAACTTCTCTCCTCCGATACTGTCCCGGAAAGAGAGCTGTAACTCAGATCGGCGGTATTGGTCAGTGTCCCGCCGAAGGTAACGTCATTGTCCACCCGGGCCCGGAAGGTAAAACTGGTATTGTCCGCCGCCAGTGTCAGGGCGGCAATATCGAAGGTCAGCTGCTGGCCGGAAACCGACACCGGGATGGATGCCGAGCCTGTCACGTATGTCAGGCCGGCGGGCAGGGTGTCCACCACTTCCAGGTCAAAGGCGTCTGCGGTGCTGGCTGCGGTGTGGTCCAGGGTGATGGTAAAGGTCACCACGTCCCCCGGCGGTACAGTGTCCGAATCGGCTGTTTTGATGATTCGGACAACAGGTTCCGTAATTACGCCGTCCAGCGGCTGAATCCCCGCTGTACCGGCATCGGAATCGTAGTTCCGTGTAACGGTCCCCGACGGGCCGGTGAAACTAAGGCTGGCGTTGTTGCCGAAGACATGGCCGTTCACGTTCCCGGCGGTATCCAATACCTGCGCAGTAATGTCAATGGTGATGAAGTCATCGGTAGTACTGCCGTTGGCCGGATTCACCACATCCCCCAGGTCAAAGGTCAGGGTCTGGCCCGAGATGCCGGGGCTGCCGCTGTAACCGGTGGTCATAACGAGGTTCCCAACCCCGACACTTGAAGACACATAGGCAATATCCGCCGGCAGCGTGTCGGTGACCACCAGATCGTTGACGGTTCCTTCCAGCACCGAGATTGTCAGGCGGTACCGGAATGTTTCGCCGATGGTGTAGGTTGTATCGCCGGGATTCGGGTAAAACTGTTTGTCAATCTGAACCGGGTCGGCCACTGTTACCACAGGGGAAGACCCGC
>JAADGL010000069.1 GCA_013152385.1 Acidobacteriota bacterium
TACCGCGTCAAACGCGATAATTCTATCAACCTTGTCGCTACACCCCGAAAAAAGAGGATTAAAAACTTCACACTTCTTTTTCAGGGGTTCCCCGCACATATGTAAATATCCCGTCAGATGAAAGTGAATTTACCGGAGCCTAACTCCCCGGGGCCCTGGCCGGATTCGCCGAGAAGGTCAAAGCCCGGCTTTCCCTTTAGGTTTATTCTGCCGTAATTGCACCGGTAACCGCTTCCCCCAATAACACCGGAAACGGTATCTGTTTCTCTGCTGTACACCAGGCCGGTCATCGGGGAAATTTCTGCCGCATCCCCACATCAGGGACATACAGGCAAAAAACAGGCAGGCAGTCTTTCCTTTCAATTTATTATGTGCCCAATACATTGCCCCCACCCCTCTTTTTTTCTTTCATTTTATCACGTTAACAATCGCAGCTGTTGAATGTAAACAGGCCGATAGCACGGCAACCGGCCCGGCTTTCTTTTCCCCCTTGACAGCGTTTCGGAGCAGCGGTATCTTTCTCCCATGAGAAAATGGCATTTTCTGCCGGCTCTGGTAGTTGTATTTTTACTGGGAAGCACAATTCAGGCGGCATTTCACCACCATAAAGACGGAAAATTCCACCCGGAATGCCAGATTTGCCTGTTTCAACAGGCTGCCGCAAACGGGGATGCCGGATCGGTTCAGATTGTGATATTTTCACCCCCCGCCCCTGTCTGCCCCGAATATTTCACACCCAAATACCACTCTTTTATTCTTGCCTTTCCCACCGTCTCCCGCTCTCCTCCGATTTTCTCCTGACCCGCCGGTGAAAATCAAATCCAAAGGAGAAATTATGCAAAAAGGTATTTTGTCTCTCTGTTGCTGCCTGCTGTTTCAACTGGCAATGGCAGGGAGTGTATCCGACACAAAAACAAAGAAAAAGAATGAAAAAAAGACTTCTGAACACGTCAATGAAACCGTTGTTGTCACCGCGGACCTTCACAAACAGGAAACCTTTGATACAAGGCTTCCGGTAAACGCGATAACGGCAAAGCAGTTGAATCTTACCGTTCCTTCCGATTTTATTGACTTATTGCAGGCTCAGCCCGGTGTCACTGTTTCCCAGACCGGAAGCGGCAGTGTGCGGCCCATGATTCGGGGCCTTTATGACGAACGGGTGCTCACTTTGATGAACGGTATCCGTCAGGGGGAGCAGTTCGGCGGCGGTAATCACAGTTATTCGATTGAACCGGGTATGGTACAAAGCGTAGAGATTGTCCGTGGCCCGGCTTCCGTCATTTACGGTACCGATGCCATCGGCGGGGTATTGAATTTCTTCACCAAAGGCTACGGCACGGACAGAATGCCGCGAAACGCCTTCTCTTCCCTGTACCGCTCTGCGGTGGACGGCAACCGGCAATCCCTGTTTTTAAGCGGTGGCAGCGACAAATGGAAGGGATTCCTGGATGTGGTACGAAAAGATTTTAATGATATTGAGACTCCGGACGGGAAGCTGAAAAACAGCGGAACAAAGGGAATGTTTTACAATACCGGTATCAATTATTCGGATAAAAACCGTCAATTTATCCTGAATTACTATGCGATGCAGGCGGATGTCGGCATTCCGGTAAACCCGGATGCGGTGGATATGGGATTCAAGAATAATGAATACAAACGCTTCCAGGCAAGCTATGAACAGACAGATATTTCTCCGGTATTCCGGGGATTCCGGGTTTCCGCCGCCACCCAGTACAAGCACCGGCATATGTTTATCGAACTGCCTGCGGATGCTGGCCACACCAGAACCACGGAAATTTTTCTCAATAAAGTTACCCGGAATATCAATGCCCACACCCATCTGCTTTTCGGAAACCATCTTCTGACAACCGGAATCAATCTCTTTGACGAAAACGCGTGGTCTGTCCGCCGCCTCGGCACACGGACAACGGCAGATTTGCAATGGAACACGGAGATGGCCCCCGGAGTCATCCCGCCATCAAACCGAACCGGAACCGGTATTTTTCTGCAGGACGAATGGTCGGTAACAGGCTGTCTCACTGTCACCGGCGGAGTCCGGGCAGACCGGATTGAGTCCCGGGCACCCCTTTGCCCCGGTTACGGTTACAGCGGTGTCCGCCACGTGGATACCCACGGAAGCGGTACGCTGGGGGTGCTGTACCGCCTGTCGTCCGGCACAAATCTGTTCGGCAATCTCGGCACTGCTTTCCGGGCTCCCTCCCTTCTGGAACGCTTTTTCTACGGCGCCCATCAGGATTCGGTGGATATCGGGAACCCGAATCTTGTGCCGGAAACCGGCAAAAACTTTGATTTCGGTGTGCGAACACGGGGAAACCGGTATTCACTGGCATTGAGCCTTTTTCACAATCGGATTTCCCACTATATTGCCGAACTGAAAACCGGAGAAACCGACCCGGACACCGGGCTGGAAATTCATACCTGGTCCAACCTTTCCCGGGTAACGTTAAAAGGAATGGAATTGGAGGCAAAGCTGTGGTTTCCGGATAATTTTTCTTACCGGGGCTCGCTGTCACTGGTACACGGCAGTGATGACGTTACCGGAGAGAATCTGCCGGATATGCCGCCGGTTAAAATTGTCAATGAATTCAAACTGGAAAAAAGAAGCCGCATTGCCGGCGGTTTGATTCAGGCGAAATTTTCCGTTTTAACCACACTGCGCCAAAACCGGGTGGCAGCATTCGAATCCGAAACCGCCGGTTATACCGTGTATAATTTTTTCACCGGATTGAGCAGGAAACGCGTTTCCGCTGAGATTGCGGTTCGGAACCTGACAAACAAAAGCTACCATGATTTTCTTTCACGGGTGCATTATATGAACGAACAGCCGGGGCGGAGTATTGATTTGAATATCACCTGGCATTTCTGAACCCTCGTTCTCATGGGAAAAATGAGCTATAATTCCGATGGAATGAAAAATTTGTCTGATTATCCGGAGCGAAATTAATGAAACTCTTTTTACTGGTTGTTGGATTCACCCTGCTGATTGAAGGACTAATGCCGTTTTTCCTGCCGGAAACCTACCGAAAGATTATCCGCCGGATTGCAGCCACGAAACCGGCTGCACTTCGGCAGATCGGGTTGGGCGTTATCATCGCAGGGATGATTATCCTATACATTGCAAAGGAATTACTATGAAAAAAGTATTACTGGACGGAAATTCCCTGACCCTGGACAAACTGATTGCCATCGGTGCGGGAAATGTTGCCGTCGGCCTTTCGGATGAAGCGCGGAACCGGGTTCAGCAGGGCCGGGATGTCGTGGACAGCATTGTGGCGGAAAACCGAGTTGTGTACGGCGTTACCACCGGATTCGGCAATTTCGCCACCGTCACCATTCCCCGGGAAAAGGTGGAGGAATTGCAGTACAACCTGCTCCGTTCCCATGCGGCCGGAGTCGGCAAACCCTTTCCCGCCGATATTGCCCGGATGATTATGGCGCTTCGGGCCAATGTACTGGCAAAGGGGCGCTCCGGAATCTCCCTGGAAGTGCTGGATCTGCTCATCGAAATGATAAACCGGAACGTGATTCCGCTGATTCCCGAAAAAGGTTCGGTGGGTGCGTCCGGCGACCTTGCCCCGCTGGCGCATCTGGGGCTGGTGCTTATCGGAGAAGGAAAAGCAACCTTTGACGATCAGGAAGGAACCGGCGCGGAAATTCTTAAAATGGCCGGCCTCACCCCCTGCCGCCTCCGGGCAAAAGAGGGGCTGGCCCTGATTAACGGCACTCAGGTCATGACCGCTGTCGGGGCGAAAGCACTGTATCAGGCAAAACGCCTCGCCACACTGGCAGACATTGCCGGGGCCATGACACTGGAAGCATCCAAAGGCACCGCCACCGCATTTGACCAACGGATTCACCGGGAACGTCCCTATGAAGGCCAGCTCACCTGCGCCGCCAACATGCGGAAATTGCTTGACGACAGCGAAATTGCCCGTTCCCACAGAGACTGCGGCAAGGTACAGGACAGCTACACCCTGCGCTGCATTCCCCAGGTCCACGGCCCGGTCAGGGAAACCATCGCCTTTGTGGACAGAATGCTTCAGATTGAAATGAATTCCGCCACCGATAACCCCATGGTATTCGCGGAAGAAAACGAACTGGTATCCGGGGGAAATTTCCACGGGGAATCCGTGGCATTCTGGATGGACTATCTCCGGATTGCCATCTCGGAACTGGCCAATATCTCGGAGCGGCGTACCGAACGGCTGGTCAATCCGGTACTGTCCGAACTCCCCGCCTTTCTTGTGGAAGAAGGCGGGCTGAACTCCGGTTTTATGCTGGCCCATGTCACCGCCGCCGCGCTGGTATCGGAAAACAAAGTACTGGCACACCCGGCATCTGTGGATTCCATCCCCACTTCCGCCAACAAAGAAGACCACGTCAGCATGGGCACTATCGCCGCCCGGAAAACACTGGAAGTGGCGGACAACGTGGCAAATGTCATCGGGATTGAACTTCTGGCAGCCGCTCAGGGGCTGGAATTCCTGAAACCCCTGAAACCGGCAAAACCGCTGATTCCGGTGGTGGAAAAAATCCGTGAAAAAATCGCCCCCTGGGACAAAGACCGCTACATGGCGGCAGACCTTAAAGCCATCCGCGCCCTGATGGATGATGGCAGCCTCACGGAAGCTGCCCGGCAAATCACAGGAGAACTGGAATAGCGTGAAATTTTCATAGAAAACATTGTTTTACTGGGAGGAAAGTCATGAAACGTGAAATTCACCCGCCAACCGGCACAAAACTCACCTGTAAAAACTGGCTCATTGAAGCCCCCTACCGGATGATTCAGCACAACCTGGACCCGGACAACGCCGAAAACCCCGATGAACTCATCGTCTACGGCGGAACCGGCCGGGCGGCCCGGAACTGGGAATGCTTCGACGCCATCCTCGAAACACTGAAAAACCTTGAACCGGACGAAACCCTGCTGGTTCAGAGCGGAAAACCCGTAGGCGTGGCCAAAACCCACGAAGACGCCCCCCGTGTTCTCATTGCCAACTCCAACCTTGTGGGACACTGGGCCAACTGGGACTACTTCAACGAACTGGAAAAGAAAGGCCTCATCATGTACGGCCAGATGACAGCGGGAAGCTGGATCTACATCG